>CAZBND010000019.1:11121-55156 GCA_964493415.1 uncultured Planctomycetota bacterium | reverse complement strand
GACTTATATCGGTCGGGGCGGGCGGATTTGAACCGCCGACCTCCTGCTCCCAAGGCAGGCGCGCTTGCCAAGCTGCGCTACGCCCCGTTAGGCGAGAATTATACTACGCAATGGCACTTGGCTCTAGTGTGGCCTCCAGCGCTTCGCTAAACAACGAACAGCCCGGGACACGTGAGCGAGGCCTCGCCTTGGGTAGAGTGTACGGCCGCGAGGTGGCCGGCCTCAGTCGGCTGCTCCGACTTGAGCCTCTTCGGGCTTGCGAGAAAAAGAAAGACCCCTATCGCCGGCGTCGACGAGAACCGTATCGCCCTCATGCAGTTTCCCTTCGAGTAGGCGAGTGGCGATCTCGTCCTGGATCTCTCGTTGGAGCACTCTCTTGAGGGGCCTTGCGCCGTATTCCGGGCTGAACCCCTCGCGAGCCAGCCATTCGCCGGCCGCGTCGGTAAGCTCAATTTCCATGCGCTTGTGGGCCAGCAACTTCCTCAGACGTTCTATCTGGATGTCCACTATGGCGCGTATCTGCTCCGTTCCGAGCTTGTTGAAGATGACTATGTCGTCAAGGCGATTGAGGAACTCGGGTCTGAAGCCGGCATTGACGGCCTCCATCACGCGCCGTTCGATCTCCTCACGCTGGCTCTGATCGAGTTCCAGAATGTATTGCGTTCCGATGTTGGAAGTCATGACGATGATGGTGTTTCTGAAGTCGACGGTTCTGCCCTGGCCATCGGTGAGTCGCCCGTCGTCGAGAACTTGCAGCAGCACGTTGAAGACGTCGCGGTGAGCCTTTTCGATCTCGTCAAAGAGTATTACGGAATAGGGCCTGCGCCTGACGGCCTCGGTTAGCGCCCCACCCTCTTCATAGCCCACATACCCAGGAGGAGCGCCGATGAGCCTGGCCACTGAGTGCCGCTCCATGTACTCGGACATGTCAATTCGGACCATGGCGTCCTCGTCGTCGAAGAGGAACTCGGCCAGGGCCCGTGCGAGTTCGGTCTTGCCGACCCCCGTTGCGCCCAGGAACATGAAGGAGCCGATGGGCCTATTCTCATCTTGGAGGCCGGCCCTGGCGCGTCTGACCGCGCGCGAAATGCTGAGGATGGCTTCGTCCTGGCCGACGACGCGCCTTCGGAGGCGGTCCTCCATTTTGATGAGTTTTTCGGCCTCGCCCTCCAGCAGCCGGGCGATTGGAATGCCGGTCCAGGATGAGACCACCCTGGCGATGTCGTCCTCATCGACTTCTTCCTTTAACATGCAGTACCGGCTCTGGAGCTCGACCAGATGTTTGCCTTCCTCTTCGAGCTGTTTTTCGAGGGTGGGGATTTCGCCGTACACGAGCTTTGCGACTTCCTCGAGCTTACCTTGCCTTTGAAGAAGCTCGGCCTGCGTCTTGTAATCCTCGACTTTCTCTTTTAGCTCGCGCATCTTGTGTATGGAGTCACGTTCAGCCTGCCAGTGCGCCCTCATGGACGCGCTGCTCTCTTTGAGTTCGGACAGATTCTTTTCGAGCTCGGCGAGGCGCTTCTTGGAGCCTTCGTCTTTCTCCTTTTTGAGGGCTTCGCGCTCGACTTCGAGCTGTATTATCTTTCTCTCCACGAGGTCCAGTTCCGCGGGCATGCTGTCGATGTCTATGCGCAGCCTGGAGGCGGCCTCATCTACAAGATCGATAGCTTTGTCGGGGAGGAATCGTCCGCTTATGTAGCGATGGGAGAGAACCGCGGCGGCGACGAGCGCGGAGTCTTTGATGCGGACCCCATGGTGGACTTCGTAACGCTCCTTGAGGCCGCGCAAGATTGCAATGGTGTCCTCGACGGAGGGCTCGCCGACGTAGACGGGCTGAAATCTCCTTTCGAGAGCTGCGTCCTTTTCCACGTGCTTACGGTACTCGTTGAGAGTCGTTGCGCCGATGCAGCGCAGTTCACCGCGTGCAAGGGCCGGCTTGAGCATGTTTGCGGCGTCCGCGGCACCTTCGGCGGCACCCGCGCCAACCACTGTGTGAAGTTCGTCTATGAAGAGCATTATCTGCCCTGCGGCCGCCGTGATTTCCTTAAGAAGGGCCTTCAGCCTGTTCTCGAACTCGCCGCGGTATTTGGTCCCGGCTATCAGGGCGCCCATGTCCAAGGCAACCACTCGCTTGCCTTGCAGCCCCTCGGGGACGTCCCCACTTACCACTCTTCTCGCAAGACCCTCGACGATCGCAGTCTTGCCTACGCCCGGGTCTCCTATGAGAACGGGGTTGTTCTTGGTTCTGCGCGAGAGCACTTGCATCACGCGGCGTATTTCCTCATCACGCCCGATCACGGGATCCAGCTTTCCTGCACGAGCCAATTCGGTCAGGTCGGTCGTAAACTTGGAAAGCGCCTGGTACTGGGACTCAGGGGACTGGTCTGTGACCTTGTGGCCGCCCCGAACTTCCCGAATCGATTTCTCCAGCCTGTCCTTTGTTGCCCCATTCGTCTTGAGGATTTCGCCGGCCCGTCCGTCGTCAGAAGCAAGCGCCAGCAGCAAGTGCTCGACGCTGAGGTACTCATCTTTGAGGCGCTCTTTCTCTTTCCACGCCCTGTCCAGCAGTCTGGTGAGACGGGGAGATGCGTAGACTTCGCCCCCTCCGGAGACTTCGGGGTAGCCGTCCAATGCAGCGCCGGCATCCTCGGCCACCCTGGCGGCAGAGATACCGAGCTTCTGGAAAACGGCCAGAGGGAACCCTTCCGGGTCCTGGCACAGAGCCAATAGCAGATGTTCTGGCTCAATTTGCTGATGTGAGCGTTCCCTTGTAAGCGCCTGGGCCGCCCCCATCGCCTCCTGAGCCTTTATTGTGAATCTGTCAAACTGCATTACTGCCCTCCTACGTTCCAGAGACTGGGAAACGTTCGAGCAACAACCATACCGAAGTCCGTTTGAACACTAGATTGCGCCTAAGTTTTTGCTTGCAAAGGCGTTATGAAGATAAGCGCACTCCAGATTCGGCTGGGGCACGGGCGCGAATGCCGTTTTGGCAGGGGACCATAGACAACAGAGGTCGCTGCCGAGAACATACGCCGCGCTGCAATCCAGGTGTCTTCGGGGAACCGTGCTATGCCGTGGACGGGAAGCCCACAATGCTACTCAGATGCTCCTCGTGCCAGCGCCGGGGAAGGCGTCCGGGGCAGCCCCTGGTGCCGTCAGCGTTGCGCTGTCGTCTTGACAAGCGGCTGCAAGTAGTGTAGCATACAGCAGTTAGGCGCGATCCGACCTGCTAATGCCCCTTTTTTGGCTGGTGGGGGGCGTTTTGCATCGGGCGTGAAGCAAAAAAGGAGAAGGGGCAATAGCACGTCAGCGAGAAGCCGAGGCCTTTGCAGCCGTCGTGCAGAAGCTTCAGCGGAAGCACGGAACACCCCACAGGCCGATCAGGCGGACCATCACCGAGTATATTATACTTGAACTAGCCCAGGAGTTCGCGCCGGAGCAGACCGCGGCGCGAATACTGAGCCGTTTGAACCGCGAGTTTTCCGACTGGAATGAGGTGCGGGTTTCGTCGCTGGACGAGGTGTCGGAGGCGATCGGACGCTATACATACTCCCGTCAGCTCGGACGATCGTTGAAGGACGTTCTGCAAAGGTGTTTCGACGAGTTTCACGACCTTGAGCTATCGTTCGCCGAGGACTCGTCTATGGAGAGAATGAAGTCCTCCCTCTTGAAGCTCGGGGTAAGTACGACGACGATAGGGTCGGCGATGCTGGATTGGGCCGAAGACGGCGATCTCCCGATAACGACGGATCTCTCGCGCGTGCTGCAGCGTCTGGGGTTCGTGGAGAACCATGCTTCTCCGGCGGCCGCGAGGCGAAGGCTGGACGAACTGGTCACGGAGGCCAGTAAGTACTCTGCGTACCGGCTGCTTCACGAGCACGGCAGCAAGATTTGCATTTCGCGTGGGTTCGACTGCAAGCCATGCTCGCTGAAATCAATCTGCCCGCGCGGTAAGAAGGAGTTGGCGACAGAGAGTAGCGAAATGGTCGAGTGACGACCATCGAGGCCTACGATGAGGTTGAAGCTGGCGATACCAAAAGGGAGCCTGCAAGCAGCTACCGTCGATTTGTTCGAGAAGGCGGGCTTCAGGATCGGTGTCAGTCCCCGCTCCTATTTACCGGAGGTGGATGATGACGAATTGGAGCTTCGTCTTCTTCGGCCGCAGGACATTCCCCGGTACGTGGAAAAAGGCGTAGTGGACGCGGGGATTACAGGGAGGGATTGGGTACGTGAGAATGGGGCAGAGCTGGAGGAAGTGGCCGAGCTCAATTATTCAAAGCGGACGTTGAGGCCGTGCCGATGGGTGCTGGCTGTGCCGGGGGACTCTCCCGTGAGGTCGGTCAAGGACCTTGAGGGAAGATCGATAGCGACTGAGTTGGTTCAGGTGACGCGAGATTATCTGCGGCGCAGCGGGGTCGAGGCGAACGTGGAGTTCTCGCATGGTGCGACCGAGGTGAAAGCGCCTGATCTCGTTGACGCCATTGTGGAGCTCACGGAGACGGGAGAAAGCCTGCGCTCCCACAACATGCGCATCATCGACACGGTGATGGAGACGGTGACGTTGCTGGTGGCCGGCAAAGGGTGCCTGGCAGACCGAGACAAGCGCGAGAAGGTGGAAGCGTTAGTGGTTCTCTTGCAGGGGGCCATCTTGGCAAGAGACAAAGTGGTCGTCAAGATGAACGTGCCGCAAGGCAAGCTCGAGGGTGTGATATCGCTCCTACCGGCGCTGCGGGAACCGACCGTGTCGCCGCTGGCCCATGACGGCTGGTCGGCGATAGAAACGGTTGTGGATGAGAGCAAGGTCCGCGATCTGATCCCCAAGCTGAAGAGGGCAGGCGCAGAAGGGATAATCGAGCTCCCTCTCAACAAAGTCATCCCTTAGTCTGGAGCTGTCCGAAGTGAAGAGGACCCTTATCGCTGTGGCGGTCGGAGCGATCCTCCTTGGTGTCGTAGAAGCGGGCGGGCAGTCGCCCAATTCAACGGACGCTTCGACAGACAGCGCGGTTTTCCCGGGAAACCGCCTGTCGCACGTCTACTACCTGCAAGGTCTGAGCCACTACTACAACGGCGAGTGGGCGGCGGCGCTGAAGGCCTTCAAGAGAGCCCAAAGGTACGATCCCGAATCCGCGATGATCACTTACCAGATCGGGAGGGCGGAGTTGAGGTCTGGTCAGATCGCGGAGGGGATCAGGTCTCTGAGCAAAGCCGCAGAGATCGGCAGGGAAAACTTCGCGATCCAGCAGTACGTGGCCGAACTGTATCTGGGTGCGGGTCAGCTAGAACAGGCTAAGCCGTACCTGGAGCGGGCGCTGGCTATCGACCCGAAGTGGTCAGACGGCTACAGGAAGCTGGCAGCCGTCTACCAGCACGAGGGCGACCCGTCGGGAGCAGCCGGCATACTTGAGCGGCTGCTGGAGCTTTTCCCCGGAGATTCTTATCTCCACCTGCTCGTCGTGCAACTGTACGAGCAAGCGCGGCGTCCGGACAAAGCACTGCCGCATCTGGAGAGCGTTAAGGAGTTGGCTTTCGACGAACCAGAGCTGTTCTTGGTCGTGGCGAACACTTATTCGAAGGCGGGCCATTACGACGAGGCGATCGAAAACTACCGGTTCTACCTTTTGGACAGTCCCGACTCGGAGCGCGGAACCGTCCCCCTGCTGGCCGCATACGAGAAGGCCGAGAGACTGCCCGAGGCCATATCGTACTTCGAGGAACGAGTCGCCGATAACTCGGCGAGCGTAGGCCTGAGGCTGCTCTTGGGGAAAGCCTACATCCTCAACGAGCAGGAGAAAGAGGGGATCGGGGCGTGGCAAAGTGCGATCACAGACATTCCCGAGACCGACCCTGAGAGGGTGTCAAAGGCGTTGCGGCTTTATTACCAAATCGCCTCCTATTATGAGGAAAAGGAGAACTACCCAGCGGCCATATCAGCCCTCGAGGAGGCCGCCGGTTATCCCCTGACCGACGTATCCGACATCTTTTTCGTAAACTTTCAGCTTGGCACGTTGTACAGGCTTTTGGAGGACTATGAGGCCTCTTCCGCGAGTTTCCTCAGGGTCCTCGAAGCAGTTGAGTCCCTGGATGAGGCGAAACGAGATGCGCCGGCTGTAAGGGAGATGGCCAAGAACTCACGCTATAGTCTTGCGGCAAACTACGACCTGATGGGCAAGGAGGATCAAGCGGAGGCGGAGCTTAAAAAGACTCTTGAAGATGCACCGGACTTCTCGGAGGCAAACAACTACCTCGCCTATTTCTATGCGGTACGAGGAAGGAACCTCGACAGGGCGCTGGAATTAGTCGAAAGAGCGCTGCAAAAGGAGCGCAAGAACGCGGCGTTCCTCGATACGCTAGGTTGGATATACTTCAAAATGGACAAGCCTGAGGAAGCATTGGAACACCTGATCGAGGCGGACGCCTTAATGGACGACCCGGTGATAGCGGACCATCTTGGCGATACGTATAGAGCGCTGGGGCGGATGGAAGAAGCGGCGGAGGCATGGGAGCGCTCGTTAGGGCTGGCCCGACGGGAGAGCGCGGACGGTCAGGGCATGGACCCGTCGTACAAATCCGAAGATGTCGAAAGAAAGCTCGAGAAGGCGCTACAGCAGCCCTCGGAGATAGGAGGGTAGGAGTGGCTGGCCACTCGCATTGGGCCGGGATCAAGATAAAGAAAGCCGCCCAAGATGCGAAGCGGGGAAAGGTCTTCTCGAAGATCTCTAAGAGCATCATATCCGCGGTCAGGCAAGGGGGTGCGAATCCGGATTCGAACCTCAAACTGAAGTATGCCACAGACCGCGCGCGCGAGGCAAACATGCCGAAAGATAACGTGGACCGCGCGATAAAGCGCGGCACGGGGGAGCTTCCGGGCGTGGTGCTGGAAGAGCTCTTGTACGAAGGGTTCGGCCCCGCCGGCACAGCGTTCATGGTGGAAGCAGTGACGGACAACCGCAAGCGAACGGCAGCAGACATTCGTCACATTTTCGAGAAAAGGGGCGGCACGCTCGCATCTTCGGGTGCCGTCTCGTGGATGTTCCGGCAGAAGGGGCTGTTTATCGTTGAGCGAGATTCTGTCGGAGAGGATGAGCTGTTGGAAGCCGCGCTGGACGTGGGGGCTGAGGATATTCGGACGTTTGACGACGCATACGATATCTACTGCGAGCCGCAGAATTTCGATTCCGTGAAGAAGGGATTGGAGGGCAGAGGGTTCAAGCTGTCCGCCTCGGAGCTGAGCTGGATTGCGAATGACATCATCACACTGGATGAGGCGGGATTGCGCAAGGCTCTTGCATGCATGGAAGCGCTGGAGGAACACGAGGACGTTCAGACCGTTTACGGCAATTTCGAGATCACCGAGCAGCCAGCCGGAGACACCGAAGACAGCTCCGAATAGCGACAGTGAGAATGTGCGCCGAGCGTCGCGATCCGAAAGGCCTTGTTATCGTCTACACGGGGGAAGGGAAAGGGAAGACGACCGCGGCTCTCGGTCTAGCCTTGCGCGCAAGCGGTCACGGGAAGCGGGTGTCGATGCTTCAGTTCGTCAAGGGGACGTCGGCCACCGGCGAGGTGCCTGCTTCCACGCACGTCCCCGGACTGGAAATACTGCAACTGGGAAGGGGCTTTATCGAGACGGATGAAACGGGCAAGCCGACCGGCAGACACGTAGAAGCCGCTAAAGAGGCGATTCGGATCGCCTTGCGCAAGATGGAATCCGGCGGTTGGGACATGATAATTCTGGACGAGGTCAACGTGGCGCTGTCCAGAGGCCTTGTTGAGGAATCCGAGGTCAGACGCGTGCTGGAAGAGAGGCCCCCGGGGACGACCCTCGTCCTCACGGGGCGGGATGCGCCAAGCTGGCTTATAGACGCCGCGGACCTCGTGACCGAAATGAAAGCCGTGAAGCACCCGTACTCTGCCGGGGGGCAAGCTCAACCAGGGATCGAGTACTGATGACGGCCGAAAGCCGGCAACCGACTCCGCTGATTCTGGAATCCGTCGAGCGCATGCCTAACCTGTCGCCCACCGTGGCGAAGGTGCTTGCCTTGGTCAATAACCCCGATTCATCGGCGCGAGACCTCATCCGGGTCATCCAGCTCGATCCCGTACTGACAGGGAAAGTGCTCGCCCTGTGCAACTCGGCGTATTTTGGGATCCGCAAGAGGATCAGCTCGGTGGCAAGGGCGACGGTGCTGCTGGGGATGAACACGATAAAGAACCTGTCGCTGACGACGGCGGTTCTGGCGCTGTTTTCGTCGGCGCCGCGGAAGGCACGGTTCGATTCGGCCGCCTTCTGGGAGCACTCTCTGGGGTGTGCAGTGGGATGTCGTCTGATCGCGACGATGCTCAAACTTCCGCCCGCGGTTCAAGAAGAGTTCTTCGTCGCGGGACTTCTGCACGACGCGGGACGGCTTGTGGTTGTCCACCAACTCCCCGAGAGATACCGTGAAATTGCGGACGCCGCATCCGACTCGGGCCGTTCAGTACTCGAGATCGAGCAAGAGACTCTCGGTGCCCCTCACACGGAGATAGGGTTCCTGCTGGGCAAGAAGTGGAAGTTGGCGGAGCACTTGAGTGAAGCAATAGAGTACCACCATGACTCGGCGCAGGCCGAAAGATTTGTCGAACTGTCTGCGTCTTGCCAGATAGCGGACGCGTACTGTGAACGCATCGGGATCGGCGCAGGGGGCGACACCCCGAGTACCCGCAACCTTAAGCATGCGTCCGGACAACTGGGAAAAGACCTTAAGCAAATACTCTCAGGTCTGCACGAGAACATGGAGGCGGAGATGGGGAAGGCCTCCATATTCCTTGTAAGAGGTACTTCTTAGGGTCGGCAAGAGGCCGCGGAGAAAAGCAAGGCGCAGGAACGGCAAGGTCGCCGTCCCCGCGCCTTTACCGGGTATGCTCCGGGTCATTCACTCAGCTTGCCGTCTGCACCGGTATTTGCCGGGGCTTTACGCTCTCCTTCTTCCCCAGGCTGACCGTCAGCACGCCCTTCTCGTACTTCGCGGTCACCTTGTCCGGATCAACGTACTCCGGCAACTCAACCGACCTGCAAAAAGCCCCGTACCTTCTCTCTACCCGATGGTAGTCGGCTTCCTTTTCTTCCTTCTCTTCCTTCTTCTCGCCCTTCAGAGTCAGGTACCCACCCTGAACGGAGACTTCGAGGTCCTTCTCCTCCATGCCCGGAATCTCAGCCCTGACCTCTACACGGTCCTCCTTCTCGACGAGGTCAACGGGCACTCCCACTTCCCCGTCGGTGGCCACAAGTGAGAACGGAGTGAAGAACTCGTCCACTAGGTCCTCAAGAGGCCACCGGGTTCCCCAGGGCCAGTGAAAATGGCCCAGAGGCACCGCGGGATACATTCTGTTTTTTCTTCGTCCCGTCAACATTGCAGCTCACCTCCTTTGAATCTCTCTTCTTGGTTTCCGTTGAGATTACATGCAAGGGGCGTGCCAACTTGCCGACGGGATGGCCGCGCCGTAACAGACTGCCAGGACAGGACTTATGTTCATTCTATGTGGCTGCCCGCTCGCCCGCTGGGGAAACAAGAGCGCCGCCTGCCAGGTTGGCAGTGAAGTCACGCAGCATACAAGAAAGCGGGAGCGCGGGTGCGGGCTTGCTTGACATGGCATTGCGGCAAACGAATAATAGCGGACGGGCAAAGGCGCAGGGCTGCCATCTGAAGGAGAAACGACGTGGACAGGCACGCCGAAAGATTTGTGCTGGCTGGACTGTGTTACCTACTGATTGCGTTTGCGGGGGGACTCGGCATCGCTGCGTACGTCTGGAGCCAAGGGGAGCTGCCTCCGAGCCCGTTTCTGGACACACATCGTCATGTTATGCTGGTGGGCTGGCTTTCCTGTTTGGCATTCGGCCTCGGGTTACACCTGCTGCCAAGGATGTGTGGTCGTCCGCTCCACTCGGTCGGCTTGGCCGGCGTGCAATTCTACTCGCTGAATCTGGGCATAATAGGCAGAGTGCTGTCACAGCCGTTCGCTGCGACGTACGGCATAGAGGTGACTTATATTGGGCCGACGCCTTGGCTTCTCGTTCTGTTGGCCGCGTCAGGGCTGGAACTTATCGCAGCCTTGCTCTTCGCGTACAACGTGGCGCGGACTATTCTGCCGAGGCCGGCGAAGTAACCGCGCCGGTTGAGCATCCGGGTTATAAGCCGCAACGGCTACATGGGCACCGTCGTCTGGAACGGCTTCGGGGAAACCAATCGATTCACTCGGGAATGGAGACGGGGTAGAATATACCTGGAGTTCGCCCGAGAGAGGACCATCGGCTCGTCCACGTCGCTGTGTTGGCGCAAATGACGAGCATGAGGAGGAATGCGGATGTGGCACTATACAGGAAAGGTGCTGGAACATTTCGTGAACCCTCGCAACGTGGGAGAGCTTGAGAATCCCGACGGAGTGGGAGAAGTGGGCTCCATCGCGTGCGGGGACGCGCTGCGATTGGCGTTCAAGCTTGATGACAAAGGGAAGATAGAGGACGTGAAGTTCCTGACGTTCGGCTGCGCCAGCGCCATCGCCTCTGCGTCGGCCCTTACCGAGATGCTGAAGGGCAAGACGGTGGAAGAGGCGGAGAAGATAGGCAACCAGGACATCGCGGAATACCTGGGGGGGCTCCCTGAGGAGAAAATGCACTGCTCGGTCATGGGGCGTGAAGCCCTGGAGGCGGCGATCGCCAACTACAGGGGAAGGGAATTTGAACTGAAGGAGGCGCAAGGGGAGCTGGTTTGCACGTGTTTCGGAGTGACGGAGGGCGAGATAGAGCGGGCGATCAGGGAGAACGGGCTGAGCACGGTGGAGCAGGTGACGCATTACACCAAGGCAGGGGGCGGATGCGGCAAGTGCCACGATCGGATACAGGAGATAATCGATCGGGTGGTCGGCAAGCCCCCGGAGGAAGGAAGGCCGAAGAAAGTTCAGAAGAAGCCACTTACGAACATCCAGAAGATAAAGCTGATTGAGGAGACGATGAACACCGAGGTCCGGCCTTTGCTGCGCGCGGATGGAGGCGATATCGAACTGGTGGACGTAGAGGGAGACGGGGTGATCGTCCAGATGCGCGGCACTTGCGCGAAATGCCCCAGTTCGCCCGTGACGGCAAAGGAGCTGGTTGAGAAGAAGCTGCGGGAGTTCGTCAGCGACAGCATATACGTGAAGGAGGTGCGCCCGTGATGCGCGTTTACGCGGACAATAACGCCACCACAATGGTTGCGCCTGAGGTCGTGGAGGAGATGGCCCCGTTTTTCACGGAGCACTACGGGAACCCTTCCAGCATGCACTCGTTCGGGGAGGTAGCGGAGAACAAGGTCGCAGAGGCAAGGGATAAGGTGGCCGGGTTTCTCGGGGCTTCACCCGAGGAAATCATGTTCACGAGTTGCGGCTCGGAGAGCGACAACGCGGCGATTCTTGGAACGCTTGAATCGTATCCCGAAAAGCGCCACATAGTAACTACGCGAGTCGAGCACCCGGCTGTGCTGAATTTCTGCAAGCGAATGGAGGATTTCGGCTACCAGGTGACTTACCTGGCCGTTGACCCAAGCGGCCAGATCGATCTCCAGGAGCTGGAGGATTCCATAACGGACGACACGGCCATCGTGAGCGTGATGTACGCGAACAACGAGACGGGCGTGGTATTCCCGGTAAGCAAGGTCGCCGAGATGGTTAAATCGAAGGGCGCGGTTTTCCACTGTGATGCCGTTCAGGCGGCGGGGAAGCTGCCGCTGGATGTGAGTGACATTCCTTTCGATCTGGTAACGATCTCGGGCCATAAGATTCACGCGCCGAAGGGGATAGCGGCGCTGTACGTTCGCCGTGGGACGAAGTTCCGCCCGTTGATCATCGGCGGTCACCAGGAGAAGGGAAGGCGGGGAGGGACGGAAAACGTTCCGGGAATCGTGGCGCTTGGAAAGGCGTGCGAACTGGCGGCGGAGCACGCGGAGGAAGAGCGGACGCGAATCAGGAATCTGCAGGACAAGCTTGAGAGAGCGCTTGTGGATCAAACCCCCGACGCTCGCGTAAACGGGGAGGGCTCGCCCAGGCTTCCCAACACGTTGAATATCAGCTTCAAGTTTGTGGAGGGCGAAGCGATCCTGCTGATGATGAACGCGGTGGGCATAGCAGCGTCATCGGGCTCCGCCTGCACTTCGGGTTCGCTGGAACCCTCTCACGTGCTGCGAGCGATGGGCATACCCTACACGTACGCTCAGGGGTCGGTGCGCTTCAGCCTCAGCCGCTACAATACCGAGGATCAAGTCGAATACGTGATCGAGCAGCTCCCACCGATAATTCAACGGCTGCGCGAAATATCGCCGTTCGGCAGGGAGGCAGTGCACGCACGAGCGTAACGAGAGTTCGAGCCGCCGCTGACCCGACGAACCCCGCAAGCAACCCCCTCAGAAAGAATTAACTACTGCCCCGCATCCGCCTCTTTGTCGGACTCCCGACCGGCAGGGGCCGTTTCCTCCATCGCTTCGTGCAGCAGCTGCGAGACGCGAATGCTCTTCTTGATCGACTCGTCGAGGATGAACCTGATGGAGGGGACATTGCGAGTTTTCAGCAGAGGAGCGACTTTGGACTGGACGAACCCTGCGGCCTTTTGGAGGATTTTGAGGGTCTCCTGCTGCTGTTTAAGTTCGCTCATTACTGACACATAGACCTTGGCGACGCTGAAATCCCGGGAGGTCTCGACCCTCGTCACTGTAACAAAGGCAATCCTTGGGTCCTTAAGCTCAAAGAGGATCGTCTCGCTTACCTGCCGACGAATGGTCTCGTCGACTCTCTCCTGCCTGCGGCTGCTCACGGTTAGATCATCTCCAGTTCGTAGTCAATTAGGCGTACTTGGTGATTGGATTCGACGAAGCTCACCAGATTGGAGAGCACGCTGTTGACGTGTGCGGTATCGTTCCCCACACAAGCACAGCCGAGTTCGGCGCTCTGCCAGACATCGTGGCGACCCACTTCCGCGATCGAGACGTGGTACTTGTTGTGAATGCGGTCTTTCAACCCTTTGAGAACGCGGCGTTTGTCCTTAAGAGAATGAGCGTCCTGAACGAAGAGGACCATGCGAAGGGTGCCGACTACCAATTGGCCGCTCCGGCCGGCTATCTACCGGACTGCTCGCCGAGCTTCCGCGCCACGCTTTCGATCCTGTAGGAGATCAACTCGTCTCCTTCCTTGATGTCGTCGAAGCCGGCAACCTTGACGCCGCATTCATACCCCTGGGTGACCTCGCGTACGTCGTCCTTGAATCTCTTCAGGGACTGCAATTCGCCGTCGTAGATCACTCTACCTTCGCGCACGACTCTTACTTTGCTTCTCTGGTTTATGCTGCCCTCTTCGACGTAGCAGCCTGCGATAGTCCCGATACGAGAGACCTTGAATGTCTGCTTGACGGTCAGCCGTCCCTCGATGACTTCGATCTTCTCGGGAGCCAACATGCCTTCCAGAGCGGCGCGAATGTCGTTGGTGACGTCGTAAATGACCTGATAGAGCCTTATCTCGACCCCTCTTTCGTCGGCGGCGCGGCTGGCCTTGGCGTTGGGCATGACGTGGAAGCCGATGATTACCGCGTCCGACGCATCCGCAAGGAGAACGTCGGACTCGGTTATCCCCCCTACGGCGGCGTAGAGTATGTTTACGGCGACTTCCTTACCGGATAGCTTCTGTACGGAGTCGCGCAGCACTTCTACCGAGCCCTGCACGTCGGCCTTTATTATCACGCGCAGCTCCTCGGTCTTCCCCTCCTTGAGCGTATCAAAGACGTTTTCGAGGGAAACGTGCTTGCGCCGGGCCATCAAGCTTTCCTGGCCGCGTCGCTCGCGCTCCGCGGCGACGGACCTGGCCTTGTGCACGTCCCCAACGACGTAGAATCTGTTTCCCGCTTCAGGCAAGGCAGAAAGGCCGGTGATCTCAACGGGGGTCGACGGGCCCGCCTCGCGAACGGCCTTGCCCTGCGAGTCGTAGAGCGCCCTCACCCTGCCGTAGCCGCTGCCGGCAAGAATGACATCTCCCTTGTGGAGCGTCCCATCCTGAACCAGCAGGGTGGCAACCACGCCTTTCCCCCCACTCACTCTGGCCTCCAACACGGTGCCCGTAGCGGGCCTGGCGGGATCCCCCTTCAGCTCGAGCATCTCGGCTTCCAACGAGAGCATTTCGAGAAGGTCGTCGATCCCCTGCTTGGTGATCGCGGAGGTTTCGACGAACACGGTCTTGCCTCCCCATTCCTCGGCCGTGAGGCCGCGCTCGGCCAACTGCTGCTTCACGCGAGTAGGATTGGCATCGGGTCTGTCGATCTTGTTAACGGCAACGACGATGGGGACGTTCGCCGCCTTGGCGTGGGCAATGGCTTCGTCGGTTTGGGCCATGACGCCGTCATCCGCCGCCACGACAAGCACCACAAGGTCCGTGATGTTGGCGCCGCGCGCCCTCATTGCGGTGAAGGCCTCGTGGCCCGGGGTATCAAGCACTACGACCTCGTTGGCATGCGCCTTAACTTTGTAAGCGCCAATGTGCTGGGTGATCCCGCCCGATTCGCCCGAGGTGATGTCCGAACTTCTGATGGAGTCAAGAAGGGATGTTTTCCCGTGGTCAACGTGTCCAAGAAGAGTGACCACCGGGGCTCTGGGCTCCGACGCCTGGCCGGGCTGGGGGGCGACGGACTCGAGAAGCTCTTGCTCAATATCTTGCGATTCTTTCACCTTGACCTTCAGCCCGAAGGCTTCGGAGATCATTCCGAGGGCCTCTTCGGGGATCGGTTCGGTTATGCTGACCATGATCCCGTGGGATACAAGGGTCCTGAGGATGTCGGACGCCTTGAGTCCGGCTTCGCTCGAAAGCGTCTTGACGGTAACGGGGAGCGAGACTTCGATATCGGTCTTGAGCGGGCCCGTGCGCCTTGGTACCCTCCGCCTCGCCTTCCTGCGGAACCTGGGTCTGCCTCTGCGCTTGACGCGAGGCGCGATCCTCTGGCGCACAACGGGCTCGGCTTCCAGGGCGGCTTCGGCAACCGCAGCGGGCTTCCGGACTTCCATGGGGGGCTGTTCCCTCGGGGGCGCTTCGGGGCGAGGGTGAGGGGGGGCCTTCTCGGCAGGCGGGGGTTCCTCCTTGGCTTTTGTGGCGGGACGAGTCGGGGGCGGGGGCTCCTTCTTCGGCTTGGCCTTCCGCACGAGAGGCTTCTTAGGCTTAGCCTTTTTCGGCGGCTCCGCCTTCGGCTTCCCCTCGGCGGGCGCCGCAAAGGATGACCGCACCTTGGCCGCCGCCTCGTCGTCGAGAGAACTCATGTGGCTCTTTATGTCATAGCCCAGCTCTTGGCACCTTGCTATCAGGGCCTTGCTCTCGACTCCAAGCTCTTTGGCCAACTTGTGCACTCTGACGGACAAGCCTCAACTCCTATGCCTGGTCACGGTCCTCTTCTTTGATCGTCTCCTCAACCTCGGTGGTTTCGGAAGGCGGCATTTCGCCTTCGTCAGTGCCATCGTGGCGAGGGCGGTCGTCTTCAGGCTGTACGGTGCCCTCAACTGAATCGTCTTGGGGCTCGAGCACCTCTTCAGTCGTTGCACTTTCTTCGGGCTCTCCAGACTCCTGAGCTGCTTCCTCCGCCGCCTCTTGGGCCGCCTTCTCTCGGGCTTCAGCAGCGGCACGGAACTCCTCCTCGGAGGCCCCTTCAGCCTCTGCGAGTATCTGGAGCGCCTTATCTTCGTCGATCCCCTCGGCTTTCATCAAGGTCTCAGCCTTGCTGGAAGCGACTTCTCTGGCGGAGGTAAACCCGAGAGCCAGAAGCGCATCGAGGAGAGGGCCCTGAACCGCGGGAATTCTGGAAAGGCGTTCCCTGGCAAGCTCAGGCAGATGCTCGGCGTCCTGCTCGGTTATGATGTCGATGTCCCAGCCCGTCAGCCGTGCGGCGAGGCGGACATTCTGCCCCCGCTTGCCGATGGCAAGTGAAAGCTGGTCTTCTTGAACCACCGCGCGGGCGCGACCGATCTCCGGGACCAGAATGACCCGCTCTGCGTCCGCTGGTTTGAGGGCGTTTTGGATGAAGTATTCGGGTTCCGGGTCCCAGCGGACTATGTCGATCTTCTCGCCGTTTAACTCGTCGACGACGTTTTTTATCCTAGTTCCGCGGATGCCGACGCAAGCGCCGACGCAGTCAACGTTCTCGTTGTGGGAAACGACAGCGATCTTGCTGCGGCTGCCGGGCTCACGCGCAACGGCCTTTATGTCGATTACGCCTTCGGCGATCTCGGGCACCTCAAGCTCAAAGAGCTGCCGTACGAGCTGGGGATGAGTTCTGGAAACGATTACGCTGACGCGCTGGCCGAGCTTCAGCACGTCGACTATGACAGCCCTCATGCGTTCGCCCGGGTAGTAGGACTCCGACTGAATCTGCTCCCGGGCGGGGAGGAGCGCCTCAGCTCTGCCCACGTTAACTATGACGCTCTTTCCTTCAACGCGCTGAACAACGCCGTTGACGACTGTCTCCATGCGCTGTATGAACTCCTCGTAAACGGCGTCGCGTTCGGCTTCGCGAATCTTCTGGACTATGACTTGCTTGGCGGTCTGGGCGGCGATTCTGCCCAGTTCGACCGGGTTGAGCTTGCGCCCGCCTTCGAAGGCCGAAATGTCGCCTGTTTCGCGGTCTATTTCTATGGTGATATCCTCTTCAGCGCCGAAGTGTTTTCGCGCGGCGGAGAGAATGGCCAGCTCGATCCCCTGGAACACTATCTCCTTGTCGATGTTCCGGTCCTTTTGAATGACTTCAACGAGTCTGAGGATTTCGCCGTTCACTGCTCTGAACTTCCTATTGTCTTATAACTAAAAGAGTGGGATATTACCCCACTCCTCAACTCGCAAGCCTTCGACGACGTGGAGGCTCAGCTATCAGCCCGATTAAGGGAGATATTGTCCCCCGTAGCCTTATCGAAGAGGTGTACCTTGTTGATGTCGAAGAGGACGCTCAGTTTCTCATCGACTTCCGCATCGTGATGCGGCTCGACCCTGGCCACCAGCTCCCACTCTCCTGCCTGGAGGTGGAGGAGCTTCTCGTCACCCAGGGGCTCCACAACTCTGACGATGGTATCCACGGGCCGGTCCTTGCACTCGGGTGAAGCGTTTCGCGCGTCCTCGATATCTTCCGGTCTTATGCCTAGGGTTACCTCCTCCCCCACGTGGTCTGAAACTGCCGACCTCAGCGGCTCGCAAATGCGGACCTGAACGGTACCACCGTCGAAGACCATCTCGCCCGCCTTGGTGGCGAGCCGGCCGTCGACGAAGTTCATGGGCGGAGTGCCTATGAAGCCTGCAACGAACTTGTTCTCCGGGCGATCATAAAGCTCTATGGGTCTGGCGACCTGATGCACCATGCCGTTGTTGAGGACGGCGATCCTGTCTCCCAGCGTCATGGCTTCGATCTGGTCGTGGGTCACGTAGATCATGGTTGTCTGGAGCCGATGATGGAGCCTGCTGAGTTCGGCGCGCATTTCCACGCGGAGCTTGGCGTCGAGGTTGCTGAGCGGCTCGTCAAAAAGAAATGCCTTGGGCTGGCGAACGATGGCGCGTCCGACGGCGACTCTCTGCCGCTCTCCTCCGGAAAGGGCCCTCGGACGCCGGTTAAGGAGATGCTTTATGCCAAGAATAGTCGCGGCGTGTTCTACACGCGTCTGTATCTCCGCTCTGGGGAAACGCCTCAGCTTGAGCCCGAAAGCCATGTTGTTGTAGACGGACATGTGCGGATACAGGGCGTAATTCTGGAAAACCATGGCGATGTCGCGGTCCTTGGGGGGTATGTCGTTGACGAGCCTGCCCCCTATATAGACGTTGCCTTTAGTGATCTCTTCAAGCCCCGCGATAAGCCTGAGGGCGGTGGACTTCCCCGAACCGGAGGGGCCGACGAGCACGAGGAACTCCTTGTCCTCTATGTGCAAGCTGACGTCTTCCACCCCCACGACATCCCCAGGGTATGTCTTGGTCGCATTTTCAAGGACGACTTCCGCCATCAAGCTACTCCTGCCGCCGCTCGCAAATCCGGCCCTTCATAGGCTGGAGGCCGGAGTCCTCATTCTATTCCGGCCCCCATGCATGTCAAGTCATTTTACCACAAAGCTGCTCCTGCCGCACAGGCCCGGGGCGTTTCCGTCCGGGGCCGGCGACAAGCCCCAGCGGTGCTTTCGCCCGTCTGTGCGGATGGGAGACTTCACCGCAAAGCGTTGCGAATCGAGGCGGCAGGCTCTTGCGAAGAGACGATGAAAGATGTTATACGAAGCATGAGATTTTCGCAGGAGCGATGACGGGGCTGCGAGAAGGGGGTTGCTGCAAAGCGTCATCGACCCGGGAGATGCCGTGCGGTTGTCTTAGTTGCCGCTCCCAGATTCACCCAGGGGGCAGAGGTCTTCCGTTTCGGGTGGAAGTGGGGTTTGCGGAGGAAACATGCCGAAATTGACCCAACAAGAGGACCATAGGCGCAAGTCTGGACGTGAGGCGGTTGTTACATCGCTTGCAGCCTTTTTGCTGCTTTGCGGCTTGTTGAGGGCGGAGGAGCAGCCGGTCAAGCTTTCAGTCCGGGAAAGCGTGGATATCGCGCTGAGGAACAACCGTGCGCTGGCAGCGGCCCGACAAGAGACCATGAAGGCGCAAGGGAGTATTGTGGAGGCAAGGTCGGAGGCCCTGCCGGAGCTATCGTTCACCATCGCCGCTACCCACCAGGGCGAAGCACCCGAAGCCGAGTTCGAGGGCGAATCAATCTCTTTCGGCAAGAGAGACAATTACACGATGACGGCGAATCTCTCTCAGGCCCTGTACAAAGGGGGCCGGATTCGGGCAGGTCTCAGGGGGGCCGCGCTGTTCGAGGATTACTCCGAAGAGGGGGTTCGCGAAGCAGAGAGCGCCGTTATCGTGGCTGTGAGGAAAGCGTACCTGGATGTGCTGTTGCAGGAGGAGCTCGCGTCGGTTCAGCAGCGGACGCTGGATCTGGCTTTGCGAAACCTGGATGACGTGAGATTGAGCAGGGAGGCGGGGACTGCCAGCCGGTTCGACGTGACGAGAGGAGAAGTCGAGGTGGCTCAGGCTGTTGCGGCCTTGACGGAAGCGCAAAACTCCCTTCGTGTGGCGAGGAAACGCTTCCTGAACGCGCTTTCACTCGATCTGAACACAACGTTTGAACTCGGCGATGAGCTATCGTATTCGGCGGCTGAACTCGACGAGGCCGCCGCTACGGAGCTGGCGCTGGCCAATCGTCCCGGTC
This sequence comes from uncultured Planctomycetota bacterium, assembly GCA_964493415.1. Taxonomy (GTDB): domain Bacteria; phylum Planctomycetota; class DG-23; order CAZBND01; family CAZBND01; genus CAZBND01. The sequence continues at coordinate 35,901 of CAZBND010000019.1, read as the reverse complement.
TGGCGCGGGCGAAGCTCGCGGCCGAAATGCAGAAGGAAGCGGTGACGGCCGCGCGGTCGCCCTCGCTGCCCCAGGTGTTCATGACAGGAATATGGCAAGGAGGGACGCAAAGCCAATTTGGCCTTGGTGGCGAAGGAGCCTGGCAAGAGGGCTGGCAGGTAGGCGTTTCGGCTTCGCTGTCGCTGTTCGACGGAATGAGGACGCGCGGCAGAGTGATCCAGGAAAGGGCGGCACTAGAGCAGGCCGAGCTGGCCGAGTTGGATTTGAAGCAGAACGTGTTGCTGGAGGTAAGTGAGGCTATCCTGAGCATACGAAACGCGGAAGAGCTGGTTAGGTCGCGGCGCGAGGAGGTCAGGCTGGCCGAGGAGAGCGAGGGGCTGGCTCGAGATCGTTTCAAGGCTGGTAAAGCTACGCAACTGGACATTCTGGACGCGCAACTGGCATTGACCGCGGCGAGGACGGGACTGGCGACCGCTACGTACAGCCACGAACTCGCATTGCTGGAACTGGAGCGGGCGACGGGGGTGATAGACCGGCCATCCGGGGCGGAAGCCCTCTTCAAGCGCACCGCAGACGGAAACCCCGGTAACGAAAGGGATCTCGCTGCCCATTGAGACCCGGAAATGGCGGAGCAAGTGCAGAGGCCAAGCGGGCGGAGCACAGAGTCCGGCGAACATATAGGCGCGTGGATCGCGCTGTCTCTCGGCTCGGCGCGAAGTGCACAGCTTGCGGGAATTGCTGTTACTTCGACCGAGGTTTCGTCCTGTACGCATCATCGCTGGAAGTTGAGTACCTGCTGAGCAACGCCGGCGCACCATCGGAACTGGTGCCAGGGAGATGCCCGTATCACGGGCCGCCGATGTGCAAGGCCTGGGACTCGCGGCCGCTGGGCTGCAGAACGTACTTCTGCGAATCAGGCCGGAAGGCGGACCTCGAGGAAATCCACAACAGGGCGCTTCGAGTCCTAAAGCGCGTGTCCAGCAGAGAGGGACTGGGGTGGCGATACGCTCCGTTGCTCGAGCTGATTGCGGAGAAGGTCTGAGCAATTGCTGACAATCCCACGCGGCGTGGTTGACAAGATTGTCTCGGAGGCGGAACAGTCCCACCCAGACGAATGCTGCGGGCTGTTGGCGGGCAAAGGAGAACTGGTCAGCAGGGCTCTGCCGATAGCAAATGCGCAGGTCTCGGCCACCGGTTACTTCATGGATCCGCAGGGGCAGTTCGAGGCGGCCCGGGTAATGCGACAGGAGGGTGAGGAGCTCTTGGGGATCTACCACTCGCATCCTATGAGCCGGGCGTACCCATCCGAGCGAGATGTGAAGCTGGCCTTTCACGACGTGGTGTACCTGATCGTATCGGTCTTCGAGGGCGAGGCGGGCGGCAAGGCGGAATGTGAGGAAATGAGGGCGTTCAGGATCACCGAGGGGACAGTCGCCGAGGTGCCGGTCAGGATTTCCTGAACCTGCTCACGCGGCCTCTTCGCTCATCCTCTTGACCTGAACGGAAATGGGCTTAGATACTCCGGCCTCTTGCATCGTTATGCCGTGGAGAAGGTCAGCAATGGCCATGGTACGTTTGCAGTGCGTGATGATGATGAACTGCGACGTGCCGAGGAACTCCTGGAGGAGCTGGCTGAAGCGGTCGATGTTCTTTTCGTCGAGCGCGGCGTCCACCTCGTCGAGAATGCAGAACGGAGCGGCCTTTGCCTTGAAGACCGCGAACAGCAGCGCCACTGCGGTAAGGGCCTTTTCGCCGCCGGAAAGGAGCGTGATAGACCTGGGATTCTTGCCGGGCGGGCAGGCAATGATGTCTACGCCGGCCTCCAGCAAGTCCACGCCTTCTTCAAGGATCAGGTCTGCCCTTCCGCCGCCGAAGAGTTTGCGGAAAAGCTCGCGGAAATTCTCCCGGACTTTGGCGTAAGTCTCTGAGAATAGCCGGCGGCAGGTGGTGTCGAGGCGCTGGAGAGTGTTCTTGATGGACACAGCCGCCTTGTCGAGGTCGTCGCGCTGAGCTGTAAGGAAATCGAGGCGCTCCTGCAGGCGTTCCTGCTCGGCGATAGCTTCGAGATTGACGTTGCCGACTCTCTCGCGTTTTCTGCGGACTTCGGCAGCTTGTCGTTCAACCTGAGCCCAGTCCACGCTGTCATCTTCTTCGTAGTCCTGGTAGAGCTGGAGAAGGTCGCGAGCATAGTCGGTTTGGACTCTTTCGCAGAGGGCCTCCATTTTGACGCGGAGTTCGCCGGAGGAGGCCCTGAGCTCCTCGCGGCGGGCTGCGAGTCCTTCTCGCGACGCCCCTATTTCGTCGAGCTTGCCGCGAAGCTCACTCGCCTGCGCATGAAGAGACTGGACTTGCAGCTTACAGTCGGCGATGCGCGTCTCAAGCTCCCGCCTGACATCGGCGGTGCCTTCGATGTGCCGCCGGGTCTGGGAGACTTCCTGTTCGAGAGCGGCCTTTCGCACGGCGCACCTGTGGATTTCGGCGTCGGCGCGGTCAATGGCCTTATTCTGATCGGCGACGGTTTCGTCGAGCCTTTGCAGTCGGGCCTCGGCCGCCTCTTTCCGTTCCTCACGCTGAGCAAGCTCGATCTTGAGCGCGGTGACTTCCTCGGACAATCGAACCAGTCCGGTGTCGGCGGAGTCAATCTCGCCGGCGATCTGGGAGATGCGTTGCTGTTTCTTACCTTCCCTGCCCTCGGCTTCGCAGATGTCCTTGCGAACCTGTTCTTCGGTGCGCATTGTCTCGCGAATGGTGAGTTCAAGCTCTTCCAGTTCAGCCGCGTTAACGCGCAGAGCATCGTCGAGTTCGGTTCTTCTGGCGTGAGCCGCCGCCAGCTCCTTCTCCGATTGTGACAGTTCGGACTCGCATCGCGAGATCGCCATGCGGAGATCCTCTTCAGAACTCAAAGCTTTTTCAAGCTCAGTGCGCTTACGGACGGATTCCTCTCGGAGGTGCGCGAGGGCGGATTCGGCAGCGGCCACGTCGTCCTGAAGCTGTCGCAACTCACTCCGACGGGAGATGATGCCGCCGGCACCGGTGCCGCTGAGCCGGACGACACCCGCGGGCTCGACAACATCTCCAGAAGGCGTAACGAAGCGAACCGACCCGGCCGACGCGGACAGCCGGGTGATGGCTTCGTCCAGGTCCCTGACGACTTGAGAGCCGGAGAGGAGTATATTGACCAGTGCAGTGTACTGCATGTCGCAGGCAATCGCTTCGCGAAGATCGTTTGACACGCGCTCTGCGCCAATTTGCCTGATCGTGTCAAGGGGAACCAGGCACAGGCCGCCGAGCTTTCTCTCTGCGAGGAACGAAGCAACGCCGAGCGCATCTTCGAGAGTTCTGGTGACGACCGCCTCTGCCGACTCGCCGAGGAGGGCCTCCACGGCTTTGGCAAGGCGCACGTCCACGTGGAGAAGGTCGGCCACCATGCCGACCACTCCGTTGAGCCGCGAGTCGGGCTTGCCTGACTCGGCAAGGACCGTGCGAGCCGCGGTGCCGACTCCTTCCTGCTTGCGTTCAAGGTCTTCGAGCAGGTCCTTCCTGGAGAGCAGGCGTTCGAATTCAGCCCTCTTTCTGTCGGCGGCGGCCTTTATCGAGTCGAGTTCTGACTCGGCGGCGACACGGAGTTCGCGGAGCTTTCCAAGCTGAAGCTTAGAGCCCTCGATGCCGGCACTTGCGGCACGGATTTTCTCCTCGATGTCGGAGCAGTTGGCGGAAATGTGCTCGAGTTCGTGACGCAGCTCAGTCTGCTTTTCGCGAAGCCTGGCAGCGCGTCCCGCAAGGGCCTTCCGCTCGGCGGCTAAGGCGCTGAGGTCGTTGTGAAGCCGCGACTTAGCCTGAAGCAGACTGAAGATCTCCTCTTTGGCGGCGGCCAGCTCGCGTTCGAGCGCATGCTTCTCCCCCGTGAGCCGCTCGGCCCTGCTCAGGCGGTCGGCCAAGCCGGCCTTCGTCTCAAGAAGGGATTGCGAATCCCTTTCGAGCTGCTGTGATACGGACTGAAGCTCCGTCTCGCAGTCCCGGAGCTTTGCGTTGTATTCTGCAAGTTCTTGCCGCGACCGGGCCTCGGTTTCGTCGAGCTCCGCGATCCTTTGCCGATTGACCTCTACCTTCTCACGGGCAGCTCGGACTTCTGTATCCAATGCAGCAAGTCGGGCTTCGGCGGATGAGGCGACTTTGTCCTTTTCGGCGGCCTGGGATTCGAGTTCGCGAAGTTCGCCAGAAAGCTGCTCCATTTCAGACCGCACTGCCTCGTCCCGCTGCTTGAGTTCGTCCAGTTCGTCGAGCACGGCCGTCCGCTCGACGTTGAGGACATGTAGGCGATGGCGCGCCAAGCTTATTTCGAGGTCCGTCAGTTCGACAGTGTACTCGCGATACTTGCGGGCCTTGGTGGCCTGGAGCTTGACCGAGCGAAGCTGCCGGCTGACCTCGGCGATTATGTCGGCGATGCGGGTGAGGTCCTGCTCGACGCGTTCAAGCCTGCGAAGGCATTCGGCACGTTTGGACTTGTACTTGCTTATGCCCGCGGCCTCTTCGAGTATGGCGCGCCTGTCGCGGGGATTAGATTGTAGGAGGATGTCGACCTTACCTTGAGGTACGACCGAGTAGGCGTCAACGCCCAGGCCGGTGCCCATGAGGATGTCGCGAATGTCTTTCAGGCGGCTGGCCTTGCCGTTGATGAGGTATTCGCTTTCTCCGGTCCGGTAGAGCCTGCGGGTGAGGGAGACTTCGGGGACATCAAGGGGGATCTCGCCCGCGCCGTTGGCGAAGACTAAGGAAGTTTCGCAGTAGCCCATCGGTCCGCGACCGTTCTCGCCGCCGTAGATGAGGTCGACCATCTCCTTGGCGCGAAGCGCCTTAGGGCTCTGCTCGCCAAGGGCCCAGAGGACGGCATCGACTATATTGCTCTTGCCGCAGCCGTTCGGGCCGACGAAGGCGGTAAGGCCGTCGTCGAACTCGAATTCGGTCTTGTCCGCGAAGGATTTGAAGCCGATAAGCTCAAGGCGCTTCAGACGCATTCTGCCTCCAGTCGACGAGTGTCAGTTCTGTGTTGCACAAACGTTGGCAAGATGTAGAATAATTGCGTGGGAGCGCGCACGGAATGTGTTGGGGAAGGAATTCTGGCACATTCACTCCGTTGCTCGTGGCTTAGCAGCGGATGTTGTTCGCGCTCCCACATTGTTTGCAGTTAGATCCGTCCAAACCTTTTTGCTCTATTCTATACCCAGCTCTCTTTATCAGCAGCGCGCCGCACTCGCGGCAGTACGTGTCAGTGCCATTCTCCGAAGACACGTTCCCGATATAGACGTAGTCGAGATGTCGGCGAAAGAACTCCCTCGCTTTCTTGAGCTGGCCGGGCGTCGTCTCGGGAGCGGTGAACTTGTACCTGGGGAAGTAGGCCGAGAGGTGGGTGGGAGTCTCTCGTCCCAAGTTGTCGGCGATCCACGAGGCGAGGTCCTCAAGCTCCTGCGAAGAGTCGTTGTGTCCGGCGATGATGAGGTTGGTGACTTCGAGATGGGTCGCCTTCGAGGCGGTCCTGGCGGTTTGGAGAACGGGCTCGAGTTGGCCGCCGACGTGCTCGCGGTAGAAGTCGGGCCTGATGCTCTTTATGTCTATATTGACGGCATCGAAGAATGGGAGGAGCTGCTCGAAAGGCTCGGGGTTTATGTAGCCGTTAGTGACGAGGACATTCTTCAGGCCTGCCTGCCTGACGAGCTCCGCCGTGTCGCGCACGTACTCGTACCAAACCGCGGGCTCATTGTAGGTGTAGGCGATGCCGACCGATCCGCGGGCTTCGGCCTCTTTCAACGCGGCAGCGGGCTCAAGCGCGAAGGTCGGTGACATTTGCTGCGATATCTCCCAGTTCTGGCACCAGGGGCAGCGGAAATTGCAGCCATTTGTTCCGAGGGAAAGGATCTTCGTGCCGGGACAGAAGTGGAAGAAGGGCTTCTTCTCGATGGGGTCCATGGCGGCCGAGGTACACTCGGCGTACATGGTGGCAACAAGTCGCCCTTCCTGATTTTGCCTTATCCTGCATACGCCCGTCTGCCCGTCAGCGATGACACAGAGGTGTGGGCAGAGGAGGCAGCGTACACGAGTATCTCCGAGCTTCTGGTAGAAATACGCCTCCTTCACGATGCATCCTCGTCCCGGGGACGGCAAGGCTGGAGAGGCCGTCCACAGCAATGGTATCGGCAAAGGCGTTCTCAAACCTTTATCGCAATCGGCCTGTTGGAGGAGTCGGCGCGGCGAGCGGCAGAAGGCACAGGCAGCCGCTCGGTAGGAGTGCGGTCGGGGAGGGTAACCGACTCCATCACTTCGAGCGGCTGCCTTCAACCTGCGGGGCGGATTCGCCCCGTACGCTGCATTGGAGCACAAATCTGGCAGCCTTGGACGCCAGCATCACGAGCTCTTCGCGAGAAGGCGGATGGACGTGCTCGAACGCGGGGTCCAGGCATCTCGTGGGGCGGAAGATCTGAAGGATATAACGCCTCGCCCCCCTGAGGTCTTCGGCGATCTGCAGGATGTCATCCCCGGAATGTATCCGGGGACAGAAGGTGGTGCGAAATTCGTATTCGATGTCGCTTCTGATGAGGGTCAGAATACTCTCGCGAATGGCGGCGATATCCACCGGCACACCTGCCGCCGTGGCGTACTTGTCGGGATCCAGGGGAGCCTTGACGTCCATGGACACCGAGTCTATGAACCCCGCCGAGACCAGCTCTGCCAGCAAATCGGGGTTCGAGCCGTTGGTGTCGAGCTTGACACCGACGCCGAGGGCTCGAATTCTCAAAATGAGGGATTCGAGGTCATGGTAGGTCGTCGGCTCACCTCCCGAGATCACCACGCCGTCAATCCATCCCTGCGCTCTTCTGACCGTATCTACAACCGCCGAGAACGGGATTACCTCCAGATCGGACCTCGTCACCAAGTCGGGCGAGTGGCAGAAGGGACAACGGAAATTGCAGCCGGCGAGGAAGATGGCGGAAGAGATCCGGCCTTCCCACTCGATGAGCGAATTGGCGATGAGGCCCTTTATGGGCGGACGGAACTGGGAGGATGCGGTCATCATTTTTCGGCCAGATAGAGCTTGAGTTCTCCGGACTTCGGGATTCTGCCGTCCCAGCGGGCGATGTCTCTTTCGCCCTGCCGGAGGATCGTGGTGGGTACGGAGTCAACGTCATTGAACATCCCTTCGGCGAGGCCTTCGACGGTCTCCATGTCGTGGTATTCGAGGACGACCGCGTTTTGAAGGCCCAGTTTTTCCAGAAGGAGAGCTATCTTCCTCTTGGTAGATAGGCATCTGGCACAGCCGTTTTTCCCAAAGAGACTTACGACCACCGGTGTTCCCCCTCACTTGGCCAGGACGGGCGAAGGCGCACTTAACGAGTAGTTGCCCCGTTTCCTGTCAGCCAGTTCTCCAACCTTGGACTTGTTCCAATTGTCGACCCGGCTGTAGTAGCCGACGACACGGGTTATTCCATAGACATCTTCGGAGCCGCATCTTTGACAGGAGTCGAGAAGCCCCGAAAGCATGACGTTGCACGTATTGCAGATGGTGAACTCGGGCGAGATTGTTATCTGCGCCGCTTGCGTGTTGTAGTACACCTTCCTGACGAGGTTCAATATGCTCGATGCGGGGGGACGCTCCTCCCCCACGAAGCCGTGGATGATGGCTCCCGATTCGATCATCGGGTGGAATTTGCTCTGCGTCTTGATTCGGGTTACCAGGTCGATCGGGGCATCGGCCCGCAAATGGATGCTGTTGGTATAGTAGGACGAATCGTCCTCGATGCTTCCCTTGAGCACGCTGGAGGCTTCGCGTGGGAAAGAACGCAGGTCAACTTTGGCTAAGCGTCGCGTGGCGCTCTCGGCGGGGGACTCTTCGAGGGAAATCTTAAGGCCAAGCTTTTTCCCGTACTCCTTCGCCCTGAAATACATGTAGGAGAGGATCTTGAGGCCGAGCTTGAGCGTTTCGGGGCTCTCGTGGAGTTCCTGGCCGGTGAGGTGGAGGACGCATTCGTTCAAGCCGATAAGGCCGATTATGTAGGTGGCCTGGTCGAGGTCAACGTAGGGCCTCCCGTCTAGGGCGGGCTTGCCGATCTGCCACAGCGGCATCTCGGGTCCGGACATCATCTTGGAGATGAAGTTCCTCTTCTGCAGGTGCGCCTCTATGACGAGGTCCATGGCCCGATCGACTTCCCGGAGGAAGCCGTCCATGTTTCCGCGTCCGGCTCGGTATGCGGCCTGGGGGAGATTGACGGTGACGTTCTGGAAGCCGCAAAAGCGCATCGACTCAGGGTGCTTGAGCATGTGGTTGTCGGTGATGGTGGTGCGGAGCCGGCAGCAGGCCGAGAGGGTGACCTCGTCGCGGTCGAAGATGAAGTATGGGACGCCGTTTTCGCTGGCGATCCGGCAGGCGTACTGTAGAAGCTCGAACTGTTCGGGGTCGTTGAAGGTGTCGTCGCATACGTGGAAGTCGCACTTGGGGAAGGCGAAGATGTGGCCGTGCTGGTCCCCTTCGCGCCAGACATCGAGCAGCGCGCGGGCGAAGTCCATCGCGGTCTTCTGATAATCGCCGTAGGTTCGGCCGTTGTACCTGCCGCCCGGGCCGACGGCGGGGATGGACCTCATGTATCCGGGGACGCCGGTGTGGATGTTGAAGTCGAGGAAAAGCGTCTGGCCGCCCCGCGAGAAGGCGCTCTGTGACGAACTGAACAACAGGTGCTGGGCCTCCTGCTTCATCTCGGAGTGTCCCATCCCTTCCACGTATGGAGCGTAGAGCACGTTTATGTAGCCCACTCCCAGAGCACCGGCGTAGTAGGCCTGCATGGAGGCAAGAAAGGTATTGAGGTGGCCGGTCAGGGTGCGCGCGTGCTTGGCGGGGGCGGAGCTCGTGTCGAGGTTGTTCAAGGACAGGCCGTACTTCTTGAGATATTCGAGCGAATGCGAGGAGCAATAGACCCTGACCGGATAGCCGAGGTCGTGAAGGTGCACGGTACCCCGCATGTGCGCGTCGGCGATCTTCTTGGAGAAGATTTCCTGCAGAGCGTATTGCTTGAGCGTGTTCTCTGCTATCGCGAGGTTGATTGCTTCGGGGTTGTTGGCGGTGATGTTGCTGTTTTCTTTGCTCTTGGAATAGATGAGTTGCTCGAGGTCGTACTTGGGGGTTCCGATGACCGTCTGGCGTTTCAGGTGGGTCTCGAAGCCGCGCTCGAAGAGCTCGTTATCCACAAGCTCCCGGATGAGGGAGGTGGAGATGCGGGTCAGGCCGGAGTCGAAGATCCTGCGCTCGACGGCGCCGGCGATCTCGGAGGCGACGTCCGTGTCGAGGTCGGCTTCCTTCTCCAGCGCTTCTATTATCTTGCCCTTGCTCCAAGCGGAGACCTCGTCCCGGGTTACCCCGTCAACCAGCAGCAGTATGTCGGTGCTGCCGTTTGCGACTTTCTTCTGCTTATGAACCTTGAGCCTTTCGCGCAGTCTGGCGCGCCTGTCACGATAGAGGATGTAGGCCTTTCCAGTCTTGGCGTGCCCTGTCTCGATGAGGACCTTTTCGACCATGTCTTGGATTTCTTCGATGGTAGGTATCCGATCTTCGAAGTTCCTCTCGAGGAAGAGCGTAACCACGCCTGCAAGCTCTTCCGCGAGGGACCTGTCCTCGCCGCCGACTGCTTGAGCGGCTTTGAAGATGGCGTCGGATATCTTCTTCTCGTCAAAGGGGACCACCCTGGAGTCCCTCTTACGCACAAACTTCACACGTGCCATTTCCAGTCCCCTATCCTGCTGTCTCGGAAGAAAGCATGGGCCTTATCTCATCCACGAATTTGCTCACGTCTTCGAAGTCTCTGTAGACGGAGGCAAACCTTACGTAGGCAACCTGATCGAGCCTCTTTAACGCATCGACCACCATCTCCCCTATTTCGGAAGACGGCGTCTCGCCGCCGGATGATTCGTTTATCTTTGCTTCGATGGAGTCGACCAGCCGTTCGAGAGCTTCTACTGAGACCGGCCTCTTGTGACAGGCCTTGAGGAGGCCGTTCATGAGCTTCTTTCTCTCGTACAGTTCCCTCTTTCCGTCCTTCTTGATGATCTGAAGGGGGGTCTCCTCAACGCGTTCGTAGGTGGTGTACCTGCGATTGCACTGGCGACACTGCCTGCGGCGGCGTATCACGAAGCCGTTGGCAGTGTACCGGGAGTCGATCACCTTGTCCTTCGGGCTCTTACAGAACGGACAACGCATCGATCCGCACCGGCGAAAGGGTCCAGAAAAACGTGCCACGAGAGCGCCGGAGGCGAAGCGAAAGCCCGGCTAACGGCGCTATCAGGCCCATCATCTGACGGCATTTGGCACAGTAAGATACCAGATGTAGCGTGTCAAGGGTGTCCCGGCCATTTTCCGCGGACGCTGGCCCTAAGGTCTTTTGCCGCCGAGACTTTCTCCGAGAGGATTTATTAATCGAGTTCCGGGGCTAACAGGCAGACCTCCACATTTCCCTCAGACAGCATCTTCGATGCCAATTCATCCGGATAGGGAGAAGCGATCACGACCCTCTTGACGCCGGCGTTTATGGCCATTTTGGAGCAAAGCGTGCAGGGGTGGTTGGTAACGTAGAGGGTAGCCCCGTCGATCCTGATGCCGTGTCGCGCCGCCTGGAGGAAGGCGTTCATCTCGGCGTGGAGGCCCCTGCAAAGCTCGTGGCGCTCCCCTGAAGGTATGCCGAGTTCGTCGCGAAGGCACCCTATTTCGCTGCAGTGGGGAAGTCCCATAGGCGCGCCATTATAGCCGGTCGCCAGTATCTGGCGATCCAACACTAGAACTGCGCCCACCTTGCGCCTTATGCAGGTGGCTCGCTCGGCGACGACGTGGGCGATCTTCACGAAATACTCGTCCCAGCTTGCTCGCTTCGGGGAAGCCAGATCCATCGATTCACCTCGCAGTGAGTCAATGTAACACTTAGCGGAGGTCTGTGCAATACCGCCCCGCAGGGGCCGCTGGGCACATTTGGCTTGAATTGACAACATGGGTGTGGTAATTTATTATTTGGAAGCCCCGCAAGAAGGCTTGACCTATGACCCCGCAATTTTGGCCCAGAGGCGGAGGCTGGCAACGATGGACCAAGATAACCTGACGGATCACGCCCGTAAAGCCCTCCATCTCGCGCGCGACGAGGCGCGCAGATTCCGACACAATTACATAGGGACGGAGCACATACTTCTTGGGCTGATAAAGGAGGGAAGCGGGACTGCGGCGACGGTGTTGAAGAACCTCAAGGTGAACCTCAAGCAGGTGGCGCTGGAGGTGGAAAAGACCCTCCCTTCAGGCACTGAGCCGATTCCGAAGACTTCCGAGCTGCCCTTCACCGACAACGCCAGGCGAGTATTGGAGCTGGCCAACGAAGAGGCCCGCGGCATGGGGCAGACGTACATAGGAACCGAGCACATGCTGCTTGGACTGCTGGGGATTCCGAGGGGATACGCCGCACAGATTCTGCAGAGCGTGGGGATCAAGCTGGACAGGGTTCGCGAAGAGGTGCTCAATTTCGCAAGCGCGAGTTTCGGATTTGAAGCGGCCGAGACCGGCACAACGCCCAAAGGAAAGTCCAAGACTCCGGCGGTGGACGCCTTCAGCAGAGACTTGACTGAACTCGCCCAGCGGGGCGAAATCGACCCCATAATCGGACGCGAGAAAGAGATCGAGCGCGTGATCCAGGTGCTCAGCAGGCGTAAGAAGAACAACCCCGTGCTGCTGGGCGAAGCCGGAGTGGGAAAGACGGCGATAGTTGAAGGCCTAGCGCAGGCGGTGGTGCAGGGAAGCGTTCCCGAGCCGCTGCGGAACCGCCGCATAGTTGCGTTGGACCTCGCGATGATGGTGGCGGGGACCAAGTACCGGGGTCAGTTCGAGGAACGGATAAAGGCGGTCATGTCGGAGGTGCGGCGGGCGAAGAACGTGATAGTGTTCGTCGACGAGCTTCACACCATTGTCGGCGCGGGAGGGGCGGAAGGCGCGATAGACGCTTCCAACGTGCTCAAGCCTGCTCTCTCCCGGGGTGAGATACAGTGCATCGGGGCTACCACGCTCGACGAATACCGAAAGTACATCGAGAAGGACAGCGCGCTGGAGCGGCGATTCCAGACAGTCATCGTCGAACCTCCGTCGAAGGAGGAGACGCTGGGAATACTCAAGGGCCTGCGGGAGAAGTACGAGAGCCACCACAACGTCCGGATAACCGACGAGGCCCTGGAGGACACGGTGGAGATGTCCTCCAGGTATATAGCCGGAAGGTACATGCCCGACAAGGCGATAGACGTGATAGACGAGGCAGGGGCTCGCGTGAGGCTGAAGACGATGACTCCTCCGCCGAATTTGCAGCACCTTGAGGAGGAGGTAAACCGGCTGAACGCGGAGAAGGACGAAGCCGTGGCCGCGCAAGACTTCGAGCGAGCCGCCAACCTGCGCGACAAGGCGTCGCAGGTCCGCGCCAAGATGGAGCGGATTCGGAAGGAATGGCACAGGACATCGGAGCAGAACAGGGCGTTGGTGGATGAGAACGTGATTGCCGAGGTGGTCTCTTCCATGACGGGCATTCCTCTTACGCGGCTCGAATCGGCGGAGGCGGAGAGGTTGCTCCACGCGGAAGAGGAGATGCACAGGATGGTGGTAAGCCAGGAGGAGGCCATAGGCGTCATCGCAAAGGCGATCCGCAGATCGCGGTCGGGGCTGAAGGATCCTACGCGGCCTGTGGGGTCGTTCGTCTTTTTGGGGCCCAGCGGGGTCGGCAAGACGCATCTTGCGCGAGCGCTGGCGAAGTTCATGTTCGGAGACGAAGACGCCCTGATTCAGATAGACATGTCGGAGTACATGGAGCGGCACAACGCCTCGAAGCTGATAGGCGCGCCCCCCGGATACGTGGGGTACGAGGAGGGCGGACAGTTGACCGAGAAAATCCGCCGGAGGCCGTACTCGGTCGTATGCCTGGACGAGATCGAGAAGGCGCACGCGGACGTGTTCAACATGCTGCTGCAGATCATGGAGGAAGGCCGGCTGACCGACAGCTTTGGGCGTCACGTGGACTTCAGAAACGTCGTGCTGATAATGACTTCCAACATCGGCGCCGAAGTGGTCAAGAGCCAGGGAGGGTTGGGATTCCGTCGGGCGGGAGCGGAAATGAACTACGAGAACATGAAGCAGCAATTGACGAAGCTGGTGGAAAAGCGCTTCCGTCCGGAGTTCCTCAACCGGCTTGACGAAGTTATTGTTTTCAAGCCGCTGACGAAGGAAGACCTTTTTGCGATAATCGAGATGCAACTGGAGGAGGTCCGTGCGCGGCTGAGGGAACACGGTCTTACGCTGGAATTGACGCAGGAGACGAAAGAGTTCCTGATCGAGAAGGGGTATCACCCGGACTTCGGCGCTAGGCCGCTGCGGCGGGCCGTCGAACGGCACGTCGAGGACAAACTATCCGAAGAAATACTCAAGGGGAGCTTCAGCGGGAAGAGTCAGGTCATTGCGAAGGTTCAAGACGATCAGGTGGTCTTCGAGGCAGATGGGGACAGTGAAGAGGCTCCTCAGGCGGAGGACATCGCCGCTAGGGCGTAGCGCCATGGGGGCGCGGTCCCTCTCACGTAGTGCCGCCAGGCTTACTCGAATGCCCTTCCTATAAGGTTGACGCGGGGCTCTGCTGTTCGGTCCAGAGGCGGAAGGTGGGGAAGAAGCGCACCGTATACGTTTGCCAGGAATGCGGGGGCCGCTTTCCAGCCTGGTCCGGCAGATGTACCTCATGCGGCGAGTGGAATAGTCTCGCAGAGGAATTGGTGGAAACCTCCGCCAAGCGCGGCAAAGGGGTTTCCTCGTTAGCGCCGTCGGCGATAGCACTCACCGAGATACCCCTGTTCGACCAGGCAAGGGCTTCCACAGGATCGCCCGAACTCGATCGCGTCCTCGGCGGCGGTCTCGTCCCAGGCTCCACCATCCTCATCGGGGGCGAGCCGGGCATAGGGAAGTCCACTCTGCTGCTACAAGCCTCCTGCGGGATCGCGACTCAGGGCAGGGTGTGCCTGTACGTAACGGGAGAGGAATCCGCTGAGCAGATCAGGCTGAGAGCCGAGCGCGTGGGAGCGTCGCACGGGGGCGTTTTCGTGCTGGCGGAGACTGACATCGATGCGATACTCGCAGCGATAGAATCCAGGCGTCCTGACGTGCTGGTCGTGGACTCGGTCCAGGCTGTTTCGGATGCGGAACTCGCATCAGCGCCGGGAACGGTAACGCAGGTGAGACAGTGCGCCGCCAAGCTGGCGCACGCCAGCAAGGCTACGGGAGCTCCGGTGTTCCTGGTCGGTCACGTGACGAAGCAGGGAACGCTGGCCGGGCCAAGGACGCTGGAGCACATGGTTGACACCGTTCTCTACTTCGAGGGCGATCGCTACCACTCATACCGGATGCTGAGAGCGGCGAAGAACCGGTTCGGCTCGACGGACGAGCTGGCGGTGTTCATGATGACGGACCGAGGGCTGGAAGATGTGGATAACCCGTCGGCCCTGTTTCTCCAGGGCCGAGAGGAGCCGCGCACCGGCTGCGCGGTAGCCGCGTGCATGGAGGGCACACGCGTCCTTCTTGTGGAGGTTCAGGCGCTGCTTTCCCCCTCACCCTACGCGGCGCCCAGACGGCAGGTCACGGGCGCGGAGCCGAGGAGAGTGGCAATGCTCGCGGCCGTGCTGGATCAAAGGTGTCGATTGAAGGTGGCGACCAAGGACATCTTCGTCAATGTCGTGGGAGGAGTGAAGGTGGAGGAGCCGGGGATCGATCTGGCGATCAGCTCGGCAATGGCCTCGGCCCTTAAAGGGAAGCCGCTCCCCAGTGACTTGGTGGTCTTTGGGGAGGTGGGTCTGACGGGGGAGGTGCGTCCGGTGAGGCAAGTTGAACAAAGACTGAACGAAGCTGAGCGTCTGGGATTCCGGACCGCGATGCTTCCCTTCGACGGACGCAAGCCCAAAGAGCGGTCAGCCATGGGCCTTCATAGGGTGAAGACCATGACGGAAGCGCTGGACGCGCTGTTTTGAACTCCTGCGTACCCGAGGCCCGTCAGATCACTCCCGATGCGTGTGTGATCGGCCCTCGTACATGTCGGCACAAGTCTGGCAGCACTGGAGGGAAAACGGGACTTCCAGCCCATGGGCTTCCATCAGCTCGGTCCGGGACAAGATTTCGTCCGCCGGCCCGTCGCCGACTACTTCTCCCTCGTCGATCACGACGACGCGCTGACAGGTCTTTCGGATCAGTTCAAGGTCGTGCGCGGCGATGATCTGCGCACCGTCGATTCGGTCCAGGAGCTCGATCAGTTCTTTCTTACCTTTGGGGTCAAGGTCAGAGGCGGGCTCGTCCAGCAGAAGCACCCGCGGCTCCATGGCGAGAACGCCGGCGAGCGCAGCGCGGCGCTTCTGGCCGGCTGAAATGCGGTACGGGGGGCGCTCGTAAATCTCGGGGGGCATGTTGACTTTGGCAAGGGCGGACCTTGCCCGCTGTTCGGCAACGCCCTTGTCAATCCCGATATTCCTGGGGCCGAAGGCAACGTCCTCGATTACCGTCGGATTGAAAAGCTGGTCGTCGGAAGACTGAAAGACGATGCCGAGGATCTGCCGGAGCTTCGGCAACTGCTCCCGGTCGTGAGGTGAAAGGCCGTCGACGCAAATCGTGCCCGTGAAACCTTGAAGGACCCCGCTCATGCACAAGAAGAGCGTGGACTTCCCCGCCCCGTTGGGGCCTATAAGGCCGAGGCGCTCCCCCTCGTGGAGGCTGAATGACACGCCGCGCAGGGCTTGGGGGCCGCTTTCGTAAGCAAAGGACAGGTTCTCCACGACGATCAGATGCTCGTCTTCCATATGGTAAGGTCCGCAACTAGAAGTCCAACTGATATTATGACCATCGCTGCGGTCATGGCAACGTCCCTCGGGGATATTTGCCAATTGCGAAGTGCGTACAGTTTTCCGCGAAACCCCCTGCACTGCATCGCCTCCCACACGCGCGAGGCGCGGAGATAACTTCTGACGAGGACGGAGGCGGCCATGTTTGCGGCAGTGCGATACGAATGGGAGTTGGCCCCCATTTGGAACCCGCGTGAGGTCGCGGCGGCCTTGGTGTCTTCGGCCTCTTCGAGGAGTATGGGGAGATAGCGCAGACATATCAGCGTGAGTTGAATCAAGCTTCGCGGCACTCGGAGCGATTGCGCCGCCCACAAGGTGTCGGTCAGATGAGCGGAGTTCACAAGCACGACCGTAACCGCCACGAGAGATAAGGCTTTGAGGTAGATCAGCACGGCAAATTCGAGGCCGCCGGCATGGACGGCTAGAGGTCCAAGCTCTAGGAGGACACGCCCGCTTCCCAGGAGCGGCAGTATGATGAGGAACGGAAGCAGGAAAGCCTGAAGCCCGAGGAACCGCCGGAGCAGAAATCCAAAGGGAAGCCTGGATGCAAGGAGGATGAGCAGGGCCACTGCGGCGCCCGCCACCGCCGCTTCCAGCGAAAGGAGAGAGGCAATGACGGCGATGAGCGCGCCGAGAGCGATCAGCTTCAGACGTGGTTCCCACCTGTGGATTGGGGAGAGCACGTCCGCATAGCTGTCCAGATCATGATGATGTATCCCCATCGCCCCTCTCCCCTTCCCTCTCGACGGCCTGCTCGAGCCGCCGGAGGCGCTTGTTCATCTTCACCTCTATAGCGACCGCAGTTGCCATTGCGATGAGCAGCAGCCCAAGGAGCGCGCGTTCGAGCGTACGGCTTCGGTCTTCGGGCTCGCGCTCCGCCCCCCGGTAGGTATCCGCCGCTTCGCTGCCAGGTAACGGCTCGGGGCTGGAGGTGCCGCCCGCCCCATCAATGCGGAGCTTAGCGAATTGCTTGTCGGATATCGTGAACTTCTTGACGTGGCCCTCGCCCAAGCTCACGACGAAAAAGAAGCGCTCCGCGACCTGAGGGCGGAACCGAAACACCCCGTCTTCGAGTTCTCCCTTGGCCACCTCTCTCTCATCTTCGCCCAGGACAAGCACGGTTCCCTTCTTGGGAACGTTGCCGCCGGAAATCCAAGCCTCGACTTGGATGACCTTCCCTTCATCGACCACGTACGCGTCGGCACCGACAGCGTGTGCGGCGGCGATGCCGGAAAGGAGAGCCGTACCGACAAGGAGAGACGCGGTCGAGATGGGGCGCACTTGTTACGACTCCTTTCCTGTCTCCGCAGGCGAAATGCGCAATATGTCGGGCGCAACACCTCTGATATATCTTACCAGGAACGCGACGATGATTCCCTCGACGAACATGACGGGGACGTGAGCGATGAAAGCGAAGTATGCGACTTCCCTGAAAGCGTCTCTTTCCGTGTATCGGGCAAGAGGCGCAAAGGCCAATGCCGCGAATAGCAGGGCGGCCGACCCGAGGACGGCCAGCGCACCCGAGGCGAAACCCCACCGAAAGACCGCTCCCCCGCGGGAGAGCCGCTCAAGCAACACGAGCAGCACCGCGACGAAGACACCCGAGCTTACAGACACAGACCGGACGAGAGTGTCCGAGAGCCCTCCTATTTCGGAAAGGGCCGAGAAGACGGCGAGAGGCGCGGCGGCGGTGATCAGCATGGTCGCCCCAACATAAGGAAGCAGGCCCGAAGAGCGGGCTTTAAGCCCCCTTCGCATGAGAGCCCCCGCCAGGAACCCGGGAACAGCCATTATTACCGTGTTGACCCCTATCACGCTGAGCCCGCCGTGACTCAAGAGGGCTGCCTGGAGGAAGAGGGCGACGATGATAGCGGGGAAGCATTTCGCTCCAAGAGCAACGCCGACGAGGGAGTTGAGGGTGAGATGCACACTGGTAGGGGGGACTCTTATATGTATGAGGCCGGCGACGAAGAATCCAGCCGTCATGATCCCGACGCGCGGATAGTCTCTGTCCTCTATCTGTCGGAGGCCCCACGCGACAAGAGGGCCGGCCGCAAGAAAGCCGGCACCAAGTGCGACGGGATGGAGCACTCCGGTGGAGATGTGCATCAGATGCCTCGATTGGGCGAAGAAAAACCCACTGCTCCCAGCGTCAGGCTCACCTGCCGATTACCGTAAGGGGCGCAACGTTCATCCAGAACGTGCTCCGCTCGATTAGTTCTCCTGTGTGTGCTCCCTCGGTAATCTCAGTTCCGGTTTCGTGAACAGCCGTGGCGGCGAACCATCCCTCCTCGTGAAGACCGAAGGTAACGATGCCGTTGGGATCGCTTTTCGCCTCGAAGGTTATGAACTCCTCGCCGGGAAGGTCGTATTCATCCGGAATGAACGGCTGCAGCTTCTCGAACTCGACCTCACAGCCGGGGAAGGGTTTCCCGCGGCGGAGTACCTGGAGTTGGATTACCCCGCCGACCTGGAGGCCGTAGGGCCTTGTAAGAGGGACGAGTTCGAAATCGAGCCCTGCTTGCTGGTCCCAACCCAGCTTGTCCTGGACGTGAAGTACGCTCTTGGCGTAATCCTGGAGGAACACTTCCTCATCCTCGTCCCACAGCAGGGCAGCCTTCATCGCGATGAGGTAATCGCCCCGCTCCTCTACCTCGAGCTTGAAGGAATATGCCCTGTGCTGGGCCTTGTCCTCGCCGAGCACGCTGCTGCGGTCGAGCGCCCCTAAGAGCTCCATCCTGCCGCCGGCCGGGGTAAGCGCGAACAGCGAAACCGGCTTGGTGGCGTCGAACCAGATGTGCTCGTAGCCGTGCCCCCACAGGAATCTGTACGCAACCGTATCGCCTTTTGCGGCGGACCACGTTACATAATCCTCCGGAAGTATCACGTTGAAATGAGCGATTGCCGATGAGGTGACTAACAGCAGAACAATCGAAAGCGTCCACCCGCATGACCTTACCATCTCCTGCTCCTTTCCAAAGTGATCGCGAACAGCGCAGGCACTAGTAACACGATAAAGACTATCGTGTTACGCCCCCCTTGTCAACGGCGAGTCGATCTAATTCTCGGTTAGCTGGTTCAAGCCGGGCTGCAGGAGCAGCGATATTGAGCAGAAAGGGCTGAGGGGATATGCTGGACTGGCGGGCGGAAAGCGCATCATAGCCGGCGAGGGACACGCCCTGCGCCGGCTATCCCAGCGGCGCTCGAGGCGGAGACGGATGAGCGAAGGGCATATCCTCATATTCCTGATCCAGGTGCTCCTGATACTCGCGCTTGCGCGGGGAGCGGGGGAGCTGCTGCGGAGGTTCGGCTACCCCAGCCTGGTAGGCGAGATACTGGCGGGGGTGGTGCTGGGGCCGACGATCCTGGGGAAGTTGTCGCCTTCCCTGTTTGCGGCCCTCTTCCCCGATGACCCGATTCAGCAAAATATGCTGCATACGGCATCCTTCTTGGGCCTGTTTTTGCTTCTCCTGACAACAGGGCTCGAGGTAGACGTCTCGGCGGCATGGCGGCAGAGAAACATTGCGCTCAGGATAGGGATAATAGGCGTGGTCGTGCCGCTAATAATTGGGTTCGCCGTTGCCATGGTCCTTCCTTCCAAGTACCTCGTGTCGCCGGCGAACCGGCTCATTTTCTCGCTGTTTCTGGGAACCGCTGTGGCGATAAGTGCGATCGCGGTCATCGCGAGGGCGTTGAGGGACCTGGATCTACTGAGGACCGACCTTGGATTAATCCTGGTTTCCGGCTTTGCGGTCAACGACCTGCTGGGGTGGATGCTTTTCACGGTGGTGCTGGGGTTCGCGACGAAGGGCGCGAGCACGTTCGGCAGTGCTGCACTCAGAGGGGCTTTGGTGTTGGGCTTTGCCGTTACGTGCTTGACTTTGGGAAGGCGGATGGTGGGCTACGCGATAGGGCGGCTGCGGCGAATGCCGGTGGCGCAGCCGGGGGCGATACTGAGCTTCGTATGCGTGGTGGGGCTCTTTTGCGCGGCGGTCATGCAGCGTCTAGGCGTGGAAGCGGTGGTGGGCTTCTTCCTGGCGGGACTGATGGCGGGCGAATCGCCCAACCTTTCGGAAAGCCATCGCCAGAACATCAGCCAGATGGCACATGCCGTCTTCGTCCCCCTTTTCTTTGCGGGGATAGGGCTGCGGGTGGATTTCGTCGCCAACTTCACTCCCCTTCTGGTCTCGGTCATAACGCTCACCGCAATTCTGGGAAAGTTCTTCGGGGCATGGGTCGCAACGTTGAAAAGCAATCTATCAGGCCCGGACCGTCTTTCGGTTGGGATAGCTTTCACGCCTGGAGGGGCGATGGTAATCATCGTCGGATCGGTGGCCTATGGTTACGGGATCATCACCGCCGAGGTGTTCGTGGCCGTAGTCATCGCGGCACTTGTTTCCTCGGTCGCGGTGGGGCCGATGCTTGCATGGTCGATTCGGCGCAGGCGGGAGGTGTCGGTCATGGACTTCCTGGCAACTGAGGCGGTATTGCCCGATCTGAAATCTGCCGAGCAGTCCGGGGTGCTGCAAGAACTCGCCGAGGCGGTTGCCCCGCGCATTCACACATTGGATGCTGACACGCTGCATGAGGCCCTGTTGCGAAGAGAGGAGCTTGAGACAACGGGCGTGGAGAAGGGGCTGGCTGTGCCGCACGTCCGGGTCCCCGCGCTGCCAAGAAGCGTGATAGCGTTCGGCCGTTCCTTACGAGGTGTGGAATGGGACTGCTGCGATGGCCTGCCGGCACACTTTGTCTTTGTCGTACTCACTCCCGCCCGCGAAGAGGACATTCACGTACAACTTCTGGCGTTGATAGCCAGGGCACTTGGGCCGGGCGAGGTGCGCGAGCGGCTGATGGCTGCCGATTCGAAGGAGGCGCTGCTCGAGGCGATGCGCGAGGCGTTTACCGACATAGACCTTGCCAAGGGTCGCCCGCTGAGCTGCCCGATCTGACGCCGCTCAACGCAGGGCCATTTCGCGGCTAGGCCGCCGTTTTGACTGGCCAGGCGAGTAATATCGAATACAATGTTCCACTGAAACACGGGACTCGTAGGAGAAGGAGCATGGACGAGCTTTCGCCCCTGCCTGAGAAGCCCGGCTCGGTGACGGTGCTGGGGGTTTTGAACGTTGTGCTCGGGAGCTTCTGGCTGCTTGGCGGAATGTGCGGAACGGCGGCCATGCCTCTGTCGATGATGGCAGGGCGAGGCGGAACGCCGGAGTATCCCTTCGGCCAGCAGTTCATGACCTTGTCGGCGGTCCAGTCCTGCGTGGGGGCGATCGTGGGGCTTTTCTTCCTGCTGGGCGGGATAGGGCTCCTTCAAGGTAAGGCGTGGGGCCGGAAGATGTCGATTGGGGCGGCGATCGCCAAGCTTGGAATCTTCGCCATGATGCAGGGGGTTTCCGTGGTGATGGGAGCAAGCATGTTGAGAGGAGGACGCGTTCCGGGGATGGAGCAGTTCGACATGCCCAAGGAATTTGCGGGGTTGGTCGTGGTCATTGTGCTGGTGGGCATGTGTTTCGGCCTTCTCTTGAACATAGCGTATCCGGCGACCATGCTCGTGTTCATGTTCACCTCGCGGGTTCGAGAGTATTTCGCGGCGTCTGAGGGAGAAGGTCCCCCGGTCGCCGGCGAGGGGTCTGGGCCTGAAGAGATAGGTTGCTGAAATGGAGCTCTCGCGGTTGGGCAAGGTCAACGTGGCTCTGGGAAGCATCGGGGCGCTCTCGTGTTTGCTTGCGCTGGTTGCCATCATTGCCGGCAACAGCGGAATTGAGGGTGGCGCGGGGAATGAGGCAAGCGAGGAAGAGAAGTTCGACGCTTATGTCGGCGCGTACGTGTTGGTGGCGAGCCTGACGTCGATTGCGCTGATCTGGGGCGGACTGGGGCTGACGAGAGACCGGGGATGGGGACGAGGAGTCTCGGCGGCGGGAGCGGGGCTGCTGCTGGTCTTGCTGGCGGGCGGAAACTTGTGGGGTCGGGTAGCCGGCAGGGGTATCGACGAGACCGGCGGTCCGAGGGACACGGCAGCAGCGGCTGTCGCGAGCGTACTTCTCCAGCTTCTGATTGCGGCGTACGCCCTCTTTGTGCTTGCAAAAGTATCTCGCAGGCAACGGACCACAGGCCGACAGGAAGCGGGCTGATGCGACGGCCGAAGTCTTCCCTCGCTGAAAAGGCTGTGCAGGCCGCGGCGGCCCTGTTCTGCATGGTCGTCATGGGAGTGGCGGTATATCTGGAACCCGATCCTCGGGGGTACGGAACCCACGAGCAGCTTGGCTTTCCGCCTTGCAGCCTGGCGGAGTTCTTTCACTTCCCCTGCCCTACATGCGGGCTAACCACGAGCTTTGTACACATGGGGCATTTGGAGCCTGTTCAGGGTCTCCTGACACAGCCTTTGGGCTTCCTGGGGTTTCTGTTCGCCGTGGCCGTCGTTTTGGGGGCCTTGGTGTCGGTGCCTCTCGGCATCTCGTGGCTTCCCTTCCTGCGGCGGGTGAACTGGCGCGTGGCGGCGTGGAGTGCGCTGGGGGTGGGGATCGGAAGTTGGGTCTTTGAGATGGTCCGCTGGAGGTGGATGAGCTAGAGAACTGGCGGGACAAGATAAATGTGCGGGATTTGCGGAGTAATAAGTCAGACGCGAGCCGTCGAGCCCGACCTCATCAAGGCGATGATATGGGTCCTCAGACACAGAGGCCCGGACGATTGCGGCTACCATTCAAGCCAAGGCGAAGCCCCCCCCTACGCGGCGCTGGGGCACTCGCGGCTGAGCATCATAGACTTGGAGTCGGGTCACCAGCCAATATCCAATGAGGACGGGAAGCTCTGGGTGTCGTACAACGGCGAGATATACAACTTCCGGGAACTCCGGCAGGACCTGATTCGACGGGGGCATCGGTTCGCGACGAAGACCGATACGGAGGTCATCGTTCACCTTTACGAGGAGAAAGGAGAGGCATGCGTAGAGGCGCTCAGGGGGATGTTCTCTTTCGCGCTATGGGACGAACGGAACCGGACACTGTTCGCGGCGCGCGATCGGCTCGGGCAGAAACCGTTCTACTACGCGCATACCGATGAGAGATTCATATTCTCTTCGGAGATCAAGGCGATCATCCAGGACAAGAGTATCCCGAGACGTGTGGACGTCGAAGCGCTGCACCATTACCTGACGTACCAGTATGTGCCGCACCCGACGACGATGTTCGAGGGGATCCGGAAGCTCCCGCCCGGGCATTGGCTCAGGCTGGAAGACGGCAGGCTTGAGGTGAGGAGGTATTGGTCGGTTCCCCAGCCGGAACCGGCTGTGCGAAGCTTCGAGGAGTGGTGCTCGCAGCTGCGGGAGTTGATGGAGGAATGCGTGCGGCTGCGTCTGGTAAGCGATGTGCCTTTGGGGGCGTTCTTGAGCGGAGGGATCGATTCGTCGATCACCGTGGGGCTGATGAGCCGGATGACAGGGGAGCCGGTGCGGACCTTCGCCATAGGATTTGGCGACGCATCGTACGACGAGACAGGCTACGCAGCGCGCGCCGCGGAGCGGTTCGGAACGGTTCATCGGACATTCCGGGTAACGCCGGACGCGGTCGAGATCATTCCCAGGCTCGTGTGGCATTACGATGAGCCCTTCGGAGATTCGTCCGCAATACCCTCCTACTACGTTGCGCGGCAGACTTCGGAACACGTCAAGGTGGCCCTTACGGGGGATGCGGGAGACGAGTGTTTCCTTGGCTATCCGAGATACGTGGCGACTAGGATTGCGGCGCTTGCGGACCGGATGCCATGGCCGCTGCGGCTGGTGTTTTGCAGGCGGCTGTGGCGGCACTTCCCCGCTCCGCCTGAGCTGAAAAGTCCCCGGGCGAGGTTCAAAAAACTGGTGCTGGGCCTGTCACAAGAACCAGTCGAGCGGTACCTCGGGTGGATGTCGGCGTTCGACGAGCGCGACAAGCGGCTTCTGTACGACGACAGGCTGACGCAGTCGTCGGAGGAGGTGGACCCGAGCGAGTTCCTGCGGTCGCTTTTCCGCAGCTTCTCCGGGGATTCGGTCGCTCGCGCCGCGGCAGTCGATCTCTCGAGTTACCTGCCTTGCGACCTGCTGACCAAAGTGGACGTGGCGTGCATGGCAAATTCGCTGGAGAGCCGTTCGCCGTTTTTGGACCACCGGCTGGTGGAATTCGCGGCGACGATTCCAACGGAATACAAGCTGCGCGGCCTGCGCACGAAGTACGCGCTGCGGGAGACATTCAAGGACATCCTCCCCAACGAAATCTCCAAGCGAAGAAAGATGGGATTCGGGGTGCCGCTGGCGAGATGGTTCCGGGAGGAGCTGCGGGACTTCGCGAGGGAGATTCTGCTGTCAAAGACGGCAAGCGAGCGAGGATACTTCCGAGTGCGTGCGGTGGAGAGTCTCATCGACGGACACGTGACGGGAAAGGAAGATAACGCCTATAAGCTGTGGTGCTTGTTGTTGCTCGAGCTGTGGCACAGGAAGTTCATAGATCCGACGCAGGCGCCCAGAGGATGCTGACAGCCATTAAAGCCGGCGGTGCCGGGTCAAGACTCCGAGCAAGCAGGTCTTCTCCGCGCGGCCCGAAGACGCAAACCGCCGGCGACCGAACATGCCACCAGGATCAGCCAGCCCGCGCCGGTTGCCGCCGCAGCGGGAACGAACCACCCCGGTTTGTAGACGAAGGCCATTTCGCTCTCGCCGGCAGGTACCTCGACAGCGCGGAAGGCATAGTTGGCCCGATAAATGGGGGTCGCGACGCCGTCTAAGTATGCACGCCATCCTGGGTAAACGGTGTCGCTGATGAACACGAAGCCGGGGCGGTCTGACTTGCACCGCAGTGTGACGGTGTTGGCCGTGTAGCGAATGTCCCCGACCCA
>CAZBND010000019.1:0-11021 GCA_964493415.1 uncultured Planctomycetota bacterium | reverse complement strand
AGCGAGGCGAACATCTGTTGCGCCTCAGCGCTGGCGAGGGACCTCCAACCATATGTCCTGAAGATGCCGTAGAGCAAGCCCGTATCCGCGCGCATCATCTCTGCCGCGGAGGAGAAGTCCTCGACGGAAGAGTTCCCGTAGAGCAGGTCGTTCAGGAACTCGGCAACGGGGTGCCGCGCGAGGCGGAAGAGCTCGTCGTCGTCTTGCAGCCGGGCCGCCACTTGCGGGACTTGGGTGTAAAGGTTCTCAGGTGAGAAGAACACCTGCTTTAGACTGAACAAGCAAAGCTCGATTGCAACCACAGCTAACAGGGCAGCTGCCCGAACGAAACGCGGCACGGGGGCAAGACCGGCGAAGAGCAACGCCCCCGCGGAGACCACGGCGGCGGAAAGGAAACCGCCGGCGACCGACATCGACGGGAATCTGGCAGGGGAGATATGAGGGCTCCGGAAGGCAAGCACATCCATCCTGTAATTGCTCCTGAGAATGTCGATGATCTGCGGATGCGCATATAAGACGAAGGCGACCAAGACGAAGGTCCCCGCTATCAGGCAGATGATAAGAGCCTTCCGGCGGTCGCTCTCGGACAACAGGGCGTCAAGTCCCACGCCGGCCAGAAGACCTGTACCGACATAGACGAAGAACATGCATAGGCTGGGCCAATTGAAAATGCTCCAGAACGGTTTGATAACATGAGCGAGAAAGCCGTAAGCCGGAGTGTGGCCGCCTAGAGACACCACAGCCCCTATCACAATCAGCCCGCAGGCGAAAAGGAACATGGCCGTAGAGGCCTGTTTCCGGGACACGGTCCCCTTGGCCGAAGCCAGCCCCAAAACGGCGAGCATGACCGGCAAGAGGCCGATGTAGAAACATTTTTGCCACTCGGGGAACCCGAAGAGGTATGGGAGCAGGAGGTTGCCAAGTTCCGCCGGATGAAGTGAAAAGACTTTGGCCCCGACTGCGTGATCGGGGCTGAGGACTCTGGGAGAGTGGAAGGCGAGTTCGGCCGTGGGCGCAAGCTGTAGAAGCGAAAGAACGAGGGCGGAGGCGCACGCCGCCGCAAGCACTCCCAGGACAACAAGCGGCTGCCTTCTTCCGCCTTGAGGGAAGACTAAGCTCGAGACAACCAGCCAGCTTCCGGCGAGGACGGTGAACGCAACCATCATGGGGTAGCCGGCGAAGACCTGGGTGGCGAGGATCGCCGGCCCGGCAAGCAGCAATCCAGCGGTTTCCCCTTTGAGGGCACGACGTATCAGGACCAGGAAGAGTGGGGCCCAGGAAATCGTTCCGAGAACGCTGGAGAACTCCCACATCTTCACCATCCAGCCCCCGAAGGCGTATGTTAGGCCGGCCAACGCCGCACCGGGGCGTCCCATGCCCAACTCACGGCTGAACCAGTACATGCCACCGGCCCCGATTAAGAGATGCACCAGCACGTAGACGGTTATCCCTTTGGAAAAGGGTATGAGCCCATAGACGTACGAGAGCGCGTAGAGCACGCCGGTCTGCGGATTCGCCAGGAACGGCTGGCCGAACAGGGAGTAGGGGTTCCAGAGAGGGAACTCGCCCGCCGCGATTGTGCGGAGCTTGTAGACGCTCCAGGGATAGAAGTAGCCCTGGAGATCGCGCAGGAGAAGGAACCTGCCTCCGAACAGTCCTTGGCCGGTGACGGCGATGCCGACGAAGAGAAATAGCATCAGCGGCCAGTATTCGGTCCAGAGACGACGGCGTTTCAGCGAAGTCCTCCCTTCTAGACACAGGGCGTCACAATTCTATTGAAGATTTCGAAGAAGTGGAAGAGTCTTGCCACCGGCGGGAGCGTGGTCTCGTGAACGTGCCGCACTCATGTGGTATGATGTGGCCTTATCCCGGAGCGTACGAATTAACAGGAGGCATCAGATGGATTTAGCTAAGCTGGTGAGGCGGCTGACAGACTTCGAGCACCTTTGCGACGTTACGTACACACCGTGCAAGATGGTGTCTACGTGGGACAAGACGGGAGGCAATTCCGACGGTGGGGACTTCTTCAGAAAAGAGGGCGACAGAGCGATAGTAGCCGACCTCAAAGGGCCGGGAGCGCTGGTGCGGTTTTACGTCGCCAGGGCGCTGGGGCTCCTGCAGTTCTATTTCGATGGCGAGGAGCGACCCAGACTGGAGATCGATGCGGTTGATTACTTTTCCGGAAAGACTTATCCGTTCCTAGCGCCGCTGACGGGCGAACGCGGCCTGGGAGAATATTGCTACATCCCGATGCCGTATCGGAAATCGCTGCGAATCGAAGCGCTCCCGGGCAAGGAAGGACGCTGGCCGCTTTATTGCCAGGTAACTTATCTGGAGTTCCCCGCCGGGGCTGAGGTGAAGACCTACGAGCCTGAGCTGACCGAAGAGGAGGATGCGGCGCTCAAGGAAGCGATCGCGAAGTGGAATGCTACGGGGGAAGAGCCGAATCCCCCCGCCGAAGAAGAAGTGATCACCGGGAGAGCACCGATTTCGCCTGGAGGGCGACTGGAGCTGGCGGAGATCGATGGTCCCGCGATGATACATCGGCTGAGGATCAAGCTCGATGCGAGGAACGACGACGTGTTGCGAGAGGCGCTATTGAGAGCTTACTGGGACGGCTACGTGCGCCCGTCGGTAGATGCGCCCGTCGGGGACTTCTTCGGAAACGGCCTGTTCTTCGAGAACTACAGGTCGCTCCTGATGGGGCTCGATGACGGCGGGTACTACTCGTACTACCGGATGCCGTTCGGGCAGCACGCGCAACTTGAAATACTCAACGAGGGTCCAAATCACATTGACGAGTGCACTTACGAGATCGCGTACACGAAGCTGAAGCCCTTCCCGGAGAACTACGGATACTTCCACGCCAAGTGGCGGCGCGAAGACACTTGCGCCGTCGACCTGTGGGGGAGCAATCTCGACGGGCATTACAACTATACCTTCCTCGACACTCGCGGGCAGGGGCGGTATGTCGGCTGCAACCTGAACATGGTGAACCGGTTCCCCCGCTGGTGGGGCGAGGGCGACCAGATGATCTTCGTGGACGACGACACCTGGCCGCCGTCCCATCATGGAACAGGGACGGAGGAGTTCTTCAACGATGCGTGGGGATTCCACCACGGTCACTGCCCGGTCTCCGGAGCCATGAACGTGGGACCCGATGGGACCGGTTCAGGACATCGCTGCTTCGGGCCGAACCCGGTTTACATGCACAACATCGCCGACTCCATCCCGTTCTCCAAACGCATCCGGGTGACGCTGGAGCACGGGACGGAGAACGACTTTTTCAATGACTACGCCAGCACTACATACTGGTACCAGAAGCTGCCGGCGAGGGATTTCTTTGTGATGAGGCCGGTGAAAGAGAGAATCGCCCGCGAAAAGGACCGCTGGCTCGAGCGTTATCCCGAGATAAGAGCGGAGTACGTCGACCGGCTGCTGGAGTTCATCCACCATACTCGCCGGCAGTTTGAAAGGTTCCCCACGACGCCCGAGAACCTCGATGACAGGCGGCGGGCGCTCATCAGGTGGCATTACAATCTCCGGATAGGGGGGCTGAGTCTCGCGGAGATTAGGGACTTAAGATTGCGGTTGTTCTCTATCCAGGACGAGCCCGCAGACGAGCAGATAAAGCATCTGACGGAAGTCTACCAAACGCTGCGCGAGTTCACCGACCGGGTATTAAGAGAGAAGAAAGAGGGCCAAAGGGGCGAATAACCCTGCGAGGGGACAAGACGAAGGAGACATTGGCCGTTGCGGACATCTTGCGCCGCGATCACCTAGATTGTCCCACACGATAAGTGGATCAGTAAGCCGACCCTTGGCAAGGCCGCCCGGCAGCCGCCGATATCCCGCCGAACATATGCGTTCTCCCATCCGACGGTGCCGGGACCGCAGGTCGCCGGGCTGGAACCGACCAGCGACTTTGGCGGTGAACAGCTCACGCGGGGTCTGGAAAATCGGAGGCGGGCGATCCGAACCTGCCCGAGAAACAGATTCCCGATAGCTGCCGAGCAGGCACGTTACAGGAAATCTTCCTGAGAACTCGTCAAACATCTCCGCCACGAGTTCGTTTCTTGCTAAAGGAACCCATTTGCTGTGGCCGAGTATTGTCAAATAGCCCTCTGGCGGGCCGGCACGGCCGGCTGTCACTGTGGCAGAGATGAACAAGACAGTTTACCAATATGGCCAATATTGCGCCGGGCGTGGCCGGCACAGAGGAGAAGTAATGAAGCTAACACGTTGTTACATAAGCTCTTACGAACGATTCCCCCACGGCGGGACATATGGCACCAGATTTGCGAATGCTTGGCCGGATGCAAGAGGCCAGCTTGGCGGGCTAAGAGTGATTATCCCAGAATAGGAGAAGAAAAATGACAAAGAAAACCACTAGGCGGATGCGAAGCGAGCTGC
Organism: uncultured Planctomycetota bacterium; assembly: GCA_964493415.1. GTDB lineage: Bacteria > Planctomycetota > DG-23 > CAZBND01 > CAZBND01 > CAZBND01. The sequence goes on along the minus strand of CAZBND010000019.1, from coordinate 6,608 downwards.
TGAAAAGAAGGCAGGAGTTGATGAGGACGTTAACCGGCCTGGACGTGCTCCAAAGGAGGCCGGCGGGCTCGTCGTTCCCTGAGAGCGGCGACCAGGCAATGAGGGATCTCGAGGGAGAAGGGATAGCGCTGCTTGCGGAATCCCAGTCAGATGAGCTCCAGAGAATCGAGCAGGCACTTGAACGTATCGATGTGGGAGAGTACGGTGTATGCCAGGCATGTGGAGGACCCATAGGGCAACAGCGTTTGAGGGCGCTGCCTTCGGCCACTCTGTGCGTGCAGTGCAAGCGATTGGAGGAAGCCTCGGAAGAGTCGACAAGCGGAAGCGGCTATGCCCAGCGGTGGGGGAAGGCTGAAGAGATGCTGTCCGAGCTGGAGGGGGAAGAAGGAGATGAGTCAGAGCGATGAGGCTGACGCGGCTTGTGAGAAGGAGCTTTCGAGAATAGGTTCGACGGGTAAGGCTGTTTACGGGAGTTGCAGACCGATCTTTGTCTCCACATATCCGCCGGAGCAGTGCGGGTTGGCTACGTTCACCTGCGACTTGGCGGACGCGGTGGACGAAGCGGCGGGTGGGCCTGTATCGGGCGTCTACGCAATCCAGAAGACGGAAAGCCTGTTGCTCTACGACGGGCGAGTTGTAGACGCTATCAGCAACGAAAGGGAGGGTGCGTACCTGAACGCGGCAGCCGCAGCGAACTCGTCCGACTTCGACTTGGTCTCCATCCAACACGAGTACGGCCTTTACGCGGGGGACTGGGGAGAGAGCATACTCGACTTCGCCGAAAAAGTTGACAAGCCCGTCGTGACGACCCTTCACACCTTGTGTCCCGATCCGCAGCCAAAGGCGCGTCACATCGTAGAGAGGCTGGTGCGAAAGAGCAAGTGTGTCGTAGTGATGGCGGAATTGGGCAGGCAGCTCCTGAAGGAGCGGTACGGCGTGCCCACGGATCACGTGGTGATGATTCCTCACGGCGTCCCGCAAGTCCATTTCAGCCATCGGGCGCTGCTCAAGCGGCGGCTGGGATTGCAGGGAAAGACCGTGATTTCCACCTTCGGACTCATAAACCCCGGGAAGGGATTGGAGTACGCGATAGAAGCCCTGCCTGAGGTTCTTGATAGACACCCCGACACGATATACCTGATTGCGGGAAGGACGCACCCGGCGGTGAAAGCCCACTCGGGCGAATCATACCGCGAGGGCCTGAAGGCGTTGGCGGAGAAGTTGGGGGTGAAATCGTCATTGGTCTTCATCGACAGATATATGAAGCTGGAGGAACTTCTGTGCTGCATCCAGGCGTCGGACGTATACGTAACGCCGTACGTGGGGCGGGATCAAGTAACAAGCGGAACGCTCGCTTATGCGATGGCCTGCGGCAAGGCGATAGTATCGACGCCCTACCTGTACGCTGAGGAGGCGCTTGGGGAAGGAAGAGGACTGTTCGCGGAGTTTCGGGATTCGTCCTCAATTGCCGACGGCATCCTTAAGGTGCTGGAGCGACCGACGCTGAAAGAGGAGCTGGAGTTTAGAACGTACCGGTATGCGCAAGAGATGGTCTGGCCTGTTGTGGGGAAGAGATACTTGTCCGTGTTCAGCCTGGTCGCCAACGGCCACAGCGCCAAGTCGGAACTCAGTCGCGCGGCGGCGTCACTGAGCGCATTGCAGAAGGAAACGGCGTAACACGTGTGCCCGAGAGCCGGCGGCTGGAACGTAAGCTTCGATCATCTGGAACTCCTGACTGACGACACGGGTATTCTCCAGCACGCGAGGTTCTGCATCCCGCATCGCCAAGCGGGCTACGCCACTGACGACAATGCCCGAGCGCTGTCAGTGGCGTCTCTATGGTATTCGCGCGACCGTTCTGAGAGAGCCCTGGATTTAGTCAATACCTATCTCTCGTTCCTGCTGCATGCGCAGAGAGAGGACGGTTATTTTCATAATTTCCTGTCATGCTCCCGCGAATGGCTCGACGCGAGGGGCACGCAGGACTGCCAAGGCAGAGCGCTTCTGAGCCTGGCAAACGCCCTTGGCTGCGGGCTGCCGGAGGGCATGAGCCGCTGTGCCAGGGAGCTGTTCGATAGGGCATGCGCGGTTGTTCCCCAGCTCACATCACCGCGCGCCTGCGCGCTTGCCTCGGTCGGGCTTTCGAGGGCGATCAGGAATCTGGGGCTGGGCGATCTCCTCGGCCGCATGTCTGTTCCCGTGGAAAGGTTGATCTCGGAATATCGCTCGACGGCACGCCGCGGCTGGCGGTGGTTCGAGGACTCGATCACATACGGGAACGCCGTGATGTGCCAAGCCTTGTTCGAGGCGTATGCTGCCTCAAAGCGCGAGCAGGCCCTGGAGGTCGCGGAGGAGTCTCTGGACTTCCTCGAGGAGGTCTGCTTCGAGAACGAGATGTTTGTGCCTGTAGGCAATAAGGGCTGGTACCGCCGCGGTCAGGAACGTGCCGTATATGACCAGCAGCCCATCGAGGCATCGACGATGTTGGACGCGGAACTGGCTGCCTTCGAGGCAACAAGCGAGACAGAACGAATGGAGGCGGCGGAATCAGTGCTGGGGTGGTTCCATGGGAAGAATACTTTGGGCTCGTCGATCGCGGACAGGTCGCGGGGGGCTTGCCGGGACGGGCTCACTTCGGAGGGCCCTAATCTGAACGAGGGGGCTGAATCCACTCTGAGCTTCCTGAGCGCCGAGATGAACTGGCAGCGCGCCAACGAGCGTTACGGCAGATTATCCTGAAGGGATCGGCGGCCTTCGCGAACCAGAGCGTACACGCAGCCTGGAACTGTATTCGCCAGGCTATCGCTCTGCATGGCGCGGTTCCGTTTCGACTGCGCAATTGCCTTCTCAGTCACCGAAGGATGTGCCCACGGAGCAAGCGGTCTTGACGAGTGACGAATCAGGCGGAACGAGGCGCTGCCGCTCTACAGCTTTCTCGACCTCGACTGCGACGATTTCCTCCCCGCGAATGGCGACCATCTTCCCGAAGTCGCGCTGCGCAACCCTGTTGACGGCCTCGGTTCCGAATCTGGTTGCGAGAATTCTGTCAAAGGCGGTGGGCGAGCCGCCACGCTGAAGGTGCCCCAACACGGTCACTCTGGTTTCGATCCCCGTGGTGTCCTCGATCTGATCGGCGATCACCTTGCCGACGCCGCCGAGGCGCAAGGTGTCCGGACTATCCTTTATGACCTTGTTCACCACGAGCTCTCCGCCTTCGGCTATTGCGCCTTCTGCAACGACAATGATGCTGAAACGTTTGCCGCGCTGTCCTCTTTCCCAAAGCTTCTTGCATATCTTTTCGAGCCTGTAGGGAATTTCGGGGATGAGGATCACATCGCCGCCACCGGCTATTCCGGCACCCAAGGCCAGCCAGCCGGCGTAGCGTCCCATAACCTCGACCACCATGACCCTGTGATGGGATTGCGCGGTAGTGTGAAGGCGATCCACCGCGTCGGTGGCGACAGAGACCGCCGAATCGAATCCGAACGTGACGTCGGTTTCAGCTAGGTCGTTGTCAATGGTCTTGGGCACCCCCAGGATCGCAACACCCTTTTCCTTGAGTTCCTTCGCGATGCTCAGCGTTCCGTCGCCGCCGATGCACACGAGCGCTTCTATTCCCAGCGCTTCCATGTTGGCGATCCCGTCATCCGATCTATCCTCGAAGACGACCTCGTCGCAGGCCTTCCTGGGGTACTTGAAGGGATTATGTCTGTTCGACGTTCCGAGGATCGTCCCGCCCTGGACCAGTATTCCAGAGACATCGTCGTAACAGAACTTCTTGAAGCGGTTTTCGATGAAGCCCTGGAAGCCGTCCTCAATTCCGTAAACTTCCATTTGATACTGGCCGATGGCGGTCTTGACGACGGCTCGAATAACAGCATTGAGGCCCGGACAGTCACCACCCGCTGTCACGACGCCTATGGTCTTAGGTATCGGCGAACTCATTTGCCACCTCCATCGAGAACGGTGCCAGGCTGCCTTTGGCGCTATCGTTTTCAGCGTGCCCGAGCGGAGTCAAGGCGGCCAGCGATAGCGTGTGAGCAATGCTATCACAAGTGTGACGACGATACTCAAGAGAATCGACGTCGTTATAGGGAAATAGAAGGTGAAATCACCCCGCCTGAGGACGATGTCCCCGGGCAACTTGAAGCGGAACGGAAGGAGGCCGGCGAGCACGAGGCACGCTCCCAGGATCATCAGCCATAATCCTATGACGGCCACGGGAGTTCTCACACGGTATCTCCTCCGTCGTGGAGAACCTATCACCGAGAAGAGGGCATGTCAACGCGGGGTATCGCCTCGAGCCGAAGAGCAAAGAGAGCCGTAGCCAGGCAGGAGCCTGGCTACGGCAAGAACTACTCATGCTCCGATCACAGACGACTACTTCTTTTTCTTTCTCGCAGCTTTCTTCTTGGTTGCCTTCTTCTTGGTGGCCTTCTTTTTGGCGGCCTTCTTCTTCGCCTTCTTCTTCGCCACTAAGCATCACCCCCTTTCAAGGGTCCTCCAAACGCCCGGGAAAGCTCACCACATATTGGGCTCAGGCACTGCGCTCCTACCATATAGCGAGCCCCATGTCAAGAGGAAAATTGCCTTGTCATACATTTTCCCTGCTTGTCTCACGATCCTTTTACTAGTCAAAGGGTATGGTTTGAGGAGAAATCGCCCGGGCATCCTCGCTCATTCCTTTAGTCTACGTTACCTATGCGTTGCCTGGAAATACCCCGCAAAAACGGCGGCGACAGACAGGGTCGGGACCGGCCGGCCTAGGAATCTCGATGAGAATCCGAGCGCGCATATCGTACGGTCTGATGAACGCCGGCAACCCCCGATGCCGCGCGACCCATCGCAAGAACGTCGTCAGTCCCAACGTGTACATCCCCACCTTATCGTATACGACCCATCTTCGGCGCTACTGTCTTCCTGCCGATCAACAGCTCGTCGCCAACGACGATACGTTGACGGTTACAACGAGGAGACGAGGTACGAGTGCTGTGTGTGACGAGTCGACGGGCTGGACGAAAGAGAGCCTCCAACTGTTGTGTTGACAACGCAGCCTCTATTGTCGCGTCCTCCCTAACCACTCTGCCGACCCCGGCAATGCCTCACACCGAATTAAACACTTCGATTTAGTTATCGTCACAAGCACTCCGAGATATAATATGTCTTTGTGCAAGTAATAAACTTGGACAACATGGAGGCGACGATGAGAAGACCGAAAAGGACGAGCGTCGTTCCATCGAACGTTCTTGCTCTTGTGGCGTTGGGCATCTTCTTTGCGATCGAAGTTCAAGCGTCAGTCTCAGAAGAAGAGACATTCGAGTACCACTTTAAGTGGACGTTTGTTCCTGCGGCATCCGCCAAGTTTACGGTGACGCATGATCGGCAAGAAGGCAAGGACGTGGTAATCCTGGATGCCTCCGCGAGAAGCTCCCGACTTGTTGACCCGCTGTGGAAGATGAGGGACCGTATGAGGGCGATGTACGCCTCCGACACGGGTAAATCGATGAACTACGAGCTGAGCCAGCGCGAGAACCTGAGGCAGGTTGAGACACGTGTGGAGTTCGACGAGGGTGCGGGTGTCGCGCGCACGTCGTGGAGGAAGCGCAAGGGAAAGGGAGAATGGGAAGAGAAGGAGTACGACGTTCCCTTCGGCGATGCTTGCGATCCTCTTACCGCGGCGATGCTGATCCGCAAGATGGATTTCGACGCCGAGGAGGAGCATCACATCCAGGTTGTATCGGGCAAAAGCATTTTCAAGGTCACCCTGAAGAAGGTGGACGCGGAGGTAGTCAAAACGCGTGCAGGCAAGTTCGACACGGTGAAGCTCGAACTGACTGCGGAAGAGATATATCCTCCCCCTGACCCGGGAGAGGAGAAGGAAGAGAAAGTAGAAGCCGTCCACCTGTGGATATCGAAAGAGGACAATCCCAAGCTGATCCAGATGCAGGCGAAGGCTTTCGTGGGAAGCGTCACCGCGCAGCTTGTGAAGTAGCGCTCGCCTTACGCGGGAACATACTTCAACAGCACGTCCCACATGGTGCCGGCGGACCCGTCGTCGTTGGTGTAAGTGGATCGCTGCGCCAAATCGCTTTCAGCGAATCCGGTTAGGTCGGTGTATTGTAGACTCAAGGAGGAGATCCCGGCCGCCGCAAGTGAGAGAAGCTCCTCCGGCTGGGAGTGCCCGTCGGCGTTCGCATCTGTGAAGAGGAGGAGCTGTTTGAACACGGGATCGAGTAGATCGATCACCCCGTCTCGGTTGTGGTCCCACTTGGCAAGCTCTTCGAACCCGTTACGCGCTCCGCGCTGCGTCCCGAACAGCTCGTGACCGCCGTCGATAAGCCCGTTGCCGTTGGAGTCGATGGCCAGCAGCGCAGAGTCAGAGCCAGGCAACTGAACTTTCTCAGGCTTACCATCACCTGTTATGTCGAAGGGAACGAAAGCCGCGCCGGGGTTCTTGAGAATGCCGTCGCCGTCCACATCAATCGCTATCGGGTCGGCCTGCTGGACGGATACCGTGGCCTCAACCTCCGCAGATACTCTAGCCTCGAGCCTGACGGTGCCGCCATCCACCATGACTTCCACCTCGGTGAGGAACGAGGCGGCCACGC
>CAZBND010000018.1:0-59238 GCA_964493415.1 uncultured Planctomycetota bacterium | reverse complement strand
GCAACATAAGATATATTATCGGACGCACGGTTGGGACCTCTCATCCCCAGCCTGCTTGTCTTCCCAGTCCACCGAGCGCCATAGCACTATCGAGCGCGGCCACAGAGGCGGCCACAACTCGCCTGCCTCTGCAGATTCGCGGAGGATGAAGTCCGCCGACATCGCTGCTTACTTGAGCAGGCAGAAGGCAGATGGTTCAATGAGCCGTGGCGTGAGCGTCTCGCGAACCAGGAAGTCATATCCTCCCAATGATGGTCCGAGGAACGCGGTGAGGATATCCTGGCCGAGGACGATTGTCGCGTATTGCCGGCCGGTTGCAAGAAGCAAGCCGCCTTCGGGGATCGCGGGAGCCTTGACGATGCCGCCTGTTAAGAGGACGCGCAGGTGCTCTATTTCCGTCGCACTGCCCTGCGGGTATCGGCGGAACAGGAGGTTGTAGCGCGCCGGCGAAAGAGCCAGGGCGTAAGGCCCGTGGAAGCCGGAGTCGTCCAGCTTGGTGGCTGCCTTGATGACATCTTCGGCCGCTGCACCGACTTTCTCCCAGGTGGAGAGCTTCAGGGACTGGGTGCCGTTGGTGGAAGAAATGCCTCGTACCGCGACAGCCTTGGACCCATTGAAAATCAGGCTGTCCTCTTGTCTCGCACAAGAGAGCGCGGCCGCGGCGGCGGGTCCCAAGTCCAAGGGCGCTCTTGTGCTCTGGTATGCCGCTATGTCCCGTGCAGCCAAGCTGAAGCCGACCTGAATCCCCACGAGGGGGAGCGCGACGCTGGTGGTCAACTTGACCTCTTCCCCTGCACCCTTCTCTTGCACTCCAATTTCAGCCAGCGATACGGTCTTCAGCCCTAGGCCGTGCGGGCCATCGACGTGGAGAATTCGACGTGCCGACAACTGGCTCTTCGCAGCCGTAACCACGGCCTCATCGATCTTCTCCCAGACCTCATCCGAAAAGGGTGCATCTCCGCGATGCAGAAACTCGTTGGACATTTTCCTCCCCTCCTCAAATCACGGCTCTGAAACCAAGACGCCTGCAGCTCTTACTCTTTCATGTCTCCAGGGGTGGGAATCTCGCTATCCGCTTCCCCATGAGCCTTGCCGCCCCTCATCTCTTCGGCCATCTCGTCGACCTCATCGGCACCTTGCGCCAGAAGTTTGCCCTCGTCCTCCGCGAGGATGTTGATCAGCCGTTGAAACTCGCCGGCATGCACGCGTTCTTCGTCCGCGATGTCATGCAGTACTGCCTTCGCCAGCTTGTTATCAGTGGCGTCGGCGTGCGATTCGTATAGATGCACCGCTTCCTCCTCCGCAGCCAAGTTCAGCCTCAGGGCGCGCAAGAGCTCCGAATCGGTCATCTTTCGATCCGGCACCATACCGCTAAAAGGATTCAAGAACTCGGGCATCTGATCCTCCTTTCGCTTCATCGCTGCCCAGTTTGTTCTTGCACTTCACCACAACGAACCAGCTCATGCTTGCTCGCCGAGCGCGCGAAATATCTCGCGACAAAATGCAGGCAGGTCGCCCGGGAAGCGGCTCGTGATCAGGTTGCCATCCACGACCACCTCCCGATCGACGTATTCAGCGCCGGCCGCCTTGAGATCATCCCGTATGCCCTTGTAGCAAGTCGCCTTCCGTCCACGCACGACCCCGGCGGAGATGAGCACTTGGGCACCGTGGCAAATAGCGGCTACGGGCTTGCCCGATTCGATGATATCCCTCGTTGCTGACAGGGCTTCGCGGGAAAGCCGTACCGTTTCGGGCGCTTTGCCGCCAGGCAACACCATAACATCATACTCGCTTGAAGCTGCATCAGCAAAGGAGAGCGTGGACTCAAACGTGTAGCCGTGCTTTCCTGTTATCGTCCCCGCCCGGGGCCCTGCGATCTCAGCCCGGATGCCCTCCTCCTGAAATCTGTAAAAAGGGTACAGTAACTCGCTGTCTTCGACGCCGTCTGCAGCCAGAATCAATGCCTTCATCTCTCCCCTCCCCTCTTAAATCAGCGCCCCTAACCACTACGCCATGGCGGCGACACATCTGGCCTCGACGCCGGGCCAGTCGATAAGCTTAAAGAAACCGTCGACATACTCCGAGCGCCGGTTCTGGTACTGGACGTAATAGGCGTGCTCCCACACGTCGCAGACCATAAGCGGCACCACTCCCCATATCGTAAGGTTCTGGTGCTTTTCCACCTGAAGGACGACAAGCCCTTGCCCGACGGGTTCGTATGCAAGGAGTCCCCAGCCACTCCCTTCGACCGCCTTAGTGGCCGCGAGGAACTGCCCCTTGAAGCCTGCGTAGGAGCCGAAGTCGCGCTCGATCACCCCAAGCAGCCGCGCTTCCGGCTCGCTGGAACCCCCTGGGGTCATGCTCTGCCAGTACAGGCTGTGCAAGACGTGGCCGGAACCATGGAAGGCCAGATCGCGCGAAAGCGCCTTCACATTCCCGAAATCGCCTGCCGCTCGCGCCTGCTCAAGTTTCTTCAGCGTAGAGTTTAGGCCGTTAACATAACCGGCATGGTGCCGGTCGTGATGCACTCGCAGAACATCCTCCGCCAGCACAGGGGCGAGCGCGTCGAAGGCATAGGGCAAATCAGGGAGTTCGTACTCCTTAGGCACGGCTGTCTTGGCCTCGGAGCCCTCGGCAGCCGCCGCACCCTTGCTCCCCATCGAAAACGCCAGCGCTCCAAGTCCCACGGACCTCATCATATCCCGGCGACCTATCAATTCTGACATAACTCACCCCCCTTGAACATATGACTGCCCTGTCGGAGACGGGACCGCAAACGCAGCACTCGAAGCGGCATCAACCGCTCAGATCCCCTCTACTGCTATTCTGATCCGCCGAACATCCATGTCAAGCGAAAGTTGGCCGGATCCGCGGCGAAGATGAGACGGCTAAAGCGGGCATCCCTGAGACGCTGGAGCACGAGACGTCGATGGACACTTAAGCATGTTTCTGATACACTTCCGGCGGGGCCCAGAGGTATGGAGGCTTGCCGCCTTGAGGAAGAGCGGCGCGAGCTATCCGGTTGCCAAGAGCTGTCCGCAGACAAGATAAATGGCCGAAGAGAGCCACGCGAGCGTTCACGCAGTCGGGGAAGGTCCGCCGGCATGCGAACCATGGTTTCGTGGCAGACCGATCATAAAGAGACGCAGCTCGAACCGGCGATAGAATGACGATGAGCGCGACAGTGTGCTCCTCTGCGAGGATTGCCGAGTCGGCTCTCTCCTGGCTGGTGCAGCGCGCGCATTAGGCGGGGTGGAGGAAGACGTGACATCAGAAGCCACCACCGAACAAGGGGGCGGAGGAGAGCGACGCGCGCTCGTGCACGAGACCGTGCTGCGGCTCTCTTCTCTGATTCAGTCCATGCGAATGTATCCTCCGGGACACCCCCGCATCGATGCTGCCTCGAGCGCATGCGTACAAACGCTTGAAAAGGTCTTCGCCCGCCGCCCCGCCCTGCTCCTGCTGGTACATTTCGACAAGCTGCTGTCTGATGGTGGCGTGTTAAGCGACACAGACCCGATAGCGAAGAGCTTCGTCCCCGAGTTGAGAAAGCGCCGCATTCGGATGGTCCTAATAAGTAGCGGTGTTAGCCCGGAGGGCGTCGGCGGCCTCGCCCGGATCATCGCGATGAAACCTGAAGAACTCGAGTCACTTGGGGGCGCTAGGCAAGCGCTTGCGGACGCTGGAGCGGCGACCGTCGAAATCCTGGAATTCAGGTACAGCATGGATGGCCGGGAAACTGGAGTGGAGACGCAAGATCCCGCGAAAGCGGTTAGAAATGCTCGTCAACTGCTGGCATACGGAGCGGCGTTTGAGGATCTACTCAAAGAGGCGGACCTGCCGCCGTCAGATATCCCCGTTTTGCGCAGAGCGTTGATGGACCAGAGCGTTCTAGAAAGGAGCCTCATCCTCGACGGGTCTTTGTCCGCTGAGGAATTGAGAAGGGGCTCCAGGGGATTGAGCATAACGGTGATGCAAGCTCTTGTGACGCTAATGAAACAATCCCGCGTGCGATTCGGCATCGTCGGACATCAAGCCGTCGGCGATACGATCAAGTGGGTCATGGACGCGGCGGCGCACACAGTGAATGCGGCAATAGAAGCAGGACCCGGCGAGAGCGGCGGGCGGGCAATTCGAGACATCGCCGACAGGACGTTTTCATCCCCGGAACAGTTGGTTGATTTCATGAAAGCGCGGTCCGACGCGTCCCGCGACATCGATGAGACGACTGCAGACCTACTGCGGTGGATCTTCGCACACAGCGCTTCTGCGGAGGCCAGGGCCGCAGCTCTCGACAAGGCCGCGGATTTCCGCGACGTTCCCGAGCACTCGCCCATGCATGCCGTATTGCTGCAACTGGAAAGCATAGACGCTGCTGCCGCAGGGACCGAGGCCAGACTCGACGAGAGTGAGACCGCCCGCGCTGCCGCCGCCGCAGTGTGGCATCTGCTTGCCAAAGAGAAAGACCCCAGCGCGTCAAGACGTCTGGGGGCCAGATTGGCACAGGCCATTTGCGCTCTCGACTCTGCAGATAGGAACGCGATGATCTGGCAGCTCCTCAGCTTGACGGGGACCGAGGCGGGGCGGGAGTCATCTCCTGCCGTGGCGGGATATCGCGAAGCCCTTGAGCACTTCGATGTCGGCGAGCTCATCAACTCAGTGGTTGCAGGCACCGCGGAGCAGGCCGATAAGAAGGCCATGTTGAAGGCATTGGTGGAGGCTAGACCCGAGACGGTGCAGACCGCCGTGGACTGCTACTGCTCAACCGCGGACGACAGCGCGAAGGAGTGCCTGATGGCAGCCGCAGCAGCAGCACCGACCTATGCAGTTGGCGCGGCGAGGGAGAAGGCCGCCGACCAGGACCCCGCCAGTCTGCGCGACCTGTGCCTTCTTCTAGGTGCCATCAAACATGAGTCGGCAGTTGATCTGCTTGAGGAACTGTCCGGGCACGATAACGCCGTCGTGAGAAGAGCCAGCCTTTCGGCGCTGGGAGAGAACGGGTCGCCCGCTGCCGCGCTCGCTCTCAGCAGGAATTACGACAGCCGCGACAAACAAACTCGGAAATCAGTTATCCTGCTCCTGGCGGGTGTTAACCAAGCTGCTTCGCTGCAGACGCTGTCACGCATCGCGCTAATGCGCGACTTGATGAATCGGCGTCTTGACGAGCGGATTATGGCCGTTCAGGCTTTGGGGAGGTTCGGAAACGAACAGGCTCAGCCCACATTAAACGTGGTAGCCCGCAGCAAGGGGCTATTAAGGCGGAGATCCGCCGCAAAGCTCAGGCACGCGGCCGATCGCGCACTCGCCCGCCTTCGCGGTGAGACCGACACATATACGGTGGAGAAAAGGCCCACCGATTGAGGAACAACTCATATGCAAGCGCTCGAAGAGGCCGTAAGGGGGCTGGTCGTGTGCCTGATGAAGGCATCTCTGTATTTTCCCCGACACGGGAAGGTGCTGGAAGCCGCCTCGGATGCTTTTCGAGCCATACGCACCGTTCTCCTCACCGAAGGTAGGCTTGTTATCGGAATTCGTGAGAGGCAGCTTGTGTTCAACGGGCAGCCGCTTTATGAGTTGAGCCTGTACGCGGTTCGTCTAATCGACGCTCTTCTGGAACACAGCGCGCACGGTCTTTCATTCGAGCCAGGGCTCCAGGAAGAGGAGGTCCTACACCTCACGGAGTTCCTGATCGAGACCCCGAGGGGACGAGAGACAATCGACGACGCGCAGTCCCGCCTGAAGTCCAAAGGAGCGCCCCACATCAAGCTGGAACGTATGCCCGCAGAAACGACGTTGGGGGCAGCGTTCCTTCCAGAGGTTTCCGCCTTCGGGAGCACCTATCAGGACACGATGTCCTTCCTGCAGCAGATGGTGATCGATACAAAGCGAGGGCGAGGATTCGACGTGCTTAAAGCGCAGGCTCTCGCCGAGGACATCGTGAACTCCGTGGGGGAACGTGCCGACGAGGCTTTGTCGTTCACGGCCTTCAAAGACTTCGATGAATACACCTATAACCACTCTGTGAACGTATGTATCCTCACGGTCTCTGTGGCGAAAGAGCTGACGCAGGATAAGGGAATGCTGATGAGGATAGGTGAGGCTGCGCTGCTTCACGACGTAGGGAAGGTTTTCATTCCGGAAGATGTACTTTATAAACCGGGGAAGCTTTCCAGTGAAGAATACGAAATGGTCAAGACTCATCCTGAGCGCGGGGCGAAGTTCCTCGCTGATCTGGACGGAGTTCACAACATATCTGTAAGCGCCGCCTTCGGACACCACCTCGGATACGATCTATCCGGGTACCCTACCGTGAAAGACAGATCGCATCTCGACCTGGTCACCATGATGATCAACCTGATTGATGTTTACGAGGCATTGATCTCGAAGCGCCCTTACAAGCGGACAATGCCCTGCGACCAAGCGGCAGCGGTGCTCGTAGACGGTGCTGGGGGCCAATTCCATCCTTCGCTCGTGCGAGCTTTTGTGCACGTAATCGGGATATACCCCCCCGGTGCCCGTGTCAAGCTCAGCAGTGGGGAGACCGCCGTAGTGAAGGCAATCAATCCCGCGCACCTCGACCGTCCCACGGTGATGGTCATCACGGACCGAGAAGGGCGCGAGGTGTCAGAGCCGTATCTGGTCGATACCTCCGAGTTGACCTCAAGGGGCGACTTCGCCCACAACATCGAGAAGGCCGTGTCGGCGGACGATTGAGCCCACGTCGGACGAGCCACGCGCCGATCCCGGAAACGCTTTCCGTCCAGACTTCAAAGTCAAGCGACTAGCGAGTAGAATGCCGTGATGCGTGATTCCCAAAGGAGACAAGAGCACGCCCGCTGGAACGAAAGGAGACAAAAGTGAGCACGCCCGCTGGAACGAAAGGAGAAGACCCAGGCGGCAGGATCACCCGCCGCAGTTTCATAAAGGGAGTGAGTGCCGGGGCCGTCACCACCGGATTGGCGGGGATACCTTCTGTTTTGTCCGCGGCCCTGACTCGTCCGAGAAGGCCAAACATCCTTTTCATCATGAGCGACCAGCACACCGCAACAGCTACGGGATGTTACGGCAACCAGCAGGTCATGACGCCCAACCTGGACGCCCTCGCGACCAGAGGGATCCATTTTGAATACCCCATCGTCCAGTCTCCCCTCTGCATCCCGTCCCGCGCGTGCTTGCTGACCGGGAAATACCCTCAGTGCCACGGCCTTCTGAACCAAAACAACCGGTTGCGTAAAGACGAAGTCTTTCTTGCGGATTTGCTAAGCAGCGCAGGCTATTGGGTCGGTTCGGTTGGGAAGATGCACCACATACCGCCGCAGGAGAGGCGCGGCTTCAAAGACATGTACGACATTCCGATGTGGGAGCATGGCAAGGCCGGTATGGCGATGGAGCACGACAAGAATGTCCGGGGGACCCCGAACGCCCCGATATGCGGGGTCTCCGGGCTCGACACGGAGGATCATCCAAGCTCCCAGCTCACGGACAAGACCATCAAGGTTCTGCGCGAACGCGCGGCGGACAGGGCTCGGCCTTTCCTGCTGTGGGTCTCGTACGCTCCGCCGCATCACCCTTGCCTCCCCTCCCCCGAATATGCGGCGATGTACGACCCCGCCGCAATCAAGCTACCGGCCAACTTCGGAAAACCCGGCTACTATCCACTCTGGCACATCAACATGATGCGCCAATATCTCGGAGTCCATTTCGACGCGGACAGAGAGGCAATCAAGACGTTCATTGCACGATACTACGGAGAGATCTCCCTCATAGATCACAACGTCGGTCGCATCATGAGAGAAATGGAAAGCCTGGGGCTCTCCGACGACACGTTGGTCGTGTATACATCGGACCACGGAGACTTCGCAGGTGGGCACGGCACGATCATGAAGGGAGACGTGTACGACGAGCTGACGTGCGTGCCGCTTGTCATGCGCTTCCCGAAGGATCGTCATGCGGGCAGAACCGTCCTTCAACCGGTCGAGCAAATCGATCTGATGCCGACGTTTCTTGAGCTGGCCGGAGTCGACATTCCGCACAACGAGGTGCAGGGCAAGTCCCTGGTTCCTCTCATCGCGGGCGAAACCCACCAGCACAAGCAATACATATTCAGCATGCTGAAGTCGCAGGGAATGCCCCACGGCAGGTTCGCCCTTCGCAGCAAGCACTGGCTGTACGTCGAAGACGGAGCGATGGACAGAGAGATGCTGTTCAACCTGGACGATGACCCCGGGCAGATCACTAATGTGGCTCTGATGCCTGAGAACCGGGAGGTGTTAGAGGAACATCGGTCCCGCCTTTGTTCGTACTTCAAAGGGGAGTACAGGCCTGCATCTTCCGAGTCCCTGCCTCTTCAGATGCAAACCACTTAAGGGATAGAAAGGACAGCCCGCTTGCGGGGTCGGCTTCGACATCGATCGGCACACCGTTGAGGTTTTCGTTGCTTATCGAAAAAAGGTTTTTCGGCGCGCTTTGCGAAGCTGTTTCGAGTTACTGAACGGGAGACCATCCATGGAACGGGCCCTCGTTTCGCTGGTATTCTTCGCCGCCATGCTCTCTCCACTGCTTGGATTCGGCGACACAGAACTCCTGACGCTTAAGGCGGGAGCCCTGCGGATTCAATTCGACCCCGCCAGGAAGGGAGGCATAACGTCGCTGAGGACAGGCGAAGTTGACGTCGTGACCCCAGGATGGGAGGAGCCGACGCTCTTCAGAATCGCCTACGTCAAGGGCGCGCGGGAAATTGAGATGCGCAGTCTGGACTTCGATGAATTCGAGTACACAGAACTGCCCTCCGGAATTCGATTCCGCCATTCGGGCCTCGACGGCCAGAACATAGACGTCATATCGACGGTCGAATCGAAGGGCGATTATCTCAGCTTCACTTCCGAAGTTCGGTATGGTCCCGAGACCGTGTGCGCGCATCTGGTCTATCCGTACGTAAGCGGATACAGGTCCCTCTCGGGAGATCCCGACAAGGACGTATACCTGCTTCCGGATGCGTCCGGGGAGATACACCGTAATCCCATCGGCGAGCTCCGTAGTAGTAGAAGACGCAGCCTTGCGGTCCTGGGATACCCTGGAGCCCAAGGAGTCCAGTTCCACGCGCTCTACAACGACAAGGGCGGCATCGTAATGTACGCCGCCGACGCTGAGTGCAGCCCCAAAAAATTTAACCTGCATTTCGACAGGAACTCGGATTCGGCCGGCTGGGCGATCCTGCACTATTTCGACGAGACCCCTGGATTCACGTTCAAACAGGGCTACGAGGTGCGCATCCAAGCGTGCGGACCGTCGTGGTACGACGCTGCCGACATCTATGCCGAGTGGAGCCGGAAGCAATGGTGGATGGAGAAGAAGGTCGAGTTCCCCGAGTGGCTTCTTCAGATGCCGATGCTTGCAAGCGTTCACGACAACGAGAACTGGACCAGGGTCCTCCCGTCGTGGATGGCAGAACATCAACCGGAGATGAACGAACTCCTCGGCAACCGGCCCGTAGTCGCCCAATTCCAGCGCTGGGAACATTACGGCATGTGGATAGCCCCCGACTCGTTCCCGCCCATAGGCGGAGAAGAGGCGATGATGGAGGCGTCCAGAAAGCTTCGCGGACTAGGGAACCACCTTAAACACCTGTTCTCGAGCGGCCAGTACTGGCTGCACGAGGGAATAACGGCCGAGTACTTCGAGAACCATATCAAGAACATGGCGATCATGCCACGCGGCCGCCAGGACAGGAAAGCGTTGGTCGGCCGGCAGGGGATGTTGGGCGAATTCGTCCTCACGTGCCCCAGCTCGGAGGAGTACCACGCGACACTCGTGCATCTTGTAGACAAGTTGTGCGACTACCGCCATGATTTCTTCAGCATGGACATATGGCCTGCCGGGCAGCCCCGTACCTGCCATAACCCCCGTCACGACCACCCTCCCGGATGTGGACGCTGGTATGTCGAGGGAAACATAGAGTTGCTCAAGAAGCTTCACGCCGCCGTATATTCTCGCGAGCCGCAGGCAATATTCGGCGGCGAGCACATGGCGGAGCCGTACATGCCGTGGATGCACGTCGTTCTCATGCGGAGCGCAATGATGCCCCTCGACCCGTCCAACAAGCACATGACTCGCATTCCGATGTACGACTACATCTATGGCGACCGCGTCATCCTGTGGGGAAGCTACGCGACCACACGAATGCCATCCTGCAAAGCAGACCTGTCGATTCAATTCGTCAGAGGTAAGCTTCTGCACGTCAGTGACAAGTGGCACCCAAGTCTCTTTTCGAGAGAGTCAACAACGGGCACTCCGGGTTCGCCGCCCAAGATATCGCTGAGAGAAGGCGTCCGTCTGGGAGACGACGCTGCTCGCGCCGCGGACCTCGCCTTTGCGGCAAAGGCCAATGACATTCAGCGGGGTCCCTTCAATCCGTACTTCGCCAGAGGGAGAGTCGGGCGCTTCCCCAAATGCTTCGCGAAGAGCGCAGACGAAAGCAATTGGAGAGAGCTCCCCATCTATTCGAAGGACCCGGCGGTCGGAGCTTTGCTTCACCCCGAAGACGATAGCGTGCTTTGGTTGGTTGGCAACGGCTGGGACAAGAAGACCGCGCTTCGGCTTCTGCCTCTTGCGAACAAGTCGATAAGCACCGCTACGACTGCAAGCCGACCGGCTGTGGTTGATTTCGAAGCCGAACAATACGTCGAGCTCACCCTGGAACCATTGGAGCTCGCCGCAATCGAGTGGAAGTAGGAAACTCCACGTACATTGCTTCATGCAAAGGAGAAGCTATGAAGAAGGCGCTGATAGTGGCAGGAGGATGGAAAGGTCACGAGCCCGACGAAGTGGCTGCGATATTCAAGGAAGGCCTCGAAAAGCGCGGCTTCGAGGTGGAAGTATCCAACACGCTCGACGCCTACCGAGACCTCGAACGCCTCAAATCTCTCAATCTGACCGTTCCCGAGTGGACCATGGGGACAATCGAGAAAGAGCAACTGGTGCCCCTGCTGCAAGCCGTGGAAGGCGGCACGGGCATCGCGGGGGTCCATGGAGGGATGGCGGATTCATTCCGAGATGCCCCTCCCTATCAATTCATGGTGGGCGGGCAGTGGGTCGCCCACCCGGGAGGCGCGGGCGTCACGTACGAAGTGAACATCAAGGACCACGAGCACCCAATCACCAAAGGGCTGAAAGACTTCACTGTGACCTCCGAGCAATATTACATGCATGTGGACCCGGCAATTCACGTGCTCGCAACAACCAACTTCGGCGACGTGGTTATGCCGGTAGCCTGGACCAAGACCTACGGCAAGGGCCGCGTCTTCTATTGCTCTGTTGGACACAACGCCGAGGCGACTGCCAAACCTGAGGCGCTGGAATTGATCATGCGCGGCATGGTGTGGGCAGCGTCGGATTAGCGTCCCGGCTCACGGCAAGCGCACAATTCGGAGGGCAAGATTTCATGTACAAGTGTGTGACCTTTGTTTTGCCTGCGGCTTCGGTCCTTCTGCTGCACGCCGGCGCATGGGCTGACCCCGCTCCAGAACAGGAGGCAACCGTGAAGGATTTCTTTCATTATCAGCGCGCTGGGATCGACGAGGCCGCCATCAACCTTTACGTCGAAGACGCGGCAGAGCCCGTTCCTGAATACCTGTTCGGGAAATTCACCGAACACCTCGGACGGAACATATATAACGGGATGTGGGCGCAGGTCCTTCGCAATCCGGAGATGGAGCCGCCTTCCATCTTGAAGCCGCCGGGCAGGTCCCCCGAACAAAGAGAGAATGCGGTGCCCTCAGACGTGGCGCTGTATTGGACACGATATGGTGAAGGCGAGGTGACGTTTTCGTTTGACACTGATTGCATCAGCCCGCCGCACTCGCAAAAGATCGAAGTGTCCCCCGAGGGCATGGAGAAAGCCGGTCTGAGTCAGCGTATCTTCCTGCCGCTCCATCGAGTGCACGACTTCGATTTGGAACTCTGGATGAAAGGAACGAGCTTTGAGCGCGGGGTAACCATAACCATTCAAGACGCCTCAACCGGGAAAGAGCTGGGTGCCGTTCGCCTGCCCTCCCCCACCCCAGAGTGGCAAGCCTGGCGTCGAGAGATAGAGGTTGGGGACGCGCCCCGCGGAGCGCCGCTCGATTTCATCATCTCCTTCGAAGATACCGGAGCTATTTGGCTCGACCACGTTACCCTTTTTCCAAAGGACAATCTCGACGGCTTCGACCCCGACGTTGTTCGCCTTCTGAAGGAATCTCGCCTGCCCCTTTTGCGCTGGCCCGGCGGCAACTTCTCCTCCGGCTACCATTGGGAGGACGGGATAGGCCCTGTGGAGCGGCGGCGCACCCTCCAAAACCCCGCCTGGCCCGATACCCTCGAGTACAATCACGTCGGAACTGACGAGTTCATAGACTTCTGCCGACAAGTCCGCTGCGAACCTATGATCTGTGTCAACGCGGGCAACGGGACACCCGCCGAAGCTGCGCGTTGGGTCGAGTACTGCAACGGCGACGCGCAAACGGAGCAAGGGGCGATTCGGGCCGCTAACGGCCACCCCGACCCGTATGGAATCGTCTACTGGGAAATCGGAAACGAGCTATACGGCGATTGGCAGATCGGACACTGCTCCGCCGACGAGTACGCGGACCGGTACAGACGATTCTATGACGCGATCAAAGCCGTCGATCCTCGCATCAAGTTCGTGGCTTGCGGTCGCGACACTGCATGGAACGCTCCGCTGATCGAAAACGACGCAGACATTCTTCGCTCAGTTTCTCTCCACACTCTCGTCGGACGGAACTTGAACAGGAACTACAGCGCCAAGGAGACTTTCGAAGCGCTGATGGCCTACACCTGGCGCTACAACAGCCTGCTGAGGGGCCTGGGAGCGCAGATGGCGAGCAAGGTGGACGACCCCAAGATCGCCATCACGGAACTGCAGATCTTCGTTTTCGCCCTTAATTATCCCACCAACCAAACGATCGCCGAAGCGCTTTTCTACTCCGGCATCCTGCACTCTTCCATACGGCAGGGACGCCTGATCGAGATGATAACCCATAGCGCGCTTGTGAATCATGGAGGAGGCTTGCGAAAGCAGCGCGAGATCGTGTACGCAAATCCCGTGCATTGGGCGCACTACCTCTATGCCAACCAGCCTGGCAGAAGGCCCGTGCGTATGGATGTCCGGTGCGCGCAGTTCGAAGTCCCCCAGAGGAACATGTCTTCGGTGGAAGGCGCGCCGTATTTGGACCCCATGGGCCTCCTCGACGAAACGGGGCAGACGCTCTGCGTCATCGTCGGCAACCGTCACCCTGAGAGGGACCTTCCGGCATCGATAGTGCTCCACGGATTCGAGCCTCAAGGCGATGTTCGCGTCTGGCAGATTACGTCCGACACCTTCACGGCCGCAAACGCTTTAGACGCCCCGGACCGCGTTCGCATCGCGGAGTCCACGATCCCAGCCAGCGGCGCGCAACTCACCTATCGGTTCCCCCCGCATTCGTTAACCGCACTGCAGTTCCGAAGGTGAAGAAGGCGTCAGAAAGCTTGTCGGCGTTTTCTAAGCCTTTAAGAGCGGTGAGGGCGCCAAGTAGGCAAATCGTGCGAGCCGCCCGCCGGTCTGCGCCCCATGCCGTCAACGCTTGTCGCGCAATCTCGGAAGCGACTCGATGATGTCCAGAATGTCGCCAAGCTCGGGAGACGCTTCCTTGACAGCCGATCTAACGATGGCTTGCCGAAGGGCATTCATGTCGGGTCTTGGGCTCGATACCGTTCCTGCCACGGGTATCACCGCCGTGCCCCCCATGAAGTCCATCACCCTCCTACCATCACTCCCCATTCGCCCGAGGAACGCAGATTGCGGCGTCATCTCGAATTGAAATCCTCTTATTCTCCCGTCCAGCCCAATCTCCCCTTCCCATCCCAGGTCGAAGGAGTCTTTCCCGCGGAGCGCG
This sequence comes from uncultured Planctomycetota bacterium, assembly GCA_964493415.1. Taxonomy (GTDB): domain Bacteria; phylum Planctomycetota; class DG-23; order CAZBND01; family CAZBND01; genus CAZBND01. Next base: position 45,304 of record CAZBND010000018.1, on the reverse strand, counting down.
GCCTTGTCGAAGTGGAGGACCCCGTTGCGCAACGTCACTCCGAAGTTCGTGGCGTAGAACTCGTAGTCTCGCACGTAAGGCGCTGCCAAGAGCATCAACACTTGCCCCGGGATGCTGAGGAGCGGCATAGCGTCCATACCGGCAACGACGCCGTCGCTGAGGCTCATTTCAGCCCTCGCCTCCAATCCTGCGCTCAAAGTCGAAGGGTCAAGCCCGCTCCCATGCAGCGCCACCTGCGCTCCCAGGCTCGTCTGGAAAATTCCGCCGTGGTGAGATACGCGCTGAGCCGTCTTGTCCAAAGGGAGGTCTTTCACGTGCACCTGAAGGTCGAACGTGGGTTGTTCCGCCGACAAGTCGACCTCCCCAAAGACCTTCACCGGTGCGCCGTCGAGAAAAGCACTCAGTCGTCCGATGTTGACCTTCCCTTTGTGAGCCGTGGCTTCCAACACAACGTCCCTTCCCTCCCAGTTCACGCGCTCGAAGTGCCCGACCTGAGCTGCGACCTTGCCCGAAAGGTTGCGGAGCAACGCGAGCGCCCTCCTCCCGCCCTTCTCGCCCGCCGTCATAGGCGTACCCCCTTGCGCGGCGGACCTTCGCGCACCCATAGCCGGTGACGGCAACCTCAGACTGTCGAAGTCTGCGTTCAGGCCGACGTCAAGACCGGGCGCGCCAAGAGTCCCGCTCACCGAAGTGTCGAATGCGACCCTTCCTGCGTAGGAACCGGTCCTCAGTGCTGGAAAGAAAGCCATCAATGGAGCAATTTCGAATTCCGGTGCGCGCGCATGGCCGGATACGGTGCGTTCGGCCCACGGACCGGCCAAGTCGCAATGCCCAGTCACCGACAAATTCAGCGGCCCGGCGAGCACTGCGCCGCGTGTAAGGGTAATCGCGTCTCCAAGGGCCCCCTCGATGTCCAGCGAAGCGGGAGAATCTTTCGGCTTGTCGAAAATGCCTGCCACGGACAAGGCACATTCTGTGGCATCCAGCCGGCAAGTCAGGGCCTTTTCTTTCGTCCCTCCACGTACGCTTGCCCTGGCTTTGAGCCTTCCATCTCCTGACACATCAAGAGGCATCCGGGCCACGCTCGCCGCGAGAGGAAGCATTGACGCAAGCTCGGCATCAATTGACACCTCACCCCTTGTGCCCCCTGCTATGTCGTGCAGATCGAGAGTGCCTCGAGCCTCAACGGTGGCAATGCTGCTAGTGATCGCGAGATCGCTGACGTTCAATTCCATGAAGTCCGCGCTTACACCGACATCATGCGACACGGCAACCGTTTTCTCTTGAAGGTCCGGTACGCCGGGCCAGCCGGAGGTCTGCACGTCCGTCGCTTTTACGGTTCCCCGGCTGTAAAAACCATTTTCTGTAACTCTCACTGCACCCTCCCACGCAACTTGCCCATTCATTCGAGCGCTCGCGGGTAACCCTACCGTCTTGGGAAGCAGCGCCGCAATCCGTTCCAGTCGGCCGTTCCCCTCGCTGCTGATATCGAGGTGGCGCCGGGCAAGGTCACTGACAGTTCCGGCCGCTTGTACCGTCAGGGCCGGCGAGTCCAACCTCAGTTTTTCAAGAACCAACCGATTACCACGATCTGCATAGGTGATGGCGTACTCAATTCCGGCCTCGTCCTCGGTCAGACCTTCTCCGCGAAGGGCTTGGGAGGAAACGCGCCACTGCCGGATGCGTCCCGTTCCAGATAGCTTTCCTTCGTCCCCGCTCCCGGCAAAGCTGCCTGCGATGCTAGCGCTGCCTGAAGCTGCGAGATCCGGCGGAACCCGCCCTGCGCCTCGCAAAGCCTCCGCCACCTTCGACAGGTCTGCCGTGCAGGTGAAAGACAGCTCGGCAGCAGGCTGATCCAAAGAACTGAGCCGACCTTTGAGATTCAGACTCCCGACAGGTGATGTCAGCCTCAGGTCGGCCATGTCCAGCCAGCCATTGGCAAGATCGATAGCCACGTCATGGGATATCTCCACCTCGTCGTAGGCCAGCGGCTGGTTTCCCAAAGGGCCCCCAACGATTTCTATGCCGGTGATCCGGACTTCACCATTGGTGCTTACGCTCCGCTGCCCGGCAGATACTGTGGCGAAAACCTGTGCGCCGCCGCTGACGGTCATGCCGGGCGGAAGGCTTAAAAGAGATCCTACGGCAGGGACTACCGCACCAAGCTGCGCCCCAAGCGAGACGTCTCCTTTGAACTGCCTGCTATAGACATCCATGTGCCCGTTCGTTAGCCCAACGGAGAAGGATTGACCGGACGCGGATAGCTCCCTGAACTCGATCCGTCCGCCGGCGCCAATAACGTCGAACCGATGGACTACTTCGACGCGAGGGTCCTTGAAAGGCACACCCATAGCCCCCACATAGTCAAGCACTAGGCCATCCACGACCGTCGTACCGTCCACAGAAAGGCGATCCGAGCCAATCGATGCATCAAATCCCCCCGAAATCCGGCCGCCGCCCGACAGCCCCGGAGGAAGCTGCAGCAGGCGCGCAACCAGTGCCCACCTCTTCCCTAAGTCTAGCGCGAACTGTGACCGAATATCTCCCGCGACGCCGATGCCGCCAATCCTCCCGGCCACCTCGGCTGGTCCCCCACCCAGCTTTTCGGGAGCACGCAGCTTCCCTCTCACGTGTAACTCTTCACCTTCAGCGGTTGCGATCCTCCAGGATTCGATGTTCAGATCGAGGGGAGCTGCGGACCCTGAAAAGTCGTGCTCCAACGTGACTTCCTTGAAATGCACAGGATTCGGCCCAAGAGGCCCGCCCTCCAGCTCGAGGTCATCGATGCGCCCTCTCCCTGTGCTCCTCCACGCCTCCCCTACCCCGTCAGCTGCTCCGGTTACTTCGAACGCGCCGGCGATCCTGAGTCCCGGCGGCACACCCACAAATCGGCCCAAGAGAGCGCGAGCTTCGGACAGATTACCCCTCCCCTGAAACCGCACTGACATCGCCAGTTTGGAGAGGTCGGTTATCTTACCCTCGACGCGTGCGGACAGACTGCGGCCTTCCACAGCAAGCTCTTTGAACTCAACTTGCTTGCCCCCGCCACTCACCGCGACATCGTGCATGAACGCAAGCAAGTCCTCTTTCAGTGGCTCCCTCAGCAACTGAGGGTCGTCGATCCTCAAATTCGCGAACTTCGTCGTCCCGGCAACGGCCAGATCCGGCCATCTCCCCCGGAGCGAAACGTCCGAATCAACCGTCCCAGCAAGTGAGGCGTTCGCCGATAACCCGAGGACCTTGGAGAGTATGCCAGAGAGCGCCGATAGGTCCACGTGGGTCGATACGTCAGCCGAGAGCGTCCCGAAGTCCGCAGCAGTCCCGGCACTTCTGACCTCGACGCTCCCTGCGGGAGACGTCAGATGGAGGCGGCCAGATACCACCGGAGAAGTCAGATTCTCCGTTTCGCCGTCATAGACCAGACGCACGTCCTCCAATGCGACTGCGGAGGAATCCACAGGTTTGAGACTTAGCCCGGAGACTTTCACGTCCCCTCTGCTCGACGCGCGGCCGGCGGACACATCCGATCTGAGTTTGCCAGAGGCTCTGCCGCCTTCAACGGCATATCCCAGTTGTTCCAAGAACGCTGATCCGGCGGACAATGGGACATTAGTCAGCTCAACTTCAGCCTCGGCAGAGGAAAACCCCTCGCGAGGACCGCCTTCGGTACTCAGTGCAAATGCAACGTCCCCCTGCTCGCCCCCTGCCATCACGGTGGCCTGGCCGCGCAAGCCGAAGCGCATGGCAGCCAAGTCCATGCTGCCCTGGAGGGAAGCAACGACCTCCGCCCGCGTCTCGGGCTCGCCGGCGAAGATGCTGAACTTCGCATTGGATGCTTCTAGACGCTCAACCTTGATATCGGGCGGCGTGGTCACAGCCGGCCCAACTCCTCTCTCTGGAGCCCGAGGGCCGCCGGCTGCCCGCCCCGCTCCTTCGACATCGATTGTCACCGACGCGTCGCTCACCTTGAGGCTACTGATTGACACCCTTCCAGACAGCAGCGGAAGTATTTTCAAGTGAGCGGCGACACTCGGGACCGCGACCAGCACCTTGTCAGACGAAGCAGCAGGCCCGAAGACTCTCAGGTTCCGAACCACAGCGTTACCCAGAGGAGAAAACGACACGCTTCCGACCGTGACCTTTCGGCCTAGAGCTTCCCCGATACGCGCCGCCAGCAGCGAAGGGCCGATGAGCCTGGGGAGCAACAACACCGCCGCGATTATCAACAGCAGGACGAGAATTGCAGCGACAGCGATACGGCCGAGCCAGCGTTTGACGCGATTTGCCACCGGCCCACCCCCTCCCTCGGATTGCCGGTTCAGTCACAAGCTCTCGGGCCACTCTGTCCCTTGTCGGCCGAGGAACGCCCAGAGTCAATCGTCGCGTTTGACTTCGTGGCCGCCAAATTGCTTCCGCATGGCGGCGAGCAACTTGGCGGCATAACTCCGCTCCTGCCGACTCGCCAATCGCATCAGCAAGGAAAGCGTGATCACGGGTGCGGGAACGTCAAGATCGATGGCTTCCGCAACCGTCCACCGGCCTTCGCCGCTGTCCGCCACCCAATCCTTTATCCCATCCAATTCCGGCCCCCCCTCGAGAGCCGCCGCTATGAGGTCGAGCAACCACGAGCGAACCACGCTACCATATCGCCATATCTCCGCGACGTTACGTAGGTCCAACTCAAATTCCGTTTTCGCCTTGAGCACCTCGAACCCTTCGGCGTAGGCTTCCATCATGCCGTACTCGATACCGTTGTGTATCATCTTAACGAAATGCCCCGAGCCGCTCGGCCCAACCCAACCCCAGCCCTTATCAGGCGCAGGAGCGAGCGTCTCGAAGATTGGGCGCATCCTCTCAACAACCCTCTCCTCGCCACCGACCATCATGCCGTACCCCTCTGTCGATCCCCACACTCCGCCGCTCGTGCCCACGTCGAGGAAGTGAAGCCCCCTCTCTTTGAGGCGCGCAGCGCGCCGGACGGTATCCTTGTAGTTGCTGTTCCCGCCTTCGATCACGACGTCTCCCGGCGAAAGACGATCCGCAAGTTCCCCAAGCACACTCTCCGTGGGCTCGCCCGCGGGCACCATTACCCAGACCGTGCGAGGCGGCTTCAGCTTCCCAACGAGTTTCTCCAAATTGCGCGCTCCCTCCACACCCTCAGCCTCGATCGCCTTTGTCGCGGACTCGCGCACGTCGAAGGCGACGACCCTGTGCCCTCCGCGCAGCAGACGAGTAGCCATACTCGCCCCCATTTTTCCAAGGCCTACCATCGCCACATCCATGGTGCCCCCTCCTCGCTCTAGCGCTCAAAGCCGGCACGAAGAGCAGCCACGTTTTCCGCCACCGTTGCCTGTTGGTTGAAAACGCTCGAGCCCGCGACCAGAACCGTCGCTCCCGCTTCGACCACTTTAGGCGCGGTGTCCGCGTCGATCCCCCCGTCTACGGCGATGGGAATATCGAGCCCGCGCTCATCAAGCATCCGCCGTAGCCGTCTGATCTTGTCGATCTGCCCAGGGATGAAAGCCTGTCCCCCGAAACCCGGGTTCACCGTCATGAGCTGGATGAAATCCGTCACATCCAGCACTTCCTCCAGGACGTTCAAGGGCGTGCCCGGGTTAATGGACACCCCCGACTCCTTCCCGAGGCTGCGGATGGACTGCAGAAGTCGATGCAGGTGCACGGACGCCTCCTGGTGAACTATCACCCTGTCGGCGCCGGCCTCAACGAACGCCGCCACGTGGCGCTCCGGTTCGTAAATCATCAAGTGCACATCAAGCGCAACGCTCACGTGAGGGCGCAAGGCGCCCACCACTCCCGGCCCGAACGTCAAGTTCGGTACGAACCGGCCGTCCATTATGTCCACCTGCACGGACCCGCAGCCCGCGGCTACCGCCTCCCGAGCCTGTTCGCCTAGGCGTGCCGCGTCCGCCGACAAGATCGACGCCTCAATGACGATCATCCTCTTCGCCTCCAGCATACGTCGTACGGACCCAACATTCTGGTGCTCCGGATTGCTTCCATGAGCTCCTCCGGCTGGTTGCTCAAAAGGCCTTCGAGAGGTACTCCAAACCTTCCGCAACGCCCAAGCCCAGATGAAGGCGGATAACACGCCTTCCCGCTTCCAAGAGCGCGCGTCGGTCGCCCATCGCCTGAGCCGCTTTAAGTATTCCGAAAGTCACCGAAGAGGCGTCCTTGCCCGCCTCATCGGGGATCCGAACATCTCTCACATCATTGCATGTCAATTGAATGAACAGCCCGCGCCCCGCGTCGCCCTTATGAAGTTGCCCCGTCGAATGAAGGAAGCGCGGCCCGTACCCAACGGTGGTTGCCAATCGCAGGCGGTCGCGGAGCTTAAGGCGCAGCAGTTGCAACGCATTGTCGTTCTCCGGAGTCGGCGGGATGTACGCCTGGATCGCAACGTAGGAGGCGGGCTCCGCACTCGCGAGGAAGTCAGTCAATGCCTGGGCCGGGCTGCATGTCCCTGTTTCGCCGTAGACCTCTATGCCGTCCCGGGATTGGGTCGGCTTCTCCTCTGGAAGCGCTCCCTTCTCGACATACTCCGCCAGCATCCGTCTCGCCACGACCTTGGCGGCCTCGACATTCGGCTGGTCAAACGGGTTGAACCGCAGCCGGTGACCGGCCACGGCGGTGGCCATCTCCCACAGGAAGAACTGCCCTCCTAACTCGTAGAGATCGTGCAAGCGCATCCGGACAACAGGGTGCCCCGCATTTTCGAGCGTGCCTATCGCCGAATCGTAACGCTCATCGCCATCGAGTCGGAATTGGACGAACAGCCGATCATCGCCGTATGCATCGGGCGGCCCTATCGGCTCGCCAATCACAGGCAGAATTCCCCGCCCTTCTTTTCCGGTGCTCTCTGCGATTAGCTGCTCCACCCAGTCACCGAAAGCGGCAACGCGTTCCGAAGCCACGAAAGTGAGCTTGTCACGTCCCATCTCGGCCAGCTCGCCCATCGCAGCACCCAGCAGTATTGACGTGTTCTCTCGGGCGGGAACGCCGGGTGCGCATTCGCGCATCGCCCTCTGAGCGCACTTTAGCAGTGAAGGCAAGTCCACTCCGACCAGCGCCGCCGGAACAAGGCCGAAATACGAAAGCGCCGAATACCGCCCTCCGATCTGCGGATCGTTCAAAAACACACTCCGAAATCCGTACCGCTCTCCGATCTCCGCCAGCGGTGTTTCCGGGTCGGTTATGGCGACGAAGCTGTTCCCCGCATACTCACTGCCCAGCGCTTGCGACACCCTGTTATAGAAGAACTTGAAGAATGAAAGCGTTTCCACGGTGGTCCCCGACTTGGTCGCAACGACGAAAAGGGTCTTTGCGGGGTCCAGTCCTTCGGCAACGGCGAGAACAGCAGCCGGGTCGGTGCTGTCGATCACCGCAAGGTCCAAATAGCCCCTCCTCACTCCGAACGTCTTACGAAAAACCTCCGGCGCAAGGCTCGATCCCCCCATCCCCAGCAGCACCGCGTCTGTGTAACCTTCTTCACGGACCATGTCCCTCAACGAGTTGATCTGGTCCAGCCTTGCGACCATCGCTTCTGGAATCGTAAGCCAGCCGAGCCGATTAGTTATCTCCTCCGGCTCAGGTTTCCACACGGTGTGGTCGTGAGACCAGATGCGCGAACTGATCTTGTTCCCATCCATTTCGGCGACGGCTTTGTCGACAGCTTCCTGCATCGGACCCAAGGCGAACATATGCAGTCTCCAGCCTACGAGAGTCCAGTTGCGCTCTCCGCCGCCGCGGCGCTCAGGGCTTCCCTAGAAGCGACTTCGCAGCGGCGACAACGTTCTCCCTGATCAGACCGCGTTTCTCATAAACGATTTCTCCCGGGGCACTGGCACCGAAAGTCTTCAGGCCGATAGCTATTCCCTCGCGCCCGAGGTAGTGCTCCCACCCGATCTTCACTCCCGCCTCTATGGAAACGCGAGCCCTGACCGCCGACGGCAGTACACTTTCGCGATATTCGTCCGACTGACTGTCAAATATCTCCCAACTGGGCAGCGAAACCACTCGAACTTTCGTGCCGCCGGATGCCAGCTCTCTGCCGGCTTCAAGAGCGATCTGGACTTCGGATCCGGTGGCAATTATTATCACATGTGGAATCCCCCCTTGCGACTCCCACAGAACATATCCGCCCTTCTGGAGCCCATCGGCCGAAGCCAGTTCCGTCCGGTCCAGCACCGGCAGGTTCTGCCTTGTGAGAATCAGCGCCGTAGGCCCCGTGTCATTCGCCAGAGCAACCTTCCACGCCTCGACGGTCTCCGTTGCATCGGAGGGCCGTATCACCGTAAGGTTAGGGATGGCACGCAGGCTCATCAGGTGCTCAACGGGCTGGTGAGTGGGACCGTCCTCTCCCACCCCGATGCTATCGTGGGTGAAAACGTATACCACTCGCTGCTCCATCATGGCCGCCAGACGGATAGTGGGGCGCATATAATCGGAAAATATCAGGAATGTCGCGACATAGGGTATCACTCCCCGATGCAGAGCCATGCCGTTGGCGATTGCGCCCATCGCGTGTTCGCGCACGCCGAAGTGCATGTTGTTGCCGGCGTGGTCCTCTGCGCAGAAATCCCCGCCATCCTCAATGATGGTCTTTGTGCTGCCGGCAAGGTCGGCCGAACCGCCGACAAGCCACGTCACGCGCTTGGCAAGGGCGTTCAGCACCTTCCCCGAGGCGCTGCGCGTCGCAATAGGCTTGCTTCCCGCGGGAAACAGCTCTGCCAGGCCCTTATCCCAGCCTCCCGGCAGCTTCCCACCCAATTGCGTCTTCAACCGAGCCGCAAGCTCGGGGTTCTCGCTCGAATAACAGTCCAATCTCTCCCGCCACTCCTTCTCAGCCGCTTCGCCTCGCGCTACTGCCTGCCGCATGTGGGTCAATACTTCCTCCGGAACGTGGAACGCGGGTTCCTGCGGCCAACCCAGTGTCTCCTTGGCCGCCTTGACCCCCTCCTCCCCCAGCGGCTCCCCGTGCACCTTCGCCGTCCCTTGCGCCGGGCTGCCGTAGCCGATTACCGTATTGCAGATTATCAGAGACGGCCTTTCGGTCTCGCTTTGCGCCCTGCGAATGGAAGCATCGATCGCGATCATGTTGAAGCCGTCGATCGGGCCGATCACCTGCCATCCGTAGGCCTCGAACCTTGTGGCGACGCTCTCGCGGAACGATACGTCGGTGCTCCCTTCGATTTGAATGCCGTTCTTATCGTAGAGGTATATGAGCTTTCCGAGCCGAAGCGTTCCAGCCAGGCTGGCGGCCTCGCTGCTCACCCCTTCTTGAAGGTCCCCATCCGAACACAACGCGTAAATGTAGTGATCGATGATCTTGTGTCCGGGTCTGTTGAAGTTGGATGCGAGCCAGCTTTCGGCGACCGCCATCCCCACGCCGTTTGCGAAGCCCTGCCCCAACGGCCCGCTGGTGACCTCCACTCCAGATGCCGCATCGTGTTCGGGGTGTCCCGGCGTCTTGCTGCCCCACTGCCGGAAGTTCTTCAGTTCTTCCAAAGGCATGTCATAGCCTGTCAGGTGAAGCAGAGAATAGAGCAGCATGGACGCGTGTCCGGCTGAGAGCACAAATCGGTCGCGGTCCGGCCAGGCAGGATTCGGCGGATTGTGCTTCAGGAACCGATCCCACAGCACATATGCCATTGCGGCGGTTCCCATCGGCGCGCCCGGATGGCCGGATTTCGCCTTCTGAACAGCATCGGCTGCCAGGAAACGAATCGTGTTCACGCAGAGGTCATCAAGTGCTTTCTGAGCCGTCACTGTACCACTCCTTCTGCAATTCCTCCCCGATGACAAAGGGTCTTTGTGGCCCGAGAGGCCCGCAGGACGTCAATATACATCCAGGATAATGAAGCACCGGACAAAAGCAACAGTCGATTGCGGGAAGTCACGCAAAAGTCGTGACGGCAGAGCAACAGTTGCTGCTCTGTGCCTGGGCCAGTCGCGTTGACTGGCCCGCCCCACGCTCATAGAATGGGGGATGGAACCTGCCGCGCTCATACGCACAGCAGTCTCGAGAGGAATCGCAGATGACGCAAGGCGCTCAAACGGCTGACGAGGATTCCCGATCCTCTCTCGCGCGCCCGGTTCGCGCCGCGGGAGATGGTGTCAGCACGGACACTTCTTCTCCTTGCATCATGGTCATATTCGGCGCGTCAGGCGACCTCACCAGCAGAAAGCTCATACCGGCGCTTTACAGCCTTGAGCGTCAACGCCGTCTGCCGGACGGCTTCAGGATCGTAGGTTTCGCACGGACGGAGAAAGACACCGGGCAATTCCGCAAAGAAATGCGCGAAGCCGTGGAGAGATTCTACCCCAGGGGCACTGCGGAGGAGGTGTGGCAGCGCTTCGCTTCTCGTCTCCATTACCTCACCGGTCAATACGATCAGCCACAATCGTACGCGAATTTGCGCCGTCTAACGGAACAGATTGGGACAGAATGCGGGGCGAAGCATCAACTTTACTACCTGGCGATCCCACCGGCCGCCGCCGAGGCTGTGATCCGATGCATGGGAAGCTCCGGATTCATTTCGTCACGCCCCCTTGGCGAGCAGTCAAGAGTTATGATCGAAAAACCCTTCGGGCACGACCTGGAAAGCGCGGAACGGATGAACGAGCTTCTTGGAGAGCTATTCGACGAGTCGCTGATATACAGGCTCGACCATTACATCGCGAAGGATACCGTACGCAATCTCCTCGTCTTCCGCTTTGCCAACGCGATATTCGAGCCCCTTTGGAGCCGTGAGCACATAGACAATGTCCAGATCACAGCTGCAGAAGAGATAGGCATTGAGGAACGCGGCGGATACTACGACCAGGCGGGCGTAGTCCGTGACGTAGTCCAGAATCATGTAATGCAGGTGCTGGCACTCGTCGCGATGGAGCCACCTCTGGCACGAGATGCCGAGTCCGTCCGGGACAAGAAGGTGGAGGTCTTCAAGTCGATTCGTCCTCCCGCCTCCGAGGATGTGGTCTTCGGACAATACAATGGCTACCGGGATGAAAGGAACGTGGACGCTCGGTCGAGCACTCCAACCTTCGTTGCTCTCAGGCTGCATATTCTCAACTGGCGGTGGCAAGGGGTGCCTTTCTACATACGCGCAGGCAAATACCTGGCAAGGAAGGTCACGGAGGTCGCGGTTCAATTCAGTAGCGCACCTCTTTGCATCCTTGCGAGCGACGAAGCGTGCGAGCACGTCACGTCGAATGCTCTCATTATCAGAATCCAGCCCGATGAGGGGATACGCCTTTGCTTTTCTGCGAGGTTGCCCGGACGCGAGGAACGGGTGTCGCAGGCGAACCTGGACTTCCGCTACTCCGAATCCGGCTGGAAGCCGACGGAGGCCTACGAACAGGTTCTGCTCGATGGCATTACCGGCACTCCTTCTCTATTCTGGCGGTCCGACGGCATCGAGGCCGCATGGCGGACAGTGACTCCTCTGCTCGATACCAGTTCTGAGCGCATCTCGGGGGGATTCCCCAACTACGAACCGGGAAGCTGGGGCCCTGAGGCTGCGGACGACCTCCTCCGGCGCGATGGGAGGTCCTGGCTGTCGCCCTACTGAGACAAAAGCATGGTACGCGTATATCCCAACCACCACTGTCTCAGCCTCGCCGCCGCAAAGACGGTTGCACACGTGGGGAGAAAGGCCGTCAAGGAAACGGGGGAATTCCATGTGGTCCTGTCGGGAGGCAGCACCCCTGTCGATGCATATCGGGAGCTTGCTCAAATGACCCGCGGAGATCGCGTGCTCTGGGAGCACACCCACGTGTTCTGGGCAGACGAGCGATGTGTACCCGAGGACGACGACCGCAGCAATTACCGCCTCGCAAGACTCACACTTCTCGATCGCGTTCACGTGCCGGCTGCACACGTTCACCGCATAGAGGGAGAAAACTTGAACCGGCAGGAAGCAGCGCGGAGGTATCAATCTATCCTGGCTGAGAGTCCCGACCTCTTACTTCTTGGGATGGGGGAAGATGGGCACACGGCATCGCTTTTCCCCGGCTCGCCGCTGCTGCACGAATCGCACTCACGCGTTGCCGTAGCACAAGTGCCCGCAGAGCCGCCGTGCCGGATCACGATTACTCCGCCCGTGATCGCTGCAGCAAAGATGGTCGTAGTGATGGTCTCCGGGCATAGCAAAGCAGAGGCTCTCCAACGCGTTTTCGCGAAGGAAGGCAGCATCAAGGAGACCCCGGCTAGGCTTGTTCGGGACGCCGACTGGCTGGTAGATCGAGCCGCGGCAACAAGATTGGCGGACTTGAAAGTCTGTATCCACATCCAGCAATAACTGAGCCCACACCAATTCATAGGAGAAGCAATGCAGAAACTCCGCTGGCATGAAATGACCGCACCCGAGATCGAAGACGCCGTGAGAGAAGGCCACGACGTTATATTTCTGCCTCTCGGGTCTGTGGAGATGCATGGGCCGCACATGCTCACCGGCTGCGACACGTACATTGCGGAAGCGCTCTGCCTGCTGATGGCGCGGCGTGCCGGGGGGCTCGTACTCCCGCCCGTCCACTACTCGTGGCCCGGCGCAACGAGGAATTTCGCGGGCACGATCCGTATCAGCCAAGAGGAGACGACTCGATACATCGAGGCGATAGTTCGGTCACTAGTCGAGCAGGGATTCAAGAAGATACTTCTCGTGTCAGGCCACGGCGGATATAGGTGGCTGGGCCCCGGCTTCGCGCGGGAGTTCTTCGAGCGCACCGCCGTGCCGGTGATATTCATGGACGTCGGCATGTTCCGCGACGGGCCGCAACTGAGCCGCGTCTTCGAAGGGAAGGACGGCTCCTACCGCGAGGCAAGCCTGCTCCTTGGAGCGCTGCATATCCTGGGCAAGGACGGACTCTTGGACCTAAGCGGTGTGCAAGAAGACGTGGCGAAGCAGCCAACACCGTCATTTGGTCGCGTCGCGCGATATGGAGTCATAGGACACGACTGCGGTACCCTTGAGCAGCACGTAGCGCCGCGCAAGGACGCAAGTCGCGACAAGGGTGTAGAGTATCTGAAGCTGCTGGCCGACAGGTTCGCACAGCTTAGTTCGGACTTGGACGGCTATCTCGAATTCCTCTCGAAGAAACAGTCGCGCTCCTAGAACTCGTCGGTACGAAAGGAAACCGCCGGCAAGTCCGAGCCGTTGTAGAGATTACAGTCAGGGTAGTCAGCCCAGCCGTAACGCACCGCCACGGGCTGAAGCACGTCCAGGCTTGAGACTACCACCTTGTTACCGTCGATGCGCGCGCTCGCCTCGACGAACTCCCGGTTCGAAGCCGCAATTGAGAACCCTTTCAGTTCTTCCCCCTTCGCCACGAGCCCCCCATCGGCGTGCGCGAAGCTCACAACTATGCTGTCCCCCCGGGTCTCCATCCCCTGGTAGGTTGGGCCGAGGAAAGGAACATCTTCGCCATAGGCGACGGCCCTCGCCGCCAGTGCGAGACGGTGGCCGACGATCTGCTTGTACTTGGGATGGATGTTTGTCTCTTCGCCTGCGTCTATAGCCACGGCCATTCCTGTGTTTCTCACGGACAGGGTAATCGCCTGGGATTCTCGCAGCAGCGGCCAGTCTGATCCCTTCTGAGCCCGATAGGCCGCCAACTGTACGAAAAGGAAGGGAAAATCCCCCTGTCCCCAATCGCTGCGCCAGCAGTTGATCAGTGCCGGCAGGATGACCCGATAAGCTCGCGCCCGTGCAGGTGAGCCTGCGTTGGCCTCACCCTGGTACCAGATGGCTCCCCGTATAGCATAAGGCTGCAGGGGTGCAATCATGCCGTTGTACAGCCCGCTGGGAGTTGCAGGAACCCTTGGCAGGCTTGGGGCCTTCCGGCCGCTCGACCTTCCCGGCTGGCTCTCCCGACCCGTGGCCGGTTGTACGGGGTCGTTCGACTCCGCTTCCAGCTTCGCTCTCGCGGCCCCGTAGGCTTCCAGCGCGTTATCGTAAGACTCGATGTATTCCGTGCCCTCAGGAATGGCCTCGAGCGTCTCTTTGCTCATCCACGCTTCCGCCGGTGTCCCGCCAACGCAAGACTGTATAAGCCCCACAGGCGTGCCGAGTTCCGCTTGGATTTCCCGGCCAAAGAAGTAACCAACCGCCGAGAAAGCCCCCACCGTGTCTGGCCCGCATTGGTACCAAGATGCGTCGATGTCGGTCATCCGCTCCTCTGCTGTCACGCTCGCGACTTTGAGCAGTCGGATCATCGGTTTCGCCGAGTTCTTGACCTCCTGTTCCCCGTTTACGCTGTTCCTGACGGGCTGGACCATGTTCGACTGGCCGCCGCAGACCCACACTTCGCCAACAAGCACGTCCCGGATTTCGACGGAATTGGCTCCCGATATCGTCATGGTATAAGGCCCTCCTGCGTCAAGAGGAGCCAGCCTCACCGTCCACGCGCCGTCTCTGGCCGCGGTCGTGACCGTCTGCCCACAGAAGGCCACCTCAACCTGCTCGCCCTCGTCAGCCGTTCCCCAGACGGGAATCTCCATTCCTCGCTGCAGCACCATCCCGTCGGAGAACAGCGCGTGAGGCCGGACATCCGCCAACGTGGCTTGTACCGAGAGAACCACAAACGACCCCAGTAAGAGGAGGGAACCAAATCGAAGATAACGTCTCTTGTTCATGACACTCCCCCAGCCGCTTCCGGTCGGTCGAAACATGAAAGACATAGTCACAGTCTCATTTCCTTTCCCGACACAAAGACGTGCTCCACGTCAAGGCGGCCCATCTTTATCTCGACGAATGGCTTGCCCTGCTTAAGCCCCACGGTGCCGAACCCCGTCGCTGTGGAAAGGAAACAGCGGAAGCTGTCACCGATCCCGGAGTCAATGTAAAGCGCCTTGTCAACGGCGTCGTAGCGAACCCCCGTGAGCCCCTGGATAAGCGCATAACTCGACATCGCGCGCGCGTACCAGTGTCCGCATTCGTACTCATTGAAGGGATTCCGGACCACGCCGTCGTACCGGTCGCGGCAGAGCCTTACGATCTCCAACCCCTCTTCGACCATTCCCTCCATCATCATGTGCGACGCGGCCTGGTATTCGATTCCCGTCCACACTTCGTAGGCGAAGTAGAAGGGGAATGAGGGAATGCCCCCTTTGGGCCAGGTGCAAAGCAAGAGCCCGCCCTCGTCTCCGAGCGCATATGTCGGGCGAGCCGGGTTCGCGTGCTCGGAAAGGTCGCGCTTGAGATTGTACTTGTGAATCGCTTTGAGCGTGCCCACGACCTTTTCGCGGCTCACGATCTCGTCCAGCCCGCATACCCTTGCCATCCAGAATCCCAGAACTCCGTCCGAAAGGCAGCCGTTTCCGTACTGATACTTGGGGCCTTCGCGCTCAAGGTTCTCCTCCGCCTCGGGTGAATGGACGCGCGTAGACAGCCCTTCGAACTCCGATTTGAGGCCTTCCCACTTTACTTTCTGGAAGAAGTACTCGCCGTTGAAAAGCTCGGTCTCCAGATGTTTCGTGCCCTTCGCCAGCAATTCCTCGTAGTCGCTCACTTCTTCCCCCAGTTCCCGTCCCATCTCAACCGCCGCACACAGCGCACCCAGATAGAAGCTGGTGCACATGCCATTGGGCCCCCAGAATTCTATATCGTACGTGTTATGATGAGGGGCTTCGACGATCCCTTTTTGGTGTATGTCCCAAGCAGCGATGCAGTAGTCCAGGCTCTCTTTCACTTTCGGCCACAATGCCTTGAGCCAGCCGGTATCCCCCGAAATGCGCCAATCGCGATACACTTTCATGATCCCGCCAAGCTGCCCGTCGGCCGCGGCGTGAAACCGCCGCGTCGCACGCCGAATAGGGAGAGGCGCGCGAAACGTCTGATGACCGTCGGCATCCTGGCATTCGTTGAACTCCGTCCGTCGCAGACTTCTTTCGAGATCAGGCAGCAAGTGCGGGAGCGCTTGCGCATAATTCCACACATGCGTACAGGAACCGGGGCAGCAACCTCGGGCATCGCTGGAGCCTTCCCAACCCCAGAAGCGCCCGTCCGTCTGCCGCATGACAGTCGGGGACTTGAGTATCGTCAGATTCGCCGCAACCGCTTCCACCACTTCACCAGGAAGCGTGGTGTCGTAGAAGCAATCCCTGAACAACGCACTCTTTTCGCGAAGCACATCGTAGTTCTCGCGCCAGTACGAAGCGACCTCGCGCACGTCCTCGAATTCGGCGGCATACCAGGGAACGTACGTTTCCGGGGGAACCGAGCTGCCTTCCGTCCCGCCACAACCAGCACATGCGCAGGGCTCCTCCTGCGGCTGGGGCTTCGGCACGCAAATATCGCTGGCCGGCACGTGCCACGACAGCATCAGCCTGATGATCTTTTCCCCGCCCGCCTTCAGCGTGAATGGGACATAGACGGACGCGCCGGGGCTCGGCCCGTCCAGCGGAGGGTTCGAACATACTTCACCGGCGCTGATAATCCTCCAGGCGTTAACGAGCGCGTCAAACGGCGCGCCGCGGAACCAGGCATGATCCACGATCGCCGAGTCGTCATCAACGCAGGCGCAGAAGGCCCCCTGGTGGTGAGGGCTACCCTCCGACCCCGGCTGCCACAGCACAAATCCGTTTTCGCCTTGCAGCACGCGGTCATTTCCGTCGCGGACAGCCATAAAATTTACCGTGTTGAAGGAGAACACCGCTTCAACATCTGAGGATGTCGGGTTTGTAAAGCAATATTCGATGCCGGCCACAGGCAGGCTGCACGCATCCGCGTCACCGGGGATGAACGGGCTCCAACCGGTAATCTCGACCTCGAACGGCACCTTGGGATCGGAGAGCATGATGCTCCCAAAAGGGAAACGGCAAGTAAAGGAGGCCTTTCTGAATCTGGGGAGACCGATTGTCCTTCCCTTGCCTCCGTTCCCGGCTCCTCCTGTGCCGAAGGCCTTCCACTTGGGCACAGGTCCCTCGAGCACCCGCGCAACCTTCTCCTCTCCCTTGACACAAATCGCGGCGAACGCGCAGGGCTCGTTGAAAATGTCGGGATGGTTCCTCACCGAGACGTGTGACAGGGCTCCCGTCCCCTCCAGGCAGATCATTCCTGCCCCGATCCCCCCGAGGGGAAACGCGACGCGATTCAGATGTTCCCCAGCGTACGGAGCATTGTAAGCCCTTTCAGACATAGTTCCCTCCAGATGTTCAGCCGACGGGAAGCCCGCCGGAAACAAAGCGCCGCCGCTCGCAAGAGGCAGTCAATTCCGATCTAGAAACCAAGCGGCTGGGAGTCAGCCAGTATACTGGAATCGGACACAAGTTTCCACGACGGCATCGAAACGTCTCTGGTGGCGGCTCGGAGTCTCTACGGTGCGCTCAAATCGTCAGCCCACGCTGTAGTACCACCGGGCGATTCTCGCCACGGGCACGCCGATGCAGTGCGCAATTATGGCAATGTGGTTAATGATAGTCGCCCTGTAGGTCCCCAGCCTGAACCACCTGCGCGCGGATGTCACGACAGGGATGCCGGAGATTACGATCCTCCCCAACCTCCGCAGACGGCGAACGAGTTCGATGTCTTCCATGATGGGAATTTCCGGAAATCCGCCCACGCGTCGAAAAATCTCGGTCTTGACAAAGATCGCCTGATCGCCATAAGGCATCTGGAAGAGCCGAGAGCGCAACGTAGCCAGCCGTTCGGTAAGCCGCAGGCCGAGGGCAGGCCCGTCAAGCCGGAGCGAGAATGCGCCCCCAGAGACGCCCCGTTTCCTCAATACCCTTCTGATGTGATCATCGAATCCTTCGGGCAAGACCGTATCCGCGTGGAGGAACAGAAGTATCTCTCCTGCAGCGCGCGAAGCGCCGGCATTCATTTGCCTCCCACGCCCGGGGCTCGAACTGACCACCTTCGCCTCCCACGAGCGAGCAATGTCCGACGTGTCGTCCTTTGCATCTCCGCAAACCACAATGACCTCGACATTGTCTCCTCTCATTGCTGAGTCCAGAGATGCCGCGACATTCGCCGCCTCATCGAGCGCCGGAATTATTACGGAGACGCGCTCCGGACGCGTAGCCGCCGAATGGGATTCCAGCACTGACTGCCACACGGAAAGGTCTTCGGGTCTATCGACGTCGTCAAGGGTTTCCAGTAGCTCCGAGCTCAGCCCCGCATCCTCTGCGATATTCAAGGTTCGATCAAGAACAGTGCAAGCCCCCCAGGGAACGTTCTCGAAAATGGCGGGAACTGCACGAGATACAGCAGAGCCACGCACTCCAACCAGGTAGTACCCGCCGTCGGCAGCCGGCCCCAAGACCACGTCCCTGTCCCTCAAAGCTTCGAACGCGCTCCGCATCAGGCCGGCAGTCACTCCAGGGCAATCCGTGCCGACGATGACCGCTCTTCTCGCTCCCGCGCGAAACGACCGCGTCAGAGCAAGCCCC
Organism: uncultured Planctomycetota bacterium; assembly: GCA_964493415.1. Classification (GTDB taxonomy): domain Bacteria; phylum Planctomycetota; class DG-23; order CAZBND01; family CAZBND01; genus CAZBND01. The sequence continues at coordinate 26,895 of CAZBND010000018.1, read as the reverse complement.
ATGCGGTCTCCCAGGTCCCCTCCTCTCTGGGGAATATAGCGAAGGCCGCCGCCGAGCCATCTGCGCATGAGCGATTCGCCACCACCTTCGAACCACACTTCCACCCCGATGGACTTATTGCGCGCGAATTCTCTGGCTTCCATGACGAGACGCTCGGTCATCCTGCGCTGAAGGGCGGCGGCCCCTTCCGCGCCAAGAGCAGGCACGAGCCTCGTCTTTGTCTTGCCGGCTTCGGGATACCGCGTGAAGACGATTAGATTCTCCAAGAGCCGCCCTTGCACCATCTGAGACTTTCCTTGCCCGAGCGCCAGGGTGAGAATGGTGAAGAGTATTTTCGCGCCCGCAGCCGTTGATCCCTTAAGCGTGCCGGATATCTTCGACTTTCCGGTTCGCTTTCTGTAACTCACGGGCACCTCTCTCGTGCGAAGCCCCTGCCGAGCGGCTTTGGCCTGCATCTCCACAGTCCACCCGAAGTCGGGGTCCTTCATTTCGAGGAGAGTGAGTGCATCACGGGATATTGCCCGAAAAGGGCCGAGGTCAGTGTAGCGGACTTTCCACAGCAAGCGCAGCAGAATGCACGCGAGCAAATTCCCGAACCTGGCCTGAAACGTCAAAGCCCCCGGCTCACGCCGGCCCAAAACCCGGGACCCGACTACCATGTCCGCCTCGCCTGACAGAATCGGCGCGACGAGCTCTCCCACTTCCTCAGGGTAATCACTCAAGTCCCCGTCCATGAACACGACAACGTCGGGATCGTTGAGTGCCGCGATCCCGGCCAGGCATGCTGAGCCGTACCCGCGACGAGGTTCTCTGATGACCCTCGCACCCTCGGCGGCAGCGACCTCCGCCGTGCCGTCAGAGGAGCCGTTGTCGACGACCACAATGTCATCGATCCAATCGGGGATCGCCGATACTACCTTGCCGATTGCCTCCTGCTCGTCGAGCGCCGGAATGACGACAGCGATGCTTGTCCCGTCCCTCAAGTCAAACCTCCCGCCGTAACATCACGCTTTCCCTTCCACAATTCCCACGCCAGTAGCGCGTACACCGGTACGAACTCGAGCCACACTATGCCGTAGTCGAAGATGTCGACGAGACCTCGCGTACTGAACAGAAATCGAAGGTTATAGAGTGGGAGGAGGGTCGTCAAGAGCAGCAGCGAGACCATCGGTCGGAAGACGAGCAACGGCAGCATCCAAAGGTAGTACCACGGGAACTGAGTGGGACTCAGGAGGAACAACGCCGCCACAACGAAAAGGCACTTCCTGGATAGCTCCAGCGGCGTCATAGCGCTCTTGCGGGATGCAATCGCGATCACAGCCAGCAGCACACCGACGACCAAAAGGCGTGCCAACAATTGGCCGTCGGCAGGTGACCTCCCGGCCAGCTTCAGCAGAAATTCGGAAGGCCACAACAATAGCATGAACAGAGAATCGTTCATCTCCCACTGTTGGCCGTACGCCGCGAACCCGCTTTTCGACCCGAAGCCGTGCGGCCAGATGGGAGCAACCATCAAAGCCAGCAGCAAGAAGAACAGCACAAGGGCAAGGACGAGTTTCCGAGGGTCACGCACCCCACCGCGCAAGATTACCGGAAGCAGCACCGCCGGCCATATTTTCACCCCGACGGCCAGTCCCAGAAATCCCCCAGCCCACGCGATCCGGTTCCGCATTGCCATAAACAACCCTGCCAAAACGTAAGGCAGAACCATGATGTCCATGTGGCCCGAGTTGAAAGTCTCCTTCACAAGCAGGGGGTTCCACCAGTAGACCGCGATCAGTGAGGCAGGCAGCTTAAGGAAACGGAGGATAGAAAGCACGAGCACGAGATTCACCACGTCAAAGCCCAGCAGGACAAGTCGCCAGGATACAAGGCTCCAGGGCTTCAGCCATTGCGCCAACGCAAAGCCCGCTTGGGCAAGAGGGGGATAGACCGTGCGGAGGTGTGGATGGTTGACACGCTCAACAACTGTGCCGGACTGCGATGCAAGCCCCTTCAATCTGTCAGGCACTGGGGTCCCGGGCTCTGCGACTCCTCTCACCTCATCCGGGGAGAACGCGTAGGGATTGAACCCGCCGGCCACAACAGCCCCGTCCCAGAGGTACCGATAGAAATCGTCCTCCAGCATCGGTGTGGAAGGCAGCATGACAATCCGAAGGGTAGCTCCCACGCCTACGATCCAAGCCACCATGCCCTTGCTGGACCAAGCACCCAAGAGCGTCTTAACCAGCACGAGGTAAAGAAGCCCGGCTGCGACCTGCACCGCCACGAGAGCTACGATGGGCCTGTCTGTCATCGGGCTCCCGTATTGGAAGCCTGCCGACAGCCGGAGAAGCAGAACATGAAGGGAGATCAGAGCGCCGCCGCCGATGCACAGGGTCGACATCTTCACCCGATCCCAGCCCTTCACTTCCTCGGACGCCAGAGCAGGGCTTTCAAGCATCGACGCCTTCCTCGCGTCTGTCCCGGGCACTCATTTCCGGGGACGGCGTGGCTACTTCTCCGCGGAGCCCTTTCCCTTGGGACCGGACCCTTCCTCCTCGACCTCAGACCCTTCAGCCATTTCGTACTTATTCCCCGCCTTCACCCAGCCTTCGATGCCGTATGGATACTCGATGACATTCTTGTAGCCGAATTTCTTGAGCCGCAGGTAAAGCATCCTGCTTAGGGGGCACTCGACGTTGATGCAATATACGACGATAAGCGACTCCGTGGACTCAACAACGCCCGCGACCTGCCTGTCGGTAGCTTCCGGTGAAAGTTGTCTCGCGCCGGGAATGCGCCTGCCGTCATCGTATTTGCCTGTTCGAGCATCAAAGATGAGCATGGGCACCTTCAACCTCACGAGAATCTCCAGAGCTTCCGTGTTCACCTCGGCATAGGTATGCTTCAAGAGCTCCTTCATCTTTGATGCGCTGCCTTCGACTTCCTTCGATCCGCTTCCCTCCTGCTCCTTCGCTGCGCTGCCTTCCGCTTCCTTCACACTGCTGCCGGGCTCTTCCCCGGCGACAACTCCGGCAGTGAGTCCAAACGCCGCCATGGTTGCCACGCCCAGCATCAAAGCCAACCAGTGTCGTCTCAAGTGACTCATCTTCATGCCTCCCAACTAATCGGTCACCAAACTCATGGGACGAATGCCGGCAAGGGCTTAACCTCCTCCCCTGCGAGAATCAGACTAAGCAAGGACTGCTCTTGCCCACCTCGTCGCAAGGCGAGAGCCGGCAAGAATATAGCTAACTGCAACCACCCCCTTTCACAGTCCGGATGGATTCCCCGTTGTTGCCCTAGGGGCTACTTCTCCGCTCTCCTAACCCCGCTGGCGGGCAAGCCACCAGTTGAACAGTCTCTTAATACGGGGGGTAAGACGCTCGCGGTTGTAGTCGTCCGCAACCTGCCGGATCGCTTCAGCCTGGGTCGGGTAAGGATGTATAACGTTTGAAAGAGACTTGAGTCCCACCCCGGCGACGATGGCGAGTGTCAACTCGCTTATCATCTCGCCCGCGTGACGCGCAACTATCGTCCCGCCAAGTATACGGTCAGTTCCTTCCTGCACGTGGACTTTCACCAAACCATCTTCCTCACCATCAGCAATCGCTCTATCTACGTCTGCAAAACGTCTGACGAAAGTCCGAACCTCTATGCCTCTCCCCTGGGCATCCTTTTCGTACATGCCCACATGCGCAATCTCAGGGTCTGTGTAGGTACACCAAGGTATAGTCAGCGTGCTGAGCTTCTTCCGCCCCTTGAAGAGCGCATTCTGAATCACCATACGTGCGGTGGCGTCGGCGGTGTGGGTGAACTTGAATCCTAGGCACACGTCACCCGCCGCGTAAATCCGGGGATTAGTTGTGCGCAGATGGTCGTCCACGATCACGCCCTTGTGACCATCACATTCAACCCCGACTGCTTCCAGGTTGAGCCCTTCGACATTCGGCGCACGTCCTGCGCCGACAAGAATTTCGTCAACCGCCACTTTGCCTTCCTTCCCGCCAGTCACAAGACAGATCACTTTGCCGCCGTCCGATCCCTCGACCCTCGTGACTTTGGAGTTGAGCTTGAGGTCGATCCCGTCCCTGCTGAACGCATTCGCGACAATGCTCGCGGCGTCCGGGTCTTCCCTCGAAAGCAGTTGAGGCCCCATTTCGACGATCGTCACCTGCGACCCAAGCCTCCGGAAAGCCTGGGCCATTTCGCATCCGAGGGGCCCTGCCCCAAAGACCGCCAGCCGCCCAGGACGTTCAGTCAGAGAGAAAACCGTCTCGTTCGTCAAGAATCCTGCCTCTTCCAGGCCCTCAATAGCGGGTCTGACAGCCCGTGCTCCCGTCGCGATCACCGCTTTTTTGAATCGCAACGTCTTTCCGTCCACCTCAATCGCTTCAGGGGCAGAAAACTTCCCCTCCCCAAGGAAAACGTCAACGCCCACAGCGGCAAATTTCTTGATTGCATCGTGGTAGCTGATGCGAGCTCTGAGCCGCCTCATCCGTTCCATCACAGCCGGAAAGTCCACTTCCGTTCCCTCAGGAACCTTCACGCCGAAGTCCTTCGCATTCCGCACATCGGCGAGAACGCGGGATGAGCGGATCAGACATTTGGACGGGACGCAGCCCACGTTCAGGCAATCTCCGCCCAGCAGATGCTTTTCGACAAGCGCCACCTTCGCGCCAAGTCCAGCCGCTCCCGCAGCAGTGACCAGTCCGGCGGTGCCGGCACCTATCACCACGAGGTTGTATACGGGCGCAGGTTGTGGGTTCTTCCAATCGCCGGGATGAACATTTCTCACCAAGCTGTTATTATGCTCGTCTGCAGGCAGCACGCCCACCTTCTCATCCATCTCCAGTTCCCCCCTCTGCTACGCCATTCCCCGCGCGAGTTGTCTCCTCCTTGGATCTCAGAGTCCGCCGAGCATGCCTGATGAGCAGTGTCAGTATCGCGACGACAACAGCCAAGAGAATTATGAGAAGCCAGGGGACCTGTCCCCCGGAAATCGCCTTGACGAACGCGTCAGTTCCCACCACGTACACAATCGTGCCGGGCAACATGCAAAGCCACGACCAGAAGACATACGTCGGGAAGCGCACCCGTGTGAGGCCATACCCGTAGTTCTGGAGGTTGAAAGGGAACACAGGGATCAGGCGCGTTATGGCCACGATCACCGCACCGTGCTCTTCCGTAAGCCTATCCAGCTTCCTGAACTTCTCTTTTCTCGAAAGCCAGCGTGCTGCAGTGTCTCGAAGGAAGTAGCGGGCTATCAAAAAGGCCAGACTCACTCCGGCAGTGGAAGCGACACTCACCAGGATCACTCCGACAAGGGAACCGAATAGGGCCCCAGCGGCTATGGTGAGAACACCACCCGGAAAAGCAGCCACCACACCTGCTATGTAGAGCAACATGAAGATAACCGGACCCCACGCACCCTTGCCCTTCAGCCACTCGCGAAGCTCTTCAACCTTCCCCAGCTTGTCGGTCAGCCCTGACACGCGAAAGAAAACGATGACGGCTGCGACAATCACGATGAACTCAGCCGGCCGCACCCAGCGATTGGCCCTTTTGGGAGACCCCTCGGCAACCTGCAGGTCTTCGCTTCCCGACGTCATCTGCGCTCCCTTTGCTCATTCAGCGACCAATCGTAGTCTAGATATTTGATGCCATATCTCCGGTCGCGCAGATAACTCCGATCGCTGTCACCCAGATAGTTGCTGCTGAAGTTGAGTACCGCCCGTTCGATTCTGTCGTGTCCCTCATAGCCCGTATCCGTCCCATACGTTTTGACGAAGTCCTTCCCATACCACTTGAAAAGGCTCGAGAGATGGACACGGTTATTGTCGCGGTCGATGCGAAAGTTCTTCGGCCTCTGAAGAAATCGCCGCGTTTGCTCGTCAAGCTGGGCGCTCAAGCGCTCGCCGGTGTAAGGTTCGGTTCGCAACACCGCGCAACTCATGGAGGCACAAACCAGCGCCAGATGGATGCGCGGCTCGTTGAAGTCCACCCGAAGCGTTTCGTGCTCGATCTCATCCAGTGTCATGGGCCTGCCCATTGCCTTGAACTCCAGCTTGTCCCACACGCCGGGAATCTGGCGTATGCTGTCGTCTGGGAAGCGAAAAGAACCGATGAACGACGCTTCGATCGGGTAGTGATCGATGATCGCCTGGAGAGTGAGCGAATTATAAGCGTTGATCCAAAAGGCGATTTTCTCGTTCTCGGTCCACTCCTCGTACGCTGCGCGCGGATGCTTCGCCGACGACGCGTTAAATCTGTCCAAGCGCATCCGGTCAGCTTTTAGCGACTTGTAGTCAACCAGACCCTCGACGTTGACGTAAGCCTTCAGTACCGCCGCGTAGTCGGCGTAGGAAAAGCCTTCCTGCCCTGCCGTACCGGCAGCTTTGTCGGGTGGGTCCTCTTCGGGCCAGCAGTAGCCGCCGGTTGCAGTGATGCAAAGCAATAGTAGAACGCGGCGTAAGTTCCTTCCCCCGGCCCTCATCTCACAACTCCCTTCCACATTCGTGGGCCCTTCGCGCGGTCCCCCTGCGCCAACAACATGGAAGAACGCGACACGGGAAACAGCGCGGCAGGAACCCAACTACACTCCCTCGGCAAGCCTTCACGCCAACGCCCCGCTGCATGACGATCCCCTTCCCGCCGTGCAACCAAAGCAATGGTCTCCGGTGACGATCCGTCGCTCCGCCAGAGCGCCCGCGTCGAAATCCCGGATGTGTGTAGGCGCTCCGTGATTCACCGAAAAGCCAAGCGCCAAGTTGAAGTCACAATCGTAAATCGTCCCATCCCACCCGACGCTTATCTGGTAACGGCACATGAGACCCTCGATGGTATCGCGATTGAAAGACTCCTCAAGAAGCTCCATGTACTTCCCCTCGCGCCTTTTTTTTTTGAGATACGCCAGGAACCGTCCTATGGGCATATTGGTTATCGTGATGAGGTGACTGAAAGAGATGTCGAACTTCTGGTCCAACTCGCGCTTGTAGTCCGCCTCCAGCGACGCTTGATCAGATGGAAGGAAAGGACCTGTGGGATTGTACACAAGATCGAGCTCCTTGTCGGCATCGGAGCCATAACCGAGCGCATTCAAGCGCTTGAGCACTTCGACGCTCTTGGAATAAACGCCTCCCCCGCGCTGAACCCTCACGTTCTCCTCCGTGTAGCATGGCAGGGAAGCGACGAGATGCACCTGGTTGTCCCGATAGAACTGGGGGATGTCCTCCATCCCGGGCTCTAAGAGCACGGTGAGGTTTGTCCTCACCTTCACTTTATGTCCGTGCGCGCGGAGCGCCTCTACGAACCTTCGGAAATGCGGATTCAGTTCGGGAGATCCCCCCGTGATATCAACAAGCTCGGCTCCCGCCTCGTTCGCTGCGCGGAGAACCAGCTCCATCACGGACCACTGCATGGTCTCCGTTCGGTAGGGCGACGCGCTAAGGTGACAGTGCGCGCATTGCTGGTTGCACTTCAGGCCGATATTGACTTGCATTACTCTCAATTCTCGGCTGCGCAGTCCTTCGCCGGCTAACGTCGCAATTCGCCTCTCGAAACTGTTCATGGATTCCTGCTCCACGTCAGCCCCCTGTTTCAACCAAGCCAGTTGAGATTCGTCTTCTCTCATCCCCCAAGAGGGAAAGCGGACCTGCAACTGCCTGAGCGTCTCCCCCCAATTACAGAAATACCATCGCGCTCCCCCATTGCAAGCGCAATGTCCGGCAAAACGCCCGCGCATACTTTTCTGAAGCTCTTTTTCGGCGGGCGACGCAACGGCGCTACCCACTCAAAGCCGCCTTAAGGTCTTGCTCGACCGTAGAGATCGGCTTTATGTCGAATTTCTCCGCGAGAACGTTGAGCACCGGCGGCGTCACGAAAGCAGGCAGCGATGGGCCGAGCCTGATGTCCTTGATGCCCAGGTGCAGAAGCGTGAGCAGTATGGCGACGGCCTTTTGCTCGTACCACGACAGAATCAGCGACAACGGCAGGCTGTTTACGTCCGTGTCGAACGCCTCGGCCAATGCCAGCGCGATCTGCACTGCCGAGTAGGCATCGTTACACTGACCGATGTCGAGAAGGCGCGGGATGCCGCCAATCTCGCCGAACTCCAGTTTGTTGAACCGGTACTTGCCGCAGGCCAATGTCAGAATGACGCTGTCCTTGGGGACGGCCTGGGCGAACTCAGTGTAGTAATTGCGCCCCGGCTTGGCGCCGTCGCAGCCGCCTATCAAGAAGAAATGCTTGATCGCCCCGCTCTTCACCGCCTCCACAACCTTGTCGGCGACGCCCATGACCGCATCGTGCCCGAAGCCGCACATGATAGTCTTTTCCGGACCATCTTCTTTGAAACCCTCGGCAGCCAGAGCAGCCCGGATGACGGGCTCGAAGTTGCGGTCGCTTATGTGAGTTATTCCAGGCCAAGCAACCAGACCGGAGGTAAAGAGCCGAGCTTTGTAGCTGTCTCTCGGCCTTTGAAGACAATTCGTGGTCATCAGTATCGCGCCCGGGAGTTCCCCGAACTCTTTCGCCTGATCCTGCCAAGCCCCACCGTAGTTCCCCACGAGGTGCTTGTAGTTCTTCAGCCCCGGGTACCCGTGGGCAGGAAGCATCTCCCCGTGCGTATATACGTTTATGCCCTTGCCCTCAGCCTGTTTCAGCAACTCTTCCAGGTCTTTCAAATCGTGACCCGAGACGACGATAGCCTTGCCCTTTAGGGGAGTAATTCGAACAGGAGTGGGCACCGGATTACCGTATGCGCCCGTGTTGGCTGCATCCAGAAGCCCCATAGCCTTCAGGTTCAGTTCACCCACCCCCAGGCTTTTTGCCAGCAACTCGTCCGCTGAATGGTTATCCTTGGTCAGAAAATCGAGCATCTCGTGGAACGCCCCGTAGACCTCGTCGTCTTCCACGCCCAGTATTTGCGCGTGATCGGCGTATGCGGCTGCACCTTTCAGACCGTAGAGTACTAATTCCTGGAGGCCCGCGATGTCCTCGCCTAGCTCTGCTTTTCTCCTTTCGATGGAGACTCTCTCTCCCTGCTTGACCAGCCCGTCAAGATCGGCCTCCGGCTGCCAAGCCGCAGGGCCTCCGAGCGTTTCCCGCTGGCAAACTGCCTTCTCGCACGCTTCCTCGTAGAGCCTCTTGGCTTTATCGCGAAGTTTCGCAGCTCGCAGTATCAGCCCTTGCAGGCGCTCGGGGTCGAAATTCACGTTAGTCACTGTAGAGAACAAGGCTTCGACGCAAAAGACCTCTATCTCCCTATCCTTTACGCCCAGCTTTCTGGCCCTATGTGCATACATGGAAAGCCCCTTGGTCGCGTGCACCAAGAGGTCCTGTAATGCGGCGGCGCGGGGGTCCTTTCCGCACACCCCATGCACCGTGCAGCCCGTTCCTTTCGCCGTCTGCTCACATTGATAGCAAAACACTCCTCCACCTCCATATCTCTGTTAAGGACCACCGCGGGCCGAATCAGCGCCAGGACGATGGCCAAGACATTGCTCGGCGTAGGGACACCACTCTGCGCAGCCGAGGTCGAGACGGGGGTTTCGGAACCTGCGCCCGCACTTGAAACACTTGCGCCACGCGTCGTCCTTGAAGAACTCTACGGATGCCCCGCATGCCGGACAAGGGACTTCAAACACATCGTCCGGCTTCCAGTAGCGTACGTCTTGTCCTGGGCACCGCATCGCCACAGCTCCCATCTGTCACGGCAGGGCGCGGACGGCGTCCTCGTCCTTCACATTGCCGCGGATGCCGATCTCTATGGGTTTGACCGGGATGTCCTTTCCTGAGTCGGCCAGCGCCAGATTCACCAAGTGGCGCAGCCCGAAACAGCAAGGCACCTCCATGTGCACGACTTGGACGGACTTGATGTCGTTCCGCCGCAGGATTTCCGCAAGTTTCCGGCGATACTCGCCTGCGTCATCCAGTTTAGGGCAGCCGATTATGAGCACCTTTTCCCCCAAGAACTTCCGGTGGAAGTCGGCGTGGGCAAAAGGCACGCAGTCCGCTGATATCACAAGCTCGGCTCCCTCGAAGTACGGCGCCTTAACTGGAACGAGGCTGAGTTGTACCGGCCAGTTTCCCAGCCGGGAAGAAGGGGCAAATCCTCCCGCCCCCTCACCATAGGAGGCTTCCGATGCGGGCCTCTGAATCTTCTGACTTGCCGCACCCGGGCATCCTGCGGCGGGACATCCAACGGCATCAGAGGTTCTTTGTTGCCTTTTCACGTGGGCTCTTGCAGCTTCTTCGTCGAACTCCGGCGCCTCGCGCTCTTCGATGCTGATCGCACCCTGAGGGCATTCGCCCAAACAGGCACCCAGGCCATCACAATAAATGTCGCTGATCAACCTAGCCTTCCCGTCAATGACCTGTATGGCTCCCTCAGCGCATGCGGGTACGCATTGACCGCACCCGTTGCACTTCTCCTCGTCAATCTTGACTATCTTTCGTGGCACCGGCATATAGACACCCTTTCACATCAGATAGCTGATCCAACGTGGTCTCCGCCAAGTATGTCTTGACACGGCGATTAACTTCTGCGAGCAGCCCGCCGAAGATGCACTTGCCACCGCAGATCGGAGCATCCAGAAGGCAGTCGTTCCACGACACCGGCCCTTCTATCGACTCGTAGACTTCCAGCAAGGTTATGCTGGTCCCGGGCTTGGCTAGCACGAATCCCCCCTTGGGGCCTCGCATCGATTTCACGAACCCTTCCCTTGCCAACCTCTGAAGGACCTTCGAAAGATGGGCTTCCGAGACTCCCAAGAGCGAAGCGATCCGGTTCGTCGTAAGCGGCTCGAGCGGGTCCGAACCCATTAGCACCAAGCTGTGCAGGGCCAAGGAAGCCGCCTCGGAAATCTTGAGCAGGTTTGCCATTGTTCTGGCCCTCAATCCTCCATTCTGGTACTACTATACCAGAATAGAGCCCAAGATCAAGCCCCCTTGCCCGATTTTTAGAAAAATCTCTCGCCCCCGTCTTCGCCCGTCATCTCAACACTTCTGCCGCCCCACAACCATGCGTTGACCCAGGACACCATCCGGAGCCTCACATGCCCTGCACTTCCCCACACGACTAATCCACCGGGCTGAATTTATCCTTCCCCACTCCGCAGACGGGGCATACCCAATCATCCGGGATGTCCTCGAATGCTGTGCCCGGTTCGACACCCGCGTCAGGGTCTCCGATCTCGGGATCGTAGACCCATTCGCACACGTCACAGACGTATTTCTGCAATGTCTTCCCTCCCCTTTCTGGGACCTCGTCGGCCTTCGACGAACTCTCCCGCGTCTTATCGGCAAAATGAGTGGGTGCGTTCTTGGGCGTCTTACCCCGCAAATTCTCGCGGTAGTACGCGTACGTCAGTGGCTTCCCGTCCTTCAATTGCTCGGACCGCACCACTTTGGCAACGAATATGCTATGGCTGTCCAAATCAACCCTGTCAGTGACCTTTGCCTCAATCACTGCTACGGCATTTTCGAGCACTACCGGGCAACCGGTGACCCCGGGCTCGAATTCGACCTGTGAGAGTTTGTCAACATCTCTGCCAGACCTGAACCCAAACAGACCAATGAACTTCAAGGGAGTTGACTCCTGCAAGACGCTAACGGCAAACGCGCCGCTCTTCAATATGCACTCGTGAGTCAACGCATTCCTGCTGACGCAGGTTGCCACGTAAGGGGGATCGTCGCAAACCTGGAACACCGTATTGGAGATCTGCCCATTCAGTTTTTCGCCGCAGCACGAGGTGACGACATAGAGGCCGTAGCTGAACGAGAAAAGCGCTTGGGGGTCAATCTTAGCACTCACGGCGCGGCTCTCTTTCCCAGCTCCTCCGCGACAAGCTTCCCCTGCGAGTAGCATTGTGCGAGAGCGGCGTCGTCAGGCACGTACTTCACCTTGATTGTCTCCCCCACCATTTCCACCTTCATATCGGCCATGGCCTTCTCAAGCAGGGCCGCGGCCTCGCCGCTCCACCCGTACGATGAGAACACAGAGCCGATTAGGCCCTTCGGCTTGAGCCCTTTCACATAAGTCAGCGCGTCAGCCAGGGTCGGAAACAGCCCGTTGTTAAGCGTTGGTGATCCAATCAGCAACGCGCCGGCATCTAGTATCTCGGTGGCTACTTCGCTCCGGTGGCATTCCCTTAGCGGCATCAGTTTGACATGAGCCCCGCCCGAAGTTAGCCCCTCACCAATCGCCTTCGCCATTTTCGCGGTGCTCTGCCACATGGTGTCGAACATGACGATTGCCTTGTTCCCACGCTTCTGCGATGCCCACTCTGCGTAGCGTCTTACTATCCAGCCTGGGTCTTTGCGCCACATCGGGCCGTGGTCCGGCAGGATCATCTTGAACTTGAGGCCGAGGCTCCGCACTTTGTCAATCAGCCGGGAGACGAACGAAGAGAACGGCAGAAGTATGTTGGCATAATAGGTGGCCGCTTCGTACTCGATTACCGAGGGATCGATCTCGTCGGCGAAGCTCTCGCTCGACGCCAGGTGCATGCCGAAAGCGTCTTGCGAGAAAAGAACCCCCACGTCAGGTCTGTAGCTGAACATGCTGTCAGGCCAGTGCAGCATGCGCGTCTCTATGAAGGTAAAAGGCACGTTCCCCAGCGAAACGTTCTCTCCGTCCTTCACAGGAACGATGTCCCGATCCATGTGATAATGATCCGCCAGAGCCTTCACACCCATCTCCGAGGCGAACACCTTATCCGGCTTAACCGTCTCGATGACCTGAGGGAGGCAGCCCGAATGGTCCGCCTCGGCATGATTCGAGACGATGTATCTTATCTGCGAGGGGTCAAGAACCGAACCGACACGAGCCAGCATTTCGTCCTTGAACGGTGCCTTAACCGTATCGATCAGGATCGGGTCCTCACCCACGACGAGATACGCGTTGTAGGTCGAGCCTCGCCCGGTGAAGTACCCGTGGAAGTCCCGCACCGCCCAGTCTATCGCCCCTACCCAATAGATGTCTTCTGTGACTTTCACGGCTTTCAAAACGTCTTTCATGACTATCCTCCAACCTGCACCGTCAAGACAAATGGACAGTGTGAGGATGTCTCGCAGCGTTCTTGCCGCTGACTCAGTCGAACGCAGCATGACGGCTCCCCAAACCAATTGTCAAGTTGCGCAGCCCTTTCCACTCGACTTCACGGTTGCCGCCGCTGCTACGCTTCCTGTGTGTCCGCCGGCGTCGGCATGACGAAGGAACGCGCCCCAAGCTCCCGGTCTAACATGAGCAAGCCGTTGCCCGAGTCGCCTACCAACTCCAGGGCTCGTACTACCTTGGACGCGTTCTCCTCCTCCTCGACCTGCTCCGTGACGAACCACTGAAGCATGACCCCTGCGGCGCGGTCGGACTCCTCCTCAGCTATCCCTACGAGTTGGTTGATCCTCGACGTTACGAACTGTTCATGCTCGTAGGCGTGGCGGAAAGCCGCCAGAGGCGAATCCCACTTCGTCTCGGGCTGATCTATTGCCCTCAAGACCACGCTGCCGCCGCGGCTGTTGATGTGGTCAAAGAATTTCGCCGCGTGTGTCAGCTCCTCCTGCGCCTGTACGCGCATCCATTGCGCCATCCCGTCGAGCCCTTTCGAGTGGAAGTAAGCCGACATCGAAAGGTACAGATAGGCGGAGTACAGCTCGTACTTAACCTGCTCGTTCATTTCCTCCAGCATTTTCTTTCCTATCATTTCTTTCCCCTCCAGAGCCCGTGCAAGTTGCAGTATTCCCGAGCGGTGAGGTTGCCCGCCTCAAGGCAGAAGGTCGCTTCAGGAGCCTGCCCCGGCTTCAGGAATTCCCTGTACGCCTTCTCTCCGTCGATCACTTCCACCCACTCTATGTAGTGTTTCTCTTCCATTGGGTGCGGGACGCTGCCCACCTTCACCTTGATCCCTTCGTCGGACTTCTCAACAACCGGAACGTGTTTCTCCTTAGCCGCATCAACCGTGTTCTCGCTCATCAGCTTCATCGGCTGATCGCAGCACACGAGTTCCCCCGCGCCTGTATGCATCATTTCAACTATGTTCCCGCACACCTCGCACTTGTAGATCTCAAGCCGCTTGGTCATCTTCTTCACTCCTCTTCTCGGTTACCGTTAGTAGGACAAACGTACTGGTCAAGGGATTCCGGCTCATTTCCCCCTTTCAACAAAATTTCCCGTACGTGCTACCAGTTCTCCGCCAAAAGTTCGAAATACCCCCGCGCGTGAAGGCAAGCCGGGCACGTGTCGGGCGCCGCCTGCCCCTCGTGAAGATAGCCACAATTCCGACAGCGCCATACGACTGTCCTGCCTTTCTTGAAGACCGTCCCGGCGTCGACGTTCGCAAGAAGCCCAAGGTATCGCTTCTCGTGTTGCTTCTCCGCCACCGCGATTGCATCGAATGCCGCCGCCACCTCCTCGAACCCTTCTCCGCGCGCAACTTTGGCGAAACCGGGATACATCTCCGTCCACTCGTAGTGCTCGCCCGCAGCAGCCGCCTTCAGGTTCTCAGCGACAGAGCCGATCACGCCTGAGGGATATGCCGCTGTGATCTCGACATCGCCTCCCTCGAGGAATTTGAACAGCCGCTTTGCGTGTTCTCTCTCTTGGTTAGCCGTCTCCTCGAAGATGTCGGATATCTGAATGAGACAGCTCTTTCTCGCCTCACTGGCGAAATAAGTGTAGCGATTCCTTGCCTGTGACTCCCCGGCAAAGGCCGTCAACAGGTTCTTCTCGGTCTGCGACCCCTTCAACTTCTTCATCTCACCCTCCATGCAAACGTTCCTAGCTAGGTTAGACACGCGACTCAATACAAACAGTTCACCCTGCACAACCTTCTTTCAGGGACGAGTATCTCCCCGTCCCAAAGACCTCGTTCTTCTTCGGGTCCTGCACCGCGGGCACAAGCCTATAAACTCCACCCTGTGACCAAGCACTTCATAGTCGGTACGGCCTCGCAGCCTGTCATCGAGCGACTTAATCGGTTCTAACGGAGCATCCTCTACCGCACCGCACGCCACGCAGCGCAGGTGGTAGTGGGGAGCTGTTCGGGCGTCATAGCGCCTCTGCGCCCCCGCCAACTCGATCTTCTCCACTTCCCCCTGCCCGGAAAGGACCTCGAGGTTGCGGTAAACTGTTCCGAGACTGATCCCCGGCAGACGCCGTCGGACCTTTCGGTGCAGCTCATCAGCAGAGGGATGCGTCGTGAGCTTTCTCAGTTCATCAAGGATAGTCCGGCGTTGCTTGGTCATCCTAAGAGTCTTTCCGCCGGGCAACTTGGCCCCCTAACCGCTAGTGGTTCCTATTAGCAATAGTATCGGCTGCGGACCTCCCCGTCAAGACGTCATCGCCCCTAATTGCATGGATAACCCGAGATTTGACTTATGCAAGAGGAATTCGAGAGGAAAGCGGAAGGTAAGCCCATCCTGAAGCGGCAGGAGCGAACGTCTGCCCCGGGCAATTCTCTTCAGTTAGGGTGCTTGCTCCAGGCAACCCTCCCCCGGAAGCCGCACGGAAAACCTCCCCCCCTGGTAAAGGACCGCGGTGGGATGTTTCGGACGGCTATCCCGAAGCTCCATCCCGATCAGCGCCAGCGGATTCTCGCAGCCTATCCTCCAGAGTTCCGATTCGTCCAACTCCCCCAGCGACGCAAGTACGTTCATGCACTTCATCATGTCGGCCGTTGAGCCCGCCAACTGATACATCCCCCTCCGGTGGAGTCTTCCGTCCTTCTCGACGACGACGGGCAGTCCGTGAAATCGATACTCGCCTGGCGACATGCCCGCGAGGTGCACTACATCGCTTGCGACTATGAATCGCTCGGCCCCCTTCGCTCGCAAACAGACGCGCAACATATCCAGCGGCACGTGGTGGCCATCACTTATGAACATGCAGCTCAGCCGATCTTCGGCCAGCATCGGCCACAGGGGATTCTTATGCCTGTGAATCACGTCTCCCAACCCGTTCCCCACGTGCGTGCACGCCTTGGCCCCGGCATCGCAGGCACGGCGAATGGTGTCCCTGTCGGCGGCATGATGACCCAGAGACACAACGGTGCCGGCATCACGGACGACATGTTCTATAAGCTCCATAGCGCCGTCAATTTCAGGCGCGAGTGTAATGATCGCTATTCGGTCCTGCGTCAGCTCGCGAAGCCTTTCAAAGACTTCTACGGAAGGACGAATAACGTGCTCCCGGACATGCGCACCTCTCGGGCCGTCTTCGGGATTAATGAATGGGCCCTCCAAGTGTACGCCCAAGATGCCGGCTCCCGAGTCGCACGCCGCCGCCTCGGAGAGCATCGGGAGATTCCGCGCATACACTTCCATCGGCATGGTGACGACCGTCGGGCAGTATCCCGCCACTCCGCGCTTCACCAGCGCCTCTCCAACTGAGGCAACACCCTCGAGCGTAAGGTCCAGGCAGGAGAAATCCACGCCGCTGTAGCCATTCACCTGGAGGTCAACAAACCCCTGCGCCATCATTCCTCCAGAAGAGATGCGGCCTCCGGGTCGATGAAAACATATGCACGCCCATGTTCTTTGAGTATTGATGCGGGGCACCGGGGGGATACTTCCGCACCCTCGGACAGGCAGTCTCGGACTGCCTTCGCTTTGCGCTTGTCGGGGACGGAGCAGACTATGCTTTGCGATTTCATGATCTGGCGAATCGACATCGTGATTGCCTCGGTAGGGACCTCATCCACGGTCTTGAACCACCCTTCCCTCACCTGTTGGCTTCGGCACGCCTCGTCCAAGTTCACGACGATGAAGGGGTCCTCAGTTTCGAAGTCGGCAGGCGGATCGTTGAATGCCAGATGGCCGTTTTCGCCTATCCCCACGAACGCCACGTCAACCGGCGCCTCGGATATCAACGCGCCCATCCGCCGGCACTCGCCCTGCGCATCTTGCGCGTCGCCGCAAATCAGATGGGCACGTCCGGGATGCACTTTCGCGATAAGCCTTTCTTCAAGGTACTTCCGAAAGCTTGCAGGATGGCTCGCTGACAGGCCAACATACTCATCCAGGTGGAACATGACCGCCCTGCCCCAGTCGATGCCTCGCACACGTGCGAGATGTTCCAGGAACGTGAACTGCGACGCTCCAGTGGCCGCTATGAACCGCGCAGATTCTTTGGCGGCAAGAGCGCTCCTCAGCAGCTCCGCAGCTTTTTCGGCTGCGTCACGGGCCATGTCTTCGTTGCTCTCGCAAATACGGATTTCCACCGCGCTCAACTCCTTTTCCGTTTTGAAAGCCGGGTCGGCCGACAGCGGAAAATAGCACGGCGAGCGAATGGAAGCAAGACCCCGGTGATGAGCGGTAACGCGCCACCGGCATACCCAAAAGATATTCCGCGCGTACGCCCGGAGATAAAGGCTCAGTAAGCGTATAGCTGCCCATAGGGGCGGGTGGTCTTTGGAATCAGCCTGATGAACTCATCTCGGCGGAATTCCAAACCCTCCAGACCCAAGGCGCGAGAGTAGTCGGACAGGATACTCTGGATCTCGAGCCATGTCGGGTCGCCGACCTTTTCGACCCCCACTTCTTGCCCCAACTGGTGACTTTCCACCCGGCCACGCACGTAGATGCTCCCCCCGTGCATGCCGGTTCCGACATAATTCGTCACCGGGGACGAGTCCTTCGAACCGAGCCCAAGCACCATCAAGATTCCGCCCGCCATGTACTCGCCTAGGTAGTCCATAGTCTTTCCGCCGACCACAACTACAGGGCGACAGTTTTCAAACTCCTTCATATGAATCCCCGTCCTGTAACCCGCATTGCCCCGCACGAAGATAGTGCCCCCTCGCATTGAGTAACCAAGCACGTCTCCAGCATCTCCGTGAATCACGACGGTGCCGGCGTTCATGGTGTTCCCCACCCCGTCCTGAGCATTCCCGTTTACGGTGATATTCGCGCCGTTCATGAACGCGGCAAGATCGTTCCCCGGGACCCCGTTAATTACCAACCGCGCGCGACCGTTCAAACCTGCCCCGATGTATCTCTGCCCCCTGACACTGTCCAGTATTATCTCGCGCGCGCCTCCCCTCAGCGCTGCGTGGACGCGGTCATTCAATTCCCTGTAGTGAACACCCTCAGAGTCGATTCTCAAACCTCTATCCCCGCGCCCGAGACCACATGTTTTCTGTAGTCAGCAGGCAAAGATATGAGCCCGAACCCATCGGTAAGCAGAAGATCCTTGAAGCCTGTCACCTCTACCTTGTCCCGGATCAGACCGGTCACTATTCCCGCCCTGTCGATTTCCCCGACGAAGATAGCCCCAATGATCCTGCCACCTTTCAGAACCAGTTTCCTGTAGACCGGCGCTTTCTCGTCCAGATTGCTCAGCACCTCGCAGTCTTCCCCGTTCGGCACAGTAACGCCAACCGAGATCGTCGGGAGGCCACAGATATCCACGGCGTTCATCGCCAGCCCGCCTTCAAAACTTCGTCTTCCGCCCGCCATGTTAATACCGGCAATACGTCCTTGCCGGTACGCGTTGGGCAATATCGCGATGGGCCGCTTCTCGCCGCCGAGAAGGTCCACGGCCTGCGCCACGTCCCCCGCGGCATAGACGCCGTCGACGGAGGTCTGCATGTAATCGTCAACCACTATTCCGCGGTCCGCCCCGATCTCGGTGCCTTGCACGAGATCGATGTTGGGCGTGACCCCGATAGCGAGAATCACCATTCGGCATTCGATCTTCGAACCGTCGCGAAGCAGCGCCCCGGCTACCCTTCCGTGCACCCGCTCAATGCGAGTAACCGTGGTCCCACATCGCACCTCTACTCCTGCCCTCTCCAATGCCCTCTGCGCCAGATTCGATGCCGTCTGGTCGAACGTCACACTCATTAGACGATCGGCAAGCTCAACGACTACCGCCCTCACATTCAAAGCGCTCAGCGCTTCGACGGACTTCAGTCCTATCAGCCCCCCACCGACTACAAGCGCGTCCGTGACGTCGTTCTCCTCCATGAACTCCTGTATCCGCCGCACGTCGTCCCACGTCGTGAACGTAAATACCCCTTTGGCTTCAGCACCTTCGACGTCCCGCGGAATGATGGGCCTGCCCCCCGTCGCAATCAGCAGCTTCTCGAAAGGGACAGAGCACCCGTCGGAAGTATCAACGGCACGCGCTCCTAGGTCGACCCTGGTAGCCTCCACTCCCAGCAAGGCCTCTACGTGGTTCTTCTCATAGTAATCCACCGGACGGTAGGGCATTCTCGATTCGTCTACCTTCCCCGCCAGCAGGTAGGATATTAGAGGTCTGGAATAGGTGTGATGGGGCTCTTTGCAGACGACCGTGATCTCGCCGACCGGATCCTTTTCCCGGATTCCTTCGATGGCACCGATTCCGGCGGCCGAGTTGCCGATCAAGAGGTAGGGACGTCTATTCATCGGTTTCCTCGCAAACGATGGCTTCGTTCGGGCAATTTGCCACGCAGGCGGGGGTCTCGGCTCCTATACACAGGTCGCACTTGGATGCCACGTGCTTGTCCGCGCCCATTTGGATAGCTCCCACCGGACAGACCATTATGCACATCCAGCAGCCCACACACTTGTCTTCATCGCACAGCACCGCTCCCGTTTCGGGATCACGGCGCATCGCGCCCGTCATGCATGCGTCGATGCAGCGAGCGTCGTTGCAGTGCCTGCACTGAAGGGCGAACGACACGTACCCCTTTTCCTCGACATGGACGCCGGGAACGATGCTGTCGCGCTCGTCTCGGAATGCCTTTATGATCTTCTTGGACTTAGAGTGCTGGACGAGGCAATGTATCTCGCACAATCTGCAACCGATACATAACTCCTCGCGAGCGACCACACGCTTCATTTTTCTTACTCCCCGGCCGCTTTCACGTCCAATATGCGTAACTCGCGGTCTGTGAGGCCTACCCCTCTCAGGTGCTCCCGATTGCCGCGCAGGCTTTCGATGGCGTTTATTCCCATGCCGCCCATCATTTCCTTGATCTCGAGAGACCAGGCGCGGAGGAGGTTCACAAGTCGCCTTGTCGCCACCTTGGGATTCAGGCGTTTCGTCAGGTAAGGGTCCTGGGTGGCTATGCCCCAGTTGCACTTTCCCGTGTAGCACTTCTGGCAGAGGTGGCATCCCATTGCCACCAGGGCAGCGGTTCCTATGTAGACCGCGTCCGCACCCAGGGCAATCGCCTTGACGACGTCGGCGCTGCACCTGATTCCACCGGCCGCCACTATCGACGCCTGGTTGCGTATGCCTTCCTCGCGAAGCCGGGAGTCCACCGCCGCGAGCGCGAATTCGATCGGGATGCCCACGTTGTTTCTGATCATCGTGGGGGCGGCACCCGTACCGCCGCGGAAGCCGTCGATCGCGACAATATCAGCTCCCGCGCGAACGCAGCCGCTGGCTATCGCGGCCACGTTGTGCACCGCCGCTATCTTCACCGATACCGGCTTCGTGTACCTTGTAGCTTCCTTCAACGCATAGATGAGCTGGCGCAGATCCTCGATCGAGTAAATGTCGTGGTGCGGAGACGGTGAGAGCGCATCAGTGCCCTTTGGAATCATCCTTGTGGCCGAGATCGCCGCATCCACCTTTTCTCCGGGCAGATGTCCCCCTATGCCGGGCTTTGCCCCCTGCCCGATCTTGATCTCCAGCGCCCCGGCCGCGTTCAGATAGTCTACATCCACACCGAACCTTCCCGACGCTATTTGGACAATCATGTTGCTCCCGTATTGGCGGAAGTCATCGTGCAGGCCACCCTCCCCCGAATTCGCAAAGGTGCCGGCCTCCTTCGCCGCCCGGGCCAGCGCCAACGACGCGTTGTAGCTGATGGAGCCGTAGGACATCGCCGAGAACATCACCGGAACTTGGAGTTCCAACTGCATTTCCAGCCGCGTAGCAAGAGCGAGAGACCCGTTCTCGCGTGCAAACTCCACCCTGTCAGGCTTTCTGCCGAGGTAGGTTACCAGCTCCATCGGCTCTCTAAGAGGATCGATTGAAGGGTTGGTAACCTGGCTTGCGTTGAGCACCAGGCGGTCCCAGTAGACGGGAAAATCCTGATCATTGCCCATCCCTGCCAACAGCACGCCGCCGGTTTCGGCCTGCTTGTAAAGGTTTCGTATGGCGCCCGACGTCCAGTTCGCGTTCGGCCGGAACTCGAGGTGGGCTCGCTGAATCGAAATCGCATTCGTCGGGCACAGCGTGGCGCACCGGTGGCACCCCACGCACTCGGTGCTGTCACTAAAGACCAGCCCCTCGTCGGAATCGTATTCGTGAACGTCGTTCGCACACTGCCTGACGCACACCTGGCACTGAATGCATCTGTCAGGGTCCCGCTCGACGACGAAATCAGGTTGTATCAACCATTTGCGCAACTCAGCTTACCTCGGTCACTTTGACTGACAGAGCATCCTTGGCGGGAGTCGCCGATCCAGCGGAGATTCCCTCTTTCAACTCTCCGACTATCGGCACTCCCCCTTCGGCGTGCCAAAGCCGGTCGGGAGCAGCACATATCTCTCGCACGGCGGCCTCCTCGCTTGCCACGAACAACATATCATCTTTGCGCGCCGCCACCATGGGTCGCAGCTTGATTCGGTCGTTCAGACCGATCATCCCTCCACTGTGCCCGACAAGCACCGAGAAGGGCCCGTTCAACAGCGCCCCGCCGTAAACAATCCTTACAGCTTTCGCTATCTCGCGCTGTTCCTCGGGCATCCTTTCAATCTGCGCCCAGAAAGGCGGCGCCATTGCCATGCACGCGAACTCCATCGGAAGACCGTGCTTCCTGATGAGCAAGTCGAATATGTACGTGATTACTTCGGTGTCCGTCTGAAGCGTGCAGTGGTACTTGAAGTTGGCCAGATATCTTCTGTTTATACCGTAAGAGGAGATCTCGCCGTTGTGCACAACGCTCCAGTCGAGAAGCCCAAACGGGTGAGCGCCTCCCCACCACCCCGTCGTGTTGGTTGGATACCGACCGTGCGCAGTCCATATGTATCCTTGGTATTCCTCCAGCCTGAAAAACTGCCCGATGTCTTCCGGAAACCCAACTCCTTTGAACACACCCATGTTCTTACCGCTGGAGAATACGAACGCATCGCCAATTCCGGCATTTATCCCCATCACGACCTCGACAACGATATCGTCCTCGCTCAGGTCGTAGTTCCGTTCCAGCTCTCCCGGCTTCACTGAAACGAAGTATCTGTGGAGAATCGGACGGGCCCTGATCACCTCGATAGGATGGGTGGGGATAGTCTCCTCATGGTGGATATTCAGACGCCGCGCGATGAAGCTGGATGCGGTCCGCTTGGCTTCCTCGCTCTCGTACATTACGTGCAGGGCGTAATGGTCCTTATGCTCGGGATATATCCCGTACGCAGCAAAGCCGCCCCCCAATCCGTTCGAACGCTCGTGCATCGCGGATATCGAGCGAATGATCGCTTCTCCGCTGAAAAGCGCGCCGGTCTCCGACATCATACCGCAGATCGCGCAACCGCTTATGTCTTTGTAATCAGGCTTCCTGCTCATCGTCTCAGTCCAGTATCACGGTCAACAGCGGGGCAGACGGGGTGAGGCCTTTCTTATATTATACTGCCACGGTAGGTTTTCCGCTGCCCCAAGAAACATCCGGCGTCAGGCCCCCTCCAGGGGGACAAGGATCGGCCTTGATGTTAACGAGGGCCCCAAGGCCCAACCTTTGCCTCCGGGCCTGTCGGGCTTGCAGTTAGCCTCAGAGAATCGGCAAGAACTTCTCTAGCTCATAGCGGCTGACGTGGGTCCTGTACCTGTCCCACTCTATCTTCTTGTTCGCGATGAACTTCTCGAAAATGTGGTCTCCGAGCGCCTCACGCACGACTTCACTCTTCTCGGTCTCAGCAATCGCTTCGCAAAGGTCTCCGGGAAGCGACTCGATTCCCCTCTCGATCCGCTCCTCGGCCGACATCTCAAAGATGTCCTCCTCTACCGGCTCTGGAAGTTCGTAGCCTTTCTCAATTCCCTTCAGGCCGGCGGCCAGCATGACTGCAAACGCGAGATAGGGGTTGCACGCCGGATCAGGGCACCGGAATTCCGCTCGCGTGGCCTTTTCCTTGCCGGGCTTGTACATGGGCACCCGCACAAGAGCGGACCGGTTTCGCCGGCCCCAAGAGATATAAACGGGCGCTTCGTATCCTGGAACCAACCTCTTGTAGGAATTCACCCACTGCGCCACGACGGAGCATATCTCGCGGGCGTGAGTCAGAAGGCCCGCGATGTAAGACTTCCCAGTTGCTGAAAGGTGATACGGGTCGTTCGCGTCGAAGAACGCGTTCTGCTGACCTTTGAAAAGCGACTGGTGCGTGTGCATGCCGCTGCCGTTCTCTCCGAACAGCGGCTTAGGCATGAACGTAGCGTGCACACCATGCTGCACAGCCACTTCTTTGACCGCCAGGCGATAGGTCATCGCCGCATCGGCCATGGTGAGAGCATCCATGTAACGCAGGTCTATCTCGTGTTGGCTCGGCGCCACCTCGTGGTGGCTGTACTCCACCTTGATCCCCATATTCTCCAATGCCAGCACTGTCTCGCGTCGAAGGTCGCTCGCAACGTCCAGGGGGGTCAAGTCGAAGTAACCCCCGGCATCGAGAGTTTGCGGCTCGCCCTCGCTGCTCTTAAAATAGAAATACTCCAGCTCAGGGCCAATGTAGAACTTGTATCCCAGGTCCGCCGCCCGCTTCAGATTCCGCCTGAGCGCCCAGCGTGGGTCGCCCTTGTAAGGCGTTCCGTCAGGGTTAAGGACATCGCATACCATCCGGGCAACGCCCGCTCCGTCGTCAGGCCGCCACGGCAGAATCGCGAAGGTGGAGGGATCAGGCTTTGCAATCATGTCGCTTTCCTCAATCCGTGCATATCCCTCTATGGACGAGCCGTCAAAACCCATCCCCTCGTCCAGCGCCTCTTCCAACTCCTCCGACGTGATCGCAAAACTCTTGAGAAAGCCCAGAACGTCGGTGAACCACAGCCGGATGAACTTGATTTTCTGATCCTTCACGGCGCTGAGGACATAGTCTCTGTCTTTCGCTGCCATTCCTCTTTCCCTCCTCCTTTCGCGGCTATGCGTACCTTTAATATCACGAGACCGTCAGAAGAACCTCTGGTCACAACCAGTCTACAGACCAAAGCTCCTGCTGTCATTGTGGTCCTTCTGTGATTGCTCAGGCTTTCACTTCGCGTAGAGGTAACGTCTTACTCCAAAACACATTGCGTTTGCTGCTCCGCCATCGATTTCCCAGGGGAGCGGCTCAGTTCTGTAACAGTTGCCGGCATCATCGCGTCCGAACGCCGGACCAATCCCTATCCGATCGCATCGCTTCCCCTTTCCCCCGTCCTTATCCGCACGCATTCGGGGAGGTCCAGGATGAATATCTTCCCGTCGCCGATTCTCCCGGTCTTTGCTCCCCTTATGATTGCCTGCACCGTCGGCGCAACGAAGTCCTCGTTCACCGCGATCTCCAGCCGCACCTTCTTCAGCAGGTTTATCTCCGTCACCACCCCTCGATAGGATTCCCGGTACCCTTTCTGCTGACCGCACCCGAGCGCATTGGTCACAGAAAGCTTGTAGACCTCTGCATCATAAAGCGCGTTCTTCACATCTTCCAGCTTCTCCGGCTGAATGTATGCGATGACGAGTTTCACGGATTCCGCCCCTCTATTGCGTAGTGAACACCTGGAATCCCGCGTACGCTTCCATACCATGCTCGCCGATGTCCAGGCCCCGAATCTCTTCCTCTCTCGAGACCCTCAGCCCCACGGTCTTCTTGACCGCAAGGAATACGATTCCCATTGCGACCACAGCAAAAATCGTGACCGCCAGGGCCCCAACGGACTGAATGCCGAACTGAGCCAGACCGCCGCCGTGCACCAAGCCTTCCCGGGCGAGACCCAGAGACTTCTGCCCCCAGATTCCAACGGCGAGCGTCCCCCAGACACCGTTCATCCCGTGTACGGGGACAGCACCGACGGGATCGTCTACATGAAGCCTGTCCAGGAGAGCCACACCTCCGACGACAACGACTCCTGCGATGGAGCCAATGGCTAGCGCTGCCGCGGGGGAGACGAAGGCGCAGGGGGCGGTAATCGCTACCAATCCCGCCAGCGCTCCGTTCATGGTCATGGAGAGGTCAGGGCTACCGAACAGCAGCCATACAGTAGCCATGGCAACGACCGCCCCCGCGGCAGCCGAAAGATTCGTGTTGGCAGCGACCAGCGCTATGGTACTCCCGTCACCCACCGACAGGGTGGAGCCGGGATTGAATCCGAACCAACCGAACCACAGAACGAACACGCCCAAAGCGGCAAGAGGAATTGAATGTCCAGCAATCACTCGAGGTTGTCCAGCGCTGTCGAACTTCCCTATTCGAGGCCCCAGGATGAGCGTCCCTACGAAGCCGACCCACCCACCTGTTGCATGAACCACGGTCGAGCCCGCGAAGTCGCCGAACCCCAGCTTCGCCAGCCACCCTTCCCCGCTCCACACCCAGTGTCCGATTGTCGGGTACACCAGCGCGCTGATGACGGCTGTGTACATGAGGTAAGCAGCGAACTTCATCCGCTCTGCCATGGCTCCAGCAACGATCGTCGCCGCCGCGCCACAGAATGCTGCCTGAAACAGCCAGAACGCAAACAGCGGCACCCCCGAAGGGTTCTCAGCTCCCCCTATCCCCAAGCCCAACCGACCAATCAACCCATTTCCTTTCCCGAACATTAGCCCATAACCAACCAGGAAAAACATCACGCTGGCAACACAGTAGTCCATGAAGTTTTTCGTGAGGATGTTGCATGCGTTCTTTGCCCTGATGAACCCCGCCTCAACCATCCCGAATCCAGCCTGCATAAAGAAAACCAGGAAGGCCGCAAGGAGCACCCACAGGGTGTCGATCCCCCGGGTCATCTCCATCGCTGTATTCTCTCCCGCATAGGCCCTGCTCACCCCTGAGAACACGGCAAGCACACCCAAAATAAGCACCCGTCTTGACCTCATCCTCATCTCCTTGTCCAGGCCTCACCCCGTTGAGCAGCTTGTCCAAGCCTCCAACCGGCCCACAGGAGGCATGGTCCCCTCCGTACCAACAGCCTACAGCAACGACCATACCAGATCAGCCCATCGAATCAGTAACACTGCCGCATCCCCTGTACTCATCGGCACTTAGGTGATCAGCCATCCTTCCTGTGGAGGGAGCCTGCACCACCAAGAAAGATACACTACGGTAGGAGCTTAGGGATATGCTACACGCAGGTAGGATCGGGGGGGCGCATCGTGGCTAGAAAGCGACCTCGCTCGTCCGTCAGACCTGGGCTGCCTGACGCACGCACTGAAAGCCCTGCCCAAGATTACAGAGCACGCATGTGTCGGGAATGTTCTCAGCCATCGAGACCTGTGATGCGCATTGGGCGCAGAGGTATTCTTCTCCCGTCTTCATTGGCCCGGGGCAGGGCGTGATTGTCATCGGACACAGGTCTATGCAGGTGTTGCACTCTTTGCAGAAATCAGGCTTCACCCCGAATGGGAACTCGACGCGTCGCTCCTTCCCCCGGCCCACGAATCCCAAAGCGCGCGCCTGCCATACCTCCTCACACACGCGCACACATCGCCCACAGAGAATGCAGTCGTGATTCCGGAAAGGATACCGCACCTCGGTCACTCCACATCGAGCCGCAAGGTCTTGGGTCGCGCGCGAGTTCGGCGCTTGCGCAACCAGCAATTCGGCCAATTTCCGTCGGAGATTCCGGATCTTTTCAGAGTTCGTTCGAATTACCATCCCTTCCTTCGCATCAAGGGTGCACGATGTGGTCACTTTCGCTCGTCCGTCCTCTATCAGTTCAACGATGCACAGGCGGCATACCCCGATCGGAGTAAGATAAGGCACATGGCACAAGTGCGGGATGCAGACACCGTACGAAAGCGCCGC
>CAZBND010000017.1:71402-75014 GCA_964493415.1 uncultured Planctomycetota bacterium | reverse complement strand
CTGAGGCGGAGAGGGCTTGGCCGAAGGATTCGTACTCGTAGCTGTTCTGGAGCGCCTCGGCGGAACTGTAGAGACCCCGCACGGACCCAAGCCCGTCACGCATGTAGTAGTAGGTGTTCGTGCCGTCGTAGAGAGACACGTTCTCGTCGATACTCGGAGTGACGTAGCTCCTGACCAGGTTGTTGGAGCTGTCACACTCAGTGAGCACATCTGTCCCGGCTGCATCAGGCAGGTACTTGGTAAGCGTTCCGTTCACTGTCTTCTTGACCCTTCTCCACCCCAAGCTGTCGTAGCCATACGTAGTGTCATCGCTCGAACCAGGCGCATCGTAGCTCGTGAGACGGTTGTCCCAGTCATAGTCGTACGTCCACGTGTTCGTCGTGTCGTCAGCCTTTGTCAAGTTCCCGTTCGCGTCATAGCTGTAGGTGGTCGTCGTCCCTCCCACAGTCTTGCTGGTCAGCTGATCCAGGAAGTTGTAGCTGTATTCGGTAGTTGTGTTCCCAAGGTCTCCAGTTGTGACAAGCTTGGTCCTGTCACCTACAGCTCCCCAGTAGTAGAACTCCTGGGTGTATATGGAGCTGTCTCCTGAGTCGTACTTAGACTCCTTGGTCAGCTTGTAAACAGCATCATAGAGGTACTCTATATAGTCACCATCCGAGTAGGTCATCTTCGTCCTGTTGCCCACGGAGTCAAGCAGGTAGGCGAAGCTGGAGAGGGTGCTGTCATCAGACTTGCTGTTGACGAGAGATGTGAGCCTGCCTGCGTCATCGTAGTCATAAGTCACATAGGAGCCGTTGCCCAGGGTCTGCTTGGTGACCGCTTCGTCGGCGTCGTAAAGGTACATCTGCCTGCCTTTTCCTCACGGCGTGCCCGTGTTGGCGTCGGGTCGGGGGCCGCAAGAGGGCCTTCACCAACGGTTGCATCCATGAATCTTGTAAAGCTGGGGATGAAGGGCGTCAAGGGGGTTTCTTGAAAACTGTTCCGGATTGACTTCTAATGGGCAAAGCTTGGTGTAGGGCGAGCAGCCAATGGTGCGCGCACGATGAGAGGGGATTTCTTGGTCGAGGGTGAAATTGTCCGTGAACGACGCCGATAGAGCCATAGGCATAACCACGACTATACCGGTCGAGATCGTGTTCGCGGCGGGATACAGGCCGGTGGACTTGAACAACGCGTTCATCACCTCGGCCTCGCCTGCGCGACTGGTGGAAGAGGCTGAGGCGGAGGGTTTCCCTCGGAACATCTGCGCATGGGTGAAGGGGATATATTCGGCGGCGCGGGAGCTTGGGATAAGGAAGGTGGTGGGCGTATGCCAGGGGGATTGCAGCAACACGCACGCGCTGCTGGAGGTCTTGCAGACCGAGGGGGTGGAGGTGATCCAGTTCGACTATCCGTACGGTCGAGAGGCGGACGAGCTGGCGGCGGAGATGGAGAAGCTTGCGGGGGCGCTGGGGACGTCGCTGGAAGCGGCGGAGGAGATGAGGGAGAGGCTGGGGCCGCTGCGGCGGCTCGCCGAGAGAATAGACGAGCTGACGTGGAAGGAAGGCAAGGTGTCGGGCGAGGAGAATCACCTGTACCTGATCAATTGCAGCGACATGAAGGGCGACTACGTGGCCTACGAGAGAGAGATGAGAGAGTTCGCGGCGGAGGCCGAGAAGAGGCCGAGGCGTGAGGCGGGGATCCGGGTGGGCTACGTGGGGATACCGCCGATCTGCGGGGGCATTTATTCGTTTCTGGAGGAGCAGGGCGCGCGCGTGGTGTTCAATGAGATGCAGCGGCAGTTCAGCATGCCGTACCGTGCGGGTTCTCTGCTGGAGCAGTATTTGTGTTACACTTATCCCTACGACGTTTTCTTTCGCGTGGAGGACATACGGAGGGAAGTGGAGCGGAGGGGAATCAGGGGGCTGGTGCACTACGTGCAGAGCTTTTGCTTTCGGCAGATACAGGACAGGATACTGAGGGAGATGGTCGGCGTTCCGGTTCTGACGCTGGAATGCGACCGGCCGGGGGAGCTGGACGAGCGGAGCAAGACGCGGCTGGAGGCCTTCGTGGAGATGCTGAATGCTTAGGTGGAAGAAGAGGAAGGCGCTGTTCCTCGCCGTCAGGATAGTGGTGACGGTCGGTCTGCTGGGATACATATACACGAAGATAGAGTTCCGGGACAGCGTTCACTTGAGGACAGGGGAGGTGATAGGGGGGAGGCTGGTCGAGTCGGACGAGCAGAGGGTCGTCGTAATTCCGAATGGCGCGGCCGAACCCACGATAATCCCGGCGGGGGAGGTGGCTCTTAGAGGGGAGGATCCGTGGGTTGATCCCGGGCTTGTGACGGTGGTGACCCAATCGAACAAGGGTCTGCTGATTTTCGCGTTTCTGCTGATAGGGCTGTGCCCGGCGATTGCGGCATTCCGATGGCAGGTGTTGTTGAGGACGCAGGGGGTGCACCTGGGGTACGTGAAGGCTGCGAAATTGTGCTTCATCGGGCAGTTCTTCAACAACTTTCTGATAGGGCTGACCGGCGGCGACCTGATGAAGGCGTACCTGGTGACGAAGGAGACGCACCACAAGGCGAAGGGGGCGCTGTCGGTATTCGTGGACAGGGTGGTGGGGATGATGGCGCTGGCGATGATCGCGGCGGTGTTCATGACTGTGAACCTTGGGCACGAGGAGGTACGGGCGGCGGCGATTTTTGTGTACTTGTTCCTGGGAGTGCTGCTGGTTTCGGTTCTGATCGTGGGCAGCGAGCACTTCCGGAAGCTTTTGCATGTGCAGAGACTGCTGCGGTTCGTGCCGTTGAAGAAGCTGGTGGAAGAGATGGAAGAAGCGCTGATGGAATACCGAAACAACAAGGGAACGGTGGCGGCGGCGGTAGGGATCTCTCTGGTGACGCATTCGATAATGGTGATGGTGAATTACGTTGTGGGTAGGGCGTTGGGTATTGGGACGTTGGGCGTGGTGCAGTATTTCGCGCTGGTGCCGATGGTGGTGATAGTCAGCGCGATCCCGATCTCGCTGGCAGGATGGGGATGGGGCGAGACGCAGTACACGTTCTTTTTCGGGGCGGTAGGGGTGCCGGGGACGCAGGCGATAGCTTTGTCCGTGGCGGTCAGGCTGTATCAAGCGGGATGGAGCCTGCTGGGAGCGGGGTTCTATGTTTTTGGAGGCGATCGGAGGAATGGGCGAACTGATTGAACTCAAGGGTGCGGTTCACGTTCACACCGAGTTTTCCGACGGGTCGGGGAATCTGCCGGAGGTGATCTCGGCTGCGAGGGTGGCGGGGCTGGATTTCCTGGCGGTGACGGATCACAGGGGAAGGCGATGGGACAGGCCGTTTCCCGAAAGCGGGTGGGTGGACGGAGTGCTGCTGCTGTCGGGGTGCGAGATCTCGCACAAGGAGGGCCACGTTCTGTGCTTCGGTTTACGGGAAACGAGGGGGCTGAAGCGGATTCCCTTGCGGGAGTGTCTGGCGGAGGCGAGGAGGCAGGGGGCGGTGTGTTTCGCGGCGCATCCTTTGGGGATGCACAAGCCGCTGTTTCGGCTGAAGGTGAGGCGATGGTCGAACTGGCTGCTCGACGACATCGAGGGGTTGGAGATATGGTCGTACGCGCACGACTG
>CAZBND010000017.1:62290-71302 GCA_964493415.1 uncultured Planctomycetota bacterium | reverse complement strand
ACTGGCTGCTCGACGACATCGAGGGGTTGGAGATATGGTCGTACGCGCACGACTGGTCGGAGAACTTGAGCTACAGGGCGATATGGGGACACCTGTACAGGCCGGACGAACAGATAGAAGGGGTGCCGCAGGAGCTTACGCGGAGGTGGGACGAGCTGAGCCGGAAGAAGAAGATGGTGGGGATCGGTGGTCTGGACGCGCACGGAGGTAAGCTGCACATGGAGAAGCTGCCGCCGACGTTGAAGCCGGAGATATTCTCGTACTCGAGGACGTTCAAGACGATTCGGACGCACGTTCTGAGCGAGCCGCTGACCGGGGAGGATGAGGCGGATGCGGAACAGGTGGTGAAGCTCTTGGCGACGGGGCAGAGCTTTTTCGCCTATGACAGGCTTGCGGAGTCGGAGGGGTTCAGGTTCTGGGCGGAGGCGAACGGCGTCAGGCACGAGATGGGAGCGGAGGTGAGGGGCGAAGATGTGGCGCTGGAAGTGAGGGTCCCGGAGGAGGCTGGAATTCGGGTGATTCAGGACGGTCGAATCAGCGGCCGGGCGAAGGGACGGGAGCTGCGGCTGGAAAACATGGAGCCGGGGGCGTACAGGGTGGAGGCGCGGATGAACGGGAAGAGCTGGATATACAGCAACCCGATCTGGGTGAAAGGGGGAGAGGAGTGAAAGTGAAGGCGGTTGTGGGGCTTTGGCTGTCGATTCTGCTGGCCGTGACCGATGTGGGAGGGCAAGAAGCGCCAAAGAGAATAGTGTCGATGGCCCCGAGCGTCACTGAGACGCTTTTCGCGCTTGGGCTGGGAGGGCAGGTGGTTGGGGTTACGGACTTCTGCGAGTATCCTCCGGAGGTGGAGAAGAAGACGCGGATAGGTGGATTCCTGAACCCGGACGTGGAGAGGATTCTGGCGCTGAGGCCGGAGCTGGTTGTGGCGCTTCCGAACGAAGCCGCGGAGAAGAAGCTGCGGGGGCACGGCATCCGTATGGTGGTCACGCCGAACAATTCTATTGAGGAAGTGTTGAAGTCCTTTGTGACGATCGGGCGCGCGACGGGGCGAGAGGAGGAGGGGCGGGAGCTGGCGGACGGGATAAGGGCGAAGCTGGATGAGGTCGGCAAGCTGGTAGATAAGGCGCCGAGGCCGCGGGTGCTTTTTGTGGTGGAGCGCGATCCGATATTCGCAGCAGGAAAGGGGAGCTTCCTGGACGAGCTGGTGAGAGTGTGCGGCGGGAAGAACGTACTGGGGGAGAGCAAGGTGCCGTTTCCTCAGGTAAGCATGGAGACGGTGTTGTCGCTGGGGCCGGAGGTGATAATCGATTCGACGGTGATAGGGAAGGCGACGAAGGAGGCGATCAAGGAGAGGGAGGAGCAGTGGGCGAAGTGGAGCGATATTCCAGCGGTGCGGGAGGGGAGGGTGCACGTTTTGAAGAGCAGTCGTGACATCGTTCCGGGTCCGCGGCTGCCGGAGGCGATGGAGGACTTCCTGAAGATCATACATCCCGAGATAAAGCGGGAGAAGAGGGGCGAGGGCGAGTGAAGAGGGTCACGGCGAAGCGGGTGTTGGGAGTGAGCGGGGGGATGTTAGTGGGGTTGTTGGCGGTCGCGGTGGTCTGCGCCTTGGTAGGCAGCGCCGCCGGGTGGGGGCGTAGCGGGAAGGCGTTCGCGGCGAGTGCGGTGGTGAAGTTGGGAGGGGGTGGGTGGTGGGACGGGTGGGCGGATGGGGTGCTGGCGGATCCCGAGATGGCGACGCTGTCGACGATCGTTTTCGCGGAGAGGCTGCCGCGGGTGCTGCTGGGGGTGGTGGTGGGAGCGGGGCTTGCTGCGGCCGGGGTAGTATTCCAGGGGCTGCTGCGCAATCCGCTGGCGAGCCCTTACATTCTCGGGGTGTCGGCGGGCGGGGCGCTGGGGGCGGTGACGGCGATGAGGCTGGGGCTGATGGGGGCGTTCATGGGGCTGTCGTTCATCACGGGTTTCTCCTTCGCGGGGTCGCTTCTGGCGATCGCGTTGGTTTACTGGGTAGGGAGCCCCGGAGGGAGGACAAGCTCGGTGAGGCTGATTCTGGCGGGAGTGATCGTCAACGCGTTCTTCTCGTCCATAACGATGTTCCTGAACTATACGGCGGATTTCACGCAGTCGCGGCGGATCGTGACGTGGCTGATGGGGGGGCTCTACCTGGCGGATTACGGGCGCGTGTGGCAGAGCCTGCCGTGGGTGGCGGTGGGGTTCGTGGTGCTGTGGCTGATAAGCCGGGACCTCAACGTGCTGAGCTTCGGGGATCAGGCTGCGGCGCAGTTGGGCGTGAGCGTCGAGAGGGCGAAGCGCGTGGCGTTCTTCGGCGGGTCCCTGGTGACGGGGGTATGCGTTTCGGTCAGCGGGCCGATAGGTTTTGTGGGTCTGGTGATCCCGCACATGATGAGGTTCATATTCGGGCCGGACCACCGGCTGCTGCTGCCGAGTTCCGCGATATCGGGGGCGGCCTTCCTCGTTTTGTGCGACACTTTGGCGCGGGTGGGGTTCGGCGCGGCGGAGCTTCCGGTGGGGGTGATTACGGCGTTCGTCGGCGGGCCGTTCTTCGTCTGGCTGTTGAGAAGAGCGGGCCGAAGGAGGCTGGCCGGATGAGAGACGATGCATTGATAAAGGCGGAAGGCGTGGGGTTCGCCTACGGAGAGGTGGAAGTGTTCGATCGGATTGACGTCGGGGTGAAGCGCGGGGAGTTTGTGGGGATAATCGGGCCGAACGGATCGGGGAAGACGACTTTTCTGAAGCTGGTTTCGGGAGTGCTGAAACCGACGAGGGGACATGTAAGCCTGGGGGGAGTGGGGCTGCGGCACATGTCGCACAAGGAGGTCGCGCGGAAGGCGGCGGTGGTGCCGCAGGAGTCTCAGGTGGGGTTCGACTTCACGGTGTTCGAGGTTGTGCTGATGGGGAGGACGCCGCACTTGGGGTTTCTGTCTTTCGAGAGCGGGGAGGACGTGGAGGCGGCGAGGCGCGCGATGGAGGTGACGGACACGGAGCGCTTTGCGGATCGGTTCCTGGACGAGCTGAGCGGCGGGGAGAGGCAGCGAGTGATAATCGCGCGGGCGCTGGCGCAGGAGCCGGAGGTGCTGCTGCTGGACGAGCCGACGGCTTTTCTCGACATAAGATATCAGGTGGGAACGTACGACCTGGTGAAGCGGCTGAACCGGCAGACGGGGGTAACGGTGCTGGCGGTCTCGCATGACGTTAACATCGCGGGCATGTACTGCGAAAGACTGCTGCTGTTTGGGAAGGGAGGAATATACCGGGACGGGCGGGTGGCGGAGGTGCTGACGCCTGAGAACGTGGAGGCGGTGTACGGGCAGGAGGTGGTGACGGCGGAGGACCCGAGGCACAAGGTGAGGTGGATGGTTCCGATAAGTAAGGAATTGCGCGGCGAGGGGACGGGTGACGAGGCCGGGTGCGGCTGAAGATGGTGTGCGGCGGAATTGACATGGCGCGGCGAGTGCGTAAGAATGCGAGACCAAGCCGGCGAACGAGAGGAGGGCCATGGCGCTTCTGAAGACGGGAGAGGTTGCAGAGAGAGCGAAGGTATCAAGGCAGATCGTTCACATCTACACGACGATGGGTCTGATAAAGGAGGAGCGGCGGACGAGCGCCGGGCACAGGCTCTTCAATGAGAACGTGCTGAAGCGAATAGAGATGATCCGAGATCTGGTTAAGACCGGATACACGCTAAGAGACGTGAAGGAGATATTCATAAAGGAAGGGAGGGCGTGAGTTCTCCCGGCTTGCCCACGTCGATAGTTGAAGGAGGCCGAAGGTGAAGTTGTTCGTATATAGCTGCAACATCATGAAGGATCTGGCGGCGCAGAGAGGGCTGAAATACACGAGAGCCGACGGTGCGGTGCTGGAGGGCTACGAGCTGGGCTTCAAGAAGCCTTCGCTCAGGCAGGCGAACAAGGGGTATCCCAGCCTGGAAGAGAAGGAGGGCGCGCGGGTCGAAGGCGTGCTCTACGACGTGGACGAGGCGACGCTGGAATCGATTGACAATTACGAGGGCGTGCCGGAAAGGTCGAAGAGGATCCCCGTGAAGGTCAGGCTGGTCAATGACGGGACGGAGGAGGAGTGCGAGACGCACTACGCGCTGGTATGGAAGGAAGGACTGAGGCCGTCGGACCTGTACATTCGCCGGCTGCTTTCGGGCGTGGAAACGTACGGGCTGAGCGACGAGTACGCCGAGTTCCTCAAGAAGTTCGATACGGTGAAGAACGAGCCGAGAAGATAGCAAGGACGCGAGGGGTCGATACGCACCCCGGAAGGGTGAGGGAGCCGAGATGACAAGCAAGGTAATCGGACTGGTTCTGACGATGGCTGCTGTGAGCTGGTGGGGCTATTCAGCCGCGAACGGTGGGGAGTCTGTGAGGATGGAAAACGACGCGCTGCGGATTGTCCTGGACGGAGAGACGGGTGCGTTCACATCGATATTGAACAAGGCCACGGGGCAGGAGCTCGTTGCGGAGGCCGAAGGGGGCACCGTGCCGTGGGTTCTGACGCTGGCAGTCGCGGGGGAGGGACAGAAAGAGATCGGCGAGGCGGAGTCTTTTTCGGTCTCGAAGGCGGGGTACTACGGCGAAGGGGAGGCGTACGACCTGCGGTGGGAGGTGAAGGAGGGAATGACGGTGGCGGCGAGGGCGGAGCTGGCGGCGGGGAGTGAGCCGCTGCGGCTCTATCCCGCGGTGCTGAGTTCCGCCACGGACAGCATGGTGATCAAGCTGCGGTACCCGGTGATTGGGGGGATAGGGCGGCTGTCGGCGCGGGGCGAGGAGAACTTCCTCGCCCATCCCGACGCGAGCGGGTTCCTGTTCGAGGACCCGTATTCGCTGTTCCGCTCGGGAGGAGATACGGGGCTGGTGAATTGCATGTACCCGAACGGGTTCAACGCGCCGATGCAGTTCATGGTGTATTACGCTGAGGCAGCTGGGGGATTCTACCTGGGTTGCGAGGACCCGTACGGCACGGTTAAGGACATAGACTTCTATGCGCCGAGGGGGAAGGAGCATCTGGAGGCGGCGTTCGGGCATTACTCCTGGGACATGCATTTCGGCAACAGCCTGCGGCTGGGATATCCGGTGGTAATTGCGGCGTTGGGGGAAGGGAACTGGTATGAGGGCGCTGAGATTTACAGGAAATGGGCGACGGGAAGGGGTCCGGGACGCCCCGACTGGTGCGGGAAGGGGAAGCTGGAAGAGCGGGTGTCGCGAGGAGAAGGGAGCAAGTGGCTGGCGGAGGAGGTGGGATTCTGCACGTTCGGGATGCCCTCTTCGATAGACGTGAACGCGTGGGTGGAGGCGTTCCACGAAGCGGCCGGCGGTCCGGTGTTTCACGTGTTCGGGCATGACTGGCCTAGATGGGCGGGCGACCCGGAGGAGCAGGCGAGGATGCGGAACGCTACGCTGGCGCTGGGGCTGGGGCCTTTCAACAACGTTCCGGCGGAGGCGTACGAGCAGGCGCTGAGGGTAGCGAGCGGATTTCAGGGCGAGGCGGCGGTGAGGGAGTTCATGAGGGCGCTGTACGAGAGGCGCGGGATGGAGCCTAAGGAGGACTACCCGTTCGAGCAGGCGCGGGTGCTTTTGGCCGAAGCGCCGAAGTTCGTGGCGCGCACCAGAGGGGAGGCGGGGAAACCGAAGGCGTGGTTCCCGTCGATTATGGAAGAGAGAAACATAGAGACGCTGAAGCGGCTCGGGGATCACTACGCGCTTTTCGAGTTTGACTTCTTTCCATACGGATTTGACCTGGGGGGGTACGGGCTGAACACGTGGAAGGAAGGGGCGCTGGCGTTCAATCCTCGGAAGGGGGGAGGGTTTGCCGCCAACTGGATGGACCCGGGGACGCAGGTGTGGCAGGAGTTCCACGCCGAGAGAGACGCGCGGGCGGTAAGCGAGGTGGGGGCGGACGCGAACTACTACGACATATCATCGGCGGCGGTGGCGCGGAGCCTTTTCTCGAACAGGGAGGACCGGCTGCAGAGGCCCATGGGATGGGGGAGAAAGCTGGTCGAGGAGTACCGAACGCTGTACGAAAAGACAAAGGCGGCAACCAGAGAGTCCAGCGGGGGGAAATACGTCCCGCAGGGAAGCGAAGTGATGGCGGAAGTGTACATGGCGGAGATGGATTACGCCCAGTGCAGGGCCGGGGGAGGAGTGCAGGGCGACATGGAGGGGATAAAATTCCTGGGGTGGATGAAGGAGGGTAAGTGCCGGCGCATTCCGTTGTTTACGTATGTCTACCACGAGTACGGGGGAGTGAAGATCGACGGGTGGGCGAAGCTTTCGAGGGAGTTCGGCGACATATTCTACTACATTGCGTCGCAGGTCGCGCTGGAAGGCGGGATTCTGGAGCTGAATTACGAGTTCAGTCCGCTGGAGCTTTTCCCGGGGATGAAGCCTCCGAGCTATCAGCTCCATTATCACCTGTGGATAGAGGCGGATGAGAGCCCTCTGGCCGCGGACCCGGAGAAGGTGAAGTTCCTGCGTGAGATAACGCGGGCCCGGACGCTCTTCGCGAAGGAGTTCCTTGCGTACGGGGAGATGATCAGGCCTGCAAAACTGGTGGGGCCGGAGCGGACGGCGGATTTGGATTGGACGCACTACAACAGCATCCAGGGAAGGCGGGACGAGGGTGTATTCAGGGCTCCGAGCGTGGTCCACTACGGGTGGAACTACAAGGGAGAGAGGCTTGGATACGTCTTCTGCAACGTGCTTGCGGAGGCGCAGATGGTGGACGTGCTGATAGATTTGGATGATACGCCGTTGAAAGGCGAGAGGGTAAAGGTGTTCGAGGTCGGCTCGGGCAAGAGCACCATGTTGGGGAGTATAGAGGGAGGGCGGCGGGCGTTTTCGGTGCTGCTTCCGCCGCGTAAGATCGTGCTGTTGCTGGTGAAGCCGACGCGGTGGGGGGGATAGGGTAAGGCCGGGGATCAGATGCGGGAGCCAGCGGTGGGATTCGAACCCACAATCTCAGCATTACGAATGCCGTGCTCTGCCGTTGAGCCACGCTGGCGCGTTGGGGTGAAGATGATTATAGCTTCCCTCCCCTGAGGATTGCAACTGCCAGCCACGCGCCGAGTATTCCCGCCAACACGTATCCCACCACGCCCAGCAGCGATATGCCCTGGAAGGTAGGTCCCACTTCGGCGGCTATGATGAGGGACGAGCCGATGACGATAGAGGCGAGGGTGACGCTGAAGGCCACGCGGTTGGAGGACTTGTCGAGTTCGGTCGTGAGATTGTCGAGGCCTTCGTGTTTGAAGACGAGTTGGAGCCTGCCCTCCTGGATGCTGGAGATGAGATTGCGCAGGTCGCGGGGGAGGCGGTGAAGAAGCCTGCCGACCTGCCACAGCTCGGTTGAGAGGAGGCGTTTGATACGACTGGGTGAGAAGCGCTCCTTGGATATGAGCTTGGCGGTGGACTCGGCGAGCGTGCCGAGGTCGTAGTCCGGATCGAGCTTTCGGGCGGTGCCGACGACGGCGACAATTGACTTGCCGAGGAGGACGAAATCGCGCGGGAGCATGACGTGATGGCGGCGGGCGGTCTCGGTGACGTCGTTGAAGACGCGCCTTATGTCGATCTGATCGAGCGGCAAGCCGTAGTACTTGTCGAGAAGTTCGGCGAGATCGGTTTTGAGTTCGCCCGCGTGCGTCTGACGGTCGAAGACGCCGATTTCAGAGTAAACTTCGAAGAAAGTGTCCACGTCGCGTCTGGTGACGGCGAATAGAGTAGCGGCGAGCTGCGAGCGCATCTCCTCAGAGAGGTGCCCGACGAGGCCGAAGTCGACGAGGTTGATGCGGCCGTCGGGAGAGACGAGCAGATTGCCGGGATGGGGGTCGGCGTGGAACATGCCGTGCTCGAGGTAATGGTCCATGAAGCTGATGGTGAGGTTACGGGCGAGGGCCTTGGTATCAACCCCCTGGGCCTGGAGCTCCTCGACCATGTTGATCTTTATGCCCTCGAGGCGTTCGAGGGTGAGGACGCCGGGAGACGTGAACTTCCAAAAGACTTCGGGCGAGCGGAGGGTAGAGCTGTCGCGTGTGATCTCGCGGAAGCGCGCCGTGAAGGCGGCTTCGGTAAGGAAGTCCAGTTCTTTGTGGATTTTGCGGGCGAGCTCGTCGACGATCGTGGCGGGGTGGTACACCCTCCATTCGGGGAAGTACCTCAGCGCCAGGTGCGTGAGGGCACGGAGTATGTCGAGGTCTGTGGAGACCTGCCGGTCGATGCCGGGGCGCTTGACCTTGACGACGACGGCGGTTCCGTCTGCAAGCGCGGCGGCGTGAACCTGGGCGATGGAGCCGGATGCAAGGGGCTCCTCGTCGAATTCTGCGAATGCCTCGTCAAGAGAGAGGCGAAGCTCCGCCTCGACGGTTTCCTTGGCCAAGTGACCGGGGAAGGGCTTTGCGTGGTCCTGGAGCTTGCTGAGTTCGAGGATGAAGCTTTCGGGGATAAGGTCGGGCCTGGCGGACAGAAGCTGTCCGAGCTTGACGAAGGTGCCGCCCAGGTCTTGGAGCAGCAAAGCGACGCGCTTAGCGGGGGTCTCCTCTTGAGCGTACGGCGGGGCGCGGCGGGATTTTCGTCTGAGCCGGCTGACCACCGGCAGATGTCGATGAAGATTCAGCCTGGTGACTATGTGGCCGAAGCCGTGCTTGGTGAGGACCTGGATGATCTCGGTGAGGCGCTGGGCGCTGCGGATGGTTCTGGCGAAGCTAAGGATTGACAACCTTGTCCCCCAGTTCTCTTTCGAGGTCGCGAATGCGGAACATCGCGGAAGCTGCCTTCGGGGTGTCGCGAAGGGCCCGATAAGCCTGTATTGCCTCTTCCGGCCGGTGCGACGTCTCCAGGGCTCGTCCCATATTATATCCGGCCGATTCGACCCAGGGGCCGTCGGGGTGCGACTCGAGGTAGGACCGAAACTCTTCGGCGGCGGCTTCGTAGAGGCCGACGTCGTACATGGCCAGAGCGCGGAAGTACGTGGCGTCGGCTGCTGCCG
>CAZBND010000017.1:0-62190 GCA_964493415.1 uncultured Planctomycetota bacterium | reverse complement strand
AGTTCGGGGTGCGAAGGAGCGGGGGCGGACTGGATGTTACGAATAGTCCAGTCGAAGAGGGCGTGAAGCTTCTCGTCGGGCGAGCTGATTTGCGACGTGAGTCGCGAGGCGAGCTCGTGGTAGAGCGCGGTTCGTCGAAGGTAGGGCAGGTCGTCCTGGGAGAGGCGAGGGGTGGTGAGTTCGGCCGGGCTGAGGCCCATTCGTTGCGCGGCTTCGGCCAGCAGCGACGTAGGCGGAGCGGGATAGGAAAGTGCCGGCGAAAGCGAGACCAACTCGGGGAACTGGCCGTCCGCGAAGAGCGAGGCGGCCAGGGCTTGGATTGTGGGAGGGTCTTCGGGCTTTAGACGCAGAAGATCGCGGTAGAGTTGGGCGGCGACGGTGTAGTTGCCCTGCTCGAACTGCTCCCTTGCGTCGCTTTCGAGGGAAACGGCGGAGGCGCAGGAGCCGCAGAGGAGGAGCATTGCAAGAAAACCAAGCAGCGGTGGCGGGCGCAGCATACGTTGCCATGTCCTTTGCCGGAAGGGGTATTCAACCCTGGAGCGTATCATCGTGCGCTCACGGCGTCAAGGAGGGTCCGTCGCCGGGGGCGAGGGCCTGTTTGATGCGGAGGAGGCCGCGCAGGAGGTCGCGCAATTGGGAGAGGGGGAGGGAATTCTCCTGGTCGCAGAGGGCGTTCTGGGGGTCGAAGTGGGTCTCGATGAAGACAGCGTGAGCGCCCGCGGCGACGGCGGCGCGGGTAAGGGCCGGGATGTAGCGGCGAAGGCCGCCGGTGGAAGTCCCGAGAGCGCCGGGAAGCTGGGCGCTGTGAGTTGCGTCGTAAACGACGGGATAGCCGAGGTCGGCCATGACGGGGATGGCGCGGAAGTCGTTGACCAGGTAGTTGTAGCCGAAAGAGGTGCCGCGCTCGGTGAGGAGGATGGCTTTATTGCCGGCCGCCTCGACCTTTTCGACGACGTTCTTCATCTCCTGCGGGGAGAGGAACTGGCCCTTCTTCAGGTTGACGGGAAGGCCGGTTGAGGCGGCTGCGTGTATGAGGTCGGTCTGCCTGCATAGGAAGGCGGGAATTTGGAGCGCGTCGAGAACCTGCGAGGCGGCGGGCACTTCGGCGACGGAATGAACGTCGGACAGGAGTGGAAGGCCGGTCTCCTCGCGCACCCTCTCAAGCACCTTGAGTCCCTTATCGATCCCGGGTCCGCGGTAGGAGTGGATGGAAGAGCGGTTCGCCTTGTCGTAGGAAGCCTTGTAGACGACGGGGATGGAGAGGTCTGAGGAGATGGTCTTGAGCTCCTCGGCGATCCTGAGGCAGATGTCGAGGTCCTCGATAACGCAAGGGCCGGCGATGAGGGGAAGTGTGGACGGGAAGCCGAAAGTCACGTTTCGGACTGCGACGAGGGCGGTTGCGGGCAAGGCCTGCCTCCGGTGTGAGTTTTGAGTCAAGGGATTATAGGGCAGCGGGGGGCGGCGGTCAACGGACGCAAAAGTGCTTGCAAGGAATCGGGGGGCGGTTATAATCCCATTTCGAGCACATAGAGGCCGAAGAGATACGTTTTGGGCCTCGC
Organism: uncultured Planctomycetota bacterium; assembly: GCA_964493415.1. Taxonomy (GTDB): domain Bacteria; phylum Planctomycetota; class DG-23; order CAZBND01; family CAZBND01; genus CAZBND01. The sequence goes on along the minus strand of CAZBND010000017.1, from coordinate 60,631 downwards.
TTGTCAGCGTCAAGAGGTATCCTGAGATTTTCCTTGGAAGGCAAAGCCGCAAAGGGTGGAGGTGGTGTTATGCCGGAGGCGCAGGTAATGGATGAGATCGAGGGTCTCCTGAGCAAGGAGGAGATGATGCGAGAGGACGTGAGGAGGCTGCGGGCGCTTGCGCTTTCGGGCAGGAGCTACAGGGAGAGCGTGGAGGGACAGGTTGAGGAATTGAGGGCGGGGGACGACAAGGTGAAGCTGGCGGCCGCGCTGTTGGCGCTGGGGCGATTCGAGGAAGCGAAGGATGTCGCAGGATCAGTGAAAGACGTTGCGGAGGTCAGGTTCATTTCGGGGCTGTGCCTGAAGGCGATGGGAGACAAGGAGGGCGCGCTGGCGGCGTTTGAAGAGATACTGGAAAAAGATTCGAAGGCTCTCGATGTGATGTTGGAGATCGGGGACCTCAAAAGGGAGAGCGGGGATGTGGCGGAGGCGTTGAAGATCGCGGACAAAGTGCTGAAAAAGGACGAGAAGAACGCGGATGCGCATGTTCTCAAGGGGTATTGCCACGAGACCGAGGACGAGCTGGAGGAGGCTGCGGAGGAGTATGAAAGGGCGCTGAAGCTGGACCAGTGCAACGCTGCGGCGGCCTTTAGGGCCGGATACCTGATGAGCCTGAGGGGCGAGGACGACGAGGCGATCGAGTATTACGAGAAGTGCATTTCGTGCGGTCCGTCGTTTCTGAACGCGCACCTGAACCTGGGCGTACTCTATGAGGACGCGGAGGAGTACGACAAGGCGATAGGCCGCTATGAGAGGGCCTTGGAGCTGGACCCCGGCAATCCGAGGGCGCTGCTGTTTTTGAAGGATGCGGTTGCGTCGCTGGACATGTACTACGACGAGGAGCGGGAGAAGCGCGCGGATCGGCGAAATAAGATCATGCAGACGCCCCTGAGCGAATTCGAGCTTTCCATTCGGAGCCGCAACTGCCTGGAGAAGATGAACCTGCGGACGTTGGGCGACCTGATGCGGACGACGGAACAGGATCTGCTGAATTATAAGAACTTCGGCGAGACGTCCCTGAAGGAGATAAAGGATTTGCTGGGAAGGAAGGGCCTGAGATTGGGACAGGAGGTGGAAGAAAGCGAGGTGGAACGCGTGAGACAGGCGCTGACGGGGGAGAGGGAAAGCGACGAGCGGCTGTCGAGGCCGGTGTCGTCGCTGGATTTGTCGGTTCGAAGCCGCCGGTGCATGGATACGCTGGGCGTTTCGACGGTGGGTGAGCTGATACAGAAGACGCCGCAGGAGCTGATGAGCTGCAAGAACTTCGGGCAGACGTCGCTGGACGAGGTGAAGAGAAAGCTGGGCGAGGTAGGGTTGGCGCTGAGGGACGTGGCGTCGTAGTCGAGGGCTGCAAATGCGGCTGCTTCTGCACACGTGTTGCGCCGGCTGCCTTTTGGGCGCGTTGTCGGGGTTGAAGGGGCGGGGGTGGGACGTTGTGTCGTTCTTCTTCAATCCGAACATCCACCCGCTGCTGGAATTCCGCAAGAGGATGAAGGCGATGAAGGTGCTGCGGGATCAGATGAGGGGCCGGCTGGATATGATCGTGTGCGAGGAGTACGGGCTGCGAAGATATCTGCGGGAGGTGGTGGAGGGCGGGGGGAAGAATTGCGCGAGGTGCTACGAGATGCGGCTGCGAGAGACCGCGGGCAAGGCTGCGGAAGAAGGATTCGACGCGTTTTCGACTACGCTGCTGGGCAGCCATGAGCAAGACCACGAGATGATTCGGAAGATAGGAGAGAAAGTGGCGGCGGAGGCGGGCGTGGAGTTCCTTTACGCGGATTTGCGGCCGGAGATGGAGAGCGGCCTTGCGGAGGCGAAAAGGAGAAAACTCTACCGCCAGCAATACTGCGGGTGCATTTTCAGCGAGGAGGAGAGATACAGGGAGACCGGGGTGGAGATGTACAAGGGAGGCGGGGGATGATCGGTCGCGTTGTGAAATTGGCGGTGCTGGCGGCAGTTGCCCTGCTGCCGGTGATTTTCTTCTCATGCAGCCGGCCGAAGCCGGAGCCGCTGGTGTACACGGGGTACCTTCCCGGGTCGCCGATGGTGAGGATCGCGCTGGCGCGGCGCAGCGAAAGCGTGACCGTGGGCGCGGAGGCGGACTTTGAGCTCCGGGGGGGGAGGTCGAGCAGGCTGGTGGATTCGGGGGGTAGGCTTGGCGACGTGAAGATATCGGCGAGGGACAGGGAGCTGCTGATGGACGGGAACGGCACCGGGGTGCGCGAGTTGAAGCTTACGACCATGGAAGACGGGACGCTTCGGGTGGACGGGGTGAAATACCGTGGGGAGCTGCTCATCTACGTGGACGGGAACGACGGCGTCACGGTCGTGGAGACGGTGGATCTGGAGAGCTACCTCGCCGGGGTGTTGGGTAAGGAAGTGTTTCTGACGTGGCCGAAGGACGCGCTCGAGGCGCAGGCCGTGGCGGCGAGGACGTACGCGCTGTACCGGATAAAGATACGGCAGCCGGGAGCGCCGTATGACATGGCGGCGGGATATCAATACTCGCAGGAATACGGGGGCGTGGACGCGGAGAGGCCGATATCGAGAGAGATCATGGAAGACACGCGCGGCGTGATTCTGACGTACCAGGGGAGGCTTTTCCCGGCGTACTACCACTCGGTGTGCGGAGGGCACACCAGGAGCGTGGAGGTGGTGTTCGGCGAGAGGGAGATCATGCCGCTCTCCGGCGTGCCGTGCGATTTCTGCTCCCGGGCGAAGGGTTACCGGTGGGACGCCAGAGTGCCGGCGTCGGAGATCGGGGACGATATGGCGAGGGCCGGGCTCGACGTGGGCGAGGTGCGAGACGTGCGCGTTTCGGATGGCGACGGCTTTTGGCTGATAGTGGAAGGAAGCGACAGGAGCAGGCGGATGAGGGCGCAGGACTTCAGGCTGGTGGTGGGCTCGAAGAACGTGAAGAGTCCCGAGTTTGAAGTGAGACGCGCGGGTTATGAATTTCTGTTTACGGGGAAAGGTTTCGGCCACGGGGTGGGGATGTGCCAATGGGGTGCGGAGAGGATGGCGAGCAAGGGGTATTCGTCCACTGAGATTCTGAAATACTACTATCCTGGGGCGGAAGTGGTGAGGGTTTACTGAGGGATGAGCGGGTGCTCGCAGAACGAGGGCCGGGGATTCGGCTTTAGGGTTTCTGCGACTGACGGTAGGTGCGGGGCGAGGCGGGGCGAGATGACTATCCCTCACGGGACGGTGCAAACGCCGGCGTTCATGCCTGTGGGCACGCAGGGGACGGTGAAGTCCGTGGGGGCGGCGCAGGTGGCCGATACGGGCACTGAGATGCTGCTGTGCAATGCCTTCCACCTTGCGCTGAGGCCGGGCGAGGAAGTGGTGGAGAGGCTGGGAGGGCTGCACAAGTTCATGGGGTGGGGGGGAGGGATACTGACCGACAGCGGGGGATACCAGGTGTTCTCGCTGTCGGAGCTGAGGAGCGTGACGGAGGAAGGGGTGGAGTTCCGGTCGCCGGTGGACGGCAGGCTGCTGTTCATGTCGCCGGAGCGCGCGACGGAGGTTCAGAACGCGCTGGGCGCGGACGTGATAGTGGCTTTCGATGAGTGCGTGGAGTACCCGTGCGAGCACGGATACGCAAAGGCGGCGACGGAGAGAACTCTGGCCTGGGCGGAGAGATGCAAGAGTGCTCATCGGAGGAAGGATCAGGCGCTGTTCTGCGTAGTCCAGGGAAGTGTGTTTGAAGATCTGAGGAAATACTGCTCGCGCGAGCTTGTGAGAATCGGGTTCGACGGTTATGCTATCGGGGGCCTGAGCGTCGGCGAAGGCCCGAAGCTTATGATGGAAGCGCTGGAGCATACGACGACGGAGCTTCCGGAGGGCAATCCGAGGTACCTGATGGGCGTAGGGCCGCCGGCGGACATCCTGGAGGCGGTCGCGCGCGGCGTGGACATGTTCGACTGCGTGTTGCCCACCAGGAACGGGAGGAACGGATACGCCTTCACATGGAACGGGGTGGTGCGACTGAGGAACAGGAGACATCGGGAGGACGCGTCGTCGATAGATGATACGTGCGATTGCGATGCGTGCAGGAACTTTACGAGGGGCTACATACGCCACCTCTTTAATGCGGGTGAGATATTGGGGCTGACTCTGGTGTCGGTACATAACATCAGGTTCTTCCAACGTCTTATGAAGGGGATAAGGGAGGCGATAGAGGGGAGCGGCTTTGTGGAGTTCAAAGAGGAGTTTTTGGCTCGATACAAGGAGAGTTGAGACGATGAGCATTCTCGGATGGCTGGTGTTTGCGGCGGAGGAGCAGCAGGGAACGGGTACAGGGAATCCCTTTTATCAGTTCCTGATTCCGCTGGGGCTGCTGTTCGTCGTGATGTACTTCTTGATGCTGAGGCCGCAAAGGAAGAAAGATCAAGAGCGGCGCGAGATGCTGAGCAGCATAAAGAGAAACGACCACGTGGTGACGATCGGGGGGATACGGGGCGTGATCACTTCGGTGAAGGAAGACGAGCTGGTATTGCGCGTGGACGATGCTAAGGACGTGAGGCTGAAGTTCTCGCGGAGTGCGATTTCGAGGGTGCTCAAGCCCGCGGAGGGAGAAGGGGCTGATACGGAGGAGTAAGGCCGGGCGATTCCCCCCGCGACAGGTTGAAGTGACTGCGATGAGACTACACGGAAGGTAACGATATGGAACGGACTCGTATCTGGCACGTTTTGGTAATCGTCTTTGCGGCGGCGCTGGCGTTATGGTTCGCGACGCCGCCGGTGAGGGTGGTGCTCGAGCGACGCGTGATCACCGAGGTCGAAGAGGAAGGAAAGTGGGTCGGCGGCGACGAGAAGGTTCAGTTCTCAAGCAACTGGGGCTGGCTGATCCGTGACAAGTACACGGAAAGAAGGCTGGTAAGCGAGGTGAGGGAAGGCACGCGGGTGGAGAGGAGGTACATGGAGGAGGAGATAGGGCGTTCGAGGATTGCGCTGGGATTGGATCTTCGCGGCGGGTCTGAGCTGCGCTACGCCATGGTGGGGACGAGTTCGGACATGGAGGCGGCGTACGACCAGACGGCGGCAACGGTGCGCAAGCGCATAGACGTGTACGGGTTGAAGGAGCCGCTGGTTCAAAGGGAGGGGCGTTCGAACCTGCTGGTGCAGATTCCCGGGGCCAGCCGGACGGAAGTGGAGCGGGTAAAGGAGATAATCGAGGTCGCCGGGACGCTGGAGTTCCGCCTGGTCTCTTCGGACGCGGAGAAGCTCAAGCAGGCGGAGTCAGGGAAAGTCCCGCGGGGATACCACCTTTATGAGCTTACGACGGTGGTCAACGGGAAGGAGGTACCGCAGAACCTTCTGGTCGAGAACACGGCGCTGCTGACCGGGGAGAGGATAACGAGGGCGGCGGCGCGACTGGCGGACGGGATCAAGTGGAGCGTATCGCTGGAGCTGGACGCTACGGGCGCGACGAGGTTCGAGCGGATCACGGGAGATCACGTGGGTGAGCCGCTGGCGGTTGTGCTGAATACCAGGCGCGAGCGCGGCGAGATCGTGGACCCCGGGGTGCTGTATACGGCCCCGCAGATCAGGGAGTTGATATCCGGCGGGAAGGCGAGCATAACGAGAGACCCATACGGGTTCCCGGAGGAGGAGGCGAAGGACCTTGCGACGACGCTGGCGTCGGGGAGCCTGCCGCTGGGGCTGGTGCTGGAATGGGAGAGTTTCGTCGGGCCGGGCCTGGGGGAGGACTCGATTCGGAGCTCGGCGAAGGCGATACTCATAGGCGTGGTGGCGGTGCTGGTGTTCATGGGGATTTATTACATGGCGATGGGGATGGTCGCGAACTTCGCCATGTGCCTGAATCTGATACTGATAATGGGCGCATTGGGCGCGCTGCGGGCGACGCTGACGCTGCCCGGGATTGCGGGGCTTATTCTGACGGTCGGGATGGCGGTGGACGCGAACATCCTGATATTCGAGCGCATAAGGGAGGAGAAAGCCCGCGCGGGCATTTCGCTGGCCACGGCGGTGAAGAACGGGTATCAGCGGGCGTTCGTGACGATCCTCGACGCGAACCTGACGACGCTGATAACGGCGCTGATCCTGTATTACGTGGGAACGGGGCCGATAAAAGGGTTTGCGATTACGCTCTCGGTAGGGATCGTGGCGAGCATGTTTTCGGCGGTGTTCGTCACGCGGGTGATAGTGAACGTGCTGGTGGACAAAGGGATACTGCGGGAGTTGAGAATCTTTGAGCTTGTGTCCAAGCCTAACATCCCGTTCATGCAAGTGCGACGCTGGGCTGCGTTGGGCTCCGTTGCCATGGTGGTGCTGGGCCTGGCGGTGTTTTTCGGGCGTGGCGACAGTAAGCTGGGGATAGACTTTACGGGAGGGACTCTGGCGGAGATCGCACTGACGAAACCCATGGCGACGAGCGAGGTGAGGGAAAGGATCGCGGCTGCGGGGCTTACGGGGGTCCAGGTGCAGAGCGTGTGGGCGAAGGACGTGGAGCTTTCGACCGAAGGGGCGAAGGGCACCCATTTTGAGGTGCGGAAGAAGCTGGAGGCGGGGGATCAGGGCTCTGAGGATGAGAGAGAGTTCCTGGAGGCGTTGCGGGCGGCTTTCGCAGGCGAACTGCAGCCGGAGCCTTTCCCTGAATCGGGGAAGATTCGGAAGGTTCCCGGGGAGGGAGAGGAGGACCCCTATGCAGGGGGCTCGAGGGTGGTAATGAACCTGGAGAGGCCGCTGTCGCTGGAGCAGGTGCGGGATGTGCTTGGGGAGATAGGATTTGACGAGGCGGCAGTAGCTCCGGCGGAAGGCGGCGAAGCCGGCGGGCGGCGATACTCGTCGGTGGAGGTGAAGGTCAAGTCGGACATGCCGAGCGAGGTGAAAGCGAGGCTGGAGGAGGCATTTGAGGTGACCTCGCCGTTCCCGCGTGTGGAAAAGATCAGCGAGAAGGTGGCGGGGGGGCTGACGGAAAAGGCGTACATGGCGGTGACGTTCGCGTTGATTGCGATAATCGTGTACATCTGGATTCGGTTCGAGCTGGTTTTCGGGGTTGCGGCGGTTGCGGCGCTCGCGCACGACGTGGCCATAACGGTGGGAGTCCTGGCGATAGTGGACGGGATAGGGCTTCTGAGCGCGAAATTCAGCTTGCCGATCGTCGCGGCGGTGCTTACGATAATCGGCTACTCGCTGAACGACACGATCGTGGTGTTCGACAGGCTGAGGGAGAACCTGGCGAGCGGGAGGCGGATGGGGTATGTGGACATGGTGAATTTGAGCGTAAACCAGACGCTTTCGAGGACGATTCTGACGTCGTTCACGACGTTTGTGGTGGTGCTGGTGCTGTTCCTGGTGGGGGGACGGGCGAACGCGGCATTGGGCGGGTTTGCATTTGCGTTGATGGTGGGTATAGTAGTGGGTACTTACTCGTCGGTCTTCGTCGCGAGCGCGCTGGTAGTAGAATGGAACAAAAGGCGACGACGGGCTTGAGTTTAGCCGGTCGGTTGAAGATATAAGTAGTATAGGGCTCAGGCACAAGACGTGGAGAGGGATAGGAGCCCCTGGGGGGTGAAGAACTTGGGGGAAAGGGGGTGGTAGGTCGCAGGGGGCTGCGACGGTATAAGCGGGAGGATACAAGCTGATGCAGATTTGGTACGCACGGAGAGCGTCCAGAGGAGAGTGGAATGAGCAAGACGCAAAAGCTTGCCGCGTTTGTGACGACGATCGTTGTCATCCTTGTGCTGATATTGATATCTCGTGAGAGCGGGCGGAATACTCTCGACTTTGTGCCGGACGAGGACTTATTGAGCGAGACGCAGGAGAGGATTTTCGAGGTGAAGGAGATCACCCCCGCGCCTGAGCTGAAGAGGGAGGCGGAACCCGACGTCGCGGTAATGGCGACGGAAAGTAAAGCCCCGCTGGAGCTTGCGGCCGCAGGCGAGGACAAGGGCCAAGCTTCGGTGCCGTTGGCAGTCGTTCTTCATCCGTCTGAGGCGGCTCAGCCGAAGACGTACGTGGTTGCCGCGGGGGATACGTTCATCGGGATCGCGGAGAAGGTTTACGGCGACAGGACCAAGTGGCAGGTGATTTTCGAAGCGAACCGGAAACAGGTTCCGGACCCGGGCCGTCTGCCGGTGGGACAGAAGCTGGTGATACCGCCGTTGCCGAAATCGGCGTTAAAGGTTGAAAAGCCGCTGCCACGCGCGGCGGGCGACCTGAGCCACGTTGTCCAGCGGGGGGATACGCTTTATAAGCTGGCCGAGAAGTATTACGGCGACGGTTCCCTGTGGAAGGAAATTCACGAAGCAAACAAAAAGTCCATCCCCAATCCCGACAGGTTGGAGCTGGGTCAAAGGCTGGTTATTCCCGGCCAGGTCGATACCGCCGGCTGAGCTAGTGTAAACGGGGGGCGGCGGTAGCGTCGTAGATTCCCAACCGGCGAGGGGAGTATGTCTCTGCTTGTAGTTGGCTCCGTGGCGTTGGACACTGTGGAGACGCCGCACGGAAAGGCGGAGGAGACGCTGGGGGGGTCGGCGGTCTATTTCTCGCTTGCGGCGAGCCTTTTCACCGAGGTCAAGCTCGCGGGCGTCGTCGGAGAGGATTTCCCGGAGGAATGGAAGGGGTTGCTGGGGGAGAAGGGCATCGATACCTGCGGGTTGGAGGTTAGGCCGGGTAGGACGTTCCGGTGGAGCGGGCGGTACGAGGGGGACATGAATGAGGCGACGACGCTGGGGGTGGATTTGAATGTTTTCGGCGACTACGAGGGGAACCTGGGCGAGGGTTTGTGCGGGTGCGAGTACGTTTTCCTGGCGAACGGCAGCCCATTGTTGCAGCGCAACGTCGTCAGACAGATGAGGAATGCGAAGCTGGTCGTGTGCGACACGATGAATCACTGGATTGAGACGCACAGGGAGGAACTGGACAAGGTGATTTCGGAGCTGGACGGGGTGGTGATGAATGAGGGGGAGGCGAGGATGTACACCGGCGAGATGAATCTGGTTGCGGCGGGAAGGATTCTGCTGGAAAGGGGGGTGCAGTTCGCGGTGATAAAAAAGGGAGAGCATGGTGCCCTGGGGGCGACGAGGGAGGAGGTGTTTGCTCTGCCGTCGGTGCCTCTGGGTCAAGTGAAGGACCCGACGGGCGCGGGAGACAGTTTCGGAGGAGCGATGATGGGCTATCTGGCGGATGTGGGGGAGCACGGTCACGAGGCGCTGAAGACCGCGGTGGCCTATGGGTGCGTGGTGGCCTCGTTCACGGTGGAGGATTTCAGCGTGCGGCGGCTTGCGGCGGCTACGCGGGAAGAGGTGAACGAGAGGTTCCGGGCGTATTCGGGAATGCTGAGGCTGAAAGATGGCGACTAGAGCGTTCCTTTGCGTGGAGCTGGACGAAGGCATAAGGAGGAGCGTCGCGGGGCTCCAGAAGAGGCTGGAGGCCGGGAATCTGGTCAAGTGGGTGGAGGAGGAGAACATCCACCTGACGCTGAAATTCATGGGGGACCTGAGCGACGAGCAGGTGCTGATGACGAGCAGGATTCTGCAGAGCGCTGTAAACGGATTCGAATCGTTTGATGTGGAGTTGAGAGGGATGGGCGCTTTCCCGACAAGGCAGCCGCCACGGGTCGTGTGGGTGGGGGTAAAGGACGATGGAGGTATGCTGGCGAAGCTGGCGGCGCGGCTGGAGGAGAGCCTGGAGCCGGTCGGCTGCAAGAAGGAGACGAGGAAATATGTCCCGCACCTGACGATCGGGCGGGTCCGAGGGACGCGGGGTGTGCGGAGGCTGGTGGATAAGATATCTGAGAACAGGCAATACGAGGCGGGAAAGCAGAGAGTGAGCAAGCTAACGTTCATGAAGAGCGACTTGACGCCGTCGGGCCCGGTGTATACGCCGCTCGAGCGGATTTATCTTGACCCGGGAAAATCCCCTAGATAGCGAGGAGCGGGATATGGCGAAAAAGGAAGACAAGGAGGAGAGCAAGAGGGAGGAAGCGCTCGAGCGGGCTCTTGATCAGATAAAGAAGCAGTTCGGCAAGGGCGCGATCATGAAGATGGGCGAGGGAGGGTATGCGGGTGTGGAAGGAATACCTACGGGGGCGCTTTCGCTGGATTTGGCGCTTGGGGGCACCGGAGTGCCGCGCGGGAGGGTGACGGAGATATTCGGGCCGGAGGCTTCGGGCAAGACGACGCTGTGCTATCACATCATGGCTAACGCGCAGAAGGCAGGGGGGATCGCGGCGTTCATCGACGTGGAACATGCAATGGAACCGGCGTATTGCAGGCAGGTGGGACTTGATTTGGATTCGCTTCTGGTCTCGCAGCCGGATGCGGGGGAGCAGGCGCTGGACATAGCGGAGCTTCTGATACGGAGCAACGCGGTGGACTTGGTGGTGCTGGATTCGGTGGCGGCGCTGGTGCCGCGGGCGGAGCTGGAAGGGGAGATGGGTGATGCGCACGTCGGGCTGCAGGCGAGACTCATGTCTCAGGCGCTGAGGAAACTCACGGCTGCGATATCGAAGTCGCGAACGGCGATGATATTCACAAACCAAATACGGGAGAAGATCGGGGTGATGTTCGGGAATCCCGAGACGACGCCCGGGGGGCGGGCACTGAAGTTCTATGCGTCGGTTCGAATCGACATACGACGCATAGCGAGCATAAGGGAGGGGGACAAGATTGTCGGGCAGCGAGTGAAGGCAAAGGTGGTGAAGAACAAGGTGGCTCCGCCTTTCAGAAATGCGGAATTCGACATCCTATGGGGAGAGGGTATCTCGTGGGAGGGCGACCTGCTGGATTTGGGGATCGGGCTTAAGACCGTGGACAAGATGGGGAGTTGGCTTTCGATGGGAGATACGCGGCTGGGGCAGGGGCGCAACAACGCCCGGCAGTTTCTGAAAGAGAACAAAGAGGTCGCGCAGGAGCTGGAGAAGGAGATTCGCGAGAGCATGGGCGTGGGAGCGGAGCAGGGCGAATCAGGCACCGAGAATAAGCCATAGTGGACGGCAACGAACTTCGGACAAGGTTCCTTGAGTTTTACAGAGCGAGGGGGCACAAGGTCTGCCCCAGCGATTCCCTCGTGCCTGCCAATGATCCCACTATCCTTTTCACGCCCGCGGGTATGAACCAATTCAAGGACCAGTTCCGTGGGAAAGGGATAACCTTCCGTCGCGCCGCCACATGCCAGAAATGCCTGCGGACCGACGACATCGACAAGGTCGGTTACACTCCCGGGCATCACACGTTTTTCGAGATGCTGGGCAATTTCTCGTTCGGCGATTACTTCAAAGAGGAGTCGATACTGTGGGCGTGGGAGTTCCTGCTGGAAGATTTGAAGATCGATGCCGGCAGGTTGAGCGCGTCGGTATATGAGGAGGACGAGGAGGCGCTGCGGATATGGGTAGATAAGGTGGGCTTGGTGGAGGAGAAGGTCAGGCTGATGGACGCGAGCGAGAACTTCTGGCCGCCGAACGCTCAGACAGAGGGACCGAACGGGCCGTGCGGGCCGTGCTCGGAGATTTTCTACGACATGGGGCCGGAGGCCGGCGAGGACAGGCTTGTAGAGCTTTACAATCTCGTGTTCACGCAGTTCAACCGGACCGAGAAAGGGGTGCTGGAACCGCTTCCGTCGAGCAACATCGATACCGGCATGGGGCTTGAGAGGACGGTGGCGGTGCTCCAGGGAACGAAGACGGACTTCGAGACCGACCTCTTTACGCCGATAATCGACGAGATATCCAGGCTGACGAAGAAGAAGTATGACCCATCCAAAACGGGCGAGGCCCGACCGTTCAGGCGGATAGCGGACCACGTGCGCGCGGTGGTATTTTGCATCGGCGACGGTGTTTTGCCTTCTAATCAGGGACGCGGGTACGTCGTGAGGCGTCTTTTAAGGCGCGCGGTCATGGACGGGCGTGGACTCAGCGATGATGGGGCCGGCTTCCTTTATAAGCTGGTACCATCGATAACGGAGGTCATGTCCGAGCCGTATCCCGAACTGAGAGGGAGACGCGAGAACATCGCCCACATAGTGCGGTCGGAAGAAGAGAGCTTCCAGGCGACGCTGGAGCGGGGTCTGCCGACGATGCGCGAGATGCTCCAGAGGGCCGTGGAAACCGGAGCCGGCGCATTGTCGGGAGCCGACGCATTCCTGCTGTACGACACTTACGGAATTCCGACAGAGGTTATAAAGGAGGAGGCGCATCTGCAAGGGGTCGAGGTGGATGCGGAGGGGTTCCGGGGGCTTCTCGATTCGCAGAGAGAGCGCTCCCGCAAGAAGACCAAGCTGACCGGGGACATCTTCGGCGGAGCGGCTTTGGCGGAGCTGAAGGACAAGGTGGGTTCGACGGAATTCGTCGGGTACGCGACGCGAGAGGCGAAGGGCAAGCTGATCGCGATAGTGAAAGATGAAGAGTTGCGGTCGAGAGCGACCGCCGAAGACGGTAAGGTGGAGCTGGTTTTCGACAAGACTCCGTTCTATGGTGAAGCCGGCGGGCAGGTGGGAGACGCCGGTGAGGTAATTGCGGATGGCGTGCGGGTGAAGGTGTCGGGTGCGAGGAGAGTTGACGATCTGATAATTCACGATGCGAAGGTGGCCGCAGGGGAGCTTAAGGTGGGGGAGGAGCACGAATTGAGGGTGGATGAGGGCCGGAGGAGGGCGATGGCGAGGGCTCACACGGCGACGCACCTGCTGCACCGGGCTCTTCGAGAGATACTGGGTGAACATGCAGAGCAGGCGGGCTCGCTGGTGGCCCCGGACAGGCTGAGGTTCGATTTCCCGCATCCCCAGCGCGTCGAGCAGAAGGAACTTCACGCAATTGAGAGGCTCGTGAATGGGTGGATACTGGACAACCGGCCGCTGGAGACGTACGAGAGCAGCTACGCGAAGGCGCGAGAGGAGGGGGTGATTGCGCTGTTCGGGGAGAAATACGGGGACGAGGTAAGGGTGGTGGAGGTCAAAGGTTTAAGCAAGGAGCTGTGCGGGGGCACGCACGCGAAGGCGACCGGGGACATAGGGTCGTTCGCGATAGTGTCGGAGGGGTCGATAGGAGCGGGGGTGAGAAGGATCGAGGCGGTGGTGGGCGAGTCGGCGCTGGAGCGTGTAGAGGAGCTGAAAGGGGAGATGTCGGACGCGTGCTACGTGCTTAAGTGCCCGGAAGGCCGATTGAAGGAGCGGGTGGAAGAGCTTCTGGCTGAGGTGAGGGAGTTGCGGCGCGAGGTGGCCCGCCTGAAGCAGGCGGGACCCGGGAGCGCTGTTGGCGACTTGGAGGGATCGATGGAAACGGTGAAGGGGGCGAAGGTGGCGGTGAGAGGTTTCGACGGCATGGGGATGGATGAGCTTCGCGTGCTTGCGGACAAGTTTCGCGAGAGGGAAGGGACGGTGGTGGTCGTAGGCTCGCGGGGGAAAGGGAGGGCGAATATCGTCTGCGGTGTGAGCAAGGACCTCGTTGCGCGGGGGGTGGATGCCGGGGCGATCGTGAGAGAGGCGGCGAAGGAGGTGAACGGGGGAGGCGGGGGGAGGAAAGACATGGCACAGTCAGGCGGAGGCAAGCCGGAAGGGCTCGAGAAGGCGCTGAAGAGGGCGCGCGAGGTGATAGGGGACAAGCTCGGCGAGCAGGGTGGAGATTGACTCCGGGTGCGGCTAGGGGATAGAATTAACGTTTTGGCCTGTTCGGGCGAAGCCGTTTAGGAGGGACTAATCAGATGCCACTGCCGAAGAAGAGACACTCGCGTTCGAGGACGCGTAAGAAGCGCGCGCATGACGGGCTGAAGGCGAAGAGCCTTGCCACATGCCCGAGGTGCAACCAAGCCAAGCCGCCACACACGATCTGCCCCAATTGCGGGCACTACGCGGGGCGCGCGGTGCTGGAGATGGAGGAGAGCTAGGCTTATGCGCGTCGCGATTGATGCGATGGGCGGCGATTGGGCTCCCGGGGAGATTGTCCGGGGGGCCGTTCTGGCTGCGCGGGAGGGAACGGCGAGAGAGCTGCTGCTGGTTGGGGACGAAAACCGTATCCGGGAGGAGATGAGGTCTGTTGGATATGAGGGCGAGGGAATGCGGGTTGTGCCCGCCTCGCAGGTCGTGGACATGGGCGAGTTGCCGGTGAAGGCGCTGAGGAGCAAGCCGGACTCGTCGGTGTTGAAGGCGGTGCAGTTGGCGGCTTCGGGAGATGCGGACGCGGTCATGAGCGCGGGGAACACAGGGGCGTTCGTGGCTGCGGCGACGCTTTCGATGAAGCTCCTGCCGGGAGTACACCGGGCCGGCATAGCGGTCAGCTTCCCCACATATCACCGGACGTGTACGCTGATCGACGTGGGCGCAAACGTGAATTGCCGCGCGGAGCATCTGCTCCAGTACGGGCTCATGGCTTCGGAGTTCGCCAAATGCATGCTGGGGATAAAGGAGCCCCAGGTGGGGCTGCTGAATATCGGAGAGGAGGGGACGAAGGGCAACGAGCTGGTGAAGAAGGCGCACAAGCTGCTGGCGGAGAGCCCGTTGAACTTCATCGGTAACATCGAGGGAAGGGAGGTTTTCTCGGGCGGGTGTGACGTGGCGGTGTGCGAGGGCTTTGTGGGGAACGTGGTGCTGAAGGTGAGCGAGGGGTTGTTGGAGGGCTTATACAGGGTCGTGGAGGAGGCGGTGGCCAACCTTGCGGAGCGTGGGAACGATGAAGAAGAGTTGCTGGGGATGCTGAGGAAGCGCACGAACTACGCCGAGTTCGGCGGGGCGCTCCTTCTGGGGGTCGATGGCATCTGCATTATATGTCACGGGAGGTCCGATGCTGCGGCGGTACGAACCGCCATATCGCGAGCGGTCGCGTTCGCGCGCGAGCAGGTAAATCGCAAGATGGTCCCGGCGTTGAGCGTGGTGTGAGAGTCCAGCCGCAATAGACATCTTGGAGTGACGACTGGTAATGACTGAGATGAGAAAAGCGGCGGTCTCGGGCACGGGATCGTACGTGCCGGAGCGCGTCTTGACGAATTTCGACCTCGAGAAGATGGTTGACACGAGCGACGAGTGGATAAGGACGCGTACGGGAATAAGGGAGAGGCGGATAGCGGCTGAGGATCAGGCTTGTTCGGATCTGGCTGCTGAGGCGGTGCGGCGGGCGCTGGATGACGCTAAGACGAAGCCGGAAGAACTGGACCTTCTGATAGTGGGGACGATAACGGCGGATAAGCTTTTGCCTTCGGCGGCGTGCTATCTTCAGGAGAAGGTGGGCGCGAGGAATGCGGCGTGCTTTGACGTTGCGGCGGCGTGTTCCGGGTTCATCTACGGTATGGCGAGCGCGTGGCATTTTGTCGGGAGCGGGATGATGAACAAGGTGGCGGTGGTGGGGTCGGAGGTGCTCTCGCGCATAACGAACTACGAGGACAGGACGAGCTGCATACTGTTCGGTGACGGGGCGGGAGCGGCGATAGTGGAACCGGCGAAGGAGGGATACGGGGAGATACTCTACTGCCGGCTGGCGGCGGACGGCTCGGGCGCGGAAATGATGCAGACGCCCGCCGGGGGCTCGCTGAAGCCGACCAGCCATAAGACGGTGGAGGGAGGGGAGCACTTTATGAGGATTCGGGGGAAGGAAGTGTTCAAGTTCGCTGTGGAGATAATGCGGTGGCTTGTGGCGGATGCCATGGAGCACTGCGATTTGAGTCCGGCGGACGTGAAACTGGTTGTCCCTCACCAGGTGAACTTCCGGATTATAGACTCTGCGATGAAAAAGCTTGATATTCCGCTGGACAGGGTATACATAAACATCGACAGGTACGGCAACACTTCGGCGGCGTCAACCCCCATAGCGCTGGACGAGGCGAGGAGAGAAGGACTGGTTGGGCGCGGTGACCACGTGATCCTGGTCGCCTTCGGGGGCGGCCTGACGTGGGCATCGATGGTAATAAGGTGGTGAGGGCATTGGGCAAGGCGGCGTTCATCTTTCCCGGGCAGGGCGCACAATACACAGGAATGGGACGGGACGTGTACGAGCGTGTAGCGCAGGCGAGGGAACGGTTCGAGGCCGCAAGCCGGGTGCTTGGGTTCGATCTGGCAAAGGTCTGCTTCGAAGGGCCGGAAGAAGAGCTTGCATCTACGCCGGTCAGCCAGCCCGCGATACTCGTAACGAGCATAGCATTGCTGGATGCGGCGAGGGAGTGGGGAGATTTGCCCGAGGTGGACCTTGCGGCGGGGCTGAGCCTTGGGGAGTACACGGCGCTTGCTTTTTCGGGGGCGTTGGAGTTTGATGACGCGGTTGGGCTGGTCCGAAAGCGCGGCCAGTACATGCAGGACGCGGCGGATGCAAATCCCGGAGGGATGAGTTCGGTGATCGGTCTGAGTGGGGACGCGGTGGAGACGGCGTGCCGAGGGGCTTCGGAAGCCGGAGTCGTGAAAGTGGCCAACTTGAACTGCCCCGGGCAGGTGGTGATCTCCGGCGAATTTGAGGCGCTCGAGAGGGCGGAGTCTGCGGTGAGGGAGATGGGAGCGAAGAGGGTGGTTAGGCTGGCGGTGAGCGGGGCGTTTCACTCTCCTCTTATGAGACCGGCGAGGGAAAGGCTGAGGCAGGCTCTGGAAGAGGTGAGGATCAGGAGGGCGAATCCACCGGTGGTCTCGAACGTTACCGCCGGCGCAGTTCAGGATCCGCCGGAGATCAAACAGGTGCTTCAGGAGCAGATTGACGGCCCGGTTCACTGGGAAGCATCTGTGAGGTTTATGGTGGACGCGGGGGTGGATACGATGTATGAGATAGGGCCGGGCAGAGTTCTGGCGGGGCTGTGCCGCCGGATAGACGACCGGATAAAGGTGGTGAATGTGAACGACATGGAGTCGGCGGTGAGCGCGTTTAAGCAGGTGGAGGAGGAAGACGAATGAGCATTAAGGGGCGCGTGGCGCTGGTCACAGGGTCGGGGCGGGGGCTGGGAAAGGCGATTGCGGAGCGTCTGGCGAGTGACGGGGCGAAGGTGGTGATCTCGGACATCGAGGCGGAGCCTGCGAAGGCGACGGCCGAAGAGATAGTCTCGAAGGGCGGGGACGCAAGGGCGGTCGAGCTGGACGTTGCGGATTTTGGCTCGGTGGAAACGGCCGTGAAGGGCATAAACGCCGACCTCGGCGGGCCGGACATTCTGATAAACAATGCCGGAATAACTGCCGATAGTCTGATCTTGCGGATGGGAACGGAGCAGTGGAGACGGGTTCTGGCGGTAAACCTGGAGGGAACGTTCAACTGCACGAAGGCGGCGGCGCGATATATGATGAAGAAGAGATGGGGAAGAATCGTGAACATTGCGTCGATAATAGGGCTGATGGGCAACGCGGGACAGGCGAACTACGCGGCGTCGAAGGCGGGGGTGATAGGATTGACGAAGTCGGCCGCGAAGGAGCTTGCGGGCCGAGGGATAACGGTTAATGCGGTGGCTCCCGGGTACATTCGGACGGCGATGACGGATGGGCTGGACGCGGAGCTGAAGGATAAGATGAAGGAGTTGATCCCGGCGGGCAGATTCGGGACCCCGGAAGACGTGGCGGGAGTGGTGGCGTTTCTTGCGGGGGACGAAGCTGAATACGTGACGGGCCAAGTGCTGCAGGTTGACGGCGGAATGCTGATGTAGCGCCGGGCCACGGTGTTGAATAGAGCTTGCAGGAGATCGTAGCATCCATTCTCGCAGATGGAGAAGGGTGAAACGCAGGCAGCGGACATTCTTCGTTATGTGAGGCCAGGAGGTGGAGCAGTGTCTGTTGAGGAAAAAGTGATCGGCATTGTCAGCGAGCAGATGAATGTGGACAAGTCTCAGATTACGAGAGAGACGTCGTTCGTGAACGACCTTGGGGCGGATTCGCTTGACACGGTGGAGTTGGTGATGGAGTTCGAGGACGAGTTTGATCTGGACATTCCCGACGAGGACGCCGAGAAGATCCAGACTGTGGGCGAGGCGATAGACTACATCGAGGAGAAGACCGAGGGGAAATGAGCCGTCGCAGAGTTGTCGTAACAGGCATGGGGGCGGTGTGCTGCCTGGGATGGGAGGTGCCGCGAATTTGGGAGAAGATGCTGCGCGGGGAGGGCGGCATCGCGCGGATTTCGAATTTCGACGCGAGCGGCTACGACGTGCAGATCGCGGGGGAGGTGCGGGACTTCGATGCCATTCGTTGGATCGACAAGCGGGAGGTCAGACGGCTTGATCGATACGCGCAGTTTGCGGTGGCGGCGGGGGCGGAGGCGGTGAAAGACAGCGGATTGGAGATGGGCAAGGAGGACGCGGCCCGGGCGGGTGTTGTGCTGGGTGTGGGAATTGGCGGGTTGTGGGAAATTGAGGAGCAGGAGAAGGTGCTGTTCGAGCGGGGTCCGGGGCGGGTGTCGCCGTTTCTGGTGCCGAAGCTGATGCCGAACGCGGCGGCGGGGGAGTTGGCGATTCGCCATGGGCTGAAGGGGCCGAACTATACCGTTGCGAGCGCATGCGCGTCGGCGACCCACGCGCTTGGTGACGCATTTTGGGTGATACGCGAGGGGCGCGCGGACGTAATGCTGTCGGGAGGAAGCGAAGCTGCGGTGACGCCTCTGGGGCTGGCGGGTTTCTGCTCGCTGAAGGCGCTGTCGAGGAGAAACGATGAGCCGGAGAAGGCTTCGAGGCCTTTTGACCGCGGAAGGGACGGCTTTGTGCTGGGAGAGGGAGCGGGAGTAATGGTGCTGGAGGAGCTGGAGCACGCGAAGCGGAGGGGGGCGAAGATATACGCTGAATTTGTCGGGTTCGGGATGACGGGCGACGCGTACCACATAACCGCGCCGGAGCCAAGCGGCACGGGGCCGGCGAGGGCGATGACGGAGGCGCTGGCGGATGGGGGGCTTGATGTTGAAGAAGTCGACTATGTGAATGCCCACGGCACGTCCACCCCTCTTAATGACGCGATGGAGACGACGGCGATAAAGCTGGCCTTTGGAGATCGCGCAAGGAAGCTGGCGATAAGCTCGAGCAAGTCGATGATAGGACACATGCTGGGCGCGTCGGGGGGGGTGGAACTTGCGGCCACGGCTCTTGCGCTCAAGTACCAGGTGGTTCCGCCGACGATAAACTATGAGGAGCCCGATCCGGAGTGCGATCTGGACTACGTGCCGAATCGGGCGAGGGAAACGAGGCTCCGGGTGGCGATATCGAACTCGTTCGGGTTCGGCGGCCATAATGCTACAGTCGCTTTGCGAGCGTTCAAAGATGGCTCCTGAAGAGAGCAGCGAAGGGGTGAAGGGTGAGGAGGAGGCCCGGGGACTGGACCTGGGGCGGGTGCTGAAACTGAAGCTGCAGGTGGCCGTCCTTATCGCCGAGAAAGAGGTGTCGCTGGGGGAAGTGCTGGCTATGGGGCCGGGGCAGATAATCGAGTTCGACAGACCGACCGGCGAAGCGCTGCGGATTCTGGTCGGTGACAGGTTGATAGGGAAAGGCGACGTGGTCAAGGTGGGTGAGAATTTCGGGGTGGTGATAAGGGAGATTGGAGCGGTACGGGATCGCGTCGAGCAGTTGGGCAGCCTCTAGGGACGTTTCGCTCTCAGTGATGCGATGAGGTCGAACTCCCGACCTTTGATGATCCGGCTAAGGGGCGACGCGTGGGAACACTCACGTGCAAGAGGGTATTGATCACGTCCGGCCCGACGAGAGGATTGATAGATCGGGTACGGTTCATCTCAAATCGCTCCAGCGGGAAATTGGGGCGCGCGATAGCGGAGGCTGCGGCCGCGGCGGGGGCGGGGGTCACGTTTATCAGGGGCGAGGGTAGCGCGGCACCGAGAAAGGGGTTTGGCGCGGCGAGGGTGCTGACGATCGAGACGGTAAGCGACCTGACGAGGACGCTGGATTACCTGCGGGACGAGCCGTTCGACGCCGTGGTGCACGCAATGGCGGTGTTGGACTACGAGCCGGAGCGTTTCACGGAAGGGAAGGTGCGGTCGGGGATGGATGAATGGGTGGTGCGACTGCGGCGAGTGCCGAAGGTGATAGAGATAATCCGCGAGCGCTGGAAGCAGGCGGTGTTGGTGGGGTTCAAGCTGGAGGTCGGAACGACGGATGAGGAACTGGAAGAGCGCGGGGCGGAGTTTCTGAAGAGGGCGAATTGCGACGTGGTGGTCGCCAACGACCTGGAACAGATCGAGGGCAAGCGTCATCGGGCGTGTATCCTGTGGCGGAACGGGGAGATGAAGCGTTGGGCGGAAGATAAGAGAGGGATAGCGGCGGGGCTGGTGGAGGTGTTGGGGAGTCTGCTGGGTGGAAGCTAGCGCGGAGTTCGGCGGGGGACGGCTTTAGCAGATTCGAGGAAGCTGTTCGCCGTAAGGCATCTCGACGATGCGGGTTCCGCCTATCTCGGTTTCCATTATCACATGTCCGAGCCACTCGGAAGTGACCTCG
The DNA here is from genome assembly GCA_964493415.1 of uncultured Planctomycetota bacterium. GTDB lineage: Bacteria > Planctomycetota > DG-23 > CAZBND01 > CAZBND01 > CAZBND01. The sequence continues at coordinate 40,253 of CAZBND010000017.1, read as the reverse complement.
CCGATTATGGCGGCGTTTGCTCCGAGGGGGTGCTTGCGCATGAGTGCGAGGAGCTTTCGGGCGTGGTCGAGTGGGCAGAGAGCAATGAGCTTTCCTTCGTTGGCCACGTAGAGGGGGTCCAATCCGAGAATATCACACGCGGAGAGGACTTCGGGCCTGACAGGAATCTTGGCGGCGTGGAGGCGGATTCCGACCTCGGAAGACTGGGCGATTTCGTTCAATGCGGCGGCGGCCCCGCCCCGGGTCGGGTCGCGAAGAACGTGGATTTCGATGTCCGCGTCGAGGATTTCCTGGACTAGACCCGCCAAGGGGGCCACGTCGCTTCGCACTTCGGACGTGAAGTCCATTCCCTCGCGCTTGCTCATGACGGCGATGCCATGGTCGCCCAGATATCCGCTGACGATTACGGCGTCGCCGTCGTCGGCGCGGTCGGAACATATCTCCAGGTCGGTCTCGATGACGCCGATCCCGGCGGTGGAGATGAATATGCCGTCGGCGGCCCCTTTTTCGACGACCTTGGTGTCTCCGGTGACGACCTTGACGCGGGCCTCCTCGGCGGTAGCGCTTATGGAATGGGCGATGGCGCGAAGCTGCTCGACGGGAAAGCCTTCCTCGATTATTACCGAAAGCGAGATGTAGAGGGGGCGGGCGCCGGCCATGGCGAGGTCGTTTACGGTGCCGGATACCGCGAGCCTTCCGATGTCGCCGCCGGGGAAGAATAGCGGGCGGACGACGTAGGCATCGGTGGTGAAGGCAAGCCGGTCTTCGGCCAGCTCTTCTATGACCGCGCTGTCCTGAAGCGGTTCGAGGAACTGGTTGTTGAAAGCGGGGACGAAGATTTCGCGGACGAGCTCTTGCATCGCGGTGCCGCCGCCTCCGTGCGCTATCAGGATTCGGTCCGACTCAATCGCCATGAGGCTGAGATCCCTTCTTCTGTTCCAGTTGATAGTACTTGTAGAATGCGGCGCATGCGCCTTCGCTGGAGACCATGCAGGCGCCGACGGGCGTGAGAGGGCTGCACCGGGTGCGGAAGAGGGGGCATTCCGGCGGCGAGATGACGCCGCGAAGCACGTCGCCGCACCTGCAGGCGGGATTGTCTTTGCCGAGGGGGACGTCCACGCCGAATACGGCTTCTGCATCGTGTGCGGAGAACGCCGGCCTGATCTTGAGCCCGCTGACCGGTATGGTGCCGAGCCCTCGCCAGGCGGAGTCTGCGGGCTCGAACGCCTGTTGGAGGAGCGAGAGGGCTTTGGGGTTTCCCTCTTCTCGGACGGAGCGGGAGTATTCGATGTCGACCCTGGCTTCGCCGCCGGCTATCTGGCGGCAGAGGAGAAGGACGGAAAGGAGCACGTCGACGGGTTCGAACCCGCTGACGGCGCAAGGTATGCGATAGCGGCGGACTATCTCGGCATACGGGGAGGTGCCGATTATGGCACTGACGTGTCCGGGGCAGATGAGGCCGTCGATCTTCACTTCTTCGGAGCTTGCCAGAGCGTGAAGCGCGGGAGGAATGAGCTTGCAGGCGGAAAGGAAAGACAGGTTCTCGAGTCCGTTCTCCTTCGCTTGCAGGATACTCCAGGCGAGCGAGGGCGCCGTGGTCTCGAAGCCGATGGCGAGGAATACGATCTTTCGGTGGGGGTGCTGCCGCGCGAGCTCGATGGCATAGCTTGGAGAGTAAGCCACGCGGATGTCGGCGCCGGACGCCTTGGCTGAGGTGAGGCTGGAGTCGGAACCTGGAACGCGCATGAGGTCGCCGAAAGTGACGACAGTGACACCGGGGTCTCGGCTGAGGAGAACGGCGGCGTCGACGTAACCCGCAGGAGTGACGCACACCGGGCAGCCCGGGCCGGAAAGGAGCTTGAGGTTGTCGGGCAGAAGCGAGCGGATGCCGTACCGTGCGATGGCCATGGTGTGAGTGCCGCAGACCTCCATGAGCGACACTGTGCGGGAGGATATGCGCCCGGCGGCCTCGCGGATGTCGCGGAGGAGCTCGTCGGTCAGGCGGGGGTCCCTGTAGTCCTCAATCCGCCCCTTCACTAACCTTCCTCCACAACTCCATGAGCTCCTGGGCTTCTTCGGGCTGGTATTTCTGAATGGCGAATCCGGCGTGGATGAGCACGTAGTCGCCGGGGGAGACGTCATCGAGGAGACAGAAGTTGGCTTGCACTTTGGTCCCCTGCCACTCGACCGTGCCTTCGTCGCCGTGGATTTCCAGCACTCTTGCCGGCACTGCGAGACACATCTACTCAGAAGTCCTTTCCGCCGCGATTGCCGCCTGGCCCAGCGAGATGCAGCCGTCGTTCGGGGGCACCTGGTTGTGAAGATGAACGCGGAAGCCGCGCTCGGAAAGCTCGGCCAGGGCTCTTTCGGTCAAGTACTTGTTCTGAAAAACTCCACCTGACAGCACAACTCTATCTAAACCCGTGGCGGCTCTTGCGGCAAGAGACATTTTCACGCAGAGGCCGGAGATGGAGTTGTGGAAGCGGGCGGAGATGGTCTCACGCGGGGTGCCGTGGTTGATATCGTCGACGATTGCGCGAATGAGAGGCGAGGGGTCGAAGACGAATGGCGGCTCCTCGGAAGTGGTTTCCAACGGATAGGAAGTCTCCTCGCCGGTAGCGGCGAAGAATTCGAGCTCCATGGCCGGCTGGCCGTCGAAGCCCGGATTCGGGCAAATGTCCAGGAGGGCGGAGACGGCATCGAAAAGACGTCCCATGCCCGAGGACGGAGGGGAGCTGATTTTTCTCTCCAGCATTTGGGCGAGGAGCGCACGGTCGGCGGGGGGGATTCGGTCGAAGGAGGAGAGTTTCAGATCGGCGGCGGCCGGTCCGAAGGCGGAATAGAGAAACGAGAAAGCCATGCGGTCGGGGGCTTCGACGCACCTGTCTCCGCCGGGCATGGGGGTGGGTTTGAGCCATCCGAGGCGGCGGAAGTCGCGATACCCGGCGATGAGAAGCTCCGTACCCCAGACCGTTCCGTCGGTTCCGTAGCCGGTGCCGTCGAGGGCGAGGCCGATTACCTGGCCCTGGAGGGAGTGCTCGACCATGCCGCTGACGATGTGGGCGTGGTGGTGCTGGACCCCGACGCGCTGCCGGACGCGCATGCGCCTGGCGTATGCGGTGCTGAGGTACGCGGGGTGGAGATCGTGCGCCACTACCGATGGTTCGACCTGGAGGAGCTTCTGGAGGCGCTCGATTACTTCCTCGAAGAAGCCGAGGGCGATGGGGGTATCGAGGTCGCCTATGTGCTGGCTGGGGAAGGCGAAGACGTCCTTGACGAAGCAGAAAGTATTTTTTCCCTCGGCCCCGACGGCGAGGATAAGGTGATCGGCTGGGCGCGGGAGCTCGATGGGCGCGGGCGCGAACCCCCTGGCGCGGCGGACGGGGACGGCGTTGCCGGCCATGACGGCGATGACGGAATCGTCGATGCGAGTGAGAATGTCGCGATCGTGCATAAGGAATTCGTCGGCGATTCCGCCGAGGCGGCGGAGGGCTTCGTCATTTTCGATGGCGATGGGCTCGTCGGTCTGATTTCCGCTGGTCATGACGAGTGCGGTGAAGCCTTCGCGCAGGATGAGGTGATGGAGCGGCGTGTAAGGGAGCATGACTCCAAGGTTGTGGCTGCGCGGGGCGACGCTTTCAGCCAGGGGGCCGCCCGGCAGCTTGGGGCACAGAACTATGGGGCGCTGAACGGAGGCGAGAAGCTTCTCGTGAAGAGGGGAGAGCCGGCAGAAGGTGCGCATTGTTTCGAGCGAGGGGCTCATGATGGCCAGGGGCTTTGCCTCGCGGAATTTCCTCGAGCGGAGGCGCGTTACGGCTTTATCGTTGGTGGCGTCGACGGCGAGATGAAATCCTCCCAGGCCCTTGATTGCGAGTATCTTGCCTTCGCGGAGGAGCCGCGCGGTGTGCATGATGGCGTCGTCATTTCGGGCGAGCACGGTCCCGTCCGGCTGGACGAGGGTGACGGAGGGCCCGCAATCCCAGCAGGCGTCGGGCTGAGCGTGGAAGCGACGGTCGGAGGGAGCTTCGTACTCCGCCCGGCAGGCGGGGCACATTTTGAATTTGCTCATCGTGGTGAGGGGCCGGTCGTAGGGGAAGTCGCGAATGATCGTGTAGCGCGGGCCGCAGTTGGTGCAGTTGATGAACGGATAACGATAGCGGCGGTCTCGCGGGTCCAGGAGTTCTTTGATGCAATCGTCGCAGGTGGCGGAGTCGGGGGAGATGAGGGTGACCTTCTCCGCCTCGATGCGGCTGGGGCGGATTACGAAGTCCGCCTCGCCCAGCGTGGCAATGGGCTTGCGAGTGACGGAGGAGATGCGGGCGAGGGGCGGAGCTTCGCGCTCGAGGGCCGCTGCGAAGGCGTCGATGTTCTGCGGAAGACCCTCGAGCTCGATCTCGACCCCTCGTGAATCGTTGAGCACCCAACCGGCGAGGGCGAACCCGCGCGCGAGACGATACACGAAAGGTCGAAAGCCGACTCCCTGAACGATTCCGCGGACGGATATCCTCTCTCTGGTTGTCGGTTCGTCGGGAGTCGCCATGGCTTCAGGAATTCTCGATCGCCGCGAGAGCGTCGCGGGCGATCATGAGCTCTTCGTTAGTAGGGATGACGAGGACCTTGACGGGAGAAGAGTCGGCGCTGATGAGGGTATGGTTGGCGCGGTTGCGTTCGGCTTCGAGGCGTATGCCGAGGAAGGCGAGGTCGGCGCAGACCTTTTCGCGGATGACGCTCGAGTTTTCGCCTATTCCGGCTGTGAAGACGAGGGCGTCGAGGCGTCCGAGCGAGACGGCGAAGGCGCCCACGTATTTCCTGACGCGATGGACGAAAACGTCGACGGCAAGGGCGGCACGCGCGTTGCCGGAGGAGGCCGCATCGAGTATGTCGCGCATGTCGTTGGCGTTTCCGGAGAGGGCGAGCAGGCCGCTCTTTTTGTTGAGAAGCTCGTCCGCTTCGTCCACCGTCATCTTCTCGTGGCGCATCAGGAAAAGGACGATTGCCGGGTCGATGTCTCCGGAGCGGGTACCCATGACGAGGCCTTCGAGGGGAGTGAATCCCATGCTGGTGTCGGCGGATAGGCCGGCGCGAACGGCGGTGACGCTGCACCCGTTGCCGAGATGACAGGTGATGAGGTTGAGCTGTCCTAGGGGCGTTTGCAGGAGCGAGGCGGCCTCGAAGGTCACGTACCTGTGGGAAGTTCCGTGGAAGCCGTAGCGGCGGATGCGGTAGCGTCTGCGGAGTTCGAGGGGGATTGCGTATGTGAAGGCTTCGGGCGGGATGGTCTGATGAAAGGCGGTGTCGAAGACGGCGACCTGCGGAACGTCGGGGAAAAGCTCCTGGCATACCTCGATGCCCCGGTAGTTGACGGGATTATGGAGAGGGGCGAGCGGGAAGCAATCGCGGATTGCTTGTTTGACCTCGTCGTCGATGAGCACCGGCTCCGAGAAAGCCTCTCCGCCGTGGACGACGCGATGGCCCACGGCGTCAACGGTGCCGCGTCCGGGCGGCGGCGAGAGATCGGTCCTGGAGATGTGCCGGGAGATCACCCGTAGCGCGTCGCGATGGTCTCTGACCGAGACCTGCTCGGTCGAGGAAGGTGCGTCCCCGATGGTGTAATCGAGACTTGGGTTGTCGAGGCCGATCCGCTCGACATTGCCTTTGGTGATGGGGAGCTGATTGTCCATATCGAAAAGGGAGAACTTGACGGAGGAGCTGCCGGCGTTGATGACGAGAACGCGCCTGGTAGAATGAGCCATAGGTCAGTATCCGGCCTTCTTGTCGACGATGTTGAGCAGAGGCTCTCCGGCGGCGAACCGGCGGAGGTTTTCGGAGAAAAGCGCGGCATGGCGTCTTGGATTTCCGCTCTTGGAGACCCCGGAGATGTGGGGGGTGAAGATTACGTTATCGAGGTCCCACATCTCGTCCCCGGGGGGGAGGGGTTCGACTTCGAAGACGTCCAGCCCCGCGCCTGCGATGCGGTGACCGAGCAAGGCTTTCTTCAGGGCTTGCTGGTCGATGGTCTTGCCGCGGCCCACGTTGAAGATGAAGGCGGTGGGCTTCATCGCGGCGATTTCCCTTTCGCCTATGATGTGGTAAGTGTCCTGCGTAAGGGGGAGAGTATCGGCGATGAAGTCCGCTCGGGGGATTAGTTCGAGGAGCTTGTCGGGCGCGTGAACTTCGTCGGCGTAGTCGGAGCCGAGTTCGGGGTTTCTGCGCACGCCGAGGACCTTCATTTCGAAGGCTTTGGCGCGCTTGGCTGTGTTCTCGCCCACGCTTCCCAGGCCAAGGACGAGTATGGTCTTTCCGGCGAGTTCACCCTCCGGGGGACGGCGGATGACCTTACGATTGGGGCGCTGCTCGACGGCTTCCTTAACGTTCCTGACGAAGGCGAGCATCATGGCGAGGATGCTCTCGGCCATTGGGATGCCATGGACGCCCTTTGCGTTGGTTATGACGAAATCGCCGTCCCTCACCCAGGGCCACTTTCGGAAGATGGGGTCGACGCCGGTGCTGCCGACCTGAAGCCAGCGGAGGTTCCCGGCGGCCTGGAGTATCTCGCCGGAGACGTATCCGCCGAGGATCACCTCGGCCTGGGGAGCGGCTTGTAGGGCTTCCTCCTGAGAGGAAACCACGAGGAACTCATAGTCCGGCGAAATTGACGTATAGGTCTCTTCGTAGCCCTCGAACTCGCGCTTGCTGATCAGAACTCTCATATGCGCAGATCCTTCTTATGGACGAGGCTTTTCGGGCGTGTTTTGTGGCCGACGAACTTGCGAAGGCGTTCGATCATGGACCGGGTGACGCGTTCGGGGTCGTCGTTGGAAGCGAGGGGTATCTGGCCGCCCGCAATGGAACCGTGTCCCCCGGCGTTGCCGGACTCGCCTGCGAGAATCTCGGCGCAAGCGATGGCGTCGTCATTGAGGGTGCGAACCGAGAAGACGATCTCGGCTCGCGCCGCGCCGATGCAGATGGCGTAGTCGATGTCTTCGAGACGAACGAGCAAGTCGGCTACCTGGGCCACAACCGAGCTATCAGGGAGGACTTTGGTGATGGCAGCGACTGCGCGGCCGTGTATCTTGGCGCTACCAACGGCCCGGACGAGGAGGCGATAGTACGAGCGGGACACGGATGAATACTCGATCCTGTTTAGGAGCCGCATGCTGGCCTGGGGATACAGAGCGAGGTAGGCCGCGACGTCCGCCGGCGAGGTGTCTCGGGTGAGGATTGCGGTATCGGTCCTGATTCCGTAGATAAGCGCGGCGGCGATCACGGGGGATGGGTCTATCTCCAGCGTCGTGAGGTACTCGTAGAGTATGGTGGAGGTGGCTCCGTAGTTGCTGCGGATGTCGGAGAAGGGGGCGAACCCTTCCTTGCGGGTGAAGGGGTGATGGTCTATGACGATGTCCGGCTCATGCTCGGGGGGAAGGGAGTTGTTTCCGGTTCCAGGCTGGGTGTCGAGCATGGCGATGAGGTCGAAGGCGGAGAAGTCGATGTCCTTTATGTCGCGGAGGGGGATCTGGATGGCTTCTGCGAGCGTGCGGTTTTCGGGGCGGGAGATCCTGCCTGCATAGGAAATTACGGAGCGAACGTCGGAAAGAGATTGGAGGACGAGGGAGAGCGCCGCAGCGGCCGCTAGGCCGTCCGGGTCGGGGCCGTCCTGCAGCACCATTACGGCAGATTTTGCGCCTTTGACGAGCTTCTTGAGGCGAGGAAGCTTGTCTTTGGTCTTTTCCAGTTCAGGTTGCTCCTTGCTGCGCATGGCCGAGGTGTATGTGAGAGGAACGGAGTTCGATGGGCATGGGTCGATCTCGTCCATTCTATTGGCGAGGCCCAAGCGTGTCAACCGAAACGGGAGGCAGGGCGCATCGGCGTGCTCGTGGGGTTTTTCATTCGAAACTGACCGGCGTTCCGTGGATAATTGGACAGGGATGGTTTCGTGCCGGGAGTTATCCACAGACGGATGTCGCGCTCGACATTGTTTCGGCGGCTGCCGGAGCCTGCGGGAGGGAATTATGAAAGGAAATGAGTCGCAAGGTCGTATTAACTTAAATGGGGTTGCAGTGTGGAGCGCTTGAGCGACGAGGAGCTGGCGGGCCGGGCCGGATCGGGGGACTGGAAGGCTTTTGATCGCCTGGTGAGGCGTTACTGGAGGAGGATTTGCGGATACGCGTTCACGCTGCTTCGCTCGTGGGAGGATGCGGAAGACGCGGCGCAGGAGACGTTTTTGAAGGCGTTCAGGGGGCGAATGCAGTTTGAGGACGGTAAGCCTTTTGCGCCGTGGCTTTACCGCATAGCCACAAATGCATGCATAGACAGGAAAAGAAGCAGGAAGAGAGAAGATGCGAGCATCGGGGATGTGGAGGTCGCGGATCCTGGCGAGACACCTGCGGAGCTTTACGAGCGGCAAGACGTGCGAATGCGGGTTCGTGAAGCGCTCTTTTCCCTTCCGAGGTCATATGCGGAGGTTGTGTACCTTAGGTACGGTGAAGGGATGAGCTACCGGGAAATCGGGATGACTTTGGACATTTCCGAGGGCGCGGTCGAGACGAGGCTTTTCCGGGGGAAGCGAATGATCAGGGAGCAACTGAGGAGGACTCTCAAGTGGGAGAGTTGAGCTGCCAGGACGCGAAGCGGGCGATACACCTGCTGGTCGATGGCGAACTTCCCGGGAACGAGGTCGAGGTGCTGAGGAGGCATCTGGACGTATGTGAGGTCTGCCAGAGGGAGCACGCGCTGGCAAGGCGGGAGGTGGAAGTGCTGGAAGAAACGCTGGACGGATGGATCGAGGAGATACCGTCGCGCGGCGCGGACGATCTGCGTTTGCGGTTGCGAAAGGGAGCGTTGTTGAGGGTACTGGCGCTGGCCGCGGCGATCGTGCTGGTTTTCGTGCTTGTGACGAGGCGGGACCATCCGGCGGGGGGGATGCTGATGGTGAAGCGCATGGGGGATGGGGTATGGAAGGAGGCCAGGGAGAACGTGGTGCTGGGGCCGGGCGACAGCCTGGTGACGGGGTTGGGCTGGGCCGCGACTTTTTATCTTACGCCGGAGACGCGCCTGGCTATGAGGGGGAACACCGAGGTTAGGTTCGATCTGGAGAACCTGCTGGGGTTGGAGTTGGTTCGCGGTGAGGTGTGGGTCAGGTCGGGCGAGGGGGAGAGGGTGGTTGTTTCGATGGGGGAGCTTTCGGTGGAGGGGGCCGGGGCGGAGTTCGTGGTATCGGGAGGCGGCGGGGATGAAGAGCCGCGGCTGGGGCTGGTTACGCCCGCATGGGCGGCTGAATCCACGGGGGGTGAGGTGTTCGTGCTCGAGGGCGAGGTTGTGGTGCGCACGAGCGAGATGGAAGAAATATTGGGGCGGGGGAAGAGATTGGCTTGGCGAGGGAGGGAACTGGTGACGGTTGATCTGAGCCGGGAGGAGGAGCGTCGGCTGAAGTGGGTGGAAGCCGTTCGCGACCCGTACTCGGGACGTGCCGTGGAGAGCTATGGATACGTTGTGCTAAATCCGTTCAGCGTGAAGCCTCGACAAAACACAGAAGAAGGGACGGCGAAGTGAGTCCGGAAGAAATGCGTTCAGTCGATGCGGGATGGGCTGAGGAAGCGGCCAAGTCTTGCGGGATGCAGTTCGTGAGAGCTTCGGAGTATGACGTGGCGAGTGTCGTGCTGGCGGACATCCCGATCAAGTTCCTGAAGGAGCACATGGTGCTTCCGGTGAAGGGCGGCGACGGTTCGCCACTTTTGATCGCGGTGGCGGACCCCAACGACCATTATACGCTGGAGGCCGCCAAGCTGGCGTTCGGGGGGAACGTGGAGTTCTGCGTGAGCCCGCAGGACGACATAGCAAGAGGCATAAACCAACTCGAGAACATGGCTGACTCGTCGATGGATCGGATCGTCGAGGAGTTCGGGGCGGAGACGCCCGCGTATCTCGAGGACATCGACGAAGACGTGGAGCACCTGAAGGACCTTGCGTCGGAAGCGCCGGTGATCAGGCTGGTGAACCTGATCATCACGCGCGCGGTGGAGCGGCGTGCGAGCGACATACACATAGAGGTATTCCAAGACAGGCTTCAGGTGAGGTACCGAATAGACGGGGTGCTTCAGGAAGTGGAATCGCCGCCGAAGAAACTGCACAAAGCCATCATCTCGAGGATAAAGCTGCTGGCGAAGCTCAACATCGCGGAGAGGCGTTTGCCGCAGGATGGGCGTATAGGGCTGAGGGTGCTGGGCCGGGACGTGGAATTTCGCGTGGCGACGACGCCGACGGTTTACGGTGAGAACTTGGTGGTGAGGATATTCGACCGGGTGAGCGTCGAGTTCGTGTTCGGCAAGCTCGGGTTTCCGGAGGAAGAGCTGAAGAGGTTCAATAACCTGATATTGCAGCCGTACGGGGTGCTGCTGGTGACGGGGCCGACCGGCAGCGGGAAGAGCACGACGCTTTACACGGCGCTTTCGGCTCTGAACGATGAGGAGAGAAAGATAATCACCATCGAGGACCCGGTCGAGTACCGGCTCGAGGGGGTGAACCAGATACAGGTGAACCCGAAGATCAACCTGAAATTTGCGTCGGGCCTGCGTTCGATAGTGCGGATGGACCCGGACGTGATAATGGTGGGAGAGATAAGGGACCCCGAGACGGCGGACATCGCGATCCAGGCGGCGCTGACGGGGCACTTGGTTTTCAGCACCATGCACACGAACGACGCGGCGGGGGCGATCGCGCGGCTGACTGAGATGGGCATTCCGAATTACCTCATCTCCTCGGCGATGACCGGCATATTAGCGCAGCGGCTGGTGAGGGTGATCTGCCCGGACTGCAAGGAGGCGTACACGGTGAAGGCGGAGGAGGTCTCGGACATCGAGCGGGATGTCGCGGGCGAGAGGACCGTGTACAGGGGGAGGGGGTGTGATGAATGCTCGCATACGGGATACATGGGACGTACGGGGATATTCGAGCTTCTTGTGGTGGACGATGAGATCAGAAAGCTGACGCTGGCGAACGCCGACAGCCGTACGATAAAGGCGCAGGCGATAAAGAGCGGGATGATGACGCTGAAGCAGGACGCGTGGAGGAAGGTGGCGTCCGGGATTACGACGTTGAGTGAAGTGAGAAGAGTGACGCAGCAGGAGGAGTGAGGGGTTGGCCATATTCAAGTACTCGGCGGCGGACGAGAACGGGGGAGTGGTGCAGGGTGTGTTGGAAGCGAAGGATAGGGAGGTCGCGGTGGGGAAGCTCCATTCCATGGGGTACGTTCCGATCAGGTTGGAAGCGCCGGAGGAGAAGGGCCGTCTGCTGGGAGGAAGGAGCGCGGTCAGCGATCTGCTGTGGCGGCTGACGGCGCGGCGGCAGGTTGTTGATTTCACTCGAGAACTGGCTTCGTTGCTGAATGCCTCGCTGCCGCTGGATCGAAGCCTGTCGGTGCTGGTGGAGCTGGCGGATCATCCAGCATTCAAATCGGTTTTGAGGGAAGTGCTGGACGATGTTACAGAGGGCGGCTCGCTGGCGGACGCGCTGTCGCGGCATCCGAGGCTTTTCTCCGAGTTCTACGTGAACATGGTGAGCGCGGGCGAGGCCAGCGGCGCAGTAGGCGCGGTGATGACGCGCCTGGCCGATTACCTTGAAAGTTCCGAGGACCTGCGGGATCACGTGAAGTCGGCGATGATCTATCCCGCCATTCTCACTGTGATCACCGGGGCTTCTCTGATCATCATGATGACAGTGGTGGTGCCGCGCATCGCTGGAGTTTTCGAGAAACTTCAGCAGGGGATGCCGCTGTCGGCGCAGGTGATGGTGGGGGTTAGCGGGTTCGTGACGAGATACTGGTGGGTGGGGTTGGGCGCGGTGCTGCTTTTGGCTTTTGGATTCAGGTCGTACGTCCGGTCTGAAAGGGGGCGGCTGAGATGGGACCGCTTCAAGCTGGAGGCGCGTCACGTGGGAGACCTGCTGAGGAAGGCGGAGACGGCGAGGTTTGCCGGGATCATGGCGACGCTGCTGCGCAGCGGGGTTCAGATACTTGATGCGATCAACATCTCGCAGCGGACGCTGACGAACAGGATCATAGCGAATTCGTTGGGGCAAGTGCATGACAGCGTGCGCGAGGGGGGCGGGCTGGCGGGCCCTCTGGCGGCGACGGGGTGCTTCCCGCCCCTGGCGGTCCGGATGGTGGCTCTGGGAGAGGAGACGGGAACGCTGGAGGACATGATGCAGCGGGTGTCGGACCAATACGAAAAGGAGACGCGCCGGGCGATAGACCGCTTTCTGGCGGTGCTCGAGCCGGTGATAGTGCTGGCGATGGGCCTGGTAGTAGGCTCGGTGGTTTTAACGATGCTGCTGGCGGTATTCTCGGTGAACGATATCAGCTTCTGAATGGAGGGGCGGGAAATGAGAGTGAGGCGAGCGCGAAAGGCATTTACGCTGGTGGAGCTGATGGTGGTGGTTACGATCATCGGGTTGCTTGTTGCGCTGGTGAGCGTCGCGATTCCCAAGCGGATAGCGAGGGCGAGGATAGAGACGACGAAGGCGCAGATATATCAGATTAAGGGGGCGATTTCGGCGTTTCATCTCGACACCGGGCAGTGGCCCGAGTCGCTGGAGGACCTGATCAACCAGCCGACAGGTGAAGTGGGAGAAAGCTGGGACGGCCCGTACCTTCAAGACACGGAGGTCGTTCCCCAGGACGGGTGGAAGAGGCCGTTCGAGTATACGGTACCCGGTGAGGGGGGGAGGGATTACGAGATTGTATCCTACGGTGCGGACGGGCAGCCGGGTGGGGAAGGCGCTGACGCGGATATTCTTAGCTGGGTGACGGGGGAGAGTAGTTGAGCGGCGGCTCGGATAAAAGGCGATGCACCGCCGGTATCGAGGCGGGCTTTACGCTTGTGGAATTGACGGTGGTGCTGGTGATAATCGCGCTGGCCACGGCGATAGTTGTGCCCGCGCTGTGGAGAAGCGTGGGCAAAGCGGAATTGAGGACATCGGCGAGGTCGGTTGCGGCGCTATTCCAACTGGCGCGCAGCCGGGCCGCCGTGACGTCGAAGGCGCAGTTCGTGAACGTGAACCTCGAGCGTGGTGAGTCGAGGCTTTTTCCCGCGACGTCGGACGAAAAGGACGACGGAGTGGGAGAGGTTTACCGGCTTCCGCGGAATGTGAGGTTCAAGTCCGTGGAGATGATGGAGACGCCGGACTTGACCGAACAGAGCCCGGAGGGCTTGATCGAGCTGAAGGAAGAGGAGTTGGAGGAGTACGAGCTGGAGTTCGCCCCCCACGGAATCGCCAAGGGGGCGAAGGTGGTGCTCGAAGATGTCAGGGGTCGGGCGTTTACGGTGAAGGTCGAACCCGGGTCGGGGATCATATCGGTTCTCGAGGGTGAAGAGGAAGACGATGAGTAGCGGAAGGGGTTTTACGCTGGTCGAGGTGCTGGTGGCGGTGAGCATCTTGGGGGCTGGAGTAGCGCTGGTGATGGGGCTGTTTGCGGGGGGGCTCAATCTCGCTTCGACGTCGAGGGAGTATCTCAAAGCGACATTACTGGCGCAGGAACTGATGGTCGAGCGTTTGTCGGCGTTCGAACTGGACGAAGGGGAGGAGACCGGCAACGAAGGCCGGTACGAGTGGGAGGTGAAGGTGGAACGGTACTACCGGGAGGAGGAAGGAATTGTGGACGAGGAGAATGTGCCGCTTCGGCTATACGAGGTCGCGGTGAACGTCACCTGGCCCGGAAGGCTGGGGAGGAAGAAGTACGAGCTTGTGACGCTGCGGAGCGCTGAACGAAGGCGGATCACCGTAGGAGGGACGGTGGGGGGAGAAGAAGGTGGAGGGGAGGGGCGATACCCCATCCTGACGCCTACCCCCCAACCGCGGCCACCGAGGTGAGGGTGATAAGATGACGCGCGGAGAAAGGGCATTCACGCTGATAGAGATGGTGGTGGCGACGACGATCGCAGGGCTTGTCGTGTTGACGGCGGCGGTGGGGCTTCGGATGAGTATAAGCTCTCTGCAGCGCGGCAACGCAGAGACGGAGAGGTTGGAAAGGTTGAAGGCTATCTCTTACGGACTGAGAGTGGAACTGGCCTCGGCCTATCCGCTGCCGACGGTCAAATCGCCTGTGACTTCCTATTCTGTGGGGTATCCGGTTTACGACGTGATGACCCGTGAAGCGGCGCTGAAGAACGCCTTTTTCGGCGGCAGCGACGAAATCCAATTCGTGACCTCTCGGGTGCTTTCTGGCGGGGCCGGCGGCCCGGGACTTCACAGGGTGAGGTACTTCGTGCGGAGCGAGGATAACGACGACGATGTGTCGCCCGGGCTTTACAAGGAGGTGTCCCCTTACTTCGGCGCGAAGGCGGAGGAGCGGATGGCCGAGTCCGGAGAAGAGCGCCCGGGACGAGTGGAGTTCCTTTTGGACCCGACGGTGGTTGCGATGTCTGTGGAGTATCTGAATCCGGCGGCTGATGCGGAGGCCGGCGAGAGCGAAGGGGAGGTCGAGAGCGAGGAGGAATACGAGCTGGCGGACGGGAGCCGGTGGGTTCCCGACGTGCCGGAGGTAGTGAGTGTAACGCTGGATTACGGCGACGAGGAACTGCGCATCACGGCGCTGACGGGGGCAAGGTGCGGCCCTGCGGCGGAGGAGATTCTGTGAGCCTGGTACACGCGCGAACAAGTAGGGGAACCCGGCGGAGGCGGGGGGTCGTGCTGGTGCTTGTGGTGTGGGTGTTGGCGCTGATGTCGGCGCTGGTGGTGGAGTTCGACACATCGATGAGGGTCGAGGTGGAGGGTACGGGGAACTATAAGGACGAGCTGGCGGCATACTATCTCGCGCGGGCGGCTATAGAGCTGGCGATAGCCGAGGCGGTCAATGTCGGCGGCCCCGCATACGCGGCCGACAGCGGCGAGATCATTTACACGAAAGGAGATTACCGGCGGGAGGAGGCGGAGGAGGTCGCCGTGGAGAGTGATACAATGAAGTACCGGCGAGGGATCGAATACGGGGGCGGCGAGGTGTCCTATGCCATGTTCGATGAAGAGGGTCGATACAATCTGAATTCAGTGAGGCCGACGAAGACATGGGTGGTGTCGAAGCTGCTAACCGACACTGCTGGTATGGAGGTGGGTCCGGAGAGGGATACGGTGATGGATTCTATAATGGATTGGAAGGACGCGGATGAGTTGAGGATGGTGAACGGGGCTGAGGAGGAGTACTATCAGAGCCTGCCGAAGCCGTATCACTGCAAGGATGAGGACTTCTATGTGCCGGAGGAAGTGCTGTACGTGAAAGGGATGACGAAGGAGATATTTTACGGGGGAGGGCCTGCGGCGGAGGGGTCGGGGCTGGAAGCTGCGCCGGGGCTTTCGCCGTACATCACGACTTTCAGTTCGAGGAGAGGGGGGGGAGAGTACGAGTTCCACGTGGCGACGGCGCGTCCGGAGCTGCGCGAGGTGATGGGACTTCGACCGGAGATACGCGCCACGGCCAATCCTACGCTCATCAGGATACTTGGGCGAGGAAGCGTACGCGGCGGAAAGATCGCGAGGACCATCGAGGCGGTCGTGCGAGTGAGCCGAGTCTACAGGGCCGGTGCGTATGAGTTCCGCCCGGGTGGGCAGAAGATGTGGGAGGTGGTCTACTGGGATGAACACTCATCCAGCGAGCTTCACGAGTTCGAGGAGAGCGAATCACAATGATGACAGGTAGCAGCCTTGGGGTAACTATTGAAGGTGGCCGGCTGATTCTTACGTGGATAGGGAGAGGGATAATTTCGGTGCAGAGAGGAAGGACCCGGTCGATCGATCTGCCCGATAACAGGGAGGAGCTGGAAGAATTCGTGAAGTGGGAGGTAAGGGACTTCGTTTCGGCGGAAGGGATTAAGCTCAACAGCGTCGTGGTGTCGGTGCCGCGCGAGCGTGCGGTGATGCGTCTGGTGGAACTGCCGGAGGCGGTGCTGGCGAACCTGGACGAGGCGGTTTCGTACGAGGCGGACAAGCACATTCCACTGTCCGGCGAGGAGACGTTCGGGACGCACTGGGTTGCGGGGAAGGTCGACAAGAAGGTGCGCGTCTGGCTGGTGCGGGTGAAGAAAGAGGAAATATCCGCGGTGATTTCGGGGTTGCGTTCGGCGGGCGTGGGAGTGGATGCCGTGGAAGTGTCGGCGCTGTCGCTTTGGCGGTTGGCGGAGGAGTCGGTGGGTAAGGCCGGCAGGGTGGGGGTGATAGACGTTCGCGACGGAGTAGCGGAGGTGGCGCTGTTCGAGCAAGGCGAGTTGGTGTACTCGCGCGCGCAGGCTGGAATTCCTGCGAGCGAGGGAGAGCGTTTAAGAGGTCTTCTGGAGTCTGCGCAAGTAAGCGTGGGCGGGGAGTGGGTGAGCGTAGGGGCCGATGCCGTGGTCGTGTTCGGTTTGCCGGATTTGCCCGACGCGGAGAAAGTGTTCGGATGCGAGCGGGTTGTGCTGATGGAAGGCGGACGGGGGGTGGCGGAGGGGGCGGCCATGGGTGGCGTGGACGGGGAGCGTTTGAGGGAGAACAATCTGCTGCCGGCGGAGATGCGCGCAAGGCGGCGCGATTTCGGTGTGGTTGTGGCCCTGGGACTTCTCGTCGTCGTCATGGCGCTGTTTCTGGGCGGATACGCGATCAGAATTGAGAAGAAGAAGGCCGCTCTGGCGGTGGTGGAAGACCGCCTGGCGAATGCAAGCGAGGAATACGAGAGGGCGTCTGAGATCCAACGCGAGCTGGAGACGTACCTGCGACGCTTCAAGGAGCTGGAGATTCTGAACGCTCGGCGAGGGGTGCAGGCCGTGGACGTTGTGTACGAGCTGACGAGGCTGCTCCCGCCGCCGGTAAGGGTCGAGAGGCTTTACCTGGACGGTGACGAGATAACGCTGACGGGATACGAGCCGCAGAACACCGACGTAGTGCCCGATCTGGAGAGGTCGGAGTATTTTCGCGTCACGAGTCCTGGGTCGCTGACGCCGCGAGGAAACGAAAAGCGATTTGACAACGTAAAGATGAGGCTGGTGCAATGACGTTTCCGAAGAGAAAGCCACCCATTGGATTTGCTGTGGCGCTGGCGGTGGTAGCGCTGGGATGCATATTGTGGCTCGTCATGCGAAGCATGGCGGCAGGGCTGGACAAGGAGTTGAAAGAAGGCCGCGATAGGCTTGCCGAGATGACTGCTGCGGCGAACATGCTGGGGGAACTTGAAAAGGCCCGGCGCGCGATGGGCAACAGGGTGAATGTCGCCAGGGCTGCGCTTTTGGACGTTCGGGAGGACGCGCCGCCGGAGTCTCAGCCCACGCTGGCGCAGACGCGGTTGAACGAGATTTTCTCCACCTTGGCGGATAAGGCGGGCCTGGCAGGGGTGACCATAAAATACCCTTCGGTGGGCAGGCAGGACAAGGAGTCGCCGTTTCAGCTTGTGGAGCTTAACGCGTCGATGCGCTGCGACGAGAAGGAGCTTAACCAGATACTGCTGGGGCTGGCTAACCATGAGAGGCTGGTTCCAGTGACCGAACTCCGAATAACGAGCAACTGGCGGAACCCTAAGCTCCCGGTGCTAAGCGTGGATATCACGATCGGCGGGTACTACCGTCCGAACGTGCAGGGAGCGAGTTGAGCCGTTAATCCGGCGGCAACCGCTGTTAGGAGTGAAGGAGCGCAAAGATGAGAAAATGGCTGCTGGGACTCAACGTGCTGTTGGTGCTGGGTGTGGTGTGGGGGTGTGTCTGGCTGTTCAGTTCGGTACACGGCGCAGCGCTCGGGGAGATTCACGCGTCGCAAGAAGGAGGCGTCGGCGGGTTGGAGCTGATCGAAGTTCCTCCCGCGACGGTGAGAAGCACGAGGTCCGCGACGGAGTACGCTTTGGTATATGAAAACACGCTTTTCAGGGAAGACCGGAGGTACACTGAGCCCGAACGGCCCGGCGCGACGACGGTCGCCATCGTTCCGGACAAGCTGCCGAACATCGGTTTGCGAGGGATAGCGCTGTGGGGTTCGGACGCGCCCAAGGCCTACTTCGAGGTCGAGGTCAGGACGGAGAAGGTGCTGGGCGGCAGGACGATCCCGACGAGCTCGAGCGAAGTGAGGTCCTTCGGGGTGGGGGACGAGGTATCCGAAGGTTGGATAGTGGCCGCGGTCGAGGGGATGGACGTGATGCTGGAGAAGCAGGGCGTGCTGAAAACGGTCACGCTGGGCAAGCCGAGCGAGTTCGACAACTTGCCCAAACCAACGGTAGCGGCGCTGGTTCCGCCGGCAGCGATCAGAACGGAAGCGGGCTCGGTGATCGTGAGGGGCCAACCGGCCGTCCCGCCCCGGCCGACGAAACAGGGGGCGGCAAGCGCAAAGGTGGAGCCGAAGGAGGGCGCCGTTGTTGTAACCGGGACGGGAGACGGTGAAAGGCCACCGCGGGAGATGTCGCTTGAGGAGCTGGTGGAGACTCAGGGTGACGAAACGACCTCGACGAGGGATCAACTGGAAGCGCTGGAGGAGCTCAAGAAGCTTCGAGAATACGTGGAGAAACGTCGGGAGGCAGAGGGTGTCCGAGAGCCTGGGAGCAGGTAGGCCTGCTCGGCTTCTGCGTGCCCAACGCGTGAGAGTCCAAGAACGGTAGATCGATAAGCGAGGAGACCATGGCCACACGAAAGAGGGGAACAGGGCGAATAGTCATCGGGGTGGTTTTGCTGGTGACCGGGCTCACGTTTCTGATTGGAGAGGTTGGTGCGCAGGAGGGTGACGAGGGGGGGCAGGGAAGAGGGCCTAACCCGTTCGAGGGGACGGAACAGGTTGATGTAAGGCCGCCGAGAGAGGAAGTGGAACCGGTCACGCCCGTCTTGGAAGCAACGCCCGCACCCGAGACGGCCCTCCCCGTCGGCGAGGGGAAGCTGGTGCTGGAACCGGGCGACGGCGAAGAGTTGTTCTCGATCAACTTCGAGAGGACGGGGGTGGGAACGGTGGCAAGGGAGATTCTCACGGTTCTTGATGCCGGTTTCATAAGCGGGCCGCAGCTTGATGCTCCAGGGATGGAGGTTACGGTAAGGACGGCGGGCAAGCTGAAGAAGAAGGATTTGTTTCCGCTGCTGGAGGCGATTCTTCGGCTGAAGAATTTCTCGATCACGAAGCTGCCTGACGGTTTGTACCAGATAGATGCGCTTCAGCCGCTGAAGCCGGGGACGGTTCCGGCCGAGGCGGGGGAAGAGGTGAGGCTCCCCCACGACTCGGGCCTGATATTGCAGATAGTCCCCGTGAAGTTCATACCCGCTGCGAAGTTGCAGGAGGTCATCGACAAGTTCCTGTCGAAGTCGGGGACGGCGATCACGCACGGCTTGGGGAACAATTTGCTGCTGGTGGACTATCCAAGCACGGTCGGCAAGGTGTTGGAGATAATTGAGCTTCTGGACGTGCCGCCGGTGGAGAGGGTCTTCATGATGGTGGAGAACGCGGACCTGGAAGAGATGGTTGAATCGTTGGAGGAGATTTTCTCGCTGGAGATAGGGGCGGCGAAGGGCGCGGGGATCGTCCAGTTCGTGCCGCTGCCCAGCCTCGGAGGAGTATTGGTGAAAAACAGCAGCGAGGCGCTGCTGCCTGAGATCGCAAGGTGGGTGAAACTCCTGGACGTAGTGCCGACGGAGAGGAGCTACAAGACCTATTACTATCACGTGAAAGCGAGGCCCGCGAAGGTGGTGCAGGAGATTCTCGACGAGTTGTTCTCGGGCATGAAGGAGGTAAGGAAGCAGGGAGCGGTAAGCGCGGGCGCGAAGGAGCCGGCCCTTCCCGCGGCAAGAGGCGGGCAGCCGACCACGGCAGGCGCGCCGACAATCGCGGCGGAGGAGGAGCTTTACATAACGGTCGACTCGACGCGGAACATGTTGATTATCTATACGACTCCTCAGGTCTACGACGTGATTAGGGCGACGATCGCGGAAATAGACAAGCCCCCGAGGCAGGTGCTGATCGAATCCACCATAGCGGAGGTCTCGCTGCAGGGGACGTACGAGCTGGGTCTGGAATGGGCCCTGATGGCGGATGATGAGACTGCGGGACCCGCAACGGTGACAAGCATAGTCACTTTCGGCAGCGGGGGTTCGGAATTCCCCGGGACCGGTTTTCCCGCCGGGCCTCTCGGAGGCGGGCTGAGCTATCTTGTGGCGCAGACCGATAGATTCCTGGCGTTGCTGCGCGCGCTGGAGACGGAGGACAGAATCAAGGTAATAGCGAGCCCGCACATCTTCACGTCCATGGGCGTGAAGCAGACCGAGGAAGGGTCGGTGGGGAAAGAGGCCGAGGTGAATGTGCAGTTGAGCATACCAATCCGGCGGGCGACGGTGTCGGAGGGGGGCATTGTGTCCCAGGATTTCGAATACATCGAGATTCCCATAGTGCTGCGCGTTGTCCCGAAGGCGATATGGGAAGACTCGGTGTCGTTGGATGTCTATGCGGAAGTGAGCACCGCGCTGGTTGCGGAATCCACGTCGATTGACGTGCCGCCCGCCATAAGCAAACGTACTGTCAGGACCGAGGTCACCGTTGCGAATGGGCAGACCCTGGTGATCGGGGGGCTGATAAACCGGTCGGAGGAGGAATTCAGGAGGTCGGTGCCCATTCTGGGCAAAATCCCGGTACTGGGACGGATACTGTTCACGTCGAAATCGAAGCCCCAGGACGTGACGACGGAGATCGTGGTGGTGTTGACGCCGAAGGTGATCGAGACGAGGAAAGACGGGGATGAGATTTCTCAGAGGGCCGTGGACCTGATTTCCTCGCTGGGGGGCGGAGGATTCCTTCCTAAGTAGGAGCCGAGGGTTTTCAGGGCCGGCCGCCCGTAACGGAAAGTTTTCAATTGAAGGCCAAGAAATTAACGCTTGACTGTTGCGGCCTCGTCCAGGAATATGTAATCGGGACTGTATGAAGTCCGAATGCTCCTGGAAGGTCAGGGGACATTCAGGCCGTTATGAAACTGAGCGCAACTGTGAAGGATACGAGCCGAGCCGGCGAAAGGAGCAGGTGATGAGCAGCAGGTTTACCCTCCTGGCGGTGTTAATATGCGTTGGAGCCCTTGTTTTGTCTGCCGGCCCAGGGGCGCAGGCCGCCTTGACCGTTCGGGCGCTGGACGCCAGCGCTGGTGCGGGGGGCACGGATGCGGTGGATGTTGTGCTGGAGGGGACTCCCAACCCGACGCCGACCGCGAACGTGGGAGGCTACACCATAACGCTGGCGTTCGACGACGGTGTGCTGGTTCAACCTACAAGTCCTGACGTCGTTGCGGGTCCTGCCTTCGCCGGCGGCCTGCTGATTCCGAACACGACTGTTGCCGGGCAGGTTACCGTGGGCATGGTGAAGGTTCCGGGGGCGGCTTTCAGCTCGGGGATGGTCCTTTTCACCGTCACATTCGACGTTCAGGCATCGCCTTCTTCCAGCAGCAGTCCGCTTTCAATTACGTCCGTATCCGTTGTGAACGATTTGTCGCAAAACCTGGGAGCGACGGCGGGACCTGACGGCACTTTCACAGTGACCGGCGCAACACCCACTCCGACACCAACACCTACACCTACACCAACACCCACCCCGACGCCAACACCCACCCCGACACCTACACCAACGCCCACCCCGACGCCAACACCCACCCCGACACCTACACCAACGCCGACCCCAACGCCGACTCCAACGCCAACTCCAACACCAACACCAACACCGACTCCGACGCCCACACCAACGCCGACCCCAACACCTACACCAACGCCGACCCCTACGCCAACCCCAACCCCAACCCCAACCCCGACGCCAACCCCAACCCCGACGCCGACCCCAACGCCAACTCCCACTCCAACACCCACACCGAGTCCGACTCCGAGCCCAACACCAACGCCAACGCCTACCCCTACGCCAACCCCAACTCCGACGCCTACGCCCACCCCAACACCAACGCCTACACCTAGCCCAACGCCCACCCCTACACCGACACCCACCCCGACGCCCAGCTTAACAGTACGCGCGACGGATGGGAGCGCCGTTCCGGGAGGTACGGACACGGTAAACGTCATGCTGGAGGGGGTCGATCCCGGCGGGACGAACATCGGAGGATTTGGTGTCACGCTCGCCTTCGATACTACAGGAGTTCTCGTCCAGCCGGCGGATATAGACGTGACCTTGGGTCCCGATTTCGCGACAGGGATCTTCATCCCGAACACTTCCACTTCCGGGGAAGTGACGGGAGGTTACGTCAAGGTGCCCGGTGTGAACCTGACTGCCGATGCAATTATGTTCAGCGTGGTCTTCACTGTTCAGGGGTCGCCGTCCTCCGCCAGCAGCCCGCTGTCGATCACGAGCGTGAGTGTGAGTAACGATTCGGGACAAGACTATGGAGCGGCGGCGGGACCGGACGGAACGTTTACGGTCGTCACTCCGACGCCAACTCCGACCCCGACACCGACACCAACTCCCACTCCAACACCTACACCGACTCCGACTCCTACACCTACCCCAACGCCTACCCCAACACCAACACCCACGCCCACTCCGACCCCGACCCCTACTCCAACACCTACGCCAACACCAACCCCGACACCCACACCAACCCCAACACCGGAGCTGCAAGTGCGAGCGACGGACGGGGCCGCGCCTGCGGGGGAATCGGACACGGTGGACGTTGTGCTGGACGTGATCGGAGGGCCGCTGCAGGAAGGCGTGAACGTTGCGGGTTTCAGCGTCACGCTTGAATTCGACGACGGCGTGCTGGATCAGCCCGAGGAGGGAGACATCACGCTGGGTCCCAGCTTCGGCGGCGGGGTCGCGGTGTTAAACGTAGGTACGTCCGGGGAAGTGACTGTCGGTTTCGCGGAGCTGCCCGGCCCGATGATCGCCGACGACAGCACGCTTTTCAGCGTCGATTTCACGGTTTTGGATCCGCCTTCTTCGGACAGCAGCCCGCTTTCCATAACGGATGTGGAGCTGACGGATTCCGAAGCGGAGCCGGTTCCGGCGAGCGCAGGGCCTGACGGCACGTTTACGGTGATACCGCCCGGTCTGCGGCTGAGGGTGACCAACGCCACGGCAGGACCGGGCGAGTACGCGACGGTCTGCGTGATACTTGAAGGGCTCCCGCCGGGCGGCATTGTGCTGAGGTCGTTCCTTGTCAACGTGGACTTTGACAGCACCAGATTGGAGCAGCCCGCGCGCTCGGACATAACGCCGGGCGAAGGAATCCCGTCGACGTTCTTCAGCGCCAGCGTGGTCGGGCTGGGGGAATTGAGGTTCGGAAACCTGTTCCTGGCTCCGGTCAGCGTGACCGAGTCCCAGGTTCTGGCCTGCATAAGGTTCAGAGTCAAATCTACAGCCAGTGGCCACGCAGACGTAGCAGCCGACGGTGATTTCAATGGCCCCGGTGGGACGGTCATCGATGTCGGTGAAGGCGTGGAGGGGACCATCACCATAAGTGAAGTGACCCCAACGCCTACTCCGACGCCCACGCCCACCCCAACTCCGACCCCAACGCCAACTCCGACGCCTACGCCTACACCTACTCCAACCCCCACGCCTACACCAACTCCTACACCTACCCCCACGCCGACACCGACTCCCACACCTACCGGTGAGCGAATCAGGGTGACTGACGACGAAGTGGAGATCGGCGAGACTGCTACGGTGGACGTCGTTCTGGAAGGGCAGCTAGTGAGCTCGACGATTCGGTCTTACCTCGCCGAGGTGACGTATGACTACAGCCTGCTGCAGGCTCCGGCGCTGAGCGACGTCATTCCGGGGCCGGGCTTGCCGAGCGTTTTCTTTTCAGCGAACGTTTCGACACCGGGGAAGGTGAGGTTCGGGTGTGTGTTCCTCAAGCCGGTGACGGTGAGCAGCGGCCAAGCGCTGGTCGCGATAAACTTCAGAGATCGGGGTACGCCCGGGATGGCGCTGCTCTCCGCGACGGCTAAGATCACCGACGCCTCGCGTGTGAGCAGGACTCCGCCCTCAGCGCCGCCGGGCACGATTACGATAGGGGGGGATGAAAAGGCGGCGATTGCTGATGAGCCGGATGCGAGCCTGGCCGTGCCGTTTTTCAATAACGAAGCGGAGTTCGCCACGATGGTGTCGGTATTCAACAACGGGGACGAACCGGTGCGCGCGGTGCTGCGGATGTATCCCACATCGCGAGCGGACGGCACCGTGGGCGAACCGGCACTCTACGACGTTCTCGTAGGACCGGGTGAGGCCGACCTGGTGAACACGCTGGAGATGGCGAGCGAGTCGGGCTTGAGCGCATCGACTTCGGGGGACGTGAGCGGATCGGTGGGGGGGATCGTGGTGGATTTGTTCGGGGTCTCTTCCGGCGGTGAGGCGATCCTGGACAAGGTATCGGTGGGAGCGTTCATCCGGGGGACAAACGGAGCCATGTATAAAGCGCCCGTCTGCCCGATCGGCGCTGAAGGCGGGAGGCTGATGGCGCCGTTGTTTATGAATCGGGACGCTTTCACCAGTTACGTGCTGGTTTTCAACACAAGCGAAGAGGCGAACGCGGCCGGCGCGGTGGAGCTGGTGAGCGGGGGTGAAGTCGTCGCCGGCCTGGGCTTTGACATCCCCGCCTGCGGGATAGAGGTCATTGATACCGCGGCCGGGACAAGCGCGGTAGGGAGAGCGCTATCGGTTTCGGGCTCCGGCGGCGGGAAGGCTGGCGGGGTGATTCTCGATGCGCCGGCTGGGGTCGTAGGGGTCGTCAGCGTGTTCGACGAGTCGGGTGGTGCAGTGGCGTTCGACCTATCTCAGTGACCCGTAAATAGACAAGGGGCGAAGCGGCTAATCCCAGCTTCGCCCCTCGTTTAGCATTGAAGGCCCTCGCGAGCTTTGGGCTTGATGTTGCTCGAGGCCGGAGCGCCTCACCTGGCTCTGGTGAAGAGCCGCTTGATCGCCCTGCCGATGGTGGAAAGTACGCCGCGTCCCCCCTTGTCCGCGAGTTCCCGGTTCTCCTCGTGCACCTGTTTGCGCTGCTCGGCGATGGCCCTTAGGGGCTCGGGGTCTCCCGCCAGATAGGACTTCCAGGCCTGGTAATCTGGGACGACGGGCTCGCCGGTGAGCTGCGCCAGGGATTCCGCGGCGGAACGAGATCGGGATGTCTGGCTGTGTCGGAGCGCCTCCACGAGGTGGGGGATCGCCTCCTGGCGGCCGAGCGTGCCCAGCGCGCGGGCGGCTTCGCCACGCAGGAGCGGGTCGGGGTCTTCCAAGGTTGCCTTGGCGAGGGGCTCGACCGCACGGGCGGAGCCTGTTTCCGCGAGGGAATTAATTGCCTGCCAGCGAACGAGGAAGGACTCGTCGGAGAGCAGAATCTCCAGAAGCGAGAGGGCCTCATCGGAATTCTCCCATTCAGGCAGGACTTCGGCGGCGGCCAGGCGGGCGAAGAGGTCCTCGTTGGAGGCGGCACCGGCGATGAGGTCCCAGGCGAAATCGTTTTCGAGCCGTGCGAGCTTCCGGACGGCGCGTTCCCTGGCTTTCGAGGAGCCTTCTTCGAGCACCTGCTCCCAATCCGGCCGGGGTGCGTCGTCGCGAGGAATCCTGGGGGCCGAGCTGCAGCCGACAGCCGCCAAGCACACGAGGGCTCCGCAAATTGACAGGAATTTCATTGTTCAAGCTCCCCGCTGAACAGGAATTGAATTGTTATCGGACATGAGGACATCGAGGCTGAGGAGGCTGACGCGTGCGAGGGGTGCCTGCAAGAACCGCTCTCCAACCTGTCGAAAGCGCTGGGGATTGTCCGTGACGTAAAATTCGGGCTCGGGGCAGGTTTCCCGCGCGGCCAGGAGAGAGTTTTCGGCAAGAAGCTTCTTGACGGCCAGTGCCGCTTGAGTGGCGGAGTCGATCACGCGGACGGCCGGGCCGGCGATTTTCGTTATGGTCCGCTCAAGGAGCGGGTAATGAGTGCAGGCGAGCAGTAGAACGTCGGGTTCGGCCGCCAGGAGGGGGCGGAGGTACTCCTGGAGGATGGCGGCGACGATGGGGTCTTCCGGGTCGCGCCCCTCCTCGACGATTGGCACGAGCAATGGGCAGGCTTCCTGGATGACCTCGGCGTCGGGCTCGAGCGCCGTTATCGCTTTGGGGTACGCGTTGCTGGCGACTGTAGCCTCTGTCCCGATTACGGCGATGCGCTTTTTTGAGGAAGCCTGGACGGCGGCTTGCGCCCCCGGCTCGACTACGCCGAGGGCGGGCACCGGGAGCTTCACATGGAGGGCTTCCAGAGCGAGGGACGACGCGGTGTTGCAGGCGACGACTATGAGCTTTGGAGAGAAGCCCAGAAGGAAACGCGCATCGTCCTCGGCGAATCTAATGACCGTGGCGGGGGACTTTATGCCGTACGGCACTCGCGCGGTGTCGCCGAGATAGACTATTCGCTCGTTCGGCAGGATGTTCCTGAGAGCCCTGACGAGGGTCAGGCCTCCCAGACCTGAATCGAAGACGCCGAGAGGTCGGAGGTTACTGCCGGCTGAGGTACTGAACAATTCCTGCTGCAATGGCTCGGGCCACTTTTTCTTGAAAGGGTGAACTGGACAGAAGTTTCTCGTTGGACGGGTTGGAAAGGAACTCGGTCTCCACGAGAGCGGCGGGAGAAATGGAGCCGCGAAGCACGTGAAGGTTGGCCTGCCTGACGCCTCGATCCGGGGATGCGGATAACGAGTCCGAGAGCGAGTCCTGGATGTGCGTGGCGAGGAGGCGGCTTTCGCGGCGAAGCTCTTCGTAGAGCACGGCGTAGACCATCTGGCGGGCGGCTCCGGACGGGGCGGCGGAGGTGCCCATGAATTTCTCGGCCCCTTCGGGCGTAAGCGAAGCGTTGGCCGCCCGGGCAACGTCGTCTATCTCGTGGGTGATGTAGTAAGTCTCGATTCCTCTGGCGGAGGAGGATTTGGCGGCGTTGGCGTGAATGGAAACGAAGGCATCGGGGGATTCGCGCCTGCATACTTCGGCCCTTTCTTCGAGCGGCACGAAGACATCGGTTGCGCGAGTCATGACCACCTCGATCCCTTCGCCTTGCAGCGCGGCGCGCAGCTTAAGGGCTATGGCGAGGTTGGTGTCCTTCTCCTGGGTCCCGCGTGGACCAATAGCGCCGGGGTCTTTGCCCCCGTGGCCTGCGTCAACGACTACTTTCCAGTTTCCGGGCTTGGGCGCGGCGGGCTTCGGCACGAGTTTGGCAAGGGCGTCGGCGACGCTTTGCGGGGTTACGAAGCTGCCGGCATAGGTGGAAATGCCCGGCTCGGGCAGATCGACGAACGATTCGGCGACCAGGGCGCGCTTAATTCCGGGCGCTAGGACGATAACTGTTTGGTCGCTTCGGTGCAGAAGAAGGCGGCCGGTGGAGGGCTCGAGAGTGTAATCCATACCCAGCCGTTGGGCCAGTTCCGCCGGAGGCAGGTATGCCTGGGCGTTCGTGGCGACGGGAAGGGCCAAAAGGGTACAGGCTACTGCGAGAAGTACGGGGCGAATCAGCATATTCCTGTTCAGACTCGACATGGAGACTGGCTCCAGTCTATATGAAGCGGCGCTCAGGGTCAACATCAGCCGGAACGGCGCTTGGAGTCCCACAAGAGAAGTATCGGCAGGCCGCGAGGGGAAATAGAGAGAAGTTGGAGGTTCGAGACGGACGGCGCGAGCACTGGGGTGCTTCGTTGACACCGAGGGAGGCGCTGGTAGAATATGCTGTTCTTCAGGGCGACCCTGGCGGGGATTCCGGCTGGTATGTTTTCGGCTGCGGCTACCGCTGCACTTAGTACGACGGGTGCTGTGCTTGCGGGCGGACGGTCCCAGTAATGAAAAGGGAGGAGATAATGTTGATGAGGAAATGTGTTCCGGTGAGAGCGGCGTTCTTGATGTGCGCCTTGGCGGTTGCGAACCATCTTGTTGCTCAGGAGGAGCGTCCGGCGGGTCGTGAGGGGGCGCAGAGAGACCAGGCGGGCCGCGCTCGTCAAGGTATGCTTGCGTCCGCCGAGGACCTCTTCAAGGGTGAGGACACCAAGCTCCTGGGGCACACGCTCCTGAGCGATGAGTACGCCTACGACGATTTCCCGTCAATAGCGGTGGGTTCCGACGGGACTGC
Organism: uncultured Planctomycetota bacterium; assembly: GCA_964493415.1. Classification (GTDB taxonomy): domain Bacteria; phylum Planctomycetota; class DG-23; order CAZBND01; family CAZBND01; genus CAZBND01. Next base: position 12,208 of record CAZBND010000017.1, on the reverse strand, counting down.
GTGGGTCTGTTACGCTGCCTTCACCGGGATGGAGGATGAGATAAGGGTAAGGAAGCACGCTGACGGGAGGTGGGACACGTTCACGCGTTTGCCGGGGGTTTCAGGCGACGTGTGGATGCCAAAGGCGCTGGTTGACGGGGAGGGGCGTTTTTGGGTCGTCTGGTCGCAGCAGGAGAAGGGGAACTGGGACGTTTGGGCGCGGGCGCTGGAAGGGAACAATTGGCTCAAGCCGCACAGAATTACGAGCGCCCCAGGGCCTGATATAAACGCGGCGGCGATGATCGACGGCAATGAGCGGATAATCGTGGCGTGGCAGGGCTCGCGGAACGGGCAGTCGGACATCTTTCTGAAAATCATGGAGAACGGGCGTTGGGGGGACGAGATAACGGTCTGTGACGATCCGGCGAACGATTGGTACCCCGCGGTTGCTGCGGACGGCAACGGGACGGTGTACGTCGCGTGGGATAGCTACCGAAACGGGAACTACGACATATTTCTTAGGACTTACCGTGACGGAAAACTGGGGGAGGAAATGGCGGTGACGGGCGAGCCCAATTACCAGGTGAATGCGACGTTGGCATGTGACAGCGAGGACAGGCTGTGGGTGGTTTGGGAGTACGGCGACGCGAACTGGGCCAAAGACCAGGGATACACTCTGCGTAGCGGCGGTAAAGTGGGAAGCGCCATCTATAACGTCAGGGACGTCAAAGTGGCGGTGCTTACGAACGGTTCGGTGATGCAGCCGATGGGAAGCGTGGCTGCGACGCTGCCGGCTGCGGAGCAGTGGATGGTGCATGGGCCGGTGCTGAGAGAAGGCGCGGATGGGCGGATGTGGATGCTCTTCCGTCATAGAAGAGGCGGCCGCGGGGGGCAAAGCAAGGTTTTCTGGTTGGATTACGTAACGTGGTACAAGGGAGACGGTTGGGCGGAAGCTATTCCGGTTCCCGAAGGGCTGGGCAGGCTGAGCGGCTACGGGTCGCTGGCGGCAGCGCCTGACGGTCGGCTTTGGGTGGCCTGGCATACGGACAATCGTGTTGAGTCGAATTACCATAAGGCGGTGCATGACGACGTTTACGCGGGGTTGATGGAGGCGCTTTCGGCCTCCGGCGAGCCGAAGTTGGAGGCATACACCGCGCTCCCCGAGGAGTCGCTGCGCGAGGGCCACGGCGACGAGGCGGGTGATGTAGAGGCCATCCGCAGCTACAGGACCGAAGTGGACGGGGTGAAGTGTGGGATCGTCCGAGGTGACCTGCATCGCCACACGGAGTTCTCGTGGGACAACGGCGGCAGGACGGACGGCTCGGTTATCGAATTCTATCGTTACATGATGGACGGCGCGGCGATGGATTTCGGCGCGGTCACGGACCACAACGCGGGCGGCGATTACCTGTACTGGTATTGGCTCACTCAGAAATCGTCCGACCTGTTTCACGCGCCGGGAGGTTTCGTCCCCCTGTACGGTTACGAGCGGAGCGCAGTGTATCCCTGGGGGCACCGCAACATATTCCACTCGGAGCGCGGCGTGCCCGTGGTGTCTTTCTTCACTCAGGCGGACTACACTGGCCCTAGGCCGGGGGTGGCCTCCGGCAAGCTGATGGACAACGACACGGAGCTGGTCTACGAGCAGATTGAGCGGACAGGCGGGATCGCCATTTCTCATACCTCGGGGACGAACATGGGGACCGACTGGGCGGTGCAGAACAGGGACGACCTGGAGCCGGTGGTCGAGATTTTCCAGGGATGCCGGACGTCATACGAGTACGTAGGCGCTCCGAAAGCCGCTACCTCGCAGCAGAACTCGCCGGGCGGCTTCAAGCCTGACGGTTTCGTATGGAACGCGTGGGAGAGGGGATACAGGCTTGGCGTAATCGCGAGTTCCGATCACGTATCGACGCACATCTCGTATGCCATGGTGTACACCGACGACCTTTCGCGGGAAGGGATCATGGATGCGATCCGGAAGCGTCACACTTACGGGGCGACGGACAACATAATCCTGGACTACCGCATAGGCGGTCGTTTTATGGGTGACGAATTCAAGACTTCGGAGCAACCCGTGCTGGACGTGAAGATTCGCGGCACCGACGCGGTATCCAAGGTGGACGTCGTGAAGAACAACACCTTCCTATATAGCGTGGAGCCCGGCCGGCAAGAGGTGGAATTCACGTACAAGGACATGCAGATCGAGCCCGGAACGAGCTACTACTACGTCCGCGTCGTGCAGGAGGACGGGCAGGTGGCGTGGTCGTCCCCTATATGGGTCAACTACGAACCGTGAGAAGGGTCCGGTTCCGGGTATCCTGATCTTCAGAGGGGGCACCGGCTGCCATGACGGAGCGCGGGTTGAGGCCCAGGCGCATTGCGTTCGTTTCGCTGATCGGCGTGTTCATCGTTTTGCGCCTTGCGGGTGTGCTTAGGACGATCGGGGGGATCGACACGGCGGTGCTGATCGCCCTCGTGGGCGGGCTCCGCATCTACTACGACGCGTTCGTCGGATTGTTCCGCAGGAGAATCTCGGCCGATCTCGCCGTATCGATCGCCGCGGTGGCGGCGCTGTATATTGGCGAGAGCCTGGCCGCCGCGGAAGTGATCTTCATCATGCTCGTGGGGGAGCTTCTGGAATCCGCGGCGGTGCGACGGACGGAACGCGCCATCGAGCTGATGGCGAAGCTCGCGCCGCAGAAGGCGCTGGTCGTCCGCGACGGCGGGGAAGAGACCCTCTCGATAGACGAGATTGCGCCGGGGGATACGGTGATACTCCGACCCGGTGAGCGGGTCGCGGTGGACGGAAAGCTGAGCCAGGGAAGGTGCGTCGTTGACGAGAGCGCCTTGACCGGCGAGTCGATGCCGGTGGACAAGGTGCCGGGCGACGAGGTGTTTGCGGGGACGTTCGTCGCGACGGGGACTGGGCGGGTGCTTGTGGAGGGCACGGGGGCGGAGTCCATGCTGGGGAAGGTGGTGGATATTGTCAGGGAAGCGCGCGAGAAGAAGGCGCCGACTGAGCGCGTGGCAGATCGTTACGTGAGGGTGTTTGTTCCAATAGTTATCCTCGCGGCGCTGGGCACTTTCCTGGTCACGCGGGAGCCGCTGAGAGCCGTGGCTGTGCTGGTGATCGCATGCCCATGCGCGCTGGTGCTGGCGACTCCGACGGCCGTGGTTGCCGCGATAGGGAGGCTCGCCCGCGAGGGGATACTCGTTAAGGGTGGGGAGTACCTGGAGCTTGCGGGGAAGGTTAATTGCGTGATGTTCGACAAGACCGGGACGCTCACACGAGGGAATCCGAAGGTGCGGCGCCTCGTGCCGGTGGGAGGCGCGAGCGAGGGTGAGCTTCTGCGAGTCGCGGCCGTGGGGGAGCTCAGGTCGGAGCACCTCCTGGCGGAAGTGATCGTGGCGGAGGCCAGGGAGCGCGGGATAGACCTCGAGGAGCCGCAGGAGTTCAGTTCGCTGGTTTCCAGAGGGGTGATTTCAAGCGGGGATGCTTTGAATGTGGTGGTGGGGAACGAGAAGCTCATGGCCGAGGCCGGGGTGCCCCTCGATGACGTCGGGGAGGAGGCGGGTCGTTTGGAGTCGGAGGGGTTGACGGTGGTTTTCGTTGCGGAAAACGGGCGATTGAAGGGGCTGATAGGGATCGGTGACGAGCCGAGGGAAGAGGCGGCGGAAGCGGTGAGATTGCTGGAGGCGGCGAAGGTTTCGAGGATCGCGTTACTCACCGGCGACGCAGAGGGCGCGGCGGAGGCCGTGGCGAGGGAAGTTGGAATAAAGGAGGTGTCGTCGCGCCTCGTCCCCGAGGACAAGGTCTCGATGGTGTCGGACGCGCAGAAAGCGGGCTGGATTACGGCGATGGTAGGAGACGGGATAAACGACGCTCCGGCGCTGATGCAGGCGGACGTGGGGATTGCCATGGGGGGTGTGGGCATAGACATCTCGATAGAAGCGGGCGACGTGGTGGTCATGACCGACCAATTGACGAGGATTCCGGAACTGATAGGCGTCGCGCGAAACGCCCTGGCGGTAATCAAAGAGAACATCCTGGGGTTTGCGATAGGGTTCAATGCGGCGGCGATGGTTGCGGCGTCGTTCGGCTTCGTGACGCCGATGATGGCGGCGATAGTGCATCAGGTCAGCTCTCTGCTGGTGGTGCTCAACTCGTTCCGGCTGCTGTCGGGAGGGAGGTTGGGCCGGCGGAGTCTTGTAGGAACGTTTCGGCGGTCAGCCGGCATACTTCGCGAGGGTTGGAGCCGACTAGGGGAGTTTTCGTGGGAGGACATGAGGAGAGCGGCAGCCTTGCGCCGAAGGCAGATAGCTGCACTGTCGATTGTGGTGATTCTTTTGGCCTATGCGTTTTCGGGCTTGTACGTCGTGCGGGCGCACGAGACGGCGGTGGTGCTGCGATTTGGCAGGGTTAGGAGCGATGGCGTAGGGCCCGGCCTGCACTATCGCGTGCCGTGGCCCGTGGATGGCGTGCGGGTGGTTGCGCTGAAGGGACTCCGGAGGGTCGAGGTCGGCTACACGGCGAAACAGGCTGAGGGCTACCCGGCACCCATCGACTGGAGCGTGCCGCACGGGGCCGAGACGTCCGTGCTGGAGTCCACAGCGCCTACGGGCGACGAGAACCTGGTGCTGATCGCGATGACCGTCCAGTACAGCGTTTCGGATGCGGTGAAGTTCCTGTTCCGTGCGGCGGATCCTGAGGGAGTTGTAAAGGGACTTGGCGAATCGGCGCTGCGGACCGTGCTTGCGGGGAAGTCGCTGGAGGAGGCGCTGACCGTGGCGAGATCGGAGGTCGAGCGCGAAGCGGCTGCGATGCTGAGGAGGTCGCTCAAGGAAGCGGACCTGGGGGTCGAGCTGGAGCAGCTTAGGCTCACGGAGCTTCATCCCCCGCGCGAGGTGATCCAGGCGTACCGTTACGTGGCGAGCGCTTCGGAGGAAAGGGACAAGATGATCGATCTGGCGGAGGCGTACCGCAACCGTCGGGTCGCTATGGCGAAGGGGGAAGCGGAAGCGGAGGTGTCTCGCGCTCGGGCATTCTCGAAGGAGCGGGTGGCGAGGGCCGAGGGGGAGTCGTCTCGATTCGAGACGGTGTTAGGCTCCTACGTCGGCGTTCCGGGGGTCACTAGAATGAGGATGCTCATAGAGGCGATGGAGAATTCGCTGGCGGGAATGGACAAGTACATCCTTTACACGCCGGGACCGACTTCGGCCGACGTGATCTTTCTTCCGGAAATGGGGACCGCGGCGGCACCGATCGTTCTTGGGGAGCCGCCGTCAACGAAGGCGCAAGAGGAATTCTGAAATGAGAAGCAAGTTACTGTGGGCGTTGATTGCGGTGGTCGCAGCCGTCGTTTTTCTGAGAAGCGTGTTCGTGGTTTCGCCGATGGAGGATGTTATAGTTACGCAGTTCGGAGAGCCGAAGCGGATAATTACCCGGGCCGGACTCCATTGGAAGCTTCCCTACCACAGCCTGCTGTCGTTCGACAACAGGGTGCAGATATACGATCCGCAGGCGTTCGAGTTGTACACGCTGAGCAAGGAAGCCGCGCGCCCCGGGGAGAACGTGAGCGTGGGGGAGAACATCGACGTTGACGTGTTCGTGTCGTGGCGCATCGGGGATCCCCTCACGTACTTGCAGCGCGTTTTGGCATTCGGCAAGCCCGAGTTTTACCTTTACGACGTGGTCAGGTCGGAGCTTTCGGCGATAGTTTCGAACTTCAGGCTGTCGGATCTGCTGAATACTTCCGGGCCGTCGATGATACCCGAGATCAGCAGCGAGGCGACCATGCGATGCAGGGAGACAGCGCGGGAGAGATACGGGATGGAGATCCTGGACGTGCGGGTGAAGCGGCTTGACTTCCCGTCTCAGAACAGGCCGAGCGTTTTCGAAAGGATGCGCGCCGAGAGGGAGCGCGAGGCGGCGCGATACCGCGCCGAGGGCGAGGGCGAAGCGCAGGCGATAAAGGCTGAGGCCGACATGCAGGCCGAGGAGATTCTCGCGGAGGCCCGGAAGAACGGGCAAGTGATCAGGGGCGAGGCGGAGGCGAGGGCGATTGACATCTACGGCAGTGCATACTCGAAAGCGCCGGAGTTCTACAAGTTCATCAGGACGCTGGAGGCGTACAGGAAGTTTCTGGACGAGAAGACAACGGTGGTTCTGTCGGGAGATTCAGACCTGTTGCGGCCCCTGCTGGAGCCCGATCTGGGCGAAGCCGGGCCGGCCGCCGAATCGCCAGGGAGCGGAAACGAGCACAGATGAAGTCGATTCGCAAATCGTACGTCATTACGGGCGTCATCGCGGCGGCGGTCGTGGCGTATGCCGTGGGCGGCGGCGTGTACGCGGTCAATCCGCAGCAACAGGCGGTGGTGCAGCGTTTCGGGAGGGTCGTGAGGACGGGGGTTCTGCCAGGGCTCCACGCGAAGATGCCGTTTCCCATCGAGCGGGTGAGGAAGGTGAAAGTGGCTGAGGTGAAGCGGGCGGCAATCGGGTTCGACCTGGCGGATGAGATCTCGGGGCGCGTCCCGCGGCCTGAGCGGCTTCACTTCCTCACGGCGGACAGGAACATCATCTCGGTTCAAGCGATGGTGCAGTATGCGGTCTCGGAGCCGGTGAAGTATCTGTTCAACACGCGGGATCCAGAGGAGCTGGTGCGTGCGGCGGCGGCCGCCGCGCTCACGGAAACCTGCTCCAGCTTTCACGTCGAGCAGGCTATAACGGTCGCGAAGTACGAAATCCAAGAGAGGACGAGGGAGCTTGCGCAGGAGCTGCTGGACTCGTACGGGGCCGGGGTAAGGGTGACGGCGGTGAATCTCCAAAGCGTGGGTCCGCCTCCGGAAGTTGCGGCGGCGTTCAAGGACGTGATCGATGCGACGACGGAAAGGAAAAGAGTGGTTAACGAGGCGGAAAGCTACCGGAGCCGGGTGGTATTGAAGGCGGAGGGGGAGGCGAAGAGCATTGTGAGCCAGGCGCGGACATACGAGACGGAGACGGTGAAGCGAGCGATGGGGGAGCATGAGAGGTTTCTGAGGGCGTTGGAGGAGTACGAGAAGGCCCCCGAGGTGACCGCCCGCAGACTTTATCTGGAGATGGTGGAGGAGGTCTTCCCTCGCCTTCGGAAGATGATCGTGGGCCCGGAAGGGAGGTTCACGCTGGGAGTGGGGAGGGCTGAGCGTTGAGCAAGGCGCTGGCGGCTGTCGCGGTGGCGTTGGTCTTGGCGGCGGTTTTGTACAACGTCATGAATAGGGAGCGCGAGGCGTCACGCCCGCAGGACGCGGTGTTCTCGGTGATGGACAGTGCAAGAGCGGGGGATGTGAGCGCGTATGTGGACGGTTTCGCGGGTGCCATGCGGGATGAGCTTGCGAAGGAGGTGAAGAGGCGCGGGCAGGCGGGGTTCGCGGAGTATCTCCGGGAGCAGGTTCGTGATGTCGCAGGGGTCTATATCGGAAACGCGAAGCGATTGGGGGAGGGGCAGGTAGAGCTGGAGGTGGATCTCGTTTTTCCCACACGCGCCGAGAAGCAGCGATATCTCCTGGTCAAAGGGGGAAGGGAATGGAAGATTTCCGACGTGCGCAGCGCGGAATACAGCAGGCCGGTGGAAGAGTACGGCGCGCCCGTATCGGGGCTGTTTCCGGAGGACGAAGCCTTTCAAGGAAGCGAACCGGCGGCGGTGGGGGATGAGGGGTCCGGTTGAGTGAGTTGGTCGGAAGAAGGTCTGGGAGGCAGGGAGTGCGGTGAAGCTGATTTTCGTTGACATTCGCGGCTCCACGGGCACAATTTCTTGTTTCGAGACGCACGGTATCGGACGGCTGGGCGAGTTGAACTAAGGGGGGAAATGTGGAGGAAAGAGAACACTGGCGAGGCCGGTCGGTATTCATTATGGCGGCCATTGGGTCAGCGGTGGGCCTGGGTAACCTGTGGCGATTCCCGTACATGTGCGCCGCCAACGGCGGCGGGGCCTTCCTCATTCCGTATTTCATTGCGTTGCTGACGGCCGGCATTCCCATCATGATAATCGAGTATGGATTGGGGACGCGGGCGCAGGGGTCGGCGCACCAGGCGCTTGCGGAGATCAACCCGAAATTCGCCCCGATCGGATGGGTAGCCATTCTCGGGGCCTTCGTAGTCAACATCTACTACTGCGTCGTGATGGCGTGGTCGTGGAACTTCCTTTTCCAATCTTTCACTATGACCGAATGGGCCGCCACGTTGCAGCAGTCCAGCGACCACTTCGTGAAGGACGTGCTGGGATTGACGAGTGGGCCTTGGGGCTGGGGGACGCTGAAGTGGCCGCTTTTCTTTGGGCTCCTCGGTACGTGGTTCTCCATGTGGATGATCATCCACGGGGGGCTAGGGAGGATAGGGAGGGTGCTGCTTCTGACGGTGCCGCTGCCGGTTATTCTCGTGGTCATACTCGTGATACGGGGGATTACGCTGGAAGGCGCATCGGTGGGGCTCAATTACTATCTGTCCCCGGACTTCTCCAGGCTGGCTGATCCGGCGGTTTGGCGAAACGCATACGGGCAGGTTTTCTTTTCGCTTAGTCTGGGGTTCGGCACCCTCCTGGTCTATGCCTCGTTCATGCCGAAGAACACCGAGGTGCCGAACTCGGCGTTCATAACGTCGTTCGCGAATTGCGCCTTCAGTTTTCTCGCGGGGTTTGCGGTGTTCAGCGTTCTCGGGTACGTTGCTTACACCGCGGCGATAGGTCCGGATGGGACCGTTGACCTCGCGGCTGCTGCGGAGGGGATGAAAGCTCTCGGCAGCAGCAGCGGCCCGGGACTGGCTTTCGTTGCCTACCCGATGGCGATAGCCAAGCTGCCGTTCTGGGTGCCGCTCTTCGGATTCCTGTTTTTTCTGACGCTGCTGACGCTGGGGATCGACTCGGCGTTCTCGCTGCTCGAGACGACCTCGGCGGCGTTGATGGATAAGTTCGGATGGAAGCGGCTCCCGTCGGTCACGCTGGTTACGGTCATCTCGTTTGCGCTCGGTCTTCCGATAATAACGGGCGCGGGGCTGTACTGGCTCGACATCATCGACCACTACGCTTTGGGCTACGTAATCACCACGGCGGCGCTGCTGGAGTGTGTGATCGTAGGATGGGTACTGGGTCCCAAAACGCTGGCGAAGGAGCTTAACATAAACGCCGAGATACGGCTGGGACGGCTGTGGGGGTTCCTCGTAAAGTACTTCACTCCGCTTGTGTTGGGTAGCATCTTGGCGTGGAACATCGTTGACGAGTTGAGGAACCCGTATGGCGGATACGACAGTTGGGCGCTGGTAGCGGGAGCGCGGCTCACGATCGAGGCGGCCATCATAGCGGCGGTGGTGCTTTCGCTGCTGCCGACGCGGGGAGCGTCGGCGCGTAGCCGCGGGCGAGAGAGGTCGCTGCGGCTCTTGAAGCTGCTTGGCTTTCTCGTCCTTTACGTGGGGATTCGCACCTTCGTCCTGGCGGCGCGGCGGAGCGGCATGGAGTTTACCGCCGTGCTCCTGATGCTATTCGGCATCCTGTTGCTTTACGGCGGGCTGTGCGTCTGCCTGTACATAGCGTGGCGCTGCCACAGGGGCAGATGCGCACCCCAGCAGCACCCGCCGGAAGAGGGTGCCTCCTGAACTCGCGTTGCGTTCTTTCTTAGAGTGCCCTTATCTTCCCCAGGGCGGAATAGAGGCAGGCTTTTTCCGCGCCGTCGGTGAGGACCATGTAGCAGAGTGATGCTTAGTTGCCATGCAGCAGCTAACCCTTTTGCCTGGCTGAGATGCCGCCCAGGATGGCCGCGGCGAACTCGCGTGCCTTCTCGACTTGACCGTCGTTGAGCGGTCCCTCCATGCCGCGCACGGTTGCGCTGAAGTGGGGCACTGCGATCCGGAAGCCGAGTTTTGCGAGTGACTTCTCAAGCTTTTTCGCTGCGCTGCCTGCAAATCGGGACGAAAGCTTGGTGTCGAAAGCGGCCGCGTGCTTGCCCTCATTCGGTGTGCTCCTGAGACTCTTCAAGAAATGCTTCGTCTTGGGAGTCGGAGACCAGGCGTGGGTGGGGCAGCCGAGGACCAACACATCGGCATCCGCGACATCCTGAGGCGCAGCCGCGGCGACGTTCTTGAGATGCACCTCGTGCTCCGTCCCCAGAGCGGAAGCTATCTCCTCCGCGATCTTCTGCGTGTTGCCGTGTTTCGTGTCGTAGACGACGAGTATTTTCATTTCTCTCCTCCAGTTCTCGCCTCGCCTGCATGTGTAGTCTCGCACGTGAAGGGGGAAATTGCCAGTGATTGATCGTGCTGTCGGGCCAGCCGCGAGGGCACGCGGAAAGGGCAGGATTTTCCTTCCAGCGGGAAGACGCCCGGCTATCATGCGTAATACAGTAATGAAAAAGGGGGCCGTTTGCGTGGCGACGATTGGCAGTGAGGACCTTCTGCTGCTGGCAGGTCATGGCAGCAGAGAGGCGATGGGAGAGTTTTACCGACGCTACAGGACGAGGGTGGTTTCGTTTCTGCTGCACATGGGAGTCGGCTTCGAGCAGGCGGATGACATGGTTCAGGACGTCTTTCTTAGAATCTGGAAGGGTGCCGGGAGATACCGGCGGTCGGGCCAGTGCGAGTCGTATCTTTTTGCGGCGGCGGCCAACGCGTGGCGCGATCACCGGCGGCGGGCGAAGCTGCGGAGCGCTGCGAGCGTGGAGGAGCAGCCGGAGCTTTCGGACGATCTGCAGCCGCCCCCGGACGGAGGGAGCGTCAGAGCGGAGTTCCGGGAGGACCTTTACCGAGCCCTGCTTGAGCTTTCGGACAACGAGCGCATGGCGTTCGTGCTGAGCGAAATGCAGGGCCTCTCATACAAAGAAGCGGCGAGAATCATGCGATGCCGCGCGGGCACCGTGGGATCGCGAAAGACGAGGGCGATAGCGCGGCTGCGGAAATTGCTCGTCAAACATGCGCCCGAAGGTTACCTCAAGGAGGCGGCGAACGATGAAATGTCCACATGACCGAATCCTGATTGCGTTCCTCGACGAGGAGCTGATGCCGGAGAAAATGGAGCTGCTCCGCGAGCATGTGGACGGCTGCAACGCCTGCGGGAAGAAAGCGCGGGAGATGCAGGCTCTAAGGAGTCTTGTTCGCGCGGAGCAGCCGGAGGCAACGGCGGACGACGTGGCGCAATTCGTGGCGTCGCTGCCGGATAGGCGGAAAGAGACACTTGCCGCGAGACGGCTTGTCCTGGTTCCCGCGGTCGCGGCGGCGCTGCTCGTCGGGGTGTTCGTCGGCTTGACGCTCAGTCCCCCGGCGGAGGTGGTCGAGATGCACGAACTGGCTCCGCTTGCGGCGGATGAGGTGATGGCGGCCTTGGTTTCGCTCCAAAGGTTGAAGCTGGCGGATACGGCGGGGGCTTCCTGGGTGGAAATCCGGGAGATTGAGAAGCTCGTGTGCGACGCTGCTTCGGACGACGGCGTAGGAGCAGTCCGCGCGGTTCGATTGATCGAGCAGGCGGAGGGTTCGCTGGATGCGGGCGAAGTCGCGAAGGCTGTCGTCCGCTTCGGCGAAGCGGCGGAATCAGCGCGGGGAACCGAAATAGCCGGCTATGCAAGGCTTCGCCAGGCCCAGGTGCTGGCCGAGGGACTCGGCCTGTACGAGAGCGCAAGTGCGAAGCTCCTCGAGCTGCGCGAGCACACCGAGGACGATGCGATTCTGCGGGAGGCGGGATACCTGTTTGCGAAGTGCCAGATTGCGCTCGAGGACACGTGGGGCGCGGGCATGACGCTCGGCTACCTCGCGAGAACAGAAGGCCCGAGCGAGCGGCTCGCCAGAATGGCGGCCGAGCTTGGCGATCTCTGCTACGACGGGACGCTCGATCTCGAGACTGCGGAGGCCGCATACGGGATCTGGCGCAACGTTGCTGCTGACGAGGAAGATCTGCTGAGAAGTGTGAAAGAGAGGGACAGGCGGCTGGCGCTGCTGGAGGAATCGTCGAAAGACGAATGGAAGCCGCTGGAGCTTTACCTGCGCGCCGAGCGCGCGCATCCGTACGAGGCGCAGCGCCTCTATGCCGAACTCGTCTCGGACTATCCCGAGAGCAGCCTGGCGGATTCGGCCTTCGTGAAATGGTACGGGCTGGAGCAGAGCCGCGCCGTCAGAGAGGGTTTCGATCGGGAATCGCCTAAGCCGAGGGGGGAGGCGGAGATGTGGGATGCGGTCGCGAGGTCGGGCGCGCGCGAGGAGATACGAGCCTACGCGCGG
>CAZBND010000016.1:75631-78008 GCA_964493415.1 uncultured Planctomycetota bacterium | reverse complement strand
CGCCGATCGTCAACCTGCTTGCCTTCGCGCTAACTACCTCTTGCGCAGCTGCCGGTAACACCAGCGACACTACCATCGCCCCGACAGCCAACACACCCAGTAGTTTCCTCATTCCTACCTCCTCGATCCAGGTTCGGCAGTCTGGCCGCCTCAGCAACTCCGCTTTAGGCCCTCGACTTTGCGTCCCGCGCTTCCGCGCGGTTTGCCCCTTCGACCCAGACCTCTTTACCAAAAAGTCCAACCCAGAGCTATTACATGAGTTGAACACCAAATCGTCATCACAAGCTCTTGGGTCACCTTCGGCGGCGGCCGAATCATCCAAGAACGCTCGCCGCCGTCCCTCTATCACCCCCCTTCTCCGTCATGCATACTTGAGCAGAAAGCGATATTCCTCCAACACGCTATCTGCCGGAAGCAACTACTTCCGACAGTTGTCCCGCGCCCGCAGGTGCTTCTCCCCTCGTTTGGAGAAGCTTAAATTCCGCCGCGTCGATCTAACCCGTTCAGCACTGACGTGCCGTCCGGAGACTTAGAAAGATTCTACGCGTCCCTCTCGCCGCCAGTCAAGAAAGAATTCACACTCTCTCGGTCAAAACCTTAACTGAAGCTTAACAGACCTCTGCAGCCCGTCAAGCCAAATTCCGCCCTTTTTTCCCCTTCAAAAGCGCCTCCCCCACAAACATATCCTCCTCCCACGTCACCTTGATGTTATCCCTCCTCCCTTCCACAACTACCACACTCTTACCCAGCTTCTCCACCAGTGCTGCGTCATCGGTTGCATCCTCGTCGCCGAACTTTTCGTACGCTTCTGCAATGACCTCCCGCCTGAAAACCTGCGGTGTCTGCACGGCCCACAATTTCTCACGCGGCACCGTCCGCAGCACCCTCCCCCCGGCGTCGCACTCCTTCAACGTGTCCGCAGCCCTTACTCCTAGAACCGCGGCTCCCGTCCGCCGCGCAGCCTCCACACATCTCACCACGTCGTCGGCCCGAACGAACGGTCTCACCGCGTCGTGGATCATAACCAAGTCGCTTCTCTTGTCCACGAACCTGAGCCCCCTCGCCACCGAGTCCTGCCGCCGCTCGCCTCCCGCCACCACTTCGTCCAATTCCGCCAGCAGCGGCTCCACCTTCGCCTCCTCTTTCACCCTCGGCACTGACTCCTTAGGTACCACCAAAATTCGCTGCGAAATGAAACTCAACCCTCCAAACGCCCTCAACGTCCTAACCACTATCGGCTCCCCCAATAGCGGCAGGAACGCCTTTCCCCCCTCGCAGCCGAGCCTTCGACCGCGCCCCGCCCCCACCACCACCAATGACACGCTCGCTTCCCCGTCAGATGGAAATCTACTCACCCGAGACTCCCTGTGGAAATCAGTCTCCGCGACCGGAAACCCTAATCTTCCTTCGGCCTGCCGAACAGCATCTTTCCGGCGCTCGTCTGGAACACGCTCGTAACCAGCACACGCACCTCCTCTCCCACCTTCTCACGCGCCTTCTCCACTACCACCATCGTCCCGTCATCCAGGTACCCGACCCCTTGACCGGCTTCCTCCCCCTCCTTGACAATTCTCAGCGCGATCTCCTCACCGGGCAGCACCACCGGCTTCAACGCCCCCGCGAGGTCGTTCACGTTCACCACCCTCACGCCCTGCAACTGAGCTATCTTGCTCAGGTTGAAATCATTCGTAACCAGTTTCCCATCCAGCCGGTTCGTCAGCCGCACGAGCTTATTGTCCACCCCACCCACGCTCGGAACAATCGAATCGTTGATCTCGATATCCAGGTATTCGTTGCGCTGCAAGCGATTCAGCACCTCCAGCCCGCGCCGGCCCCTCCCGCGCTTGAGCTTGTCCGGCGAGTCAGCTATGTCTTGCAGCTCCTGCAGCACGAACTTCGGGATCACCACCGGATTGTCGATCAGCCCCGTGTCGCAAATGTCAGATATTCGCCCGTCGATTATGACGCTCGTATCCAATACCAGCGGCTTCGGCGTCTTCACCTGCCTCCGGATAAAGTCCAGAAACGGCGTGATGAAACGGAACATGGGCTGCGCACGCATCAGCATTACTATGCCCACATAGCTGAAAAACCCAAAGAGCGCCGCCCTCATTACGTTGTTCGCCGTCTCCCGCACCTCGAGGGTTATCTGCGTCACCCTCTTGGTCACCAGCTCCGGCACGAAAGAGAAAATCTGCGCCATCGCCAGCCCCAAAATTAACCCCATCACCACCGGCGGGATCAGCGCGCTTGCCCTTCTTGTCACAACCGACTCGATCCCCACCACCAGTATCCCACCCGCCAGCCCCATAACCGGCCACAAGAGCCTGGCGTAAGTGTCCTCCACCCCGAGCAGACTGGGCATTACCCACCCTAC
>CAZBND010000016.1:19431-75531 GCA_964493415.1 uncultured Planctomycetota bacterium | reverse complement strand
GCACTGAACCGCACCGCGTATTCACCCGCCTTGCGCACGTCCTCCACGCTCCCTATTCCCAATCGGACGATGTTCCCCCCCGTCTCCTCCAGCAGGTCCACAACTTGCAGGTTGATCAGCGCCCGCACCGTCTGCACTCTCCTCACCCCTATCGCAGCCCCCTCCAGTTCGCCCTCTACCAATTCCGTCGCCTTCCGCCATAAAGAGACCTCTCCCAAACTCTCCTCGTCGAGTATTCCCGCCTCCAGCCCGTCGTCCAGATCATGGCTGTCGTAGGCGATGGAATCAGCAATTTCCACCACCTGCGCTTCCAGCACCGGCAGCCTCTCCGGGTCGAACTCCCCCTTCAGCGGCTGATCATACGCGGTCTTGTGCTTCGCTATCGCCTCCCTCACCTCATAGCTCAGATTTAACCCCGGGAAATTCGGATATCTCTTCTCCAGCAAATCCACAACTCTCAGCCCGTGCGCGTTGTGCTCGAAACCCTTCTCCCCTTCCTCCACCATCGCATCGTTCATCGCCTCCCTCAGCCCCTCTTCTCCCGAGTGGCCGAATGGCGTATGCCCCACGTCGTGCGCCAGCGATATCGCCTCAGTCAAATCCTCGTTCAACCCCAGCGCCCTTGCCGCCGTCTGAGCGATCTGCGCAACCTCGATCGTATGCGTCAGCCTCGTACGATAGTAATCCCCCTCGTGGTTTACAAAAACCTGCGTCTTGTATTCCAGCCGCCTGAACGCCGTCGAATGAATAATCCTGTCCCTGTCCCGCTGGTAAGCCGTGCGGTACGGATCCGGCTCTTCAGGATACTTCCTACCCGCAGTCTCGCTGCTCTTCATCGCGTACGGCGCGAGGACCTCCCCCTCCCGCCTCTCCAGATCGTCCCGCTTCAGCGACATCTTTCCCTCTCCAATTCCCGCGGACCGATTCACCGTCTTGCGCTCCTCCTTCCCCGCTTCACTTCCCGCAACTTGCGCAACTGCTCGCTCCGCAGCTCCCGCAGCCGCTTGCCGATGTTCCGCTCCCCCTTTCTACTCCCTCGCCCCGCCCCATACCGAAAGTCGAGAAAACACGCTTCACCTTCTTGCTCCCGCAATCGGGACATTTCGTCTTCGGCGACTTGCACGGCCGCCCGAACAGCTCACTGAACTTCCCGCCGCAGCCGCTGCACTCGAACTCGTAGATGGGCACCTATCCTCTCCTCCCCTTAGGGAAGGTAATCCATAGGGTCCTTAAGCTCACTGCCGTCAAATATCCGAAGGTGAACTCTTGTGCCCACGCCGTAACCCGCCTTGCCTATCGGCTCGCCTCCGCGGACCACTTCCCCAACGCCGACCGCAATGCTCCCCAATTTCCCGTGAAGCGCCTGCACCCCACCGCCACTCGACACAACCACCACTTTCCCCAACCCCCTGAAGGCCTCCGACACGAACACCACCTTCCCCCCAACCACCGCAACCACGTCCTCTCCGGGCGAGGCTTCTATGTCAACACCCCTGTATGCAACCCCACCAACGACCTGCCCGAATCTCCCCACAACCCTCCCGCGCACCGGCCACACGAAACCCGCATCGCTCACACCTCCGCTCGCCCACGGTACCTCCGCCACACCACCCGTCCCCCTGACCGGAATCAGCAGCCTTTGACCAACCTTGATCGGATCGCTCGCGGATATGTCGTTCGCCCGGCATACCGCCTCCACGCTCGTACCAAACCTCTGCGAAATCGCCCACAACGTGTCTTTCGGTTGCACCACGTAAGCCTCGTAGCCTTCAGAAGTTGCCAACCTTATCTCTTCCAGCTCCGCCACCAACGCGGGCGGAATGGCCTGCGTCTCCTCCGCCCTCCCCGCCACGCACCCCCCGGCACCTGCGACCACCACTAGCGCGGCGCTGAACATTAGCACAATGCGGCACCACTTGCTCGTCATGCTGTTCCCATGGCAAAAGACTGCTTAGGAAAAACGCCGGCCTACGCCGGCGACCCCGCCGCCACCGAGCGGGTGAAGGGATTCGAACCCTCGACACTCAGCTTGGGAAGCTGATGCTCTACCCCTGAGCTACACCCGCATCACCATCACAACCCCAAATATAACCCCGCCCCGCACATTGTCAAGGCCGCCGCTTGCCTACCCCTCCCGGCCCTCATTCGCCCCCATCCACCTCCGCCGCCGACCTGAACTCCCTTGCCCTCTCGTACAGCTCCTCCCCACGCTCCTCCTCGGAAGACACCTGCCGTAGCTCGTACTCGAAAACGTGCACGTCTCTAAGCCTCATCGGAAGAATGACTTCCGAAAAAAAGTCCAGCGGAAATCGCTCGTACAGCGGCGGCGAAACTTTCTCCAGTTCCCGTACCACCTCATAACCCTCTTTCCTCAGCTCCACCTCCCTCGTGCCGTAGAAATCGAAAGGCACCGCGCACGGCGTAACCCCCACGTACTCCGCATCCACGTACGCATCCGCTCCAGCCGGAGAGCTGCGCAACTGTATCTCCCTCTCCACGCACCCCCCAACCAGCGCGACAAACACTCCCAGCAACAACACTCTCATTGCAGCTTCCTTATCACCGCGCGCCGCTTCTCCGTATCGACCAATGCCACCGTCGCCTCCCCCGTCAGCCATGCGCCGCATTCGCCCGGGTTCACTATCAGCATATCACCCTTCTTTACGCTTGCATCGTGGCTGTGCCCGAACACCAGCACGTCCGCCCCCCTCAGATCACCCGCTCCCGCATCGTCTCTGTCGTGAGCCAGAACCCACCTCAATCCCCCCAACTCAAGCTTTCGCGGCCCGGGCTCTATATCTCCCACCACCTTCTTCAACCCGGCCCTCTCCCCGTCGTTATTCCCGAACACCGCCAATACCTTTCCGGGAAACTTCATCACCTCCTTCGCCGCGAACGGCGCGACGAAATCCCCCGCATGCACGACCGTCTCCACCCTCTCCGCAACGAACAATTCGACCCCCCGCCGGATCATAGGCACGTTATCGTGCGAATCCGCCATCACCCCGACCAGCATGCCTCGCTCCGGCTTCTCGATCCCGCTCCAAAGTCTCAAGCAGGATAGTCCTCTCCCCAACTCGCGTCAAGCAATTACCCTTCCCATCGAGCCAACCCTCCTTGCCCCCGCTCTTGACAATGCCATCCAACCGCTACAATTGAACCGGAGGGCGCAAATACCGTGTCCGTCGCGAAAGCAAACATCGCACACCCTCTCGCGTATTCTTCTTTAGACGCGTACGAAACCCTCACAATACCCTACACGAGGAGTACTTTTATGAAAGCTTGGTTCAGAAGATCGGGAATCATTTTTCTTCTTGCGCTTCTTGTGACGCTTGCCGCACATCCCGCAGCCCGCGCCGCGGAAGACATCCAGCCCCTTCCCTCTTTCACCGAAGTCGCCGAAAAGGTCTCGCCTTCCGTCATCAACATAAGGGCCACCCAGATAAGGGAAGTGCGCGTCCCCCAGCATCCCTTCTCTTTCGAAGGCTCCCCGTTCGAAGACTTCTTCCCCGAAGGTTTCTTCAGACGTTTCCAATCTCCTCAGACGGACGAAACCTACAAGCAGTTCAGACCCGGCCAGGGAAGCGGCATAATCATCAGCTCCGACGGCTATATCCTCACCAATAACCACGTCGTCGCAGACGCCGACACGCTGGACGTAACGCTCATCGACGGCAGAACTTTCAAAGCCGAGACCATCGGTACCGATCCCCTCACCGAACTCGCCCTGATTAAGGTCGACGCCACCGGCCTCAAGCCCGCCAAGCTCGGCGACTCGGACGGCGTGAAGGTCGGCGATTGGGTCCTAGCTATCGGCAACCCCTTCGGTCTCGAGCACACGGTGACGCAGGGAATCATCAGCGCCAAAGGCAGAACCAACGTCAACATCGCCCAGTTCTCCGACTTCATCCAGACCACCGCCTTCATAAACCCAGGCAACAGCGGCGGCCCGCTGGTCGACCTCGACGGCAACGTCATCGGCATAAACACCTGGATATTCACCGCCGGCTCCCCCGGATTCATAGGCATCGGCTTCGCCGTTCCCTCCAACATGGCCGACTACGTGATTGACAGCCTCACCAAAGAAGGAAAAGTGACTCGAGGCTGGCTCGGCGTCGTCATACAGGAACTCACCCCGGACCTGGCCGAATCATTCTCCCTCAAAGACACCAGGGGCGTCCTCCTGGGAGACGTTATCCCCGACGGACCGGCAGAGAAGGGCGGCCTTCGAGCAGGCGACGTGATAGTCGAATACAACGGCGTCCCGATCGAACGCCCCTCCGAACTCCAGCTCAAGGTCGCTGAAACCAAACCCGGCACCAGCGTCTCCATCAGAGCCATAAGGGACGGGAAGAGCAAGCGCCTCACGGTCAAGATCGCTCAGCGCGAAATCGAGGGCGAACTCGCGCAGGAAAAGCCTGCCAAAACCGTTGAGCTGGGCTTTGAAGTCGAAACTCTCACCCCCGAGGTCGCAAGTCGCATCGGCCAGCCCAACCTCCGCGGAGTGATCGTCACCAACGTCATGCCCGGCAGTCCCGCATATTTCGCAGGCTTGGCCGAAAACGACGTCATCATCTCGATCGAAGGACTGAACATCACAAAAAAGGCCGAGTTCGACTCCGTGCTCAGCCAAAGCCGCGCCGCCCGCGGCGTCAGGCTGAAGGTCAAGCGGGGCCAGTACTCCACCTTCATCTTCTTGCCCACAAGATAACTCCCCTGGGAGACCTTTGCCGACCCCTTTCCCCCGCGGGAGCAGGACTGGCTTCCCCCGCTCAGTCCTGCTCCCCTCCCACCCGGCCACGCCATCCCGTGTCGAGCGCTCCTCGCCCCTAAGCCTCCTCATCTCCCGCCGAACAATCGTCTCTTTCAATTTGAAAAAAGGCCCCCGCTGCGATAACATCTAGCCGCACCAAGTCTCTTCACGCGCCCTTCTCGTTGGCGCAAGGGGGACAATGATGAGCGACAAAGCCGCGGCATGTGACCGCATCCGAACTTTGTGCCCTGTTCTCGCCTCCGTCCGGGGGAACTACCATGCTCATTGACTCTCACGTCCACATACTCGCGGCCAGACACTTCGACGACCGCTATCGCAAAGAGGTCGGAGAAACCGGCGACATCGATCTCGACCTCGTCGCCGCCCAGATGGAACGCCTGCACATCGACAAGTATGTCGTCCTTCCGCAAGACATGACCAGGATATGGCGCTCCAGGATCACCAACGAATTCGTCTTCGACTTCGTTCGGACCCATCCGGAGAAGACCATCGGCTTCGCCAGCGCCGAAGTCCTCGACGACATGGGCAGATTCAACGCCGCCGGACTCGATGAGTTCGAATCCGCCGTCCGCGATCTCGGCCTTAAAGGCCTCTTGCTCACGCCCCCCTATGGCCACTACCGGCCCGACATCCCCGCCGCTTATCCCTTCTACCAAAAGGCCGTCGAACTCGACGTGCCCCTCTACTTCCACCAGTCCGCACAAGGTGGACCCGCCGTCCTCGCGCCCCTCAAATACGCGGACCCTATATGCATCGATCGCATCGCCAACGACTTTCCCAGCCTGCGAATCTGCGTCGAGCACATGGGCTACCCCTGGACCCAGCAGCTCCTCGCCCTCATGGCCCACGCTCCCAACGTCTACACCGATGTCTCCGCCGCCTTCTTCAGGCCTCAGCTCCTTGCCCGCAACCTCCTCATGGCAAAGGAGTACGGCGTCATCGACAGGATTCTCTACGGCTCCGACTACTGGTACAGGAAAGACCAGCCCGCCTGGGAAGGCCAGATACGTCGCGAAATCCAGTGGCTCCAGACCGACCTCAACAAAATAGCCCGTTCCCACTCCTGGCGGGTGTTTGATGAAAAGGAAATCCGCGGTATACTAGGGCAGAATGCGGCCCGATTCCACAGGCTGGAACACGCCCCCAACACGGGTTAGCCGCGCCGCCGTACGTGCCCGCGAAAATACGCTACCAAGGAGGTTAGCATGCCGGGCCTTTATCTTGTGGGCGTCAAGGGCTTCTGCGAAGCAGAGGAATTCCCCATCGAGTACGGTCGCACCGTCACCATCGGCAGAAGCAGGGACAGCGACATCTCCTTGCGAAACAGCAAAAAATGGCGCGAACTCCCTAAAGAGCAACGCTCCGGGCACAGGGAGTTCCTCGCCATCTCTCGCACCCACTGCAGAATCGCCTACCAGGACGATAAGTGGGTCGAAGTCCAGGACACCAGCGCCAACGGCACCTTCGTCGACGGAAAGAAGGTCGCTCGTCTCGTCATCAGCGACATCAAAGACAAATCCCACGAAGTCCGCCTCGGGCCCGTCGAGACCTTCATCCTCGAATGGAGGCAGTAGCCTCATGCCCTCCGCCGTCGCACTCATCTCCGGCGGCCTCGACAGCATCCTCGCCGCTTACCTCGTCAAGCGCCAGAACGTCCAACTTCACGGCATTCACTTCCTCTCCATCTTCTCCGGCTACAAGCCCAAAGCCGGCATAAGGTTCCCACCCAGGCGCTTGGCCGAATCCATCGGCGTACCCCTCCAAGTCGAAAATTTCTCCAAAAAGCTCCTCTCCCTCGTCAAATCACCCGACCACGGATACGGCAGCAGGCTGAATCCCTGCATCGACTGCAAGATCGCAATGCTCTCCCGCGCCAGGGAATACATGGCCGAGCTCGGTGCCTCTTACCTCGTCACCGGAGAGGTCGTCGGCCAAAGACCCATGTCCCAAAGGACACAGATTCTCAAGCACATCGAGCGCCACGCCGGCCTCGAAAGCCTCATCCTCAGACCTCTCTCCGCCAAGTGCCTGCCCCCCACGATCCCGGAAGAAAAGGGCTGGATCGACCGCGAGCAGCTACTCGGACTCATCGGCAGGGGCAGACGCAGGCAGATAAGACTGGCCAGAGACGTGCTCAGCATCAACGACCTCCCTACACCCACCGGCGGATGCCTACTCACCGACCCCGGCTTCTCCATCCGCCTCGACGACCTTCTCGCCGAAGATGACCCCCCCACGCTCCACGACATCCAGCTCCTCAAAAGCGGACGTCACTTCCGCCTCGACGACGAAACTAAGGCCGTCGTCGGCCGAAACGAAGCCGATAACGCCCGCATCCTCACACATGCTCGCCCGGACGACCTTATCATCGAACTCGAAGACGTAACCGGCCCGACCACGCTCCTGCGCGGCAACGCCACTCCTGAAAACGTCCAGACCGCCGCCGCGCTCACCGCCGCTTACAGCAACAAGGTGCCCGGCGGACAACCCGCAAGGGTCCGCCTCTTTTATCCCCACCGTCGCGAGGAAAAGACCGTCATCTCCGTAACACCGGCCCCCCAGGAAATAATAGACGAACTCATACTTGCCCCGATGAAGATATGACCCACACCATCAAATCCAGCGGCTTCATCACCTTTCGACGAACCCCCGCCGGCCCCCTCTTTCTCCTAATGCGCAGCGCCGCCTACCGACACTGGGATTTCCCCAAAGGCCACATTGCCCCCAACGAAGACGAAATGGCCTGCGCCCTCAGGGAGCTCCGCGAAGAGTCCGGCATACGCTCCTTAAAACCTCTTACCGGATTTCGCAAGACGATTCGCTACCGCGTCCGCGAAAAGGGGAAGGACGCCCCAAAGCAGGTGGTCTACTTCCTCGGCGAAACCCAGGAGGACTCCGTACGCCTGTCGCCCGAACATTCGGAGTACAGGTGGGCCCCCCTCGAGGAAGCTATAACTCTCGTCCAGTTCGGGAATTCCAGACGCCTTCTAAAACAGGCCGCAGCCTTCATCGCGTCCCGGAAAAGCTAAGCCGCGCCCCTGCTGTTCCCACGATAGGTCACTCAAATCCCGCTTCCCTCAGCTTCTCCATCGTCAGCCCCTCCTTCTTCCCCACCAGAAACCTTCGCACCCACTTACCTATCATGTCCACCTCGATGTTCACCCTCTCTCCCACGCGCCTGTCCCCCAGAGTCGTCACCTCCAGCGTGTGCGGGATAACCGCGACCGAAAACGAATCACCCTTCAGCGTCGCAACCGTCAGGCTTATCCCGTCCACTGCGACCGACCCTTTCTCGATCAGCATCTCCGCAAGTTCGCCCGGCACTCTGAAGTGAAAAGTATGCTGCGCGCTCGACGCCTCGATCCGCTCTATCACCCCCACGCCGTCCACATGCCCCTGCACCATGTGCCCTCCCAAGCGATCGCCAAGCTTCAGCGCTCTCTCCACGTTGACCTCCGCCCCGCTTCGCAGCGAACCCACCGTCGTCCGCGACACCGTCTCCGGAGACACATCAAAGCTCACCCGATCTCCGCTGACGCCCGTTGCCGTCAGGCAAGCGCCGTCCACCGCGATGCTTTCCCCCACGCCCGCTTCACTCGCAATCTCCGGCACCGAAAGAACCAGTTCCCTCCCTTTTCCCGCGCCGCTCAATCGAACCACCTTGCCCTTGCACTCAATCAGACCAGTAAACACCGCGTCGCTCCTCTACGCCGGATGCTCGTCTCCTTCGTCCCATGCAGGCGCCGTCACCACCACCGCCTCGAAGTCCCCCCTCCCCGCGTGCGCCGTCCCGGGCTCTATCAAAACCACCACCCCCGGCTCCATTTCCACCTCCTCGCCGCCCACCTCCAGCACTCCTCTACCATCGACAACGTAATACACCTCGGTGCATCTTTCGTGATAATGCCGCTTCGCTTCGCGTATCCTCACAACGTGCAGGCTCAGCTTCTCCGTATCCCGCCTCGTTAGGATGCGCCGCGATTCCCCGCATATGCTCTCCAGCGGATCAACGTCCGAACTCCTGAGCACCAGATACCCCTCTCCCATCTCAGCCCTCCTCGGCCGCTCAAGTGTAGCACCTGCCCGATCCCGCTTCAACCCGCCCTTGATTGCCCCCACCGGATGGTGTAAGCTCTTCCTAACGCTCAGCGGAGAGGTGGCAGAGCGGTCGAATGCGGTGGGTTGCTAACCCATTGAGGGGGATGTATCCCCCTCCGCGGGTTCGAATCCCGCCCTCTCCGCCGGTTACGCACACGCTTGTCGGCGCGCCGGCTTGGTGTTGCCTCCATGACGCCGGCATTTTTGTTTCATCCCGTGCTTCGACCTCAACAACGCACGGTCCGCGATACACCAAGAACGGGAGCCGCCGCAAATAAGACCATGGGTGTCCTGGAACCTTTTGTCACGATCTTGTTGGGATTCGTCATCGGGCTGCTCGTCGGACTCACCGGAGTCGGCGGCGCAGCCCTCATAACGCCTTCTCTCGTGATCTTCCTCGGAATGAACCCCGTCGTCGCCGTGGCCACGGGTCTCGTCTACCTGATCCCCACCAAGATTGTCGCCGCAGCCCAGCATCTCCGCCAGAAAAACGTCGAGCCCAAGCTCGCCCTCGTCATGGGCCTGGCCGCTGTTCCAACCGCCGTCATCGGCGCTCACCTCGTAAGCGTATTACACCGCAACGAGGCAACCAGGGCTCTCACCAGCCACTACCTCGCACTCGGCCTCGGCGTCCTTCTCATCGCCATCAGCGTCAGCCTTCTCTGGGACATCTGTCCCATCCTCGCGCGGAATAGGAAGAAAAGCCAAGACGAAGAATCTTCCAGCAACTCCACACTAGAGCTCTGGCTGGCGGTGCCCGTCGGCGCTATCGTCGGCTTCGTCGTCGGGATGACATCAGTCGGCGGCGGCTGCTTGATCGTCACCGCCCTTATCTTCATCTACAGGCTTCCCATCAGGAAAATCGTCGGCACCAACATCCTCGTCGCCGCGATCCTCGTGATCGCCGGCGGCGTCACTCACTTCGTCGAAGGGAACGCCGACATCCTCACAACCGGCCTCCTCCTCGTCGGCGCCATCCCCGGCGTCATCCTCGGCTGCAGGGCGGTTATGCGGGCCCCCGCAACCTTTCTCAAAATCCTCGTCACCCTCGCCATTCTCGCAAGCGGCGTCACCCTCGTCGCAAAAAACTTAAAAGCCCCCGCGCCCGAAGATGACCTAGTCCCCCCCGAAACAATCCAAGCCGTATCCCTCTACCTGCCGCCTAGCCCGCCACCCCGCACATCCTGAGGAAATTCCCGATCACTCGCTTCCCATCCAGGTGATCCTCGTCGTGATTCTCCGGGTGGAACTGCACCCCGTACACTCGCGCGCCTCGTTTCCGCATCGCCTGAATCCGGCACTCATCCGAAGTCGCAAGCAGCTCGAAATCGTCCGGCAGCTCCATCACCTGGAAGTAGTGCGACTGCTTAACCGCCATCACTTCCGGCAGCCCCGCGAAAAGTCCGTCATCCCGCAACCGCCTCACCCCCATATACCCCGCCTCCTTGAACATCCCCGGATGATAGTTGGGATTGGGGTCTTCCTCTCCCTCCCTCAGCTCCCGCATCGGCCCAAGCTCGGCACCGAACGCCAGCCCCAACATCTGATGCCCCCCGCATATCCCCAAAACCGGCGCTTCCACCCGTCGCAGGAAATCGAGCGCGCCCCCCAGAGAATCCCGCGAATACTCGCACCAGTCCGTGCTGCACCCCGAAAGCATCACTCCCGCATACTTCTCCCCTTCCATACCCAAGCCGCCGAGTTCGCTGAAATGGCACAGCTCCCCGCTCACCCCGAAAGTCTCACCCAACATCGGCAGAACGCGCTTTCTCAGCGCCTCCGCCTTCTTCTCCGCAAGCTGCGGATGCTCGCTGTTTACGACCAGAACCCTCACGCCCGTCACTTCAGATCGAAGTAGTATGTTATGTCCTTCCCGCCCCTTCGCAACGTGACATCCACCCGAGACTGCGTCATGATCAGCGGTATCAGCCGCAGCGCCTCCTCGATGGTCGATATCCTCTTCCCGCTCACCCCAACGATGACATCCCCGCTCTTAAACCCCAGATGGCTCGCAAGCGACCCCTCCTGAATCCGGCTCACCTCCACTCCGTCCGCCTCGCCGCCCGTACTGTGCGGCTTCAGCAGCGCGCTCTGCGCCACTTCTTCGTACAATCTCCCTCCACCCATGATCAACCCATACAGACTCCTCCTCACCTCCCGCGTCACCTCCGACGACGGCGTAACGTATGCTGAAAAATCAACCGTCGGGCCCCTCGCACCGGGCCTCCCCACGGGCGTGACTTTCACACTCGGAGCCTCCACTTGACCTGCTGCAACTCTCTTCTGTACCCCCAGCAGCCTCTCCTCGTCCCCGCGGCGCAAAAGAGCGCCGCCCTTCTCCACTCCCGCGACCACCCAGTCTCCGAACACATCCCCCTCCCGCACCATCCGTCTCTCACCCGTCGCGTCCGACAGCAACGCGCAGGAATACTCCTCCACCTCGTCGCCGCTCAAGGTTCTCCCCACGACCGTCCCCAGGCATCGGATGTCACCGCCTCCCCCCGCGTCATCGACACTTCCTTCCCCCGGCTCGGACGCAACCATGCCGTCAAGCTGCCAGATGACCGCGTAGTCCGCCAGCGTCCTTTCCCCCTGCCGAACTCCAGGCTTGCTCTCTTCCCTCCACGCCTCCACCGGGCTCGCCTCGATCCCCCCGCCGCTCAGAGACCGGTAGCTTCCGTAGCAGGCGGCAGCAAGAGCGGCCGCCAGCACACCGTTTATCGCCCACAGCGTTCTCACTATCCCCGAAGTTCGCATCTACCTGTTCCTCCACACCGCAGTCTAGACCCCCCGCATCCGCCTGTCAAGCTCCCCCACCCCGCCACAACCACGTTGAACCCAGCTTGTTCCTCCCTTATGATCTGCAAGTGAAGCACAAGCCGCGCCGTTTGGGCTGCCTATTTGAATCGCGCTCCAGGGAGAACTCGATGCCGCATAGAAGGGCCATCCTTTTCGCCATCGCCTTCCTCACTCTCGCCGCCGTCTCCATCCTTGTCGCGGCCCTGGTGCTTCTGGGGCCTGCGCGACGCTCCGCCAGGTACAACGTCCTCATCATCGCGGTTGACGCACTCCGCCCCGACCGCCTCGGATGCTACGGGGCCGAAGGCGACCTGTCCCCCGCCATCGACTCCCTCGCCGAACACGGCGTCACCTTCCTCAACACCACCACACAGGCCCCCGCCACCGGGCCCTCTTTCAGCACCCTCATGACCTCTCGTTACCCCATCGTACACGGCGTCACCTCCAGCGCATTGGGCCTCGAACCCGACCAACTCACGCTCACCGAAGTCCTTCTACAAGCAGGCTACCAAACCGCCGCCTTCCCAGGCAGCGTGATACTCCACCGCAAGAGCGGCCTCGATCAGGGCTTCCAAACCTACGAGGAACTCCCAAAGGGCCCGACCCCCTATCGCGACGCGTCAGAAGTCAACAGTCTTCTCCTCCCATGGCTCGACGCCAATGCAGACAGTACCTTCTTCGCCTTCGTTCACTACATGGAAACCCACGACCCGTATCGTTATCACGGCCCCGACACCCCATACACCATCGAAAGGGACTACATCGAAACTGTCTACAAGGAACAGATCGACCTCGACGAAGCCGAGCTTGCCGGAATCAGGGCCGCCTACGACAGCGAAGTCGCCTATGTCGACGGGCACATCCGACAAGTCTTACAGAAGCTCGACGACCTCGACGTCCGAAGGAGAACCATCGTCATCCTGATTGCAGACCACGGGGAGCTTCTCTACGAGCACGAACGCGGCTTCGGCCACTTCAGGTACCTCTACCAGGAAACGGCTCTCGTCCCTCTCGTGATCTCTTCTCCCACCCTGCCGGTGCTGAACGTAAGAGTCCCCGAGATAGTAGAGCTCCGCGACCTCGCCCCCACCATCCTCGACATGCTCAACATCCCCGTTCCGAAACAATTCGAGGGCAGGAGCCTGCTCGGACTCATCTACGGCGAAAGCTCCCAGGACTTCCTCCTCGCATTCACCATGCGCGAGCCCTGGACCCACCTTCCAGGCGGCCCCGCCTACGCCCTCCGCATGGGCGACTGGAAGCTCATTCATTTCGAGGACGGCACCGACTTCCTCTTCGACCTTTCATCAGACCCCCAAGAGCACACCGACTTGTCGAAAAAGAGACCCGACATCACCAACTCAATGCGTGATCGCCTCTCAAAAATGATTCGCAATCAGATTGACAGGGTCTCCGCCATGCGGCTTCCCGAATCCATCACAAAAGAGAGGCTCGAGCAGCTTCGCTCTCTCGGATACATAGACTAGGCATCAAACCAAGACGACCTCCCCGCCGTTGTTGACGCCCAAAGCCTTGTCCGGTTAGAATCTTTTGATGACCCTGTTCGCCTCGCCGCACTCCGGTTCCCGCATCCAGAGAAACACAGGTCTTCCCGATGCCCAGAGTCTTCATCGAAACCTTCGGCTGCCAGATGAACAAGCTCGACTCAGAGCTCATTCTCGGCCGGCTTCTCTCGCTGGGCTACGAGGAAGCCCGGTCCCCGGACGACGCCGACGTCATACTGTTTAACACCTGTAGCGTCCGCAAGCACGCCGAAGAGAGAGTCTTCTCCCGCGCCGGCGCTCTCAAACGCAGAAAAGAACGCGACCACTACCTCCTCATCGGCGTCATCGGCTGCATGGCTCAAAAAGACGCCGTCGAGGTCGCCAGCAGGCTGCCCCACGTTGACCTCGTCTGCGGCACCAGGATGCTCCACCGCCTCCCCGAACTCATCGAAGAGGCGCGTTCCCGCTCTCCCGTTCTCGCCGTCGCCACACCCGAAGATTTCCGCCTCTCCCGCTCCGGCTCCTTCCGCCGCAATCACTTCCAGGCCTTCGTCGCAGCCATGCGCGGCTGCGACAACTTCTGCTCCTACTGCATCGTCCCCTATGTCCGAGGACGCGAGATCAGCCGCCCCACCGACGAAATCGCCGACGAAGTGAAAACACTTGTGGACGACGGCTGCGTCGAGATCACTCTCCTCGGACAGAATATCGACTCCTACGGTAAGCGCCTCTCGCCCCGCGCCGATCTCGCCCACCTCCTTGCCCGCCTCGACCGCATCGACGGCCTCCGCCGCATCCGCTTCGTCACCTCCCACCCCCTCGACTTCAGCGATAGGATGATCTCCGCCATCGCCGACCTTCCCTCCGTCTGCGAAAACGTCCACCTCCCCCCTCAGTCCGGCTCAGACAGAATCCTCAAGCTCATGAAGCGCGGATACACCTCCGCCTACTACCGCGACCTCGCCGCGAAGCTTCGCGATGCAGTCCCCGATGTCACCATCGCCGCAGACTTCATCGTCGGCTTCCCCACCGAATCCGACGACGACTTCCGGCAATC
Organism: uncultured Planctomycetota bacterium; assembly: GCA_964493415.1. Lineage (GTDB taxonomy): Bacteria > Planctomycetota > DG-23 > CAZBND01 > CAZBND01 > CAZBND01. The sequence continues at coordinate 61,298 of CAZBND010000016.1, read as the reverse complement.
CTGCTCCCTCCTCCAGGACGTGGGGTTCCAGAACTCCTTCATCTTCAAGTATTCGCCCCGCCCGGGCACCGCCGCCGCCGATATGCCCGACGATGTCCCGCCTGAGGAGAAGGCTCGCCGCAACAACCTCCTCCTCGACATCCAGCGCAGGATAAGCCTCACGCAGAAGACCGCACTCATCGACTCGACGCAGGAGGTGCTCGTAGAGGGGCCGAGCAAACGCGACCGCTCAAAGCTGACGGGAAGAACCAGAACCAATCACATCGTGGCTTTCGAAGGACCCCAGGCGCTCGAAGGAACGTTCGTCGGAGTGCGCATCACTTCCTGTACGCCCCTCACTCTCTTCGGCGAGCTCGCCTCGTCCTCATGACTTCCACCGCCCGCTCGTATTCATCCGGCGTGTTCAGGTTCAAGAAAGACTCCTCGTAATCGCCTACCCGCGAAAGCTCCTCCGCCCCCACCTCCACCACCGACACCTCGTGAAAGAAGTCGACGATTCTCCTCTTCCCCGCCGAAAGCGCTCTCCTCACCGGCTCCAGACATCTCTTCGAATAGAACGCATGCAGCGGCTCCAGCCCGCCTTCACCTCGCGGGATCACCACCTCTCCCTCTCCCGCATGTCCCCACAACAGCCGCACAACTTCCACATTCACGAATGGCATGTCGCACGCGCACGCAAAGGCATACTCCGTCTTGAGCGCCTCCAGCCCCCCGCAGATTCCCGCCAGCGGACCGCTTCCCCCTTCACAATCCTTCATCACTTCCACCCGAAGCGCGGGCAACCCCTCCGGTTCCTTCGCCACCACCACGACCCGCGGAAACATCCCCTCCGCCCGCGCAACCACGCGCTCCAAAAGCGACATCCCGCCAAAATCCAGCCATTCCTTCCGCCGCCCCATCCGCCTGCTCCACCCACCCGCAACGACCACGCCCGTAGCCCGAATCAATTCGCTCATATCCCCCTCCCCCCGACCGCTCGCAACCCTACCCCCCCGCCCCCTCATCCATCTTGCGTATGATCTTCGTTGTCGAAACACCCTCTTCCATAGGCGCCAGCACCACCTGACCCCCGTAACTCTCCACAAATTCCCGACCCACTACCCCCTCCTCCTCCCACTCTTCCCCCTTAACCAGCACATCGGGCTTCACCGCCTCAATCAACTCGAGCGGAGTCTCCTCGCCGAAAATCGTCACGCAGTCCACCGACTCAAGCCCGGCCAGCACCAGTACCCGTTCCTTCTCCGGTGTCACCGGCCTCCCCCGACCCTTCAGCGCCCGCACCGACTCGTCGCCGTTCACCCCCACCATCAGGCAGTCCCCCTGGGCTTTGGCGTACTCAAGATACTTCACGTGCCCTACGTGCAGGATATCGAAGCATCCGTTCGTGAAAACCACTTTCTTCCCAAGCCTGTGCCACCCCTCGGCGCGCTTCACGAACTCCTCTCGCCTCAGCACCTTCGCCTCCGCCCGCGCCTCCTCACTCCCACCCAGTATCTCCTCCTTCCCCACTTTGCTCCCTCCCACTTCTCGTATCGCAATACCCGCGGCGAAGTTCGCCAGAGTCACCGCGTCCTCGCGCGACCCTCCCGACGCAATCACCGCGCAAATCGCCGACAGACCCGCCTCCTCCGCTCCTATCAAGTCGCTCACCCGAACCACCCGCGTTCTGAACAACCTGCACCTATCCGCCTTCTCGAAAAGGAATATCCCGTCCCGCCCTACCGTCATCACCACCGTCTTCGCCGAAAGCTTCTGCGCTATCCGCTCCGCCGCCACGCGCATGTCCTCTTCCAGCTCTATCCTCAACCCGGAAACCCCCTCCCCCTGCTCGCGATTGAGCACCAGAATATCCGCGCCCGACAGCGCCGAAAGATCGGATATCCCCTTAGGATCCAGCACGAGTTTGGTCCCCCGCGACTTCGCCAGTTGGACGACCTCGGGCGCTACCGTTCTCGTCGCCGCGCACAGCCCGTAGTCCACGCACACCGCAAGCTCGACCTCTGAAAGCTGGTCGGTCACCCGCCCCATCAACTCCTCCATCAAAGAGGCCCGCGGAACGTGTCGGTTCCGGCTTATCACCATCAGCGCCTGCTGCACCGCCCGCATGCTCCCGCTCAACGACGCCATGTACCGCGTCCGCGACGGCGTCGACCTGTCCGAAGCCGACAGCAGCCCCTCCGTGCCCACTCCTATCGACGAAAGCCGGCTCGCGATCCGCTCCCCTGCCGCGTCTTCCCCCACTACCCCTGCCACGCGCACCTTCATTCCCAAGCCTACAAGGTTCTCCGCCACGAGCGCCGCTCCCGCAGGACGCATCTCCCTCGAATCCACGTCCAGCGCGGGAACCGGCGCCTCCATAGACATCCCCGCGCTCGTCGCCCACACGTAAACGTCCGCTATCACGTCTCCCACTACCAGGATCTCCGGCGCGCCCAACGTCTCCACGATCCTACTTATCTCACCTCTCACTTCGCGCCTCCTTTTCCTTCGGGGACTCCTGCGACTTCCCCTTCTCCGCCGGCCTCGTCTTCCACCGCCGGTGCAGCCACATCCACTGCTCCGGACACGCGCGCACCGCGCTCTCCACCCGCCGCGTCATCTCCGATGTTATCCGCTTTATATCTTCCGCCCTGTCTCCCCTCGACTCCGGCCAAATCGGCGGCGTTACCGTCAGCTCGTACCGAAGCCCGCCGCCCACCCTCTTGGAGAATCCCGTAATTATCGGCGCTCCCGTCCTCAATGCCAGCGCCGCCACGGCCGGCGTCGTCGATGCCTCCCGCCCGAAAAACTCAACGAACACCCCCTTCCCTCTCGCATCCTGGTCTATGAGAAACGCCGCGTATCCTCCCTCGCGCAGCACCCGCGCCAGCGTCCTTATCCCCCCTTCCTTCCGCACGATCTTCTGACCCGTCCCTTCCCGCAGCCTCCGCATGTACTCATCCAGCAAAGGATTATCCAACGGCCTCGCAAGCGAGTTGAAATTGTACCCCACCGCAGCAAACACCCACCCTATCAGTTCCCAGTTCCCTACGTGACCCGTCACGAATATCCCCCCCTTCCCAACCTTCACCGCCTCCTCGACGTATTTCATGTTCTTCATCTCGATGTGCCGCCACAGCCTCCCCGCCCTGTGTAGGCGAGGCAGATGAATCATGTCCACCGCCATCCGCAGCATGTGGATGTAATTCCGAAGGGTAATACGCCTTATCTCCCGTCGCGACAAGGTATCCCCGAACGCCCGCCGCAGATTGTCGTACGCCACCAGCCGGTGTCGCCTATCCACGCAAAAAACAATCGTCCCCAGCACCGCTGCAAGCTGCATACCCAACCAGATCGGCAGCGCCCCCATAACCCACCCGAAAGCCCTCGCCGACACGTATTCAATCAGTATGGTAACCCCAGACTTCTTCCTGCTCATCTAGACGAAAAACCTCGCCAGAGGACCATGGCGCAATTCAACCGCATCGTGCGGGCAACTCTCGTCGCAGCAAAAGCACTCTATACATTCCTTCGGCGTCAGCATAGGCTTTCCATCACCCATTTTCAACGCCCCCGCCGGGCAGTTCTCCACGCACACCCCGCAGCCCGTGCACCTTTCAGTGAAGTGCGGCCTCACCCAGATGAACCGGTGGAACAGCTTCGCCACGAACTCCGGCACCAGCTCCTGCGCGTTCGCCTTGGGCCGCTTGAAAGACTTCAGCAGCAGCCTCGAAAGCTCTTCGCCCACAACCTCTATTCTGCTCAAATCCGCCTCACCCACCCCAAGCTTCCCCGCCAGCTGCACGTGCCCGACCTCCCCCTCCTTGAACCCCATCAAATGAGCGCACACCGCGTCGAGCGCCGCCGCATCCTTGCCGCCAAGCACCAATCCCGCATTCACCAACCCCCCGTGGCTCGGCCCCGCCCCATCCATCGCCACAATCGCGTCCGCCACCGTCACCTTCGGCCTCACCGCCGCCAACACCGCCGCCAGCAACCGCGAGAAATCCTTCCCACGATGATACTTCTTGTGGCATTCCAGCTTCGCATACCCCGGAATCAGCCCGAACAGGTTCTTCACCCCGCACGTAAGCTGCGTCAGACCGTGCGTCTTCAGTTTCGGCACCGAGACGACCGCATCTACGTCAAACGCATAAGGGGTCAGGTACACCTCTTCACCCAGAGATCCCACCTTCACCGCCGAACGACCGTCCAAGCTCACCAGTTCCGCACCCGTCTCCCGCGCCACGCCCGCCATCCCCGTTCTCTCCCAAAGCTCCTCCACCCTCACCCTACGGTTGCACGGGCTGTCTCCTATCAGCACCTTAGCCCCCTTCCCCGCCAGATACTTAACGACCTCCGCCACCACCGCCGGATGAGTCGTCACCCCCTCTCGCGGCTCTCGTGCGCTCAGCAGATTCGGCTTCACCAGCACCCGGTCCCCCGACCCTATCCCAATCGGCTCAAGCTCCTCCATCACCATACCCACCGCATTCTCGACGCCCTTCCGTTCGTACGACGAGCACCCTGCAACCGCGACCCTTACGCAACTCATCACCCTTCTCCCATTCCCCCGCGCGCGGCCCTTACCACCAGCCTACGCAGCTCGTCTTCTCCCGAAGTCACCGCAAGCTCTATCCCTATCACCGCCGGCGGAAGGCCGAGCCCCTGTATGCCTCTGAGCCTCGCGTAATCCTTCTCCGTGGTTACAATTAACTCCGCCCCCATCTTCCCACCCTCCCACCCCAACGACCTCAGCTCTTCCTCCCCGTACACGTGGTGATCAGGGAATTCACGAAACAGAACCACCTCACCGCAAAGCCCCTCCAGCGTTCGTCGGAACGACTCCGGCCTTCCTATCCCGCAGAAAGCCGCCACTTTTCTGCCGGAAAGCTCCGCCACATCCCCCAGTCTGTTCTCCTCAGCGAAAAACACTCGAGTCGCTCTGTGCACCGACCTCGCCGGAACCGCCTCCGGAGCCAACCTCCGCACCTCCCCTTCCACCTCCTCCAGCACGTCTCCTTCCACCTCGTCCGTTCGAGTTAAAACCACAACGTCCGCTCTCCTCAGCGCCGACGGCGACTCCCGCAGCAGCCCCGCAGGCAGCAGCCTCCCGCCCCCGAACGGACACAGCGCGTCCACGGTCACAACGTCCAGGTCCCTCCCCAGTCTCCTATGCTGAAATCCGTCGTCCAGCAGTAGAACGTTCGCCCCCGCCGAAGACACCGCCTCCTTCGCGGCGGCAGCCCGGTTCCTGTTACAGAACACCGGCACATCGGGAAGCGCAGCCTGCAGCGCTGCGGCCTCATCCCCCATCCCCGACGCGCCCAGCGGACGGTATCCGCGCATCAGGATCGCCGGCTTCAGCCCCTCACCCCTCAGCAGCCCTGCCAGGTAGGCCACCATTGGCGTCTTTCCCGTTCCCCCCACGGTGATGTTGCCCACGCTGATCACCGGACGCCGCGCGCGAACCGCGCGCGCCACGCCGGACCGGTACAGCGCATCCCGAAACGCCATGGCCGTCCCATACCCCAGCGAGAAAGGCAGAAGTGCAACCCTGGCAGCCGCCCCAAATGCAGACCTGTCCGTCCCATCAGCTATTCGCAGGAACCGCCCCTGTGCATCTAGGCCCATTCCTCCGACAGCTCCTCGTATATCGGAAACGCCTCCAGAAACCCTTCCACATCCTCCCGAACACGCCTGATCGCCCCACGTTCCCCCTTCGACCTCAACGCCGTGTCGATCAGCTCCGCCACCTTCTCCATGTCCTTCTCCCTCATCCCTCTCGTCGTAATCGCAGGCGTCCCCAGCCGTATCCCGCTCGCCTCTCCGGGTGGCCTCGGATCGAATGGAATCGAATTCTTGTTCGCCGCTATCCCGGCGCGGTTCAACATTCTCGCCGCAGCCTGCCCCGTTACCCCCAACGCCCGCAGGTCCACCAGCACGATGTGCGTATCCGTCCCCCCGGTCACCAGCCGGTACCCTCTCTTTTCCAGCGCTCGGCCCAGCGCCCGCGCGTTCTCCACCACCTCCCTTTGATACGCCCGGAACTCCTCCGTCCGCGCAAGTTTGAAGCACACCGCCTTCGCCGCCACTATGTGCATCAGCGGACCGCCCTGAAGACCCGGAAAAACCGCGTCGTCCAGCGCCCCCGCATGCTCCGCCTTGCACAGCACGAAGCCCCCCCGCGGGCCGCGCAAGGTCTTATGCGTCGTCCCCGAAACGAAATCCGCATGCGGCACCGGGTCAGGGTGAACCCCACCCGCCACCAGGCCCGCAAAATGCGCCATGTCCACCAGCAGCAGCGCCCCCACTTCCCTCGCAACCTCCCCAAACCGCTCGAAATCTATGTGCCGCGGATACGAGCTTCCCCCCGCTACTATCATCTTAGGCCTGCTTTCGCGCGCCTCCCTTGCAAGACCATCGTAATCTATCAGCTCCGTCTCACGGCACAACCGGTAATACGCCACCCCGTAATCCCGCCCCGAAAAACTCCCCTCGAACCCGTGCGAAAGGTGTCCCCCGTCCGACAGCGTCATCGACATTATCTTGTCATCTCGCCTCAGCGCAGCGAAGTAAACCGCCATGTTCGCCTGCGTCCCCGAATGCGGCTGCACGTTCGCATGCTCCCCCCCGAACAGCTCCTTCGCCCTGTCTATCGCCGCCTGCTCCGCCTCGCCCACTATCTTGCACCCCTGGTACCATCTCCTCCCAGGATAGCCTTCCGCGTACTTGTTCGTCAGCACCGACCCCGCCGCCTCCAGCACCGCAAGCGGCGTGTAATTCTCCGACGCGATCAACTGCAGCATCCTCTGTTGACGCCTCAATTCACGCCCGACGATCGAATATATCTCCGAATCCGTCTTACGCAGATCCGACGCCCGGTCACGGCTCATCTCTTATCGCTCCCGCGAACGAGGAAATTAGAGGGTAGTTTATTCCAACCCCGATCCACGGTCAAGCCAATTGCCTCTGCACAACCTCACCCTCCATCTCGCATTCCTCTTTCCCTCCCTCCTTGACAAACCACCGCCCTTTGCCATAATTACTCCCCCAGGTTCCAACTCGGAAGAGCGCAAATGGAAAAGTCTCTCGTCATAGTCGAATCACCAGCCAAGGCCAAGACCATCGAAAAAATCCTCGGCAAGAGCTACGACGTCCAGTCCTGCAGCGGCCACGTTCGCGATCTCCCGACAAAAGAGTTCGGCGTCGACATCGACGCCGGCTTCCAACCCAGCTACTCCGTCATCCGCGGCAAAGGAGCCGTCCTCAAGAAGCTTCGACAACTCAGCAAAGATGCCGACACCGTCTACCTCGCCCCCGACCCCGACAGGGAAGGCGAAGCCATCGCCTGGCACCTCGCCCAGGGACTCGGTCTACCCGATGAGAAGATACGCCGCGTGACCTTCAACGAGATAACACCTTCCGCCATCAAGAAGGCCTTCAACTCGCCCGGAACCATTGACCTCCATAAAGTCGACGCCCAGCAGGCACGCCGAATACTCGACCGCATCGTCGGCTACGAACTCAGCCCCCTTCTCTGGAAAAAGCTCTATCGCGGCCTCAGCGCCGGCAGGGTCCAGTCGGTCGCCCTTCGCCTTGTGGTCGAGCGCGAGAGGGAAATCCGCGACTTCAAGCCCCGCGAGTATTGGACAGTCCTCGGCCGATTCGACACGAAGGAGGGCGGCCAACTCGAAGCTCCACTCGCCGAACTCGACGGCGAAAAGATCGACCTCAAAACGGATCAGGACGCCCAGGCCGCCGTCCGCCGCCTCTCCCAAGCCCAGTTCCGCCTCACCGGCCTCGAACGAAAGCAAAAGCTCGAATCAGCCCCCCCGCCCTGCATCACCAGCACCCTCCAGCAGGCCGCCTCCTCCGCTCTCAACTTCACCACCCGCAGAACCATGGCCCTCGCCCAGCAGCTCTACGAGGGTGTCGACGTCGGCGAGGAAGGCCCCGTCGGGCTCATCACCTACATGCGAACCGACTCCTTTCGCGTCGCCGACGAAGCCCTCAGTCACGTCCGCTCTTACATCGAAAATGCCTTCGGCCACACCTTTCTCCCCCCGAAACCCAACTTATTCAAATCCCGCAAGGGCGCTCAAGAGGCCCACGAGGCCATACGGCCCACCTCCCCCCAACGCACCCCCGAAAGCCTCTCAAAGCACCTCCCCGACGACCTCCTGAAGCTCTACCAAATCATCTGGAAGCGATTCGTCGCCAGCCAAATGGCACCCGCCGTCTACGACGTCACCGACGTCGAGATATCCGGCGGGGGGGGCTTGTTCAAGGTCCAGGGAAGAACAATGAAATTCCCCGGCTTTCGCCGCCTCACCCCTCAAAACCAGGAGGAGACCCTCCTACCAACCCTCACCTACGGCCAAGAGCTTGACCTTCTCGAGCTTAAGCCCGAACAGCACTTCACCAGGCCACCCAACCGTTACAGCGAGGCCACCCTCGTAAGAGCGCTCGAACGCTTCGGCATCGGACGCCCCAGCACCTACTCCCCCACCGTTTCCACCATTCAGGAGCGCGGCTACGTGATTCGCCGCAAGAGGCAGCTATACGCAACTCGTCTCGGCGAGGTCGTTTCCGATAAGCTCATGGCCCACTTCCCCGAAATCATGGACATCGAGTTCACTTCCCACATGGAACAAGAGCTCGACGGCATCGAGGATGGAAGCCAGGACCGCATCGAGGTCCTCAAGGAGTTCTACACCCCCTTCAAAAACGACCTCCTCAAGGCCGAGGACGACATGACCTCCCAGGCCGACACCTGCGACCTCTGCGGCTCTCCCATGGCCCCGCGAAAGAGCAAGCAGCACGGCTGGTTCCTCTCCTGCACCCGCTACCCCGACTGCAAGGGCACGAAGCCCTTCGACGTTCCCGTTCTCGAAACCTCCGATAAAACCTGCGACAAATGCGGCCGCCCCATGGTCGTCAAGACCGGAAAGCACGGCCCCTTTCTCGGCTGCTCGGGCTACCCGGACTGCCGGAACACACAGCCCCTCGAAGGAGACAAGCAGCCTTCCGAAACCAAAGCCGTTTGTGAAAAGTGCGGAAAGCCCATGGTCATCAGGCGGAGCAAGCACGGCCCCTTTCTCGCTTGCTCCGGTTATCCCGAATGCAAGAACACCAAATCCATCGGCGCCTCCCCAGACGCTTCCAAAGGCAAAGCCACGTGCGACAAGTGCGGAAAGCCCATGGTCATACGACGCAGCAAGCACGGCCCCTTTCTCGCTTGCTCCGGCTACCCCCAGTGCAAGAACACCAGGCCCCTCCACAGAAAAAAATCTTCCGCCCGGAAATCCTCGTGACTCCAACACTCCCACTTCCCAGCACCCCTTCCACGCCGTAGAATCCTTTCATGCCCGACCAGCACCTCAGGATATACAGGGTAACGACCGCCGAAAGCGAAGAGGCGCTCCGCTTCTACACCTCAGGCGGCACCGGCTTCGCCCATAGCGACGCGGCCGTCCAAGAACTCCGCCACGCCATTCGCAAGGGCACTTGGCGCATCGAAGACCAGATCGTCGCCCGCAGAGGAAGCGCCCTCGTCGGCTCCATCCCCTTCTTCATCTCCCCAAGCCGCACCGCCGTCATCGCCTTCCCATCGACCGCCCCCTCCGAGAACCCCGATACCTCAACCATCCTCGTAAAGGCCGCCCTTGACGCCGCAGCTCAACAGGGAGCCGGCCTCTTCGTCGCTCTCATACCCCACCGCTTCCCCCACGGTGGAATCCCCTTCCTCTCCGCCGGATTCCGCCGCGTCGCCGTACTCACAAACATGGAATCTGCCACCTTGGCCTCTCCCTCACCTCCCAGCGACTTCGAGTGGATAACATATGATAACAGCACGCATCACCAGTTCGAGCGCGCCTTTTCTGCCACCCTCGAAGGTACCCTCGACTGCCCTTCGCTTCCAAGGGTCCAGACCGCCGCCGAGGTCTTGGAAGGTCACAAGCTCGCCGGCGAGTTCAGACCCGACCTCTGGCTCCTCGCGCTCAAGCAACAGCGTGCTGTCGGTTGCGTGCTAGTCAACCAACTTCGCAAGCCCGGTCACTTCTGTCTCGTTTACCTCGGCGTTGTACCCCATTGCCGCGGCCAACGTTATGGCGAAACCCTTATGCGCTACGCCATCTCCGCAGCAAGACGCGCCGGCGCTACTAAGATTTCTCTCAGTGTTGACGAACAAAACCGCCCCGCTCTCAACATCTACCAACATCTCGGCTTTCGTCCGACGGACAAGACTCTCCTCTACGCCCTTACGGTTCCGCGTTCTCCCTGAAGCTTTCCGCAAATTAACCCGACCTGTTCGTGACGTTGCGTTCCGGATGTCATTCTTGCAGCATCGCACCCGATGTAACGCGCGTGTTGCTCGCGCAGACCTCCTGCCCGTCGTCTTCTTCTCCCGCTCCTCCTCTCCGTCAGACTTCACTCGCCGCCTGGCGACCCCTCCGGCTTCCCCACTACTCGTGACAACCCGTCGCGCCGGCCGCAATCTCTCTACCCCATGCGACTTTTCTTCAGAAAAAAACTCTCTCGTCGCTTGACGCGAGCCGAAACAACGTCGTGCGCAACGCCTGCGCGAATTCGTCGTATCTCATTGGCTCAACCCACCTTCCGTCTATACGCCCGCTTGCTGTTCCATCAAAACACCGCCGACTTCTCCCGCTCTCGCCTCGAAGCCTGCACTCTTTCAACGCGCCGCAAAAAATTTTTTCGCCGCCGCCGTCACACGTTAGCTGATGGAACGCAAAGGCTTACAGAAAACCATGCGCCTGATAGTCAACCGCACCCGCTTCTTTTTCCTCTCGACTTGTTTGACACTCATCAACCTTCGCTGATAGAATCCCCGTTCGGATGAAAGTTCGGGGGTAACTGGCATCCCTTTCTTTCCCTGCTTCGAGCATCAGGTCGCCTGCGACCTTTGGGGAGCCGAAAGTGACGGGCGTGGATGTAGCGCTTTGGGGTAAGGTCCTTTCCGAAATACAAAAAGCGATCAGCCACCAACGCTTCAGCTTGTGGTTCAAAAACGTCGAGCTTCTTTCACACGCCGATAGCCGCGTTGTTATCGGCACACCCAATCTCTTCATACAGGAATGGCTCCAGGGCCATTACCATAATCTCATCGCAGACTCCTTCCAAACCGTCACCGGCCAGCGACCCGACGTGGATTTCCGCGTCGACCCACAACTGTTCCATCGCATGCGCGCTCAGCAATCCCAGGACCGCACCACCACCGAAGCCGAAATCAGCCTTCGAAAAAATCCCGCAAAAAAACCCGCCCCCCAATTCAGAAAGGACCTTCTCCTAGACAACTTCGTCGTTGGACCTTGCAACAGCCTCGCACATGCCGCCGCCATTGAGGTCGCAAACGGCACTTCTAATATGTATAACCCCTTATTCATCCACGGCGGCGTCGGCCTCGGCAAAACCCATCTCTTGCACGGCATTTGTAACGAATACTTGAGACGAGAAAAGGCCGCAAGGATCATATATGTTTCCGGAGAGGGCTTCACTAATCAGTTCCTCTTCGCCCTGAGAAACGGCTCCCTCGACTCCTTCCGCCACTCCTTCCGCAGCGCCGACCTCCTAGTCATCGACGACATTCACTTCATCGCCAACACGCGCGCCACCCAGCAGGAATTCCTCCACACATTCAACGAACTCACCTGCTCCCACAAGCAGATCGTCATGGCCAGCGACGCCCATCCCATGCAGATAAAAAGCCTCCAGCAGGGCATCGTCAACCGTTGCATCGCCGGAATGGTCGCCGACCTGCAAAAACCCGACTATCAGACCCGCCTCGCCATCCTGCGCGAAAAAACGAGGAAACTATCCCGCCATTTCCCCGTATCCGTCCTGGAATACATCGCCAGGCACATCGACGGCAACGTCCGCGAACTCGAAGGCGCTGTCACCACCTCCGTCGCCTACGCCGCTCTCACCAAGACCCCCATTTCCCTCGACTCCTCCAGAGAAGTCCTAAGCCAGCTTCTCGGAATCAAGTCCTCCGCCGTCACCCTCGAAACCATCGAGTCCGCAACCACCGAACACTTCGGCCTCAAAAAAGGCGCTCTCCGCTCCAAGAGCCGCGCCAGATCCGTCTCCGTTCCCAGGCAAACCGCATTCTATCTCGCCAGAGAACTCACCGAGTGCTCCTACAACGAGATCGGCGACTTCTTCGGCGGCAGGAGTCACTGTACCGCGATTAGCGGCTTCCGCCGCATCGAAGACCTCCTCAAGAAGGATAAGACACTTAAAATCTCCCTCCAAGAAATCACCGACCGCATCAAAAGGCACCCTCGTGCCTGACCCCTCCCCTACCTCACAAAATAGCTGTCCTTCGCAGCATCCCCCTTTTTTCAGGCCCTCTTTCCTGGCATAATGGCCCGAAGGCCGCGTGCGGCTAAAGAGCGCACCCGCTGGGAATGCGCGAAAGGAACTATTTTGCCCCCGAACTCTTCCGAAGCACTCGAAGGTCACGCCCAAATGGCCAGAGCCCCGGGCCGCGTCAACATCATCGGCGAACACACCGACTATAATGGCGGCCTCGTCTTTCCCATCGCCATCGACAGATACGTCTACGTCGCCTTTTCCACCATCTTCGAGCGCAGGGTCGAGGTATATTCCGTCGACCTCGACGAGCGCGGCGAATTCTGGCTCGGCGAGCCCGCCGACCCAAATCAGCGCGGCTGGTATGCCTACGTCCGCGGCGTCGCTTGGGCTTTGGAGGACGCCGGATACAACCTCCCCGGCATGGTCGCCGCAATCGGAGGCAATATCCCCATCGGTGCCGGACTCAGCTCCTCCGCCGCGCTCGAAGTCGCCGTCGCTCTCGCCCTCTCCGATTCTCTCGACAAGAAACCCTCCAAGCTCGAAATCGCCCTCCTCTGCCGCAAGGCCGAAAACGAGTTCGTCGGCGTCAACTGCGGCATTATGGACCAGTACACCGCCGTCTTCGCAGAAACCGGAAACGCAATACTGCTCGACTGCGACCAGCTCAAGCACGAGCTTGTCCCCTTCCCCCCGGACCTTCAGGTCATCGTCTGCGACACGGGCGTCAAGCGTGAACTCTCCTCTTCAAGTTACAATCAGCGCCGCGTCGAGTGCGAGCAAGCCCTCGATACGCTCAGGCGACACCTCCGACCCGTCACCAACATCAGCCGCCTCTCCCTCGAAGAACTCCCCGAAATCGAAAAACTGCTCCCTCCCGAACAATTCAAACGCGTCCGACACGTCGTCACAGAGAACGCCCGCGTTCTCGCCTTCGCCCAGGCGCTCACCGCCGGACAACTCGACACCGCAGGCGCCCTCATGCTCGAGTCCCATTCCAGCCTTCGCGACGACTTCCAGGTCTCCTCTCCCGAATTGGATGCCATGGTCGAAGCCGCCGGCCGCGTCGACGGCACCGTCGGCTCCCGCATGACCGGCGCAGGCTTCGGTGGGTGTACCGTCAGTCTCGTACGACCCGAAGCCTCCCAGGAATTCTGCGAAAAAGTCCCCAAGCTCTACGCCGAAGCCACCGGCGGGAGCCCATCCCTGTGGATATGCAACCCCGCCGCCGGCGCAACCGTACTCAGTGTAGGAGAAGCCGCCCAATGATCCGCGACGTGATCTCCGACCTCATACTCGGAAGAGACCTCTCCCGCGAGGAAAGTGCCGCCGTTATGCGCGAAATCATGGAGGGAGAGGCCACGCAGGCGCAGATTGCCGCCTTCTTGACCGCCCTCCGCCTTAAGGGCGAAACACCGGACGAAATAACCGGCTTTGCCGAAACCATGCGCCAAAAGGCCACCCGCATCAACCCCGGCCACGGCACCGTCGTCGACACCTGCGGCACCGGCGGAGACTCCAAGGGCACCTTCAACATCTCCACAGCCGCCGCCCTCGTCGTCGCCGGAGCAGGCGTCACCGTCGCCAAGCACGGAAACAGGTCCGTCTCCAGTTGCTGCGGCAGCGCCGACGTCCTCGAAGCCCTCGGCGTCAATGTCCAGGCATCACCCGAACTCGTCGAAAAATCCCTCCACGACGCGGGAATCGGTTTCCTCTTCGCCCCACTCTTTCATAGCGCCATGAAATACGCCATAGGCCCCAGGCGCGAAATCGGTATCAGGACAGTCTTCAACATCCTCGGCCCCCTCACCAACCCCGCCGGCGCACAGTTCCAGCTCATCGGCGTCTTCGACCCCCAGCTCACCCAAACTCTCGCCGCCGTCCTCCGAAACCTCCGCCTCAAAGCCGCAATGGTCGTCCACGGAAAAGACGGCATGGACGAGATCACCACCACCGACGCCACCTCTATCTCCTGGCTCGCCGACGGCCGGATAAAGAACTTCGACTTGATCCCCGAAGAGTTCGGCATCGACCGCGCAACACCCGAGGAACTGACCGTCCAGGATGTTGACGAATCCGCCTCCAAGCTTACGCACCTTCTCGAAGGAGCCTCCGGCCCCATCCGCGACATCGTCCTGCTGAACTCCTCCGCCGTCCTTCTCCTTTCCGCCAAGGCCACCGATTTCGCCGAAGGCATCCGCATCGCCGCAGAAAGCATCGACTCCGGCAGAGCCAAAGCCGCGCTCCACAAACTCATCACCGTCACCAACCAGGAAAGCTGAGCCCCATGCCCCTTAATCTCCCCGACGAATCCGGTCGTTTCGGCCCTTACGGCGGAAGGTACGTCCCCGAGACGCTCATGCCTGCCCTCGAAGAACTCACCGCAGAATACCTCAAGGCTCAAGCCGACCCCGCCTTCCATGCCCAACTCGACCTTTACCTCCGCGACTACGCCGGAAGGCCCACCCCTCTCTACTTCGCAGAAAGAATGACCAACGCCCTCGGCGGCCCAAAGATATATCTCAAACGTGAAGACCTCACTCACACCGGAGCCCACAAGATAAACAACACTCTCGGCCAGGCGCTTCTCGCCAGAAGAATGGGCAAGACCCGCCTCATCGCCGAGACAGGCGCCGGCCAGCACGGCGTCGCCACCGCCACCGCCGCCGCACTCTTCGGCCTCGATTGTGACGTATATATGGGCACCGAGGACATGCGCCGGCAGGCCCTCAACGTCTTCCGCATGAGACTCCTCGGCACCAAAGTCGTACCCGTCGATTCCGGAAGCCGAACCCTCAAAGATGCAACCAACGAAGCCTTTCGCGACTGGATGGCCACCGTCGAGCACACCCACTACATCATCGGCTCCGTGGTCGGCCCCCACCCCTTCCCCATGATGGTGCGCGACTTCCAGTCCGTCATCGGCAAAGAGGCCCGTCAGCAGATTCTCGAGAAGGAAGGACGCATCCCAGACCTCCTCGTCGCATGCGTCGGCGGCGGCAGCAACGCCGCAGGCCTCTTCTACCCCTTCATCGAAGACGACATCGCCATGGTCGGCGTCGAAGCCGCCGGCTACGGGCTAAAACCCGGCAACCACGCTTCCTCTCTCATCCTCGGCAGGCCCGGCGTACTTCACGGCAGCATGAGTTACGTCCTACAGGACGATGACGGCCAGACCCTCCCCGTCCACTCAGTCTCCGCCGGCCTCGACTATCCCGGCGTCGGACCCGAGCACAGCTACTGGAAAGACTCCCAAAGGGTCAGCTACGCCTCCGCAACCGACGACGAGGCACTCGACGCCTTCCAATTCCTCGCCGAGACCGAAGGCATCATCCCCGCTCTCGAACCCGCCCATGCCATAGCCCACGTAAGGAAGATAGCGGGAACGATGAAACGCAATCAGATAATCATCATGGGCCTTTCCGGAAGCGGCGCCAAGGACGCATTCGAGGTCGCCCGAAAGCTCAACTTCGACCTGGAGGTGCCCTCTTGAGCGCCCAGGGCCGGATCGCTTCCAAGTTCGCTCAGCTTCGCTCTCAAAAACACGCCGCCCTCATGCCCTTCGTCACCGCCGGCGACCCCGACCTCGACTTCACCGCCGATCTTCTCATCGAATTCCAGAACCGCGGCGCTGCCATGGTCGAGCTCGGCATCCCCTTCTCCGACCCCGTCGCCGACGGCCCCGTCATCCAAAGCTCTTACACTCGCGCTCTCGGCAGCGGCCTCAAGCTCAAAAAGGTCTTCGACTGGATGCGGGACCTCCGCTCATCCCTCCACATCCCCGTCGTCACAATGGTTTCTTACAGCATCGTCTACCGGCAGAGCCCCGAGCGCTACGTCAAGGCCGCCAAAGACGCAGGATTCGACGGCGCTATCATTCCCGACCTCCCTCCCGACGAGGGCGACGCCGTCATCCGCGCCGCCCGCGCCGATTCTTTCGACACCATCTTTCTCGTCGCCCCCACTACACCCCCCCTGCGCCGACGACACATCGTCGCAAACTGCACAGGCTTCGTCTATTACGTCTCCGTCACGGGAATCACCGGCGCTAGGGACTCTCTCCCCGACCACGTGATAGAGAATATCGACGAGCTCAAGACCCTCACCGACGTACCAATCTGCGTCGGATTCGGCGTCTCCAATCCCCAGCAGGCCGAAATGCTCGCGCGGCACGCCGACGGCGTCATCGTCGGAAGCGCCATAGTGAAAATGCTCGAAGCCGCGAAGTCCCTCCCCCCCAAAGACCTCCTGGCGAAAGTCGGCGACTTCGTCGGAGAACTCGTCCTCGGCACCGCCGAGGGCGGACAGGCCCGCGCCTAGGGGATTTGCGCTCCCAGGTCCGCCATCTTGAACACGCAGTACTCTCCGCACATCGAGCACACGCTCTCGTCGTGCGGCGCCGCTTCCTCCCTCAACCTCGCAGCCCGCTTCGGGTCCATGCTCGCCTTTATCTGCTCCGCCCACTTCCGCCCGCGCCTCAACTCCGACAACCGCCTGTCCCAGTCCTGCGCCCCCGGTATCCCCTTGGCGATGTCCCCCGCGTGCGCCGCTATCCGCGCCGCTATCACTCCCTCTCGCACCTGCTCCGGAGAAGGAAGCCCCACGTGCTCGCTCGGCGTAACGTAGCACAGGAAATCCGCTCCCGACGCCGCGGCCACAGCCCCCCCTATCGCCGCCGTGATGTGATCGTACCCGATCGCCACGTCCGTCACCACCGGCCCCAGCACGTAGAACGGCGCGCCGTGGCACAGCGCCTTCTCCAGCTCCATCTGCGCCTTCACCTGGTTCAGCGGCACGTGCCCCGGCCCTTCGATCATCACCTGCACTCCCCTATCCAACGCCCGTTTCGCCAGCTCCCCCTGGATCATCAGCTCGTGCACTTGCAGCGAATCGAACGCATCCGCTATCGCCCCCGGCCTCATCGAATCCCCCAGGCTCAGCGTTACGTCATACTCGCGCGCCATGTCCAACAGCTCGTCGTAGCGCTCGTACAGCGGGTTCTCCTCCCCAGTCTGAATCATCCACTGCGCCAGAAACGTCCCTCCCCGGCTCACTATCCCGCACACTCTCTTTGACGACCGGTATTCCCTCACGACCTCCCGGTTTATCGCCGCATGCGCCACCACGAAATCCACCCCGTCTTCCGCATGCTTTCGGAATGTCCCCAACACCTCCGCAGCCGTCATCTCCTTAAGCCGGTGACTTCTCCTCATCACGGCGCAAGTCGCCTCGTATATCGGCACCGTTCCCACCGACACGGACGATCTCTCCATAATCGCGCGCCTTATCGCCGTCAGGTCTCCCCCCGTGCTCAGGTCCATCACCGCGTCCGCCCCCGCCTCCTCCGCCGCCCGCAGCTTCTCCAGCTCCACACCGAGGTCCGCGAAATCCACCGACGTTCCGATGTTCGCGTTCACCTTCGTGCGAAGCCCCTCGCCTATCCCCACCAATCCCGCCGCCCGCCGGTTCACGTTCGCCGGTATCACCGCGCGCCCCGCCGCAATACGCGCCCTCACCGTCTCCGGCTCCAGCCCCTCGGCCTTCACCACCGCCTTAATCTCCGGCGTTATCGTTCCTTGCTTCGCGCTCTCTAACTGCGTCAACTCATGCCCTCCCACTAGTAGCTACTCGTCTCAGCGCGTCAATCTCCTGCTTGCTCAGCCGCCTGTACTTACCCGCCTTCAAGCCCTCGTCCGATACCGGACCTACCCGCACTCTCCGCAGCCTCTTCACCTCGTGCCCCAGCGCCGCCAACATCCGTCTTATCTGCCGGTTCCTTCCCTCCTTCAGAGTGATCTCCAGCAACGACCTCTCCTTTCCCGACTTCACCACTCTCAGCGAATCAATCGAGGCCTTCCCGTACGAAAGGTGCAGCCCTCGTCGCAGCTTCGCGCATCCCTCCGCCGTCACCTGCCCTTCCACTTCTGCCAAGTACGTCTTCGGAACGCCGTATCGAGGGTGCGTCAGCAGATTCGCAAATTCGCCGTCATTGGTCACGACGATCAGTCCTTCGCTATCGATGTCCAGCCTGCCCACCGTGTACGTCCGTTGCGAAACGTGCTTCAACAGGTCTATCGCGCGCTTTCGTCCTTGCTCGTCGGAGTTGCTGCAAACGTATCCTCTCGGCTTGTCCAGCAGAAAGTATCTCTTCCGTTCCTCACGCACCCTCTCCCCGTCCAAGCGCACTTCATCACTCTCCGGGTCCGCTTTCGCACCCAGCTCCCTCACGGTCTCTCCGTTCACCGTCACCCTCCCCTGCACTATCAGCTCCTCGCACGCCCTTCGCGACCCCAATCCCGCCTGTGCCAGGATTTTCTGCAGCCGCTCCTCCGCCATCGCTTTCCGCTCCTCAAGGCACGTACATCACCAGCACCCTCGAATCCCCCTCCGGCGCGAACGAGAACCTCCTCAACCCCGCCGGCACCAGCACCGAATCTCCCACCTTCACCACCACGCTCTCAAACTCCCCCTCCAGCCGTCCGCAACCCTTCACCAAGCAAAGAATTGTGAACCCCGCACCATCTCTCTCCTCCGCTACACCTTCCCTCGTCTCGATCGACTCCATCGCGAACTTCTCGCACTCAACAAGCCGCCTCCGCGCGTACGAGTATCCCTCCATCCGCCGCACTTTCTCCTTGTTCCTCGGCGGCGCGTCGAAATCTATCACCTCCAGCGCCTTCTCGACGTGCAGCTCTCTTGGCTTCCCGTCCAGCCCCGTCCGATTCCAATCGTACACCCTGTATGTCGTGTCGGAATTCTGCTGTATCTCCGCAACCACTATTCCAGCGCCCAACGCGTGCAGCGCCCCCGCCGGCAGATAAATCACGTCCCCCGCGCCCACCTCAAACGAGTTCAAGCATTCCTCCAGCCTTCCCTCCTTCAGCAACCCCGCGAACCCCTCCCGCGTCGTTCCGGGCTTCACTCCGCGCACCAGCCGCGAACCCTCCTCCGCGTCCACAACATACCACGCCTCCGTCTTCCCCAGTTCCCCCTCCGCTTCGTGCATCGCCGCATACTCGTCGTCTGGATGAACCTGAACCGACAGCACCTCGCTCGCATCTATGAACTTCAACAGCAGCGGAAAGCGCCCGCCCGCCGCCGACATCCCCTTCTCCCCCATCAACTCCTCGGGAAACTCCTCAGCCAGCTCGTGCAGCGATCTCCCCGCCAGCGCGCCGTTCGCCACCACCGTCGTATCCTCCCCGTGGTCGGAAACCTCCCACGACTCCCCTATCGGACTGCCTTCCGGCAGCTTCTTACCGAGCAGCCTCTCCAGACGCCTGCCCCCCCACACCTTCTCTTTAAGAATGTAGCGGAACTTCAGCGGATAAAGCGGAAATCCTCCCAACTCAACCCCCCTTGGATGCAAACGGCCAACCTCTAAAACGATTCTACACCTACCCACTTACCACAGTCAATCTCGCCGCGAAAAGGCTTGAATCCTCCCTCCATCAATGCTAGTAATTGTTTGCGGGAACACACCGAAGGAGACTTGGCGTGGGCTTTCCCTGGTACTTCGTCGCGCTTGGCATGATCGGCATCATCGTCCTCTTCTTCGGGCTGCTCTTCCTCGTCATATTTCTTGGAAGGTGGCTCAAAAAGGGCAACAAGGCATCCGAGGCCGAGCTTCTCTCCGCGCAACTCGCCGAGCTTCGCGAAATGAAAGCCAAGGGCCTGCTTTCCACCGTAGAATACGACGCAATTCGACTTCAGCTCGTGCAAAAGCTCAAAGCATCTCAGAACACCTAGACCAAAGGAGGAAAAAGTGGACGTGATCAAAGCCATCATGGGCCGCCGCAGCGTCAGAAGCTACCAACCCAAGCCCATCGAGCAAGAAAAGCTCAACGGCATCCTCGAAGCCGCGCGCCTCGCACCTTCCGCCAGAAACATGCAGGAATGGCGATTCGTCGTCGTGCGCGACCCCGATACAAAGAAAAAGCTCGTCCCCGCGGCAAAGAACCAAGCCTTCGTCGGAGAGGCCGCCGTCGTCATCGCCGCTTGCGCCGTCGAAACTCAGCACATCATGACCTGCGGACAGCTATGCTATCCCATCGACCTCGCCATCGCCGTCGATCACATGACGCTCAAAGCTTGGGAGGAGGGGATTGGGAGCTGCTGGATCGGCGCCTTCCACGAGGACCAGGTCAAAGAAATCCTCGAGATCCCCCAGAACATCAGAATCGTGTCGCTGCTCGCGCTCGGCTATCCCAAAGAGACACCTTCAGCCAGGCCTCGAAAGCCGCTTCAGGAAATCGTTTGCTACGACAAATGGTCCTAGCTTCCGGCAAGGAGCGGGCTCCCTGTCATCCTCACGTCGGCTGCCCCTTCATCGCCCGCCACGCCTTCCGCTCCAGCTCCTCGAAACCCCTCTGAAGCTCCCTGTCCCCCAGAGAAGGGTACAGCTCCTTCGTCAGCGCTATGCTGTCGTAGCAAAGCTCGTACTCTCCCGCCAGGTAATGCACCTCTGCAATCTCGTAACGCACCCTCAGGTACTCCAGCGAGCCGCGCTTCAAAAGCTCCTGCAGCTCGATCAGCCTCGCCTTTGCCTTCCCGTACATCCCCGCCCCCTTGTACGCCCTGGAGAGATTCCTCAGAACGCCCTCCGCCCCCGGATACTTCTCTATCAGCTCCTCGTAGATTCCCACCGCCTGCACCCACTTCTCCACCGCGATGTAGCAGTTCCCCAGCTTCACCTTCACCGACAGCTTCTCCGGCTCCTTCTCCCCAGGCCCAAACTGCCTCAGCGCTCCCTCGTAGAACGGCACCGCCGCCGCCGCATTCTGCTCCCTCAAATAAAGCTCGTCCCCGATCCTCGCAAACAGACCGAACGCCGCCTCCGCATAGCTCGTCTTCCGGAACGACTGCTTCGCAAGTTCCTTCCCCGTCCTCTCCGCCTCCGACCAATCCTCCAGACGCACATAGCACTCCAGCATCTTCAGCCGCACCTCCGGTACTCTCGCCGCGTAGTCTATCATCTCCCCGTAATTCTCCAGCGCCCTCCCGTACAGCTCCAACGCTCTACTGTAGTTCTTGTCGTGCGCCCGATATGAATCCCCCGCCCAGACCAACACCTCCAGACCTCTTCCTCTCGGCGCTTCGCGCCCCAAGAACGGCTCTATCGCCCTCTCCCTGTACTCCTCCGCCATTCCCACGTTCCCCACCATCCGGCTGTCTGCGCTCCTGCCCATGTTCACCAGCGACTGCAGGTACACCAACTTGTACTCCTCCCCGTACTGCGGAAATCTCGTCTCGAAACCCGAAATGATCTCCTCCGCACGATCATAGTCTTCTCGTGAATAGTACAGAGTCGCCAGACGGTAGTTCGCCTCCGCCAGCAGCAAATCCGCCGACGGCTTCTCCTCTTCCGAAAGCTCCGCCCTCGTCTCCAGCCACTCCACAAAGCTCTCGTACCCCTCCCTCGCCTCCTCCGCCAGGATCAGCCCCTCCACACTCTCTCCCTTACCCAAATTCACCATGCTCTGATACTTCAGCCACGCCTCCGACACGCCCTCGTACAGCCGCTGCCCGTAAAAGTACGACTCCTCCGACGCCTCCTCGAACTCCTGCCTCGCAAGCTCGTATATCGGCAGGTAGCGGTAGTACACCTCCAGAGTCATAACCGCCAGCGCCGAAGCGTATATCCTCCCCCCGGACTTGCACCACTCTCCCACCGGCTCCCAGCTCCCGTCGTACGCCCCGCTCGCCACCTGGTTGTCCACCAGTATGTCGCGCATCTTGGCGTTCCACCCCCGCCACTCTTCGCCTCCATAGTTGAAAAGCGCCAACGTCGCGTAGTACCAGTAGTAGAAATTCACCGGCGTTTCCGCACCCCTCTCCCGACGCCATATCGGCAGATTCGCTCGAATCCTCCTTACCGGCCTCTCCACCAGAGGAGAGTATCGGCTGTACCCGAATAGCTGCCTGCAAAGCACACCCACCGCGGTCATTGCCATCGTCGGATTGTCTCGGTTCGTATACCCTACCAGCCCGGCCTGGCTCGACAATGTCTCAATCCACTTCATCGCGTCGTCTATCGGAGTCATCGGCACTTCCAGCCCCGCCAGTATCCCC
Organism: uncultured Planctomycetota bacterium; assembly: GCA_964493415.1. Taxonomy (GTDB): domain Bacteria; phylum Planctomycetota; class DG-23; order CAZBND01; family CAZBND01; genus CAZBND01. The sequence goes on along the minus strand of CAZBND010000016.1, from coordinate 38,909 downwards.
GACTTCAACGCCATCAACTGCCACCCGGTTACCGACAAATCGCTTATATCCGGCTGCGGCCAGTATCTCCATCCCTCGCCGGGTTTCCGAGCCTCCACGATGAACTCCAGCCCCTTCTGCGCCGGACCCTTCAACCTCTCCTCCCGCGTCATACCATACGCCTCGCACAGCGCCAACGTGGCTATCCCGTGGTTGTACATGTAGCGCGTGATCGAGCCGTCGCTCCCCTGCTGCGATATCAGGTAATCTATTCCCTTCTTCACAACCGTCGCGTGAATCCCCGCGCGCTGCGTGTACCCCGCCCCCAAAAACGCCATAAGGCTCAGCCCCGTCAGCGCGGGCTCATACCCCGACAGCCCCCCGAACTTCTCCCCGTCCCAGCTCCCGTCCGGTTCCTGTACCGCCGCCAGCCACCGCAGACCCGCCTCTACAGCGTTCTCCGACGCCAGCGCACCCCCGTACGCCGCCGTCGCCTTTATCCTCCCCGCATCGTCCCTCACCCCGTACGGCGACGACACCCCTATCGTCGGAAGCGTAATCCCCTCCGCCGACGTATCTTCCGCCCCGGGAAGCTCTATCTGCTCCGCAATCGGCAGCTCAGCCGACAGCGACGGCATCCCCGTGTCCACGTCCACGTCCGACGGCCGCTCCTGCGGACCGTATTCCCTCCTCAGCTCCGGCGCCATCGTCCGTCGTGCCACCAGCGCCTCCACTTCCGCCCGCAATACCTTCTCGCTCGGCAGCCGTATCCTCGCCACCGTTATCAGCGCCAACAGAATCAGTATCCCTACATGTATTGATAGCGAGACAACCCATCCCGTCGCCGTCGCCGGCCAGAATATCCGCAGCAATAGCGGACGCGGCGCTTCCGTAACGCGACGCTGCTCCCCCCGAACCGGCTCCTCCAGGGGCTCGAGCTCCAGCGCCTCCACCCGAGCCCACCTCCCCACCTTCCCCGCCTCCTCCTCCTCGACCACCTCCAGCTCCGCCTCCGCCTCCTCCGCAGCCTCCGCCTCCACGACATCCGGCACCCTTATGAACTCCCTGCACCTGGGACACGTGATCAGTTCCCCCGCCATACCCGCCCTCACCAGCAAGTTCGTCCGGCACGAGGGGCACGCTATCCTGATAGGGGGTCTTGGCGGAGGCGGCACCTTCTGCTCCCGAGGAGGCTGCCTCGCCGGCTCCGGAAGCCGCAGTATCTCCGCTTCACCAGCGGTAACCCTCAGCACAGTCCCGCACCGTGGGCACCTCCCCTTCTTACCTACCCTCTCTCCCGGCGCGGACAGCTTCTTCCCGCACCGCGGGTTCGGACATCTGAATTTGATCGGTTCCATCGCGTCTCCCACAGTCTAATTCTCTCCCCCCGAGCCCCTCAAGTCAATTCAATCCCGTTGACCTTCCCTCGCCCATCCTCGTATAATGCGTGTTCACTTGGCCGACTCCGCCGCTCCGTCGCCATAGCTGTGGCGCGTCGGCGACATAGTAGCGCGAGCTACGTCGGCTGGACCGGATACGACCATGGATTGGAAAGAACAACTCCAACTTGCCAAGCGCGGCGTCGTTGACGTCATAACCGAAGAGGAACTCGCCGCAAAGCTCCAGCGCGGCACGCCTCTCCGCGTCAAGTACGGCATCGACCCAACCTCCCCACACGTCCACCTCGGGCACACAGTCCCCATTCGCAAGCTCCGCCGGTTCCAGGATATGGGACACCAGGCCGTCCTCATAATCGGCGACTACACCGCCCAGGTCGGCGACCCCTCCGAAAAGGACGAGTCCCGCCCACAGCTCACCCAGCGCCAGGTCCAGGAAAACGCCCACACCTACCTCGACCAGATCGGCAAGATACTCGACATCCCCAACACCGAGGTCGTCAATAACGCCCACTGGTTCTCCAAAATGTCCTTCAACGACGCCCTCCGCCTCGGCAGCCGCCTCACTATCAATAGAGCCCTCGAACGCGACGCCTTCGAAAATCGTTTCAAGTCCGACAGCCCCATCTACCTCCACGAACTAATGTACTGCCTCATGCAGGGTTACGACTCCGTCATCGTCCGAGCCGACGTCGAACTCGGCGGCACCGACCAGACCTACAACCTACTCGTCGGCCGCGACCTCCAGCGCGACGCCGAAATGCCTCCCCAGGTATGCATGACCCTTCCCATACTCGTGGGCACCGACGGAAAGATGCGCATGGGCAAGAGCCTCGGAAATTACATCGGCGTCTCCGAAGAGCCCAACGAGATGTTCGGCAAGATCATGTCCATCCCCGACGATGTCATGCCCAACTACTTCGAACTACTCACCGACATCCCCGATGAGGAGATTCGCAGCCTCCTGGCCGAAGGCAAGAATCCCCGCGACGCAAAGCTCCGCCTCGCCCAGGACATCGTCACCCAATTCCACGGCCAACAGCAGGCCGCAGCCGCCAGACACGAGTTCATCCGCGTCTTCAGCAAGGGCGCTCTCCCCGATGATATCCCCGAAGTCACCATCCCAGCCGACCAGCTACAGGACGGCAAGATATGGATCATCAAGCTCATCTCCATCTGCCGGCTCGCTTCCAGCAACTCCGAGGCCAGACGACTCGTGGCTCAAGGCGGCGTCAGGCTCGATGGTGACACCCTTGCCGACCCCCAGGCCGAAATCCAAGTAAAGAGCGGCGCCATCCTTCAAGTCGGAAAGCGCCGCTTCGCCAAACTCACACTCTCTTCCTGACTCTTATCTCGGGACCCCCACCGGAATCACGTACACCGCCCGTTCTTCTTCCGGCATGGCCAGCAGCTCCTTTACCTTCGCGTCGTCGAACGCGCCCAGCGGCACCGCGCCCAACCCCAGGGCCACCGCCTCCAGCAACACGTTCTGACCCGCGTGACCCGTCTCCATGTAAACGTATCGCTCCGCTCTCTCACCGTATCTCCCCGTCGTTCGCTCGAAGGCCGCAGCGAGGACGAAAACCGCAGCCGCCTCCGCTACCGAACCCTGCCCGCCGCAATCCGCAGAAAGCTCTCTCCGAAAATCTCCCAGCTTCAGCACCCTGATCGAATGCAAACCGGGTATGTACTTGTACACTCCCCGCCGATCGACCATGTACACCTCCAACGGATACGTCGCCCCCGCCGACGGCGCTGTCCGAAAGCCCCTCTCGCTCGTGATCCCCTGTGCAGCCCACAAAAGCTCCCCCTTCACCTCCATCGCCACGTCCTCGTCCTTGAAGCTCCTCACCGACCGCCTCTTCGCCAGCGCTTCCTCCAGCGACACGTCGCCCTTCTCTCTCGGCTTCGGAAGATCGACCACCTCACCCGGAACCGGCTTGTGCGCCGCCACCCCCGTCGGCCCCGCCGGTGCCCCCTCTTCCCCGCACATCGCTCCGCAGATACCAAGTGCCAGAAGGCCTGCAATCATCAAAGCTCTTCTCATCTCCCCCTCCTCACTTCTTCGCTCGCGGTATCGCTTCCTCGACGGCATCGCAAACCCTATCTATCTCCCCCTCCGTCAGCCTCCCGTGGAACGGAAGAGCCAACGTCGAGGCCGACACTCTCTCCGTAATCGGAAAATCCCCCGGCTTGTATCCGAACTTCTCCCGATAAAAAGGCAGCAGGTGAATCGGCGGGAAGTACGGACGCGATTCAACCCCTGCATCGTGCAACCGCCGCGAAACCTCGTCCCTGTCGATCCCCGCCGCAAACCGCACCACGTACACAAACCAGCTTCTCTTCATCCCTTCGACCTCCGCCGGCACCGTCACCTCCCCCACCTCTCTCAGCCGTCCGTCGTACGCCTGCGCCACCTGCGCTCGTCTCTCCAGCAGCTCCCCTATCCGCTCCATCTGCACCAATCCCAATGCAGCGCTCATCTCGTCCAAACGGTAGTTGTATCCAAGCCGCTCGTGCTCCAGCCACTCCGAAGTCTCGCCTCGCCCTTGATTCCTCATGCTCGCCGCCAGCTTCGCCACCTTCTCGGAGTCGGTGACCAGCATCCCTCCTTCCCCCGTCGTTATCTGCTTGTTCGGGTAGAACCCGAAAATCCCCGCATCCCCCAACGCCCCCGCTTTCTTGCCTCCTACCTCCGCCCCCAGCGCCTCCGCCGCATCTTCCACCACGCTCACCCCTCGCTTCCTCGCAATCTCCAGTATCGCTTCCATGTCGCACGGCAGCCCGAACACATGCACCGGCAGGATCAGCCGCGTCCGCGGCGTCATCGCATCCTCTATCCGCGACACATCGATGTTCATCGTATCCTCGTCGATGTCCACGAAGACCGGCCTCGCCCCCACGAACAGCGCCGCATTCGCCGACGCCACAAAGCTGAACGGCGTCGTCACCACCTCGTCCCCCTCCCCCACCCCCAGCGCCGCCGGCGCAAGGTGCAGCGCCGCCGTCCCGCTCGATACCCCCACGGCATATCGCTTCCCCGTGTATTCCGCCACCGCCTTCTCGAAGGCCTCCACCTTCGGCCCGATGCTCAGCCTTCCCGAACGCAGCACCCCCACCACTTCCTCTATCTCCCTCATCGTTATGTCGGGACCCGAAAGCGGAATCATTCCTCAAACACCCCGGCCCTCTCCAGCAACTCCTCTATCTCCTTCTGCCTGAGCAACTTGGCCCTGCTTGATATGTATTTGGACGGCTCTATCGGCTGCATCTCGAGCCCCCGCCGGAACTCCGGCTGCACTATCAGCATGTCCTCCAATTCTTCCGTCCAGCACGTCTCCTCCTCTGTCAGCAGCCGCTCGTGCAACCGCTCCCCCGCCCGCATCCCGATGTTTTCAATCTTCGCCTTGTCCCTGCCCAGCCTCCGTATCATCACCTTCGCAAGGTCCTCTATCCGCAGCGCCGGCATCTTCAGAATGAACACCTCTCCGCCTTTGCATTCCTTCCCTTCCTCCAGCATCGCAGCCGCCTTCAGCACCAACCCCGCAGCGTCCGGAATCAACATCATGAACCGCGTCATCCGTCTGTCCGTTATCGTCACCGCGCGCTTCTTATTGATTTGTTCCTTCATCAGCGGAACCACCGACCCCCGCGAGTTGATCACGTTCCCGAACCTCACGCACCCCAGCCGTACATCCTTCGCCCACATGCTCGTCGCCGTCATCAGCCTCTCCGCCAAAAGCTTCGTCGCCCCCATCGTGTTCGTCGGCGCGCTCGCCTTGTCCGTGCTTATCCCCACAACCGTCTTCACCGTGCCCGCATCGAGCGCCGCCTCGATGACGTGCTGCGTGCCGAGCACATTCGTCTGCACCGCCTCGAACGGGTTGTACTCGCACGACGGCACGTGCTTCAGCGCCGCCGCGTGAAACACCACCTCCGCCCCTTCCATCGCGCGCTTCAGCCTGTACCTGTCTCTCACATCCCCTATCAAGAACCGCACCCTGCCTCCCCGAAGCAGCTTCCGCTGCTTGCTCGCCTCCGCCATGAGCTCGTGAAGCAGGTCAAACTGCTTCGTCTCGTCCCTGCTGAACACCCGCACAACCTCCGCCTCGGTCTCCAGAAGCTGCCTGACGATCTCCGACCCGATTGACCCCGTCCCGCCCGTGACCAGAACTACCTTCCCCTTGAAAGCGCAGGCTACTTGAGCATCCATCTCTTCACCGCCTATATGCCGGGAAAGAATCCCTCTCGCGCGCCGAGAGCGTCCTCCCCTCGCGCGAGATTCGCTCGTCATTCAGCCGCGTAAGCCGCTCATATTCGCCCTTCATGTGAACCCGCCTGCACACGAAGAATCTCGCCCTGTGCGGCGAGAACGACGCCTTGAATCTGAACAAGCTGTCTCCCTCTTCATACCCTCCCCCCAAATGAACCTTCCGGTACCCTCGGCCTCTCGCCCATCCTATCATCCCCCGAAACAAAAGGTTGTTCGGCCTCAGATTCAGATGCTCCGCCGATGAGCACCCGAAATGATAGTGGAAAAGCGAACCGTAGCTCATGCACAACGCCCCCGCGACCATCTTCCCCCGCACCATCGCCCCGAAAAGGTGCGCTCCCTCCCCCAGGTATCTGAAATGATTCCCAAAGAACTCCAAAGGGAAAAAATAGAAATCGCTCGCCCCCACCCGCTCCATCGTCTCCGCGTACAGCCTGTGAAACTCCCCACCGCCCTCCTCCCACGAAAGCTCCGCGAACTCGATCCCGCTTCGCTCCGCCTTCCTGATGTTCCTCCGATTCGCCGGCGAAAAACCCCGCCGCATTGCCTTCCCCGTACCCGTCGGGTCCACGTACACCGTCGTGTTCGCCTCCTCCGCGTCTTCGTACCCGAAGTGGTTTTCCACCATCGGATCGAACCGCACGAACTCGCTCACTATTCTCTCACGCCGGCAGTGCTCGCCCAACGCCTCATGAAACCTGAACCACATACCCCGGTCAGGCTCCTCAGCCGACCAGAACGGCCCCCCGTATCCGTATGCCGACGTAATATCGAAAAGCCCCCCTCTTCCCAATCCCAACTCCTCGAGCTCCCCCAAATCCCTCCTCAGGTACGGAAACGCTATAAAGCGGCTTCCTTCCCGGTACGCGAAAAGCTCCGCCCGGTGCCCGCTTTGCTCCTCGAACACCCGGTGGTACCCCGGCGAGAAATACACGTCCCCCACCTGCGCGTCCGCCAGCAGCTCACCCCATTCGTCATCGCCCGCGCCGACTACGCTTGCTTCCCCACCGCGCTCCTCGATTGCTTCTTCGCGCTCACTACCCAATGGGTTATCTCGTGCGTACGGTTGCATGCCGTTCTCGTGCTCTTCTCCAGTTCCAACTCCGCGAAGGGCGAAAAAACCTCGACCACTTCGCCCTCTTCAAAAAAATGCGTCACTCCCAACCCCCTGTACGGACCTTCCGGAATGTCCTTGAACGTGTTCGGCTCGACCATCCTTCCCAGCCCGTCTCCCAACGTCCCCTTCGCCACCATCATCGCGAACATCACCCCTCCCGGCTTCAAAAGCTCCCACGCCCTCTCGACTATTTCATGCACGTTCGCCATCGTCGTCTGCTGGATCGACGCCACCTCCACCACCGCGTCGAAAAACTCGCTCTCGAAATCCACGCTCAAAAAGTCCGCTTGCTCTACATGCGCCGAAAGACCCTCCGATTCGAGATACTTCCTCGTCAACTCCACCGCGCGATCCGATCCGTCCACCGCGTACGTGTCGAAACCCTCCCGCGCCAAGAACCACGTGCACGCTCCCGCACCGCAACCAAGCTCCAGCACCCTCACCTTGCTCCGATCCTCTGCCGCGAAGAAGTTCCTCGCCATGAACCTTATAAGTTCCTCCGGCGGGTACCTCCCCCAGCTTCTCGTCCTGAACACCTCGTCCCATGCGCTGTCCCAGCTTCCGCCTCGTCGGCCTTCTTTCATCGCCCCTCTCTCAGTACGTGATCTTCTTCTGCAAAAGCCCCTTGAACACCCTCGGCTTTCTCATCACCTTCTTCAACCCTTTCACAATCCTCTCCGACGCCTTCCCGTCACCGTACGGATTCTTCACTCGCTTGAGCCGCCGCCTGAACCCTTCATCATGAAGTGCCTTCTCAATTCCCTCTCCTATCTCCTGGACGCCGTGCCCCACGTTTATCACGTTCCCCGCCGTCTCTCTTCCCACCTGCCTCTGCCCCACGTTCACCACTGGAGTCCTGAAAGACGGCGCTTCGATTATCCCGCTGCTCGAATTTCCCACCAGCACCGCCGCGTGCTTCATCAGGCTCAAGAATTCCTCATGCGGCACGTTCGGCACCATCACAAAATCCTTCTCTCCCCGGCGTTCCTCAATCACTTCGATCATGTTTCTGCTTCCCGCATCCGCATTCGGGTATATGACTACCTTCTGCATCCCGAAGCGCTTCACCGCGCGAAGCGTTGTCTCCATATCTCTCGCCGCAGACTCGACTTGCGTCGTCACCGGATGCTGGAGCACGATCATGTAGTCCTTGTCTGCATCCAACCCCAGCTTCTTGCAAACCTCCTCCTTCGCCGGCAATTCGGCATTCAGCGCCACGTCCAGCGCCGGTTCCCCCACCACGAACACCATGTCCTCCCTCTCGCCCATCTTTCTTATTCGTTCCGCGGCCTTCTCAGTCGCCGGGAAGTGGATGTGCGCCAGCTTCGTTATCGCGTGCCTGAACGACTCATCCAATCCCCCCAGACAGCTATCTCCTCCACCCAAGTGCGCGATCACGATCCCCAGATGCGCCGCCGCCACCGCAGCAGCTAACATCTCGCTCCGATCCCCCTCCAGCACGACTGCGTCGGGCCACAGCACGTCAAGCGCAGCAGCCAACCGCACAACTGCCACCCCGAACGTCTTTGCCATCGATGCCAAAGAACTTCCCATAACCACGTTGTCCAAATGCTTCAACACAGATTTTGCATCCGCTTTGGGAAACACCCCGCCCTCGCGAATGTCCGTCATGCTCACCCGAGCCGAGACTTTGAACCCGTCCCCCCTCAGCAGCCTATCAGCATCCCCATATGCTTTTTCCAGAATAGAGCCAGTCACGATCACATGAACATCCAAGTCCTTGTCCGCCCTCAGTGCCCTTATCACGGGCCTCAATATCCCGTACTCCGACCTCGTCCCAGTCACGACTGCAACCTTCTTCACGCCTTCTTCTCCGAAAGCATCTCTCTCGTCACCACCTCATCCGCCGCAATATCCTTCGTCGCGTACTTTCCCATCACCGACCCCACGTCCTTCGGCGGCATCCCCGTCCCGGGCCTCTTGAACGCCAGCATCGCGGTGTCGATCTTCGTCCCCTTCGGAATGTTCACCCTCGCCACGATGCTCTTCCTCGCCACATCCCTCACCGCCTCTTCCGACGGGTGAGGCACCTTTCTCCCGTCGCCCAGCGCCTTCTCCACCTTTCGGATTGCCGACACCATCTCCGCGAACTCCCCGGGCTCCAATGACGCCTTGTGGTCCGGCCCGGGCAGCGTCTTATCAAGCGTCAGGTGCTTCTCGATCATGCACGCCCCCAACGCCGCCGCGGCCACACTCGCCTCTATCCCCAGGCTGTGGTCCGAGTAACCCACCGGCACTCCGAACTCCTTCTCCAACGTCGCCATCGCTCGCAGGTTCAGCGACTCGAACGACGCCGGATAGTTCGAGGTGCAATGCAGCAGCACCAGCCCCTTCGTCCCGCTCTCTCTTAGCACCCCAACCGCCTCCCTCACCTCCTCCAACGTCGACATTCCCGTCGACAAGATCACCGGCCTCCTCTTCGACGCAATCAGTTCCAGCAGCGGGAAATTCGTAATCTCGCCCGACGGTATCTTGTACGCCGTAACCCCCAGCCTATCCAGCAACTCCACGCTCGGCTCGTCGAACGGCGACGACAGGAACAAAATCCCCTGCTGTTTGCACGCCGTTTTTATGTCCTCGAAGTCCTTCTCGTTCAGCTCCAATTCCTTCAACATCTCGAACTGCGTCTTAGACTCCGGCTCATTCTCATTCTGATACGGCGCTTTCGCCGCGCTCTTCGTCACCAGTTCCTCGGCAACGAAAGTCTGGAACTTCACCGCATCCGCCCCCGCCTCTTTCGCCGCAGCCACGAGCCGTAAAGCCAATGCCGGCTTGCCGTTATGGTTATCCCCCGCCTCCGCCACAATGAAGGCCGGCTTCCCCTTCCCGATCTCCCGTTCCCCGATTCGCACCGCCTTCATCTCTTCTTACCCCGCGACAGCAGGAACTCCGCCAGAACCATATCCGCTTCCGAATCGACCTCCACCGTCTCGCCCTGTTGCGTGATCACCGCTCTCCTGTCTTCTCCCAAGAAAGCCTCCGGCCCCTCCTCCCCCTCGCTCTTCATCAGCACGTCCGTACGTATCACCGCAACCGCGCCCTCGTGCAGGTAGCTCTTCGGCAATTCCTGACGTAGGTGTGTCGTCGGCTCCTCATAGTTCACCACACGATCTCCGTCCAAACGGTACTGCCACTGCGGATGATACTTCCCCACCTCGCACAGGCTCACCACAGAATCGCAACCCGTCGCCTCCATCTTCTCTATGGCCTCCGAGACGACCCCCTTCGGACGAAGGGGAACGTTTCCATACAGAAGCACCACGATCTCGAACGACTCCCCCCTTCCCCCCAGTTGCCGCACCACGTGCCTCAGCGCCCATTCCACCGGCGCGTCGTCCGTCGCCATCTCCGCCGGCCTCATCACCACCTCCGCCCCGGCATCACGGCAAACCTTCGCAATCTCCTCCGAATCCGTCGACACCACCGTCCGATCGATCTCCTTCACCCCTCTTGCGTACTCTATCGTATAGTCCACCACCGGCTTTCCCAAAAGCGGCAACGCATTCTTCCCCGGAAGCCCCTTGCTCCCTCCTCTCGCAAGCACCACGGCAAGCACTTTCTTCCCGTCCTTCACGACGTCTCCTCACAGGTAATACCAGTCCACGCAGCGCTCGCAGAGAGGGAAAGACCCGTACTCCCTCTTCTGGTGTCCGCGTCGCAGCCGCCACATTTTATCCGAATTCCACGCCTCCGCAACTCGCGCCTCCCCCACCACCTCCCCGCACTCGAAATCCTGCGAGCAGTATGGCACTCGCCCGTCCGCCGTTATCACCATCTCGTCGTCCAACTTCCGGCACGGTATCCTCTCCGCCAACCTCATCGGCAGCGGATTCCGCTGCGGCAATTGCCCCGCGAAATCGTTGTATCCCCTGATCACCGGCCAGCACCCCAGCGATTCCCACCTGTCGTAGAAGCTCTCCATCTCCCCCTCGTTCTCCGCCAGCTTCACCATGCTCGCGCACACCACCGGCCCCGCCCCTTCCTTCGCCAGGCTCATCAGCTTCTCCAGGTTGCCCTTCACCCTTTCGAAAGCATCCGCGCCCTTCAGCGACTCGAAAGTCCCCGCCGAATCCGCATCCAAGCTCACCGAGACCGCGTCCGGACCAGCATCCAAAAGCTCATCCAGCAACTTTCCCTCCATCAGCACGCCGTTCGTCTCCACATGCACACCGAAGACCCCCGCTTCCTTCGCCGCTCTCACCATCGTCGGCAACTCCGGATGCAGCAGCGGCTCCCCAAGCCCGCTCAGTGTCACCCTCACGTCGTCATATTCATCCAACTCCCCCACGATCTCCCGGAAAAGCCCCATCTCCATATCCCTCTCCTCCGCCCTGCGTCGCTCCCTCGGACAAAAGTTGCACTTCAAATTGCACCGGTTCGTGATCTCGATCTCCACTTCCTTCGGGAACTTCCCCGCTCTGAGCTGTGGATGCTCCCACATCGCCCTCACAGCCGCCGCAGCGTCGGCATCCTCAGCTTCCGGCACCCTCCGCCAGAACTCCCTCAGCATCTCCAGCCCCCACCTGCCGTCCGCCGTGAACCTGAACGGTCCGAATCGCACCGCTTCCGGCAGCTCGTAATGGCACACGAACTCCGCCAAGTCCCGTTGCGGCTGCGAAGGCTTGAATCTGAACCAGTCTCCCAGCCCTCCTCCCGTCTCAATCGCCCACGCCAGAAACTCCTTGTGGTACACGGCCCCCGCCAGCCCCGGCGGCGCTTGGCTGAACGTGAACCGAATCGCCGCAAGATGCTTCTCGTGCTGCTCCATCATCCCCGACGCTATCTTTGGATCGAAAAGCGGCCCCGCTTCCGGAACCCACAGCACCGAGTCGGCCCCCGTCTCTTCCAGCACTTTCATCAGGTTCAACGGCGACCCCTGCTCGTCGAAGTACGACGCATTCCCTATCCCTCCGCGCCAGCACGCCAGAGACCACCTCCTCGCGCGCCGAAACGCTGCCCGTTTCGCAATGTCCCTCAACTCCGTCGCTATCACCTTCACCTCGCCCGGAATCCCCGCGCCGCGCACGCGGTCGGCATGTTCAGGACTCGTGATTACCACCACTCCATCAACCCCTCTCACCTTCCCAGCCCGCCGCAACGCTCGCCCCAGCACGCTCTCCCCGCACAAATCCTCCAGCGCCTTGCTCCCAAGCCCCAGCGCGTTCGAGACAGGATTCACCTCCACCGCCGCAACGACCTTCATCCCTCCCCCCTCTCCACTCCCCAAGCCCTTCTCACCTCCTCTACCTCGAAATCCTCCAACCGCCTCACCGCCGCTTCCAGCATATTCAGCAGCAACTTGCCGCCCCCCTGCAGCTCGCTCATGTAATCCATGTCCCTCTCCAACTGACGCTTCTGCTTCTCCGCCCCTTCAAGACCTCTCCCGGCTATCTCCAGGTCGTACCTCGCCTTTCTGAATTCCGCCTTCTGGCTTATCTCGCTCATCTGCTCCCCCAGACGCCTTTTGGCGTTTATCCTCTCCCTCAGCTCTCCGATCTTCGGCATCATCCCCTTGACTGCGGCCCTGTCCTCAAACCTCTCCTTGATCCTGCCCAGCAGCTCAACCGCCTCCTCGTACAGCCCCATCGTCCTCTCCAGCTCCCTCGCATGTCTTTCCAGCTCCACCTTCACCTTCTCCTTGCCCGGAGCCCTACCAAGGAAATCCGAAATGTCCACCTCCAGCAATTCCTCCGGTATCTCTTCCCCGCAGTACCTCTCCGCCGCCTCCCTCAACCGCATAGGACGTGTGCCCTTCTTCCGCACTCCCCCCTCCGTCGCGTCTATAACCTCCGCCGACGCAAGCCCGAAATCCCTCTCGAATTGCAGCAGGTACGAGTACATCTGCACGTCCGTGTATATCTCGTTCCCGTACACGTCCTTCACCCTCCTCAACAGCGGCTCCACCCTCTGCCCGTCCATCACGTACACGTTCTCGCCTATCCTCTCCGCCTTGCCCCTCGGCAGACGTACCCGCGCTATCTCCTGCCACTCCATCATCTCCATCGTATTGAACCGGTTCTGCTCCGGATACCACCCTTTGTGGATCGCGCTGCCCGGTATGTGCGTCACATGGTGCGGGTACGAGAGGTCCTGCCCTACCAGAATGATGGGGCTCGCACCCATGTAATCGCCAAGGTAAAACGCCAGATGCGCCACCGTCGCCCCGCCCCCTATCTTCTCACGCTCCACGCCCAAACCCTCCACGCAGAAGTCCACAAAATCGTTCCCCGCGAAAAGCTTCCTCCCCCTGAACGACTCCACCGCCTCGTGCGACGCCTTCGGCTCCGCCACCAGGATGCTCCCACCATAGTCCCCCACTCCCTCCAGATACCGCCCCGAAATCCGATGCCAGTCCAGCGTCGTAACGAAGTGCGGCACCACACCGTGCGACAGCAGCGTCTTGTATATCGTTCCCACCGCGATGATCACAGCTCGTCCGCTCAGTTCACGAAGCTGATCGATGTTCTTCGCCAGCGAAGGTCCCGCCGTAACTAAAATCGCCGGATACCCTCTGAACCGTCCCTTCAACACGCCCAGACCAGGCTGGTACACGTACCACGGCAGGTTCATCAGCAGGTTGTACTTCGTGTCAATCGGAAGAATCATCGCCGTCCGAAGCGACGTCCCCCCGTGCTCGAAGAAATCCAGAACGTTCCGCATCTGCCCCCGGTAGAACTCCGGATACAACTGCGCCGACGCCGGATGCCTGATCAGCCTCGCGCCCTTTGCCGCCTCCCCCACCTTCACGTGAGAGAAGAGCCTCACCGTATAGCCGTTCAGCCGGCGCATCAGCTCCGCCTTCGTCGGATCCACCAGCATCACCAGCTTCCCCTCGCAGATCAGTCTCGAAAAGTCCATCACCGTGAAGGCCGCCTTCACTATCCGCGCATCCTTCTCGATGACGACCGCCAGCAGATCACGATCCTCCCTCAGCAATTCCACCACGTGATAACCCAAACCCAAACCCAACACGATGAAGGTGAACACATCCCCGACATCATGCTTAGCGATCACCCGCCGCGCTTCCTCCTCCGGATCGTATTGGCTGTGGAGAAGGAGATTCCTCCCCTCGGAAGTGCTCACCCTCAACGTCGGCTGTCCCGACCTCGCCCTCACCACCTCCCACCCGCTTGGCATCCCCGCCTTCGAAACCACCTCCGCCAACGACGAATCCACCGCCCTCAAGGCAGAGAGGTTCCTCTTGAGAAAATCAGGCGAACGGCTTCGACGCCTCTGATTGCGTCTGCGTCTCTGGTCAGACATTCTCGGCAAGATGGCTCAAAATCCCTTGCCACGACCTCATCCCAGGCGAAAACTCGTGCCTCAGCACCTCGCACAGCAGCACAAAGTCCCTGTTCGTCAGCGCCTCGTTCATACCCCGCAGCGTAACCTCCATCTCTCCTAGCCACTCCGATACCGTCTTACCCTCCGCCTCCACACTCCCGTAGTCCCACTCCAGCAATATCCCCACCTTGCTCAGGGCATCCTGCACCACCGCCCACACCTGACAGCACGACGAAAGCAGCGTCATCCCTTCCTGAATCTTGTCTTCCTCCAGATACCCAACCAACTCCGGCATCACCGCTTCCACTTGCTCCACGTGACGAACCAACTCCCGAAGCGTTTCCCGCGCAAGCTCATCCGCTCGTCGCGTCCTTATCTCCACGCGCCCGAACTCCTCCGCCGAACGCCCCCCCAACTCCTCTTGCTCCCCGGCCTCCAACACCTCACCATCCACCTTTATCTCGGTGATCACTCGCCCTTCTCCCAACACCCTCACCCGCGCTTCGTCCAACACCTTCCCCAACGACATCCCCTCAACCAGCTCAACGTCCCGGATTGCGCCATCCACCTTCATTTCCATTTCGCTGCGCCGCCCCCCGTTGATGTGGTGATACTACACCCGCTTGCTGGAATCCGCAACAGAAAACGTCTAATGCGCGCGAGCCGCCTCAGGTCTCCACGCTCACTCGGTTCCCCTCTTGAACCGGTGAACTCTGCCCGTCCTCCTCCAACTTCATCTTCCCTATCGCCTCCTCCCATGTCTCCCGAAGGCTGGTCAGCACCTCGACCGCCTCGTCGATCAGCTTCGCGCTTCTCTCCACGTTCGCCTTCACCAGCCGCATGTACGTAAACGTGTACAGCGAACACAGCCTCCGGCAAAGCAGCTCGTCCACGCTCGGGTCCAACGCCGCCATCAGCTGCACTATCACCCTTTGCGACCGCACCAGCAGATTGTGCATCGCCTCCAGGTCTCCCTCCACCATCTTCTCCCTCGCCTGCGATGCGAACCGAATCGCCCCGTCGTACAGCATCAGAAGCAGCCGCTCCCGTGACGCTGTCATCACCTGCGTCTTCAGATACTCGTTCGTCGCCTGCTTCTTCATCTGCTCCTCCTACGGCCCCCCACTACACACTCCCCTCCCTCTACGCAGGCGCTACCCGCCGATCACTCCGCCGCTCTGATTGCCCTGCCCGAAGTTCGCCCATGTGATAGGCTGGATCGACGAGACATGAATCTGCAAAGCCTGCAGCTTCGCCAACGCGAGCTCCATCTGCGCGAACTGCGCGTAGAGCCTCTCCTCCGTCGCCTCTATCCTCCTCTGTACCGTCTCCGCTTGGCTGTCGTAAGTGCTGATGATACGGTCGATACCGTCCGTCTTCCCCTTGATCAGCCCCTCCGTCGCGTCCGTCAGAAAATCCAGCCTCTCCACGAACTCGCTCGCCTTGCCAGCCGACCGATAACCCAGACTCGACCCCCTGTAGACGTTCGACGCCGCCGCGCTGTCCACCCTCAGGCCCAGATCGATGTACGCCAGGCTTCCGTTCAGCCCGCTCACTCCCAGCTCGTGCACCCCGTCGGGGGTCGAGCTGTCCACTAGCTCTATCGAGTCCCCGTCGCCCGATATCCGCGCCAACAGCTTCCCGCCGTTGCTCGCGTGATTGTTTATCGTGCTCAGAATGTTCTGAATTATCACCGCCTCGGTGAGGTCCACGTCCAGCGTCGTTCCGTCCGCCAGCGTAATCCTCATGTCGTCCTTCCCTTCAACCGTCCTTATCCCTTCCCCTCCGCGCAAGTCCGCCACCAGCGTCGTCCCCGTAACAGTCTGCGACGCCCCCGCAAACAGCGCCACCACTCCCCTGAAGTTCGACGAAAGCTTCGACGTCAGCCTCGACTCATCCAACGTCAGGTGCCCCGTGTCGTCCAGCCGTATCCCCACGCTCGCCAACGTGCTGTAACCCGGCTCCCCTCCGCTCAGCGGCGTCACCGCCAGGTTATACAGGCTGTTCTCTATCTGCGCCGCCGTGCTGTCGCCAAACAAAACCCCCCGCTCTGCCGCGTCCACATCGAACCTCGTCGCGTCATTTATCGCGTCTATCGCCAGATTGAACTGGTTCACGAAGTCCCCCACAGCACTCACGATGGCGCTCTGGTCCCTTGACACCGTCACCGTTACCGAAGACGTACTCGGAGACACCAGCTCCAGCGTCACTCCCGAAATCACGCCGTCAACCACATTCGAACCGCTCCTTATCGTCACCGCGCTCCCACTCCCCGGCGAACCCAACAGCAGCACCGCATCCCTCGCTTCCGAAATCGTGCTGAACTCCAAACCCGTCTCCCCGGGATCCAGCAATATTCGCCCCGCTCGCCCCGTCACCTCGCTCGTCACGCTCAAATGATACGGCGATATCCCGCTCCCGTCGTTTATCACCGAAGCGCCTACCGCTATCCCAAGATCGTTTATCATATCCGCCACGTCTTCCAGCGTATCGGTCGCCGACACCTCGATCTCATACTCGAAGGAACCGTCGATCACATACGGCGAGCCCGCCGACGCGCTCCCTCGAATGTTCAAATCCGCCGCCGTCGTCCCGTTCTCGTATTCCTCCACCCGCAGCGTCCCCGAACCCCCCGACGTATCCGTCAGCAAAATCCCGTCCCCCGTCGCGTTGACCGTCGCCGTCACCATCACCGCCGAGGCGTTGATCTCCTCCAGAACGTCCGCTATCGCAACGTCATCCGCCTGCGTCAGATCGATTATCGCCTCGTTCCCCGCCGCGTCCACTATCTTGAACTTCCCCGCCATCACCCCGCGCCCACCGTTCAAATCCGGAAGCAGCGTGTTCTCGCTCACGTACTGGAGCTCCAAGTCCTCTCCCCGCACGCTCGTCGCCGCCACACCCACCGCACCCGTGCTTATCCCCAAGTCCGCCGCCGTCGTCGAGTCCACGTCATCGATTATCAAGTTACTCGTCGTCGCCCCCGTCTGGTCCGTTATCAGCAGCGCGTTCCCCGTCCCCGCCACCGACGCGGTAACGTTCACCGTCCCGTCCGCGTTTATCAGATCTATAACTTCCTGCAGGGTCTGCGCCCCGGACAGATCGATCTGAGAGCTGCTCCCCGCCCGATCCGTTATCGATATCGTCCCCAGCCCTATCCCCGCCCCACCGTTCAGCGAACGCAGCAGCACCGTGTTCAGCCCGGCTATCAGGTCGTCCCCCGTCATCGTATCCCCTGCGACCGTCTGCAGAATCCCCAGGTCGTTCGCCGCTGCGCTCGAGTTCAGCGATGCGACCGACAAGCTCCCTCCGCCACCCGACGAATCCACAAGTTGGATCCCCTTCCCATCCCCTCTCAGCGACGCCGTCAGGCTTCCCGTGTTCTCCGAATCATTATTGATCGCGTCTATCACATCCGCGACCGTAGTCGCGCCCGTCAGATCAACGTCTATCGTGCTGCCGTCCCGCAGCGTTACACGAAAATCGTTCACGCCCTCCGCTATCGAAATCCCGTTGCCATCGTTCAACAGCGACAGCGGCGTACTCAGCGATATATACATCACGTTCCCACCCGTTATCGTTCCCGTCCCCCCTCCGTCTCCCAGTATCCCCAGATCATAAGCCGTCGTATTCGTCCCCACTTCCTCCACCCTCAGATTGGTCGCCGTCGAACCCGAGTTGTCGGTCAGTACTATTGACCCACCCGAGACCGACGCCGTCACCCTCACGCCCGTCGTATTGTTTATGGTACTCAAGACATCGTCCACCGTCGCCGCACCCGAAAGATCTATTATCGTCGACGCCCCGCTCCTGTCCGTGACCCGGACAGAACCCGCATCCACACCCCCGCCCCCGTTCAACAGCGCCAGGCTCGTCGATTCATCCACCGACGCGCTGCCAAGCTCTATCGAGAACGTCCCCGCACCCACCGGCGTCGTACTCGCATCGGCCATGCCCGAGGAGAATAGCTGATGAGCCTGCGCAGTCTGCATGACCGTGAAAACATAGGACCCGATCGCCGCGTCGGAGCTACCCGACGCCCGAAGGATATTGACGTTGTTCGACCTCACGCTCGTCGCGCCGAAGCCCGATTCCGACCCCAGCGTCTGCGCCGACGTCAACACCGCCAGCAGCCGCGTCGACAGATCCTGCAGCGCGCTCTTCTGCTCCGTCGCACGCTGGATATTCCCCCGGATCGTCAGCAGCGGACGCATCTCGATCTGCATCAACTGCTGAACCAGCGCGTCCGTGTCGACCCCTGAAATGAGGCCGCTCAGCCCCAGCGCCAAAAAACCGCCTCCTCACCGCTTCTACAAGTGCGCGCTCGCTTCTTCTGCTACTTCCCGGCTACGCCTACTCGCTCACGTCAACTATCAGCCCCAGCGCTTCCCGCGTCTCAAGGAACTTCGCCGCCATCTTCATAAGCTCCTCGGGCGGAATCGTCTTTATCACATCCCCCGTCGTCATATCCACTATCTTGACGAACAGCTTTCCCGTCTGTTCCTGCACCCCGAACCCCACCTTCGCCCGCAAATTCCGCAAGGCCTCCTCGACCGCCGCCACAATCTGTCCCACGTCCTCAGGGCCGGCCTCCGATACATCCACTCGCCCTGCTGCTGCGCCCGCACTTATACTGCTATCCACAAGGGTCGGCGGACGCGCCGGTGGCCTAGGCTGCCATAACGAAGCAACATTCGCACCCACTTCCGCAGCTTGTATCATCTGTGTCAACTCTGCCATCTCGGCACTCCCATGCTGGTTGGCGGGGCGGGTCAGCGGTGCCGACCCGCCCCGCTACCAAAACCAGCCTAGGTAAGCAGCGCCAGCACGTTCTGTGGCGTCGCGTTCGCAGTCGCCAATACGCTCGTGCCCGCCGACACCAGTATCTGCGTCCTGGACAGCTCCACCGTCTCGCGCGCAAAGTCGGTATTCCGTATCACCGACTCAGACGCCGTGACGTTCTCCAACGTCACTCCCAGCGAGTTGATGTTCACCTGCAGCACGTTCCGCTCAAAGGCCCCAAGGCGACCTCGCAGCCTCGATACCGAGTTGATCGCCTCGTCTATGATCCTCATGGCCTGTGTCGGATCCGTGTACAGGTCGTACGACTCTCCGGTCCTGATCTGGTTCAGGTACCCTTCGGTGCCGTTCCCCAGATCCGAAGACGAAGTCCTGGGTATCCCCAGCCTCGCCTGCTGCACGGTACCGGAGTCCGGCCCCAACTGGAACACCGCCCCGCCGCCGGAGATCGTGAATCCCGTCGCCGTCAGCGTCGTCGCCGCCGTCACACTCAGCGCCGCCTCCAGGTCCAGCGTCGATGTCGCCACCGACACCGTCAACCCGTCGCCCGCCGCGGCTACACCGTTTATCGTCGCCGCAACGTCAACGCCGTAATCGCGCGTGATCG
>CAZBND010000016.1:0-19331 GCA_964493415.1 uncultured Planctomycetota bacterium | reverse complement strand
CTTGATTAAGGTTGACTTCCTAACCAGCAACCCGGGCCTTCCTTGCCCGGGCAGCCCTTTCTCACCCCCGAAAGCGCCTAGCTCCAAATCCCTGCTCGGCCACCTCCGGGGACAGGACTCACCCTTTGGGCCTGAATCAGCAGCCGCCGGCCCAGCCGCGGCACCACAGTCATTGGCATCACCTCCGAGTTCAAAACCCCGTTCATTCCCTACGTACTTCTTCCGCAGTTTCCTTAATCCCATTTATCGACCCCTCTGCCTTTAACCCTTTAGCCCGATTCTTGCCCCTCCAAACCTCACTGAAGTAATGCCAAGACCGCCTCCGGAATTGCATTCGCGTTCGCCAGTATCGATACACCGGCCGAGACCAATATCTGCCTCCTTACCATTTCCGAGGTCTCAGCCGCAAAATCCGTGTCCCTAATACTCGATTCCGAGGAAGACGTCTTTTCCAGCGCTACCCCTAATGAATTCAAATTCCCCTGAATCACGTTGCTCTCCAACGCACCGAGTCTCCCCCGCAGCGACGCCACATCCGCTATCGCCTCGTCGATTATCTTCATTGCCCTTCCCGGATCGACCCTCAACGCCGCCGCTCCACCCTCGGCCACCTCCGACAAATTCCCCGACGTCCCACCTAGATTCGCCGCAGAAACGTTCGGCAGTCCCACCCTCACCTGGTCCCCGACCCCATCCCCTGGACCGATCTGGAACACCGCGCCCCCTCCCGTAATCACGAAGTCCGTCCCCGATTCCAGCCCCATCGCAATACCCGAATTCAACCCCTCCGTCAGAATCACTTCCATGTCCAACGCCGTGCTGTTCATGATCAGTCGCGTCCCCCGCGCCGAAGCCCTCTCACCGTTGATCTCCGCCACCATATCCTTCCCATAATCCCTGTTCGTCGGCGTCCCCCCCGAGTCAGTCACCACAAAATCTCCCACCCCATCCACATCCTCCACGCTCGCGAACTCCTGCGAGCCCAATCCCACGCTCTGGAACATTATCGTTATGCCCAAAAAATCCACCGCGCGCACACCCGTACGATCCGTAAGGTCGTTCACCGCCGCCACGATCGCCGAGTTGCTCGTCCCCGCCGCGATGCTCAATATCTCCGTCCCCTCATTCCCCGTAATCCGAATGGTCTGAGCAGCGCTCACACCCGTACCGGAATAGAAGAGCATCCCCCGCTCCGCAGCGCTCGCCACGGAAATGTTCACCGCGATCCCGCTCGCCCCCGGCGACGCCCGGTAGACGTCCAATGCCGACACGTCGCTCGGATCCACGCTACCCGTGGCATATGCGTAAGAACCGTTCAGCAGGTGTTCCCCGCCAAAGCTGGTCGAATCGGCAATTCGGTTGATCGCTTCGATAGAGCTATCCAGTTGAAGCTGGAGCGCACCGATCTCCCCCTCCGTCAGCCCTCCTTCCTGCGCAGCCGCCGTCGCCAGCTCTCGCATCGTGATCAGGATCACGCTCACCTCGTTCAGCGCCGCCTCCGCCGTTCCCAGCACGTTCGCCGTCCGTTGCGAATTCTCTATCGCCTGTTGCAGTCCCCGGCCTTCCGACCTCAGCAGTTCCGCCACCACCCAGCCCGCCGGATCGTCCGCCGCTCGGTTAATCCGCGACCCAGACGACAGCCGCTCCAAAGACCGGCTCAGCGCTTCCGCGTTCCGCGTCAGATACTCCGCCGCCCACAGCGCCGGAATATTAGTGTTTATCCGCGTCATTCCAGCCACCCTTCACTCATCTCGGGCCCCCCGTCCTATCCACCGCCCGCTCCCCCGCTTCCGCCCGACACCTTCTTCTTCCGCAGCAGCTCCTTCGTCTTCTCCATATCGTCCACCGTCGCCGCCGCCGCCTGGATGTTCTCCGCCTGGATCAGCTCGTACACCTCTTTCCTGTGTACCGAAATCTCCTTCGGCGCGTTTATCCCCAAACGTACCCGGTCACCCCTCACGTCAACAACGACGACCTCTATCTCGTCCCCTATCACAATCGCCTCATCAATATGTCGTGTTAGTACCAGCATCTACGCCCTCCATGGCTCGCTATCGCATAACACTGCTACCCATTACATCTCCACTCTATTGCGCCGCCGCATCCGCAAACACCCGGTGCTTCGTCATATACTCGTCACCCGACAGCACCACCTGCTTCGCCAAACGCTTCTCCACGTTGAACACCAACGGGCCCTGCAAATTCGCCGTCGTCAGCCGCGGATCAGGGGATATCGTCAGAATCACCAGCACCCTTCCCCCAGACACGTCCTCCAGCTCAATCGACGCCAGGTCCTCTTTCCTCACTCTCACCTGGTAACCGGGTTCGAAGAACACCGGGTCGCACACTATGAACGCCACACCCGCCTCATCCGTCGATTGAAGCCAAAGCAGCGGCTCCTCTCCCTCCAGCTTCAGCAACGCGTACCTCCTCAACTCTCCAAAACCCAAAACCCCCTCCGGGAAACTGAAAATGTCCTCCTCCGACACCTCCACCTCGCCGAAACGGGTCGTATTCACCTTCATCTCTACCTCCAGCCATTCCGCTAGGTAAGATAATCTAGTAGGGACGGGCGAAGGATCGCCGCCGCCATCGCCAACGACGCCTGCAGCGCGTTCTGCTGCTGCTGGAACTCCACCGCCGCCTGCGCCATGTCAACGTCTTGCAGGCTCGACAGCATCGAGCTCACGTAAAGCCTCTCGTTGCTCAGCCTCGCGCTCGTCAGCTCCAACCTCTGCACCCTCGTTCCAACCGTCGCCTGCGCATCCAGCACTATGTTCATCGCGTCGTCCAGCCCGCCGATCTCCGCCGAAATCCCCGCCTGATCGTTCGCTATCAGCGCCTCCCTCAACCTCAAAAGCGAACTGAACACGCTCTCCGAAGTCACCCCCGTCGTCTCCAACACACCTAGCTCCGCCGCGCTCGTACCCCCGTTCTCCTCCACCGTCATCGTCACGCCGCTCAGCCGCGACCGGACCACTATACCCGTCCCCGCGTCATTTATCCCCGCCTCCACGTACACGCCGGCGCCATTTATCACATTAAGGACATCTTGCACCGTCGTTGCACCCGCAAAGCTTATCGACGCGCTGTGCGTGCCGTTCGTTATCGTAATGCCCGAAAGGTCCAATCCCGCCCCTCCCCCCAGCAGGCTCAGATCCGTCAGCAAGTTCAGCGCCGGATCCAGGTCGCTTCCCACCACCACACCCGCCGGCGTAGGCTGTAATATCCCCAGATCGAACGCCGTACTCCCGCCCGCCACTTCCTCCACCGTCACCGGTCCTCCCACCGCGGTAAGCGTTATCCCCGTCGCCGTCAAGCTCGCCGTAACCAGCCCTCCCGCCGCCCCGTTTATCATCGACACCACATCCCCCACATCTTCCGCGTCAGAAAGGTTCACGTCCACACTCGTCGTCCCGTCCGATATCCTTATCGAACCCTTTCGCACACCCGTCCCTCGATTCAAATCCGCAAGCAAAGTCGCTCGGTCCCCTCCCGCGCCGTCCGACAAGATCGGATCCAAATCCCCCCCTGCCCCCACCTTCGCCGTCAGCGCACCAAACGCCTCCACCCCCGTCACGTTCGCCGCCAGCGCCGCCCCATCCGAAATACCGATCTGAACACTCTCACCGTTACCGTTATACAGCACCGAATCCCCCATCACCACGAACGGCACCTTTTCCGTTTCCGATCCCCCGAAAACGTACAACCTCCCGAAGCGTCTGTTCGCCACATTCACAATTTCATTCATCAGCTCCGTCACCTGCCTCGAAGCCGCAAGCCGCGTCTCCGCATTCGACGAAATGTCGTTCGCCTGCTCGATGGCCAGTTCCCGCGCTTCCACCAGCACCTCGAACACGCTCGTCAGCGCCGCGTCGCTCATCTCCAACTGCCCCGCGTTCATGTCGATGTTCCGAACGTACTGCGTCTGCCTCTCCAAAAGATCCTGGAACTCCATCACCGAGTTCGCACCAACCGGGTCCATCGACGGCATCACTATCCGCCTCCCCGACCCGATCTGCTGCTGAATCCTCAGCAGCGCCTGCAGGTTCCTCCCCATGTCCTGCAGCGCATACGCCGACTGCATGTTCGACGTCACTCTCGAAAAAGGCGTGAGTTCCAACCTGCTACCCCTCGATCTACAGTGCCATCAACGTGTCCAGCATCTCATCTATCACGCTTATGAACTTCGCCGCCGCTTGGAATCCCTGCTGGTACGCGATCAATCGAACCGTCTCCTCGTCTATACTCACCCCCGATATCCTCTCCCGTTCGCTCTGAAGCGACGTCAGCAACGCCGCCTGGTTCTGCTCCAACGCCTGCGCGTTCGCCGTGCTCGACGCTATCCTCGACACCACCCCCTGGTAGAAGTCGCTGAACGTCGCCCCGTTCAACCCCTCTATCCCCCGAAGCCTCAGGTCCGCAAGCGCAAGAGCGTTCGTATTATCCCCCGGCGAACCCGACCGCGCCGCCGCCAAGAGTTGCGAGTTGTTCGCCACCGTCGGATTCACCCCAATATCCGTCGAATTGCTCCCCGTAAAGAACGTGTTCAGCCCCAGCGACGTCAGCAGCCCGCTCGTATCTGTTCCGAAAGTGAAACCGTAATCCTCCGAAGAGCTCCTTATCACCACCCGGCCGGCCCCCGTCGTCGTAGCGGTTATCTCAGAGTACGCCGCCGTGACCTCCGCCGCAAACTCCGCCAGCACCGATTGCAGCGTCGAATCCGCCCCCACCCCGTCCAGGTCCACCTTGATGTTGAAACTCCTAACCTCCCCCGTCAGCTTGTTCACGACGTTGAAGTCGAAACTCCCGTTCTTCACGACGAACGGCAAACCGGCATCCGTCAGCACCGCCGTCGCGTCCCGCACAGTCCCCCCGCTCGTCAGCTCGCCGTACTCCACCAGCCCCCGCCCCTGTGAGTGAACCCTGTTCACCTCGTATATGAAATTCGACACGAAAGCATCCAGATCGCTCAGCGCCCGGGCCACCACCGCCTCCCCCCCTTGGGTCAATCCAAGCAGCCGCCCTCCGCTGATCGGCAGCTCCGCGCCGTCACGCTCGAACTCCACGACCGGATACGCCACCCCGTCCACCACCTCCAACGACGACTCCAACCGGTGAAACGAAGACCCCTGCACCAGCGCAAAGTTCCCCGCGTACACATTCACCATCCCCTGGTCGCCCTCGTATGACTTAATGCTCACAAGCCGCGTCAGCTCTCCCAGCAGCCTGTCACGCTGATCCCGCAGATCGTTCGCCGTCTGTGGCGACGGCTCCGACTCCAGCGCCGCAATGTCCACGTTCAAGTCCGCAATGTCCTCGATCAGCCGGTTTATCTCCCCCACGGCGGCCTCTGCCTGCCCTATCCTCTCATCCCGAAAATAATCCAACTGCCGGTAGATCGTCTGCACCTCCGACACAAACCCCTCAGCAGTTTGGATCAGCATCGCCCGCGTTGAAACGTCCTCCGGATTGTTCGCCAGATCCTGCACCGCGTCGAAGAACCGGCTCACCGCCGTCGAAAGATCCGTGTCCGTCAGCTCACCAAGCACCATCTCTATCCGCTCCAGCGTCTCCCTCTGCACCCCCAGGTACGAAAGCGTCGAATCCGCCAGCCGGATGCGCTCGTTCAGATACCTGTCCAGCGTCTGCCGGATCACACTCGGCTGCACACCCGCACCCACGATCAGATTCCCCACCCCTATCGGCTGCGCAGTCACCATGTCCAGCCGCTGCCGCGTATATCCCTCCGTGTTGACGTTCGCGATGTTGTGCCCCGTCACCGTCAGGCCCAACTGCTGCACCGTCAACGCCGTCTCACCTATGTTCAACGCTGCTATCAGGCTCATACTCTTTTCCCCTACGCCGTCGCCTCGAACAGCGCCGCGCCCGGCCCTTTGCGCAGCTCCTGCCGGTTGTATGTCGGTTTCCGACGCCCAAGACCGAAGATTATCCCCAGACACTTCTCCGCGTAATCCAACCCGACGCGCGCAAGCCCAAAGTTCAACTCAGCCGAAAACTTCAGCTTCCCCACGCTCTCCACCAGCTCCTCGCGCGCCTTCTCCAGCCTCTCCCGCTCCTCAGCCGAAAGTTCACGCGCGATCCGACTCACCGTATGTCTCTCGCTCATCGGTATCCCCAGCTCCTGCGCCGCCCGCGCGCATAGCTCGTTCCTTCTCTCCTCCAGCTCACCTATCTGCTCCAGCAGCGTCGCCTCCTCGCCGTTTATCCGCGCAAGATCCTCGCTCCGCATCTCCACTATCGCTTCCCTCTGCCTCTCCATCACATTCTTAAGCCCCCGGTGAAGCTCGCTCAATCCCCTCAGCGTATCCTCAAGCCTTCGTATCAACTTCTCCATTACTCTCCTCGCTCTCCGGAACACCCTGCAGAAAGTACTCGTAAAGCATCCTCGCAATCCCCAGTCCCCCCGATTCCGCCGCCGCCTTCGCGTACTCCGCATCCAGAAGGCCCTCGTATATCTCCCGCGCCGGGGACGACGGGGACAGCCCTCCTTCCGGTACCGTCTTTCGCATCGAACTCATCAGCATCCGGTGAAATATCTCCTCGAACTCCTTGCACACAGACAACAGCCGCTCGCGCTGCGACCCCGCCTGGTTCACGCTCCCGCTCGAAACAACTTGCCCCGATGATATTCTCATAGTTCCTTATTCGACTATCTCGAGCTTCGCCTGTAACGCACCCGCCCGCTCTATCGCCATGATTATCTGCGCCAGATCGCGCGGCGACGCCTTCAGTTGCTTCAGCCCCTGCACCACTCCGCTCAGCAGCGTCCCCTCCGCGTTCACCTCCACCAGCCGCTCACCCTGCGGCAGCCCCGGCACCGTCACCGATATGTCTCCGTGCGAAATCGCCACCGGCAGTATCCGCACGTCCCCGTTTATCACCACCGTCCACGTCTTCTGATCGATCACCACCCGCGCCTCGCTCGAAGGATATATCACAGGAAGCTGCTCTATCCGCGAAATAAAGCTCACCACGCTCTCCCGGTACGACGGCGGGATGCGTACCAATATCGTCCCCCCGTTCTTCGCGAACGCGAACCGCACCCCCAGCTCGTCCGCCTGCAGCTCATCGTTGATCACCTGCGCTATCGCCGCAGACGTCGTAAAGTCCGGCCTGTCCAACACCAGCATTACGTTCTGCCCTTGCACGAAGTCGTCAGGAAGCTCCCTCTCCACTATCCCCCCCTGTTTCACTCGCCCCGACGTCAGGTTGTCGGGGTCCGAGGAGACCGGGCCCTGAGCGGCAGCGTAAACGCTGCCGTCAGGGCCCTGGAGAGGGGTCTGCACAAGGGTTCCGCCCGCGAGCGACGTCGCATCGCCCACCGACGAAACCACCACATCTATCTTCGAGCCTTCCTCCTTAAACGCGC
Organism: uncultured Planctomycetota bacterium; assembly: GCA_964493415.1. GTDB lineage: Bacteria > Planctomycetota > DG-23 > CAZBND01 > CAZBND01 > CAZBND01. The sequence continues at coordinate 11,938 of CAZBND010000016.1, read as the reverse complement.
CAAGCCGCGCCGTCACCACCACCGCCGCCACGTTCTTCGGCTTCAACGAATCAGGATGCACCGTCACGTTCATCCGCGTCAGCATGTTCGAAAGCGCCTGCACCGCCGGCGCAAACTTGCTCCCGTCCCCCGTCCCGTTCAGACCCACAACCAATCCGTATCCGAATAGCTGGTTGTCCCGCACTCCTTTCACCCTCGCGATGTCCTTAACACGCACCGTCGGCCTGCTCACCTTCTGATGCACCGGCTGCGCAAAGACACCGCCACCTACGAGGGCCGCCGCCGCCACAACCAACGTCGCCAATCCGATTCGTCCGCCTCTCATCCTCTCCTCTCCTAAAACGGCCAGATTATGTCGATTATCCGCGCCAGCCATCCCCGCCTCGCACCACCACGCGTCACCGGCCCCTCACCCTGCAAAGACATGTCCACATTCGCCAGGTACCTCGACAGCACCGTGTAGTCCGGCTTTATATGCTCCGGCCTCACCGTCCCCGACAGCGTTATCTCCTGCATCTCCTCATCTATCGTTATCTTCTTCCGCGCCTCCAGGATCAGGTTCCCATTCGGCAGCACCTCCACCACCTCCCCCGTTATCCTCGCCCTGAACTCCTGCTCCCTCTCCGCCGATGCATCCCGCTCCAGGCTCTTCCCCGCCGAGTATTCCCCCTCCGTCCCAACCGCGTCGTCCGGCCCCAGGTTCCTGTCCGTCAGCAGCGTGAGCAGCAGATTCAGCTCCTGCAGTTTCAGATTGTACTGCGTCTCCGAATCCATGGTCGCCTCGTTCGTCGCTTCCGTCTCCTCCTCTATCAAGATCGTTATCAGGTCGTGCTTCTTGAACGCAATCGGCCCGCGGTCCCGGAATAAAGAACTCTCCGCCGCCGTCTCCCCCCGCCATAGCGAATACGCCGCCACTCGGCCTCCTGACAGCAAAAACCACCCCAGCAAGATCATCAGCGCCCACGCCGCTCTTCTCCTTGTCATTCCGACACCTCCACAGTGTTCTTGTCGACTACCCTTGCCAGGTAGACCTGCCTCGACTTCGGGTTCTCCACCTCGATCACGTCCCCCCTCTTGCCGTTCTCCTTCGCCCTCGCGTACGTGCGAATCGCAAACAGCCCGCCACGCACCTCTGCCGTCACCACATCCCCGCGCTTGATCAGCTCTCGTTCCTCCGCCGCATCCGCAGTCAGCGCCGAACCCTTCTCGATCGCCCTCACCGCCCTCCTCCCCACAATTTCCGACTCCAACCTCACCGCCTCCCCCCCATCACACCCCAACAGCATCCGCCTGCGTTCCACATCCTCCGGCATGATCGTGCGCCTTCGCGGTATGTCCCTCTTCGCCACCATCACCTCTCGCCACACCGAAACCTCCACCGGAACCGACACCTCTATCGCCTCGCCTCCCTCCGCCTTCACCTCCGCCACCACCGCGATTTCACCCGGAATCTCCGTCGAACCCGCCCTCGGCTCCAGCACCTCAATACTTGCCTTTGGATCCCATTCCGCCTGGCCATTCTCGAACTGCGTCCCGATCTCCACCACCACGTCATCGGGCCGCAGACCGTACAGCTTCGCTACGTGCTTGACCACTTCCTCCTTCAGCATTTCTGCGCCCTTTCGGCCGGATGCCCGCCTCACCTCCACCTCCTCGGCACCCACAATCCGCAACCCGTCGAAACCCGCCTGCCTCAGCCTGCACACAACGTATTCCTTCGTCAGCCTCTTCGCCGACTCACTCGGCGTCAGGCCCAGCGGCAGCCGCCTCAGCTCCTCCGCCTCCCACGAATTCCCACCCTCCAACACCGCAACCTCCGACAGAATCACAAACGGCCCCGCCGATTCCGCTTTCGACCTCAACTCCACCCGACCCGCAACCGCGACCCCCGCACCCGCCAGCGTCGCAGCAGCAACTACCGCCAACAATCTCATCTCTTGACCCTCTCCGCTACTACCTCAACTGAGTCACTCTCTGCAGCATCTGATCGGCAGTGTTCAGCACCTGCGAATTGAACTCGAACGCCCGCTGCGCCTCCACCAGCCGCACAAGTTCCGTCACCACGTCCACGTTCGACGCCTCCAGCACCCCCTGCAGGATCTCCCCTATTCCCTCCTCACCCGGCGTCCCCACGATCGGGTCACCCGATGCCGCCGTCTCCTTCAGTAGATTGTCTCCTACCGACAGGAGCCCCGCCGGGTTCACGAAAATCGCCAGCTCTATCTGACCAACCGTCTGCGGCTCCTCCTCCCCGTCGATCAGCGCCTGCACCGTTCCATCCAGCCCTACCGACACCTGCACCGCGTCCTCAGGTATCGTTATGTCCCCTTCCAGCGGATTCCCGTTCGGATCCACGATCGTCCCCTCGCTGTCCAAAGTGAACGTCCCCGCCCGCGTATATGCTATCGACCCGTCCGGCTGCACGATCTGGAAAAACCCGTCGCCCCGGATTGCCAGATCCAGATCGTTTCCGGTCGTCAGCAGGCTCCCTTCCAAGAAGATTCTCTGCGTCGAGACCAGCCTCGTCCCTAGTCCAATCTGCGTGCCCGTCGGCACTTGCGTCCCCGTCGCCGCTTGAGTCCCCGCAGGCCTCAACTGCTGGTACAGAAGGTCCTCGAAGTTCGCCCGAAACGCCTTGAAACCCGTCGTGTTCACGTTCGCTATGTTGTTCGCCACAACGTCGACGTTCTGCGACTGCGCGTTCATTCCAGTCGCAGCAGTCAGTAGGGCTCTCAGTGACATCTCGCCTCTCCGTCTCTTGTTACTACGTCCGACCCACGTCGTTCGCCGCACGCTCCAGCGTGCCGTCTTGCAGCTTGATTAGCTGAAGGTTCGCCTCGTAGGCCCTCATCGACTCCACCATGCTCGCTATCTCCAGCACGGGATTTGCTCCCGACATCTCCAGGAACCCGCTTCGCACCACCGCATCCGACGCAATCTCCCGCGCCGCCGGACTCATCGAAAACAGCGTCGCCCCCACCTTCCTCATCGCCCGCGGCGCACTCGGCTTCACCACCATCAGCCTCCCCGCCTCCTCCCCGGACTGAAACACAGTCCCGTCAGAGGAAATGCTCAAGTCCGCCGACGTAACCTCGATCGGCCTTCCCGTATCGTCCAGCGCGAACATCCCCCCCTGCGTCTTCAGATAGCCTTCGCTCACCACCAGGTTCCCCGCACGCGTGTAAAACCTCTTCGCCCCCTCCCCCGCCGACACCCCGAAGTAGCCTTCGCCGTCCAAAGCGACGTCAAGCGGCCGTCCCGTCACCCTCAGCCCCGATTGCCGCAAGTCCGTCGCTATCTCTGCTATCAGCGCCCCTCCCCCGATATCCTCCAGCAGCTCCGGGCCCCCGCTCTCCACCGACATATCCTCTTTCGCCTCCGTCGGCCGCGTTCTGAACACCACCATGTCCGCCTTAAACCCCGCCGTGCTCACGTTCGCCAGGTTGTTCGCCGTCACGTCGGTCTTCGCGTCCTCGATCAACGCGCCCATCGTCGAAAGATACAGTCCGTAGATCACTCCTCCCCCTCCTCTCCCAGTAGCTCCACGATCTTCGCCCGGTCTCCTTCGCTCAACCTGCCTAAGAGGAGACTGGACGCCTCACGTGGCTTAATACCCCGCTTCAGCTCCGCTACCCGCTCTGCCGTGGAGGGCCATCCTTCGGCAGATGCGATGTCGCATACTAGCCCTGGCATCCAGCCTCCTCTTTCTCCCGCCACTATCAGCTCGGCTTCCGCCAACCCGTACTCCTTATCTGTGGACTTCGCTTTCGCCTCTCCCATGCGCAACCCACGTGCCCGAATCCAAAATTGATGTCCATAACGACCTGCGCATCGCCACAAGTCCCACACTCAACACACTTTATGCCGCTCAACAACCTCCGCCCCCGCTCCTCAACAAGGGCGTACCCCGTCCGTAGGAAGCAATTTATGCAGGAAGGAGGCAATTTCTGCCCGCTACTGAAGAGCCAGAACGGTCTCCCGGAACGCATTCCCTCGCTCAGCGAAGTTCCGGAACATATCGTAGCTCGCGCACGCTGGCGAAAGCAGCACCACCGCGCCCTCGCCGGCCATCTCACGCGCCCGATTCACCGCCTCCGCCAAATCCCTCGCCCGCTTTACCTCCAGCGTCGTCGGAGGACTCGCCCCAGCTATCGTCGCCTCGAGTTTCTCCGCAGTCGCCCCCAGCATGATCACCGCCGCCGCCCGCTCCGCGACCTCCTTCGCGAGCGCCGAGAACTCCAGCCCCTTGTCGTATCCACCCGCGATCAGCACAATCCTTCTCCCCGGAAAGCTCCTCAACCCGGCTATCGCCGACTCCGGCGTCGTCGCAATCGAATCGTTGTAGTAATCCACCCCGTTCAGGCTTCGCACGAGCTCCAGCCTGTGCTCCAGCGGCTTGAAACCTCTCAGAGCTTCCGCAAACCGCCCAGGATCGGCTCCTACCACCCACGCCGCGCACGCCCCAGCAAGCACGTTCTCCAGATTGTGCTCCCCAACCAACCCGACGTCATCCACCCTCGCAAAACTCTTCCCTTCCCCGCCCCTGCCCAACCACAGCTCTCCCCCCTCCAACCACGCCCCGTCCCCATTCCCCCGCGAAAGTCCAAAACCCAGCACCTTCCCCGCCGTCAGCCCCGACCACCAATCCCGCCCCCCCAGCGACCAACCCAGCACAGCGAAGTCCCCCTCCTCCTGATGCCTGAAAATGTGCGACTTCGCCTCAGCGTACGCCTCCATCGTCCCGTGCCTGTCCAGGTGATTCGGCGACAGGTTCGTCAGCACCCCCACGTGCGGGCTCTTCCCGATCTCACCCAGATAGGGAAGCTGAAAGCTCGACAGCTCCACAACCGCCACGTCATCCCTCCCCATTTCATCCAGACGTTCGAGCAGCGACCCACCGATGTTCCCCCCCACCCACGTTCTTATCCCCGACGACTTGATCATCGCTCCCGCAAGCGCAGTCGTAGTGGACTTCCCATTGCTCCCCGTCACCCCCACCATCCGCGCCGGGCACAGCTCCGCGAAGACGCTCACCTCCGTCTTCACCTCCGCGCCCGCGTCCCTCGCCGCCTGAAGGTAGGGAGATTCCGGCTTGACCGCAGGATTCGCAACGATCAGATCCGCCTCCCGAAAATCCCTCTCCTCGTGACCACCCAGGTGAAGCTCCAACGGCAGCCCAGCCAGCGCCTTCAGCGACGGCTCCAGCCCCTCCGCGCCCTTTGCGTCCGTGACCGTCACCCGCGCGCCCTCTTGCGCGAAGAAACGCGCAGCCCCGGCTCCTCCCCCGAAGAGCCCCAGCCCCATCACCGTCACCCGCTTGCCCGCGTACCTCGACACCAACGCCTGAGATCCTCCTTCGCCTTCTCAATCGCGCCTCGTATCGACTCCCGCCACCCCTTCTCCTCCGGCCCCGCATAAGAATGGATAATCCCGCGCGACGAGTTCACTATCGCACCCAGCCCCTCATCGTCGAACGCCCCCGCAACGTCCTCCCCTTTTCCACCTTGTGCGCCGTATCCCGGCACCAGGAACAAAGCCTTCGGCAGCATCCCCCTCAAAGCCTCCAGCTCCTCACCACGCGTCGCGCCCACGACCGCACCCACCCCGGAATAACCGCACTCGCCCTCCTTCCCCTTCCCCAACTTCCCCACCATCTCCGCCACCCTCACGTAAACCTTCTCCGCCCCGAAGCTTTGCACGTAATCCGCCGACGGGTTCGACGTCCTCACCAGCACGAACACCCCGCGCCCTCCCTCCGCCGCCGCCTCCGCGAACGGCCTCACACCCTCCTCCCCGAGATACGGGTTCACCGTAATCGCATCCGCCGAAAACGGCGAATCACCACGCAAGTACGCCTCCGCATACGCCTCCGCCGTCGAGCCGATGTCCCCGCGCTTCACGTCCGCTATCGTCAAGAGACCTCTCTCCCTCGCGTATCTCAACGTCTCACCGAACACCTCCATCCCCTCCCATCCGTAGCGTTCGTAGAACGCCACCTGCACCTTCACCGCTCCCACCTCCCCCGACGCTATCTCTATGACCTCCTTGTTGAAAACCCACAGCGCCGCCGGCGCGCTCTCCGCAACACCCGTAATCTCCCTCGGCAGCAGCCCGTATCTCGGATCCAGCCCAACGCATAGGGCCGTTCCCTTCTCCCGGACCGCGTCCGCCACCCTGTCGGCGAAATTCCTCAACCTTCACCTTCCAAAAAGTTCCGGATCAGTTGCAGCCCTACCTCCGTAAGGAACGACTCAGGATGGAACTGCACCCCCTCCACCTCGTACTCCTTGTGCCTTATCCCCATCAGTTCCCCCTCCTTCGTCTTCGCCGTCTCCACCAGGCAATCGGGCAAAGTCTCCCGCCTCACTATCAGCGAGTGATACCGCGTCGCCTCGAACGGATTCGGCAGCCCTCTCAGCACCCCCTTCCCGTCGTGATGGATCATCGACGTCTTCCCGTGCATCACCCGCGGCGCTCTCACTACTTCCCCGCCGAACGCATAACCTATGCACTGATGCCCCAGGCACACTCCCAGTATCGGTATCTTCCCCGCAAACCGCCTTATCACGTCGTTCGATATCCCAGCCTCCAGCGGCGTGCACGGCCCCGGCGAAATTATTATTCGCCCCGGGGACTTGTCCTCTATCTCTTCCAGTGTTATCTTATCATTCCGATACACGACCGGTTCGCCGCCCAGCTCCCCCACGTGTTGTACCAGGTTGTAGGTGAACGAGTCGTAATTGTCGATTATCAGCACCAACGCGTTCCTCCTTCGCCCGAAGATACTATCATACACTGGATGATTCAAGAGAACAGGCGTCACACCATGCGTTTCATCAAAATGCACGGCACGGGAAACGATTACGTCTACGTTGACTGCTTCACCGAGACGGTCCACGACCCCCGAAAGACCGCCATCGAGATCAGCGACCGACACTTCGGCGTCGGCTCCGACGGCCTCATCCTCATCCTGCCCTCCCAGGCCGCCGACCTCAAAATGAGAATGTTCAACCCCGACGGCTCCGAGGCCGAAATGTGCGGAAACGGCATCCGCTGCGTAGCAAAGTACGCCTACGACCACGCCCTCGTCCACTCGACCGAGATCGACCTCGAAACCCTCGCGGGAATAAAGCATCTTAAACTCAACATCACACCCGACGGCGCCGTCTCCTCCGTCACGGTCAATATGGGCTCTCCCATCCTCGACCCCCGCTCCATCCCCGTTCGCACCGACGCTCCCGACGCGCTCGACCTCGAAATCGGCTCCGCCGGCCGCACCTTCCGCGCCTCCTGCATCTCCATGGGAAACCCACACTGCGTCATCGTCGTCGACGATGTCTGCTCCTTCCCCGTCGGGGTCCACGGCCCGGAGATCGAGACCCTCGACCTCTTCCCCCAGCGAACCAACGTCGAATTCGCCCAGATAATCTCCCCCGACCTCATCCGCCAGCGCACCTGGGAGCGCGGCACCGGAGAAACCCTCGCCTGCGGCACCGGCGCTTGCGCCGTCGTCGTCGCCTGCGCCCGTCGCGGCCTCACCAAAAGGCACGTTACCGTCCAACTCCGCGGCGGAGACCTCGACCTCGATTGGGCCGATGATGGTAACGTCTACTTGACGGGCCCCGCCGTCGAAGTCTTCACAGGCGATTGGCCCGACTGACCAGCTCCCGCCTCAGCACCTTCCCCGTCGCGCTCCGCGGAAACTCCTCCACAAACCAAAACCGCCTCGGCACCTCGTACCCGGCCAGCGACTCCCGGCAGAACCTCTTCAGCTCCCCTTCCTCCACCTCCGCCTCTCCCGACTTCACCACGAACGCCACCGGCACCTCGCCCCGCGTCTCATCCTCCTTCCCCACCACCACTACTTCCCTCACCCCCGGATGCGACGCGATCACTTCCTCCACACGGTAAGGCGAAACGTTTACCCCCCCGCAGATTATCAGCTCCTTCTTCCGCGCCGTCAGCGTGACGAAACCCTCCTCGTCCACGAATCCCACGTCCCCCGTCCGCAGCCACCCGTCCTCCGTCATCGCCTCCTTCGTCTCCCCCGGCATGTCAAGGTAACCCGTCATCACGCACTCGCCCTGCACCAACAGCTCCCCTTGCTCCCCCGCCCGCAGCTCCTCACCCTTCTCATCCACCACCTTCACCCTGACCCCAGGGATCGGCTTACCCACGCTCCCCCGCTTCGAAAACTCAAAATTGTTCGCCGCAACCACCGGCGACGCCTCCGTCAACCCGTAACCCTGGTGCAAATCCACACCCAGCACCTTCTTCATCCCCTCCATCACCGCATCCGGAACCCTCTCCCCGCCCGCCACGCACAACTTCAATGACGACACGTCCGCCTTCTCGCTCATCCCCGATGCCACCAGCACCTTGAACATCGACGCCACCGCGATCAGCGTTGTCACCCGCTCCCGCTCAATCTCCCTCAGCGCGCTCGAAGGAGAAAAACGTTTATGATATACCGTGAACGCCCCGTAGAACATCGGAACCAGCATCAGGGTGTTCAGCGCAAAGCTGTGGAAAAGCGGAAGCACGCACAGCAGCCGGTCCTCCTCGCTGAACCCGAACCACTTCCCAGCCGCCAGCGAATTCGACAGCAGATTTCTATGGCTCAGCACCACCCCCTTCGGACTCGACGTCGTCCCCGACGTGCACATCACCACCGCAGGCGAGTCACCGCAGACTTCCGCCTCCCGCACCTCACCCTTCCCCAAACTCCACAGACCCCGCGCATCCACCGCCTGCACCGGCAGCGCCTTCGCCAAGTCGGCGAAAGCCCTCGACACCACCGCCGTCTCCGCCCCCACGTACTTCACCAGCGTCCCCAACTCCGCAGGCGCCAGCATGTAATTCAATGGCACCGCCGTCCGCCCCGATAGCAGCGTCCCGAAGAACCCGCACACGAAATCCATCCCATTCGTCGCCAGAATCCCCACACGCTCCGACGCTCCCTTCTCCTCCAGCGACCTCGCCGCCGACGCCGCACCCTGAAGCGCGTCCCTGTACCTGAAGTAAAACTCCCCGTCCTTCAGCGCCGCCTTATCGCCGTAGCGCCTGCATGCCTCCACGAAGGCGCTTGCCAGCGTTCCTGATCTCTCCAGAGAACGTTCGCCTCCGCTCATCGCTCCGCCTCTTTCCGCCTCACCGCCATTAGTGTAACCACAATCGCCAAAAGCGCAACCGCCGAAACCACGCTTATCGCCAACCCCAATCTGAAACTCATCGGCTCATACCTCATCTCGACCCTGTATTCCCCCGCCTCCAGCGGAATCGCCCTGAACGCCCCATCCGCCCGGTAAATCTCCACCCTCTCCCCGTTCGCCTTCGCCTCCCACCCCGGGAAATACGCATCCGACACCACCAGGAAACCCCGTTCGCTCAACACAACATCCACCTCCAGCGCGTTCAGGCCATACGAAATCTCCCCCACCAACCATTCTAGCTCCCCCTTCTCCTCCCCCACCCACATCTTCCCCGGAGGCGGCTTCTCGATTATCACCGCCTCTCTCGGTTCGAACGACTCATCCACCAGCCTCGCCAGGACCCCGCCCCAATCCCCGATCACCTCCGCTCGCGGCACCACGTGCGCCCGCGGCAACGCGCTACCCCTTTCTCTCAGCCGCAGCTCCCTGCTCGCCCCGCCCAGTACTACTTCCCTTGGATGCGCCTTCGACTCCACCACGTATTCGACGTTCATCACATCCAACACCCGCTCTTTTACCTCCGGCCTCACCATCGGAGACCCTACAAGCTCCCGCAGCACGTCCATTTCATTGATCCCCAGCGTCCCGCCACCGTGCACCTTGAAAACGCCGTACGGAAGCGACGACTCACCCGCCAAAAACTCCGCGCCCCACTTGAACAGCCCGACGTCCTCTTTCCCCAGCATCACCTGCACCGCGTTCGACGCCGCGGCGTACACGCGGAACACCCCCTCCTTCTCTCTCAACTCCTTCACCCGCGCCGCCTCGTACTCGTATACCTCCTGCGGCACCGCCGGATTAAGCCCCGCGTTGTTCAGAAAAAGATCGGCAAACATCACCAGCGGCACCGCAACCGTCAACACCGCCGACTTCTTCTTCCACAATCCCAAGCCAAGCACGGCAACCGACACCGCAACCACGAGAACCGCCCCAGCGTACGCCGACGACGCTTCCGAGACCGCCCGCCCCGCATCCCCGATCACCTCCGGATACAACGGCTGGTAGAAATGATCGAAGAAAAACCTTCTCGCCCCTTCCCCATCCATCTTCCCCCACGCCCACCCCGCCGCCATCAACACCCACACGCACGCCCACACGCCGAACAGGATAAACCTCGTTCCCCTTCCGCCCTCACCCCGATCTTCCGCCAACTTCTTCGCCCCTATCCCCGCCAGCCCCGCCGCCGCAAACACCCAAAGCAGCAGCGCCTTCGCAGGCCACCTGAACATCCCGTAGAACGGAATCACCCGCCGCGCCAACCCGTACAACGGCGTATATAGCCCCGCCGAAAGCGCCATCGAAAACACCAGCAGAAACCACAAGAACCCCGCCAACCGCCTCTCCCCCTGCTCATACCCCTTCCGCCACGCCAGAAACGACGCGCTCACCAGCATCAACCCCAGCACACTAACGTATATGCTCCCCACCGAATGCTCGAATATCGTCCTCCCCCAGTAATTCTCGTATCCCGGTCGCCCGAACAGCCCCGGCACCAGCAGCGAAGCGTAGTGAGCCGGGTGTATCGACGCCATCTCCTCCCACGCAGTCTCCCCGCCCACCTTCGCCGAATGGCGCATGAACTCATACGTCGGCAGCAATTGCGCCGCGCTCAGAAGCACGCACCCCGCCACCGCCGGAATCAGGTACGCCACCCTCAGCACCGCCCGCTTCCGATCGACCCCCTCTTCCTTCCAAAACAGCGCAAAGAACACCGCATACAGCCCGACTCCCAGGCACCCCAGGTAGAAATCCGGAGTGTTCCCCGCAAGGAACTGCGCGCTAAGCGCCGCCGCCAACCCCGCTCCCCGCAGCACGCTCGGCCTCGCCAGCATCCGATGCGACAGCAAGAACACCAGCGGATACAGCGCCAGCGTCGCAAGCGAACTCTGAAACTCCAGCCTTGTCAGGATGAAACCATTGAACGCCCACACGACCCCCATCGCAATCGACCCCAGCCTCCCCAATTTCCACTCCCTGCCCAGTAGGTAAGCGAAAACTCCCGCGAGGAAAACGTGCAGCGGGTAGAAAACCTTCATCCCCGCCACCGCCGACGGCCCAAGATAGAACACTGCATTCAGCGGATAGAACACTGCCGCCTTCGGAAGCGCCAGGAACGGCTTCCCGCACTGCGAGTAGGGATTCCACAGCGGCAGCGTCCCGCCCCTTATCGCCTCCCTCGCAAACGCCCGCCACGGGTACTCGTCGAAAAAAGTGTCCCGCAGCAGCAGCATCTCCCCCCCGAAAACCACCTCCCAAAAAAACACCAGACTCATCCCAACCAGCGCCGCAATCGCCGGCGCGTCCTTCCCGCTCCATCGCCTCTCATCCACCGCAATCAGCCCCTTCTAAAACCTCGGTACCCCAGCCCCGCAACCCCCGCCGCGAACAAGCACAACGCGATCAGACTAATCACTCTCCCCACACGATACGGCCGCGGCCGATACTCGAATACCACCGCGTGCTCCCCCTCGTCCACACGAACCCCCCTCACGAGATAGTTCGCCCGGTAGATCGGCACCTCCTCGCCATCCACCTCCGCTCTCCACCCCGGATAGTACATATCCCCCAGCACCAGTATCCCCGGCGACTTGGTCGTCACCTCTACCACCACCCTTTCCGGTTCGTATGACAATATCTCGACACGCTCATCCGCGCCTCCCTCGCCCGGCGCGACAAGCCCCTCCACTTCCTCCTCGAGGACCACCGTCCTTTTCGCATCGAAGTCC
>CAZBND010000015.1:0-78876 GCA_964493415.1 uncultured Planctomycetota bacterium | reverse complement strand
CGCACACGGCAAGAATAGCGAACGGTTGAATTCTCCCACGGAGATTAGCTCAAGAGGTCGGTGCCGGTCTTCGAGCTGGGCTCTCTACCCGCGGCCACAACGAATCTCCGCAATACGGCCAGTACAAGGCCAAGCATGCGCCGTCCATCCAGGACACAATTCCCCGGCACCCCTTGCGCGGCGTCCCACGCACCGTAAAATGGTGCTACGGGGATGCTGCGCGTTGTTCGTTGTAGCGGGGGCCAAGCTTGAACGTATTGCTGGTGAATGGCAATGTGACTCGGTGCGCCAGGTCGGGTTACGGGCCAACGCCGGCACCTGCAGGGCTGGTGAGCCTGGCCGGCGTGCTCAGGAGGAACGGGCACTCTGTGTGGATCACACAAGCCGCCAGCCACGTCTTGCCGCAGGATGAGGAAAGTCTGCCCGCACTGCGACGCGAGTTGGAAGCGATCCTCGCGCGCTTTTCGCCTGACCTTATCGGGATTTCCGCCAGAAACATCGGGGCGGCACGCAGGCCTGCAAATCCCCTTAACCTCCTGCAGTACCATTCCGTGTTCTACGATGCCCGCCTCGTACGAGCTTTCCGCATGTTGACCACCGCAGCCGTGGTGATGGGAGGACCTGCGTTTTCCATCGAGCCTCGCCTTTACACGAAACATGCCGCTCCGGATTTCGGGCTGATCGGCGAAGCGGAGGAATCATTGCTCGACTTGGTTGAAGCCCTGGAAGAGGGAAGGGAGCCATGCGGAACCAAAGGCCTCGTCGAACATCCATTTGAGCGCTCCGCGGACGCCGTGTGCTGCAACCAAGTGGGGGACCTATCGTTCCTCGGCGTCGGCGCGTGCGACACGACGGCAGACTTCCGAAGCCAATATTACGAAGATGGCGGCTTTGCCCCGATACAGACGAAGCGCGGATGCGCCATGAACTGCATATACTGCACAACTCCCTGGCTGGAAGGCAACCGCTATCGGTTCCGTCCCATGAACCAGGTCCTAGAAGAAATGAAGCGGTACCAGGAAACGTGGGACGTTAAGCACTTCTTCTTCGTGGACAGCACCTTCAATCATCCCCCGGGACATGCGATGGAAGTGTGCGACGCGATTTTGGAGGCAGGTCTGCAAGTCCAATGGTTCGCCGAGGTGACCCCCTCGACGATGGATGATAAAATGGCGCATGCGATGAAAACCGCCGGCTGCATGGGAGTGACCCTCACGCCGGATTCGTGTTCTGAGCAGGTGCTGAAGGCCTACGAAAAAGGATTCGCCGTCGCCGAGGTCGCCAATGCCGTCGCAGTGCTCAAGCGACATTCGATTCCGTTCGACACTTGCCTGATAGTCGGCGGCCCCGGAGAGACCAGGGATACTTTGGCCGAGTCGATAGCGTTTTGTTCCGAGCATCTGGCCAACGATGTCGTCAGGTTTTGCGACGGCATGGTGGTGACGGCTCGCTCGAAGGCCTACGACATCGCGGTCAGCGAAGGACTGATCGACCCCTCCGTCTCATACGAGGAGCTCGTGTCCCGCAACGACTTCCGAGGGCTCAAGAGCTACCAATACTATTTTCCGCACATCAAAGAGGGCAGGAGCGAATTGCTCCAGTGGGCCCAGCGTGTATGTGCCGGCAAACGCTGGCTTCTCACGAGCAAGGACTACATCCCCGACCCTCAGACTGGAGAGCTTGCTCTGCGTCCGGAGGTACACACTGTCCCGGGGGCGCGGCCATGGTGGAGAGACCTTGTGCGGAGCGGTGCGCTCAAGAAGGCAGCGTCATGAAAGGTCGGTCGCAAGAAAGCGTGATCCGCTTTGGAAGCGATAGCCGCAAACTCCTCGTTCCTGCGGGAGAATTCGCAGCTCGCCTGGAGCCTTTGCCTATCTCACCCCGGATGTCACCTGAAGAGATAGTACGGCAAGCCTTGGAGGCCCCTCATGGTTGCGCGCGCCTCAGAGATATTGCGCGCGGCAAGCGCACCGCCGCCGTTCTCGTCCCCGGAAAAGACCGCGTGGCCGGAGCGGACACCTATCTTCCGCTATTACTTGATGAACTCAACGCGGGAGGAATCGCGGACGAGCACATCGAGGCATTCCTCGCGACCGGCACACACGCAAAGCACTCGACGGAGGAGGCAGTGGATCTCCTGGGCCAAGAGGCGACTTCGCGCATTCGATGGACAGAGCACGACTGCCTCGACGAGGCGGGGCTGGTTAACGTCGGGCTTACGAGCTACGGCACGCAGGTGTCGTTTAACCGGGGTGTCCTGGATGCCGATGTCAAGGTACTTACCGGCAGGATCATTCCACACTACTTCGCCGGATTCGGCGGCGGACGAAAGGCCCTTCTCCCAGGTGTGGCTGGTTTCAGGAGCATCCTGGACAACCACAGGCTGACGCTGCACCGGCAAGAAGGCATTCATCCAGCGGTGCGGCCCTGCCGACTCGCCGGGAACCCGGTACACCTGGATATGCTCGAGGCGGCCCACATGGTGGACGGCGTTTTCGTTCTGAACACGTTGCTCAACACGGAGCACCAGATTATCGGAGCATTCGCCGGTGAACTCGCGGCCTCCCACGCGGCCGGGTGCGCCGAAGCGGAGGGAATCTTCCAGGTCAACGTTCCGGAACCGCTGGACGCCCTGATTACCAGCGCTGGAGGAACCCCGTACGACTGCAACTTCATGCAGGCGCTCAAGGCACTGTTCAACGTCCAGGAAATGGTCCGGCCGGGAGGGGCCGTTCTGTGGGTTGCGGAATGTCCCGGCGGGATCAAGAACGGCTTTCTTCGATGGGGTCCAGTTGAACTGGACCGGCAACTCGAACGCGAAGTCCGTTTGGACTACGATCTGACCGGTCATAATTCGATAATGCTGAGAAGGCTGTTGCGGAAGGTTCGGATCGCTCTCTGGAGCACCCTGCCGGATGACGAGGTCCGAACGATGGGTATCGAGCCGACCCATTCCCTTGATGAAGGGGTCGAGTGGCTTTCGAAGACCTGCCGGAAGAACTTCCGGTACGGAGTGATCCCTTTTGCCAACGTTACGTATGCAACGACCCGGTAGAGCGAACGGAGCGAACGTGATGAAATCTCCTTTCCGAAAGACCGTGCGCCACAGATGCGTGACATGCGGAAAGGAGCACCCGCATGCTTTCGTACCCTTTTGTGAATGCGGCGGCATGGTGGACGTGGAGTATGATCTCGGTCGCGCACGAGTATACGATTCGCCCAACACATACGTGCGCTACTTCGATCTGCTCCCGCTGGAGGACCCCCAGAGCCTGATCGCGGTGGAGCAGCGCCCGACGCCCACGCTTCACGCCCAACGCCTCGGCAGACTCCTTGGCCTGCGTTGGCTCTATCTGAAAGATGAAACGGTCCTCCCGACGCGGACGACGAAAGACCGCATGGCGGTAGTCGTCTTGTCCTTTTTCCGCGAGCTGGGGGTCCGAGAGTTCGCGACATCATCTACCGGCAACAGCTCCACGGCACTGGCTCAACACATTCGGCACTATCCCGGCTGCAGAACGTACCTGTTCACCGCGGAGGATTTCCTGGATCGCCTCCAATTCAGGGAGAGCGATCAGGTGATACTGTTCGCCATGCGCGGGGCGACTTTCGTGCAAGCATTTCAAGAAGCCGCGGCTTTTGCGGAGCGCACGGGCATAACCCGCGAGAGCGGCTTCTTCAATCCCGCGCGACGCGAGGGCCTCAAGACTGCTTTTCTCGAGGCCGCAGAATCTGTCCCTCGCACGATCGACTGGTATGTCCAGGCGGTGAGTTCCGCGATGGGCGTCTACGGGACATACAAAGGCGCGAAGGAGTTGACAGCGATGAAGCGGATCATCCGTCCCCCTCGCCTTCTGTGTGTTCAGCAGGATACCTGCTGCCCCATGGCGCGAGCGTTTCAGCACGGGGCCGAAGCAATCAGACCCGGGGACATCTTTGCGCAGCCCCACGGGATAGCGAAGGCCATTCTCCGGGGGGACCCCTCGCGCGTCTATCCGTACGTCAGCAGGATCGTCAAGGAGAGTGGCGGCACGATCATTGCCGTGAGCGCGGCGGAGATCAGAGCCGCACGGCAGTGGGTGGCGGAAATGGAGGGACTGGACGTATGCTATACTGCGGCAACCGCAGTCGCGGGACTCGCCCGCATGGCAGGGGAGGGCACCGTCGGAAGCAATGACACTGTGCTGGTAAACCTCACGGGAGCCGAGCGCCCGCCATCGCCCCCCCTGCAAAACATACACTGGCTGGAACGAACGCCCGCCGGCTGGACCCCCGCTGACAAGAACGATATCTTGGTCGGAAAGCT
The DNA here is from genome assembly GCA_964493415.1 of uncultured Planctomycetota bacterium. Classification (GTDB taxonomy): domain Bacteria; phylum Planctomycetota; class DG-23; order CAZBND01; family CAZBND01; genus CAZBND01. The sequence goes on along the minus strand of CAZBND010000015.1, from coordinate 74,570 downwards.
TCGGGAGGCATTCGCATGAGTTCTTCAACATTTGATCGCGTGACGACGACCATCGCGAAAGCGACCGGCGTAAGTACTGCCGAGCCGCTGACCGAGGACACGCCGCTTGTAGGTTCTGGGATAGCACTTGATTCCGTGGCGGTTGTGGAGCTTCTCGTCGGACTGGAAAACGAATTCGGTATCGAGATTTCCGCAGATGAGCTGCTGCAAAACAAGTCCTTCAAGACTGTGGGGACTCTGGTACGGTTCATCGATTTCAAGCTGCGTTCGCTACGATGATGCTGATGACGCTTCTATGTCACGGTGCCGCCCGCATGTCAAAAAAGGCGGCCATCGTCGATGCCGGCCGTACGCTCAGTTACCGCCAGCTCCACGACGCCGCCGAAGCCGCTGGAAGATGCCTCCGAAGCAAGGGGCTGGGGCCGGGCCAAACCGTCGCCACCCAGATAGCCAACTCGGTCGCGTTCGCGGTGGCAGTGGCTGCGGCAGATTACCTCGGCTTGGCGAACCTGATCCTGGATCCGGGATTGAAGGCGGAGGAATCGGAGCGATACTGCCGGCGCGCCGGCGTTGCTTCGGTTATCCGTGCACCCGTCACGTCGCACAACTCGCCGCCAGATGGACTGTCAGTGCTTCCGATTACGCCCCCGGAAGGTTCGCGGAGGAAGGACGGCAGCTACATGGCTCATGACAGCCGGCTCAAAGAGTCACGTTCCAGCCAATGGGGTTTTCTCCTTCTGTCCTCGGGGACCGGCGGTGCGCCGAAGATCGTTCCAAAGACGGAGAAACAGGCTGCTGCGGCGCTCGAGGCGTACAGTAGCGCATTGCCGTATTACGAGACCGACAGGGTGCTGGCCGTGCTTCCCTTCTTCCACAGCTTTGGACTGTACAACGTGCTTGTGACATCAATCGCGGCAGGCGCAACCCTGTACGTAGAGCAGTTTACTCCCAGGGAAACGTCTGCCGCCATCGAACGTAATCGCATAACGGTACTGCCGGCGACGCCGTTTATGATCCGGATGCTGTCGGCCACGGAGTTCAAGAAAGTGCCCGATTTCTCTTCAGTGCGTTTGGCGGTCTCGGCCGGCTCGGCTCTGCCGGAGGAAACGCAACGTCTGACCCGGACCAAGCTTGGGCTCGAAGTGGTACAGTCCTACGGGACCACTGAGAGCGGACCGATCGCCATCGCAAGGCCGGACAGAAAAGCGCACGATGCCGGATGGGTAGGCGTAGGCTACCCCGGTGTGACTATTGAAATCCGAGGGACATCGGGAAATCGGGTGGCGCCGGGAGTGGATGGGGAGATCGCAGTGAAGAGCCCCGGCAACGCGTCCCGCTATCTGGGCAACCCCAAATCCAGCGCAGTGGCTTTCCAGGGACAGTGGGTGCTTACCGGAGACACCGGCCACCTAAACGAGGCAGGAGAACTGTTCGTGTTGGGCAGAAAGCGCCGACTGGTTAACGTGGCTGGGAAGAAAGTCGCGCCCGCTGAGGTGGAGGCTTGCCTTCGCGCCCACGGTTCAGTCGCCGACGCGCTGGTGCTTCCCGAGAAAGTCCCCGAAGGGGGCGAACGAGTCAAGGCGATCGTCGTGCCTGCCGGAGAGGTCAGCGCACGCCAGTTGCAGGAGTTCTGCATGGAGCGGCTTGCGGATTTTAAGGTTCCTCGCCGGATATTGTTTGTAGAAAGCCTGCCACGCGCTGCCGCACGCGGCGAAGAAGGATAGGCGATTTGCCCAAGCTGGAATTCACACAGCCGATGTCCGCGCCCGCGATCCCGTTCTGGGAACGAATGCGCTGCCCAGCAAGAATCCTGCTGTACAGATCAATTCCAATCAAGTGCTCGCTGAAGCTTTCCTGTTTCCTTCGTCGTCTCGAAATGTGGACACACCCGGCGCGGCGGGAGAAGATCGCCGGCCTTCTCAAGCCGCTCATGCCAAGTGATGTGACCACTAGAGCCCTTCGCGAGAAGGTAATACTGTCCCGGGCGATTCGACAGCTCGGCGGTCACACTTACGCTCCCGTCTTTCGACGATCCAGGCAGTGGCTTCTCCGAACATTTCAACCCAGGGGGCTGGAGGTCCTAGAAGCGATCAGATCAGAAGGGCGCGGCGCGATCATCCTGGGAACTCACGCGGGCATGAACGCCTGGGTCGCGCCTGTACTCACGCAGCTTGGCTACCCGGTGCGCTTCATGCAACGCAAGCATGTCTCGCCCGAGAAACTCCTTCTCCTCCGCCTTAGCGGCTGGGTCAACCAAGGCCTCCCCTACCCGGAACTCGGGGAGGAGGGAATTCACCTGAAGCTGCTCTGCGATCTGATTCGGCAGGGAGAGTGGATTCAACATGTTGCGGATTACCCTGATGATATGAACGGGGTGCGGGGGAAGCTGCTCGGCCGCGAGGTGCGCTACTGCCGTGCACCGTGGGTTCTAGCCCGTTTGACGGGGGCCCCATTGATACCGGTACTGGTGCTTGTCGGCAGGCAAATGCAGCCACGTTTGGACATAGGTCCACCGATCTTCGTCCCTGCACGTCCTGACTCCGACGCCGCTATTCATTCGGCGATGCAGACATATTTGGATTTTGTCGGCAGCCGGGTCAAAGACACCCCGTGGCAATTCTCTCTTTCTCGCCGACAAACCACGTTCGGAGCGTGAGAGGGCATGGAGCAGCGCTCCCCCTCGTACCTCGTTTGTAGGGCGGCTTCTCCGCCCTTTCGATCCCCGCGGCGATAGATTCGGGTGCTTCCGGCGCTCGCGGCTGGAAGTGAGACGGCATCGATGCGCGGCACCCGCTTGAAACCACGCAAAATAAGGTGGACAATAATCGCTGCATCTTGGCGCATGCGAACCCGGACTCCAGGGGGAAAGAAATCATGGCGAACAGCGAAGCCCGTTCGCGGATCGGCGTTGCGAAAATACCCCTTCTTGCCATTCTCATCCTGCTTGCCATTGGCGGGCTGTTGGGGTGGCAGATTTTCCGTCGATTGACGATCTCGTCGGGCGGCCCTGGGTATCAAAGTGGTGCGCACGTCGTTGCCGTGGAGATCGCCCCGGTCGAAGCGGCGACGATTCGCGACGTAGGCTTTTTCACGGGGACTTTGCTGCCGCGTTCACAGTTCGTGATAGCTCCCAAAATCGCGGGAAGGCTGGAACGCCTCTACGTGAACATAGGGGACGCCGTCAAACGAGGCGAACCTATTGCCGAACTCGACGGGGAAGAGTACGTGCAGCAAGTAGAACAAGCCCGCGCGGAACTCGACGTTGCCAAAGCGAACGTCGCAGAAACTCAAAGCCTTTTCGACGTGGCAAGGCGCGAACTCGAAAGGGTAGAGGCCCTTCGCGGGCAGGGAATCGCTTCGGAATCCGAACTCGACGAAGCACAGGCGTTATTCAAGGCGACAGAGGCAAAATACAGCGTGGCCAGGGCACAGGTAGAGCAAAAGGACGCCGCGCTGAAAGCCGCCCAAGTCAGAGAGTCGTACACGAGAATCGCGGCGTCGTGGGAGGACGGAGACGAGACCAGGGTGGTAGGAGAGCGGTTCGTAGACGAAGGAGCGATGCTGCGGGCGAACGACCCGGTAGTGTCTATTCTCGACATCAGCTCGCTGACCGCAGTACTGCACGTAGTCGAGAGAGATTACTCTAAAATGCAGGCGGGTCAAGAAGTACTCATCACCACGGACGCCTTTCCGTCGCGGCAGTTTGTGGGGAAGGTCGCGAGAGTGGCACCGATTCTGAAAGAAACATCCCGTCAAGCGCGTGTGGAAGTGACCGTCGCCAACCCCGAACGTGTTCTGAAGCCGGGCATGTTTGTCAGAGCCCAGCTCGAATTTGCGAAGCATACAGACGTGAAGGTGGTGCCATTATCCGCTCTGACCCGAAGGGCCCACGAACAGGGCGTGTTCGTGGCGGACCTCGAAGACCTCACCGCTCATTTCGTCCCGGTCAAGCTGGGTATAACCGCGGCCGAGGTGGCAGAGGTGACCGAGCCGGCGCTCGAAGGATATGTGGTCGTGCTCGGGCAACATCTTCTGGAGGATGGGGGAACCATCGCGGTAGCGGGCCTCGGCCGACCCGCGGGAGGAGCGGAAGCCGGCAATAGCACGGAGGTGCCGTCGGCAGCAGGCGAATGAAGCTTTCCGGATTCGCGATCAACCGACCGATATTTACGGTGATGGTCACGCTGATAGTGATCATCCTTGGCCTCGTTTCTCTGAGCCGCCTTCCAATCGATCTGATGCCGGACATAACCTATCCCGTGTTGAGCATCTCGGCGGGCTACGAGAACGCTAGTCCGGAAGAGACCGAGAAGCTCATAACGCGCCCAATCGAAGAGGCCATGAGCGCAGTCCCCGGGGTAGAAGAAGTCACCTCGACCTCCGCCGAAGGCTCCAGCAGTGTCCGGTTAGCTTTTTCGTGGGGGACGGACCTCGATGCGGCCGCCAACGACATCCGCGATCGGCTCGACCGAGTGATCACCCGGCTCCCTGACGAAGCGGACCGCCCCTCCCTCCGCAAATTCGACCCGGCCAGCTTTCCCGTTCTGATCCTGGGAGCATCCAGCAAGCTGGACCCGGTGGAGATGCGACGGATCATCGACGACCAGATCAAGTACCGGATCGAGCGCGTGCCCGGAGTGGCCTCGCTGGATGTCTGGGGGGGAAGAGAGCGTGAGATCCACGTGGACCTTGACGAAGGCAGAATCAAGGCGCTCGGGCTACCGCTGGATCAAATCCTCAACCGGATCAAGGCGGGAAACATAGCTCTTCCAGCCGGAACGATTGAACAAGGGCGGTTCGAGGTCACCGTGCGAACACCGGGAGAGTACACGAGCCTCGAACAACTGCGCAACACCGTCGTGGCGACGCGCGAGGGTGTCTCTATTCGGCTCAGGGATGTTGCCGGCGTCGAGGACACTTGGCGCAAGATTACGCGTGTCGTAAGGGTGAACGGGGACGAGGGAGTCCGCCTATCCGTAAACAAGCAGTCCGGCACGAACACGGTCGAGGTCGCCCAGAGGGTCCTCAGAGAGATCGAGCGATTGAACGAGGACATACCGCAGGTCCAGGTGATTCCCATCATCGACACGTCCGATTACATCAAGCGTTCCATAGCGAATGTCAGCTCCGCAGCGCTGTACGGGGGCATCTTCGCAGTCCTCGTGCTCTTGTTCTTTCTGCGCAACATGCGTAGCACGCTGATCATCGCCGCGGCGATCCCGATCTCAATCGTTGCTACGTTCGCACTGATCTACTTCGCCGGATTCAGCCTTAACATCATGACCCTCGGCGGCCTTGCGCTGGGAATAGGGATGCTGATCGACAATTCCATTGTGGTCCTGGAGAACATATATCGTATGCGCGAAGCCGGCGAGGAGCAGAAAGAGGCCGCGCTCAAGGGGAGCCAGGAGGTCACAGCCGCGATCATCGCGAGCACGTTGACCACCCTGGCGGTCTTCTTGCCGCTGGTCTTCGTTCGCGGGATGGCCGGGGTAATGTTCAAGCAACTCGCTGTGGTCGTGAGCTTCTCACTGGCATGTTCGCTGGCCGTTGCGCTCACCCTCGTCCCCATGTTGGGGGCGAGGTTCCTACGCATTCTTTCGCTCGAAGCCGGACCTAACGAGAAATGGGGGCATAGGGCGTTCCGAGCAAGCGGGCGCTTCTTTTCGCGAATGGACAGCGAGTACAGGAAGGTGCTTCACTTCGCTCTTACGCACCGCCTATTAGCCGTAGCTGCGGCCGTGGCCGTGCTTGGAGGGAGCTTTGCACTCGTCCCGCTTGTGGGCATCGAGTTGATGCCGCAGACGGACGAGGGAGAGGTCCGGGTGAGTGTGGATATGGAGGTCGGCACGAAGCTCAGCCTCATGGATGAGAAGCTGACGCTCGTCGAGTCGGTGGTACGGGAGGAAGTGCCGGAACTTGAGACTATGGTCGCAAGCGCGGGAGGTTCAGGCTGGCGATCATCAGGATCCCATTCGGGGAGTATCAGGATCGCCCTCAAGCCGTGGGCGGAGAGAAAGCGGTCCGGTGAGGAAATTGCCTCGGCACTTCGAAAAAAACTGTCCAACATTCCGGGTGTGGAGATCCGTACGAGAACCGGCCGCGGCCTGTTCCTGCTTCGCATGGGAACCTCGTCGGTAGAGAGGGTGCAGATCGAGGTCCGCGGTTACGATCTGGAGGTCGCTGACGCTCTTGCGCAACGCGTCAGAGAGCTGGCCGAACAAACGGAGGGCGTTACTGACGCTTCGATTAGCCGAGAGTCCGGCACCCCCGAAGAGTTAATCTTCGTGGACCGAGACAAAGCCGCCGACATGAAGGTCACCGTCTCGCAGATCGCGACCATGCTCCAAACGGCCCTGTCCGGATCGCGCGCAGGGAGCTACAGACACGCAGGAGACGAATACACGATCCTGGTGCAGCTCAAGGACGCAGACCAGTTGGCGCTGCGTGACATACTGGACTTCACGCTGACCAACTCGGACGGAGATCCGGTCGTGCTGCGCAACGTTGTGAGCGTTGGTCCACGAAAGGGGCCCGTGCGGATCGAGCGCAAGGACCAAGAGCGGGTGGTGACCGTGTCAGCTAACATCAGTGGTCGAGACATGGGGTCCGTGATATCCGATATCCGGGACAGGCTGAGAGAAGTTCCCATACCCAGAGACTTCAGCATAGGCTTCAGCGGCGACTACGAGGAGCAGCAGAAGGCGTTCCGAGAGCTGGGCCTCGGCCTGGCGCTGTCATTGGTGCTGGTATACATGGTGATGGCATGTCTTTACGAATCTGTTCGAGACCCCTTCGTGGTGATGTTCTCCGTCCCGCTGGCGGCCATCGGGGTCATCCTGATGCTCTTCGTCACGGGAACGACGTTCAGCATCCAGTCGTTCATCGGGTGCATCATGCTGGGAGGGATAGTCGTGAACAATGCGATACTCCTGGTGGATCACACGAACCTCCTTCGCCGGGCGCATGGAATGCCGCTGTTCGACGCAATCGAAGAGGCGGGTAGGAGGAGGCTGCGCCCGATCCTGATGACGGCCATGACGACTGTGTTCGCCCTGATCCCATTGGCCCTGGGGCTTGGCGAGGGAGGCGAGGCGCAAGCCCCGCTGGCAAGGGCGGTCATCGGGGGACTCACCAGTTCGACGCTCATCACGCTCGTGTTTGTCCCCGTGGTTTACTCGGTGTTCGAACGGAGACTGCGGAGATCGGGACGCCGGAGCGGGTCGCCGGATAACCACGACGAAGGATAACTCCCCGATGTATCTGTTCCGAGATTGCCGGCATACGCTGGCGGGAGTGGCATGCCTTCTCCTTGTCGGCGCGGCGTCATGCACCTACAACAGCGCCGGCCGGAAGTACGTGCCTCTCGACCCGCCATCCCTCCGTACCAGCCCCGGGCTTCCTCAAACCTTCCTCCCAAACGACGGGCGTGAGGTCCCCGAGGAAGGGGAATCTCCAGCCCTGACCACACCGTTGAAGGTCACAATCCATGAAGCGATCCTCCTGGCATTAGAGAACAACCGGGAGTTGAGCGTGCAGAGGCTGGAACCTGACATACGGCAGACGCAGGAAGACGCGGAGCGTGCGGCTTTTGATCCGACGTTGAACGGCTCATTCTCGGGATCGCGGGACCACGTTGAGCGCGAGACGGATGCGACCAGCAGTAGGATGACCGCCGAACTGACAATATCCGAGCTTTTCCCCACGGGTACGGAAGTAGCCTTAGCCGCGCGTTCGGAACGGGTTTGGTCGGACCTGTACAGCGACGAACATTCTTCCCTTGTGGAGCTGACTGTAACCCAGGCTCTTCTCAACGGAGCGGGGATTGAACCCAACCTGGCGAGGCTCCGCCAAGCGCGCCTTGACACGAGCGCCTCCCAATACGAGCTCCGAGGATTTGCTGAATCTCTCATCGCCCAGATTGAATCGACCTACTGGGACTACGCCCTTGCGGAGCGGCGGATCGAGATCTTCGAAGAATCCCTCGGTCTGGCCGAGCAGCAGCAAAGGGAAACAGAGGAAAGGATAAAGATCGGAAAGCTGGCGGAGACGGAGCTTGCCGCAGCGCAGGCGGAGGTCGCCCTGCGGCGCGAAGAACTGATCAATGCTCGCAGCCAACTGGCCACAACGCGGCTTCGGCTGTTGAGGCTCCTGAACCCGCCCGGCCCCGGCCTCTGGGCCCGAGAGATCCTTTTGCGAGACAGACCGGCCGTGCCCGACGTCCGGCTGGACAACGTCGAAAAGCACGTCGAAGTGGGAATGCGGATGCGCCCCGATCTCAACGAGGCACGACTCCGCTTGCAGCACGGCGACCTCGAGATTGTGAGAACAAAGAACGGACTACTGCCGAAGTTGGACGTGTTTATCACATTGGGAAAGACAGGATACGCGGACTCTTTCGGCGGCTCTGTCAGGGACTTGGATGGCGAGAGTTACAGCCTCAGCGGCGGAATAAGCGTCGAATATCCGCTTCTGAACCGACAGGCTGAAGCGCTTTTCAGGCGAGCCAACCTGACACGAGAACAGAGCGGAGAGGCGCTGGGAAACCTGGAACAATTGGTCCAGGTGGACGTTCGGTCCGCTTACATCGAAGTGACCCGCGCAGCAGAGCAGGTAACGGCTACGGCTGCGACCCGGCAACTTCAGGAAGAGAAGCTGCGCGCGGAAACCGAAAAGTTCCGTGTCGGAAGGTCAACGACATTGCTGGTGGCCCAGGTGCAACGCGACCTCGTCGCCAGCCGGATATCGGAGGTTGACGCCGTCGTGAGCTACCTGAAGGCTCTTGTGGATATGTTTCGCCTGGAGGGGTCGCTGCTGGAACGGCGCGGACTTTCGGTTGGCGGAATCCAGCAATAGCTTGCGCCCACGTATCGACCTCACCGCTTTGGGTGGGTACGGGGCCGCTCGCCCCCTTCCGGGCGAACCGCCGCGTTGCGGGCCTCGTCGAAAAAAGGGGTCCTTCCCGTCTCAACGCATGCGGCCGCGTATAGGTACATCGCCGCCGACCATGTCTGCCAATCTTGTCCGCGCGGCTTGCCGTCTTGCGCGCGGAACCACTCGTTGAAGCCGAATTCCACGTCGGCCTCGCGAGCGGGCACTGCAATCTCCGCCAGCGCTTTCAGCTTCGTCTCAGCCAAGCGGTGCTTGCCCGCTGCCACAAGGGCCGCGACGTAGAAGCCGCATACGAACGGCCAAATGCCCCCATTGTGATACTCGCCCGGAAGGTTGTACTTGGCGTACCGGGGTTGCCAATCGGGATCCTGCGGGCGAATGAAGGGGATTAGACAAGGCGGCAGATCCAGGGCCAAATCTCCCGTTCGCCGCATCGACCCGCATTGAGTTTCGACCCATGCGATGATCGCCTCTGCGCGCGTCGGGGAGGCAAGTCCCGATAGGATCGCCAGACTGTTTCCAAGCAAATCAAACCTCTGGCTGCCATGGACCTTGTACGACCAGAGGGCATAGCAGGGATGGTGACGTATGCGCAAACCTTCATAGCTGTGACGCTGCTGCGCCTCTCCGGTCACCACCAAATGCCCCAACATATCCTGAAGAACTCGGGCCTTGTCGTGCTCGCCGTGCAGCCTCATGTACGAGTAGACTACCGCGTTAACGAAGAGGCCGTAGCCCAGAACCCATTGCTCGTCGCGCCAATCGCTTGTGGGCTGTTGAGCGACAATCACCCTGTCCGCGGGGCTCTGGTAATCCATCCAGGTCACCGCCTCGCGAACCGCGTTTTCGAGAAAACTTGTCTCCTTGGTCGCAATCCTGTAGCACGCGACGGCCAGCAGGAATAGTGGCGTCGTGTCGCTGGCCCCGCGGTCTTCCCCATCATGAACAAGCGAAGGGATATGTCCGTGAGACGTCTGATTACGAGCCAGCGTCTCAAGCACGCGACGAAGTGAACCGATCAGTTGCGCATTCCCGCTGGCCAGCATCCCAAGGCTGGAGATCATGATGTCGCGCGTGTACGGTTCCGGATACCCCCACCCAGCAGCCCGCGGCAGCCCCCGGTAAGGTCCGCGAATGTTATGCAGCAACACTCTGAGGGCGGCGTGCTTGGCTCCCTCGATCAAATCAGACCCCTTCCGCATCATCTCACGAGACCCCCAGCTTAGACGATACCAGTTGGACGAACCTTTGTGCAATAACCCGGTAGTCGTAGTTCTCGACCACCCTCATCCTCCCGGCCTGCCCCAGCTTGTCCCGAAGAGACGCATCAGTCATCAGGCTCATGAGGTGATCGGCGATGTCATGTACGCTTGCTCTGTAGTCAGCCGTCCTTGCCCTTTTGAACACGACCCGTTGGCCGGGCGCGTATCCTTCGTCCACGCCCACCATCGCTTCTCGAACCCTTACCTCCTGGGCGACGGCGGCAAGCAGGGCCGTCTTCCCGTGGACCAACGTATCCAGCATGCCCATCGCTTTGATTCCGATTACCGGCTTGCCACACGCCCCCGCCTCCACCTGCAACATGCCGAATCCCTCCAGGCGGGACGGGGCCGCGTATATGTCGCAAGCGGCCAAAAGATACGGCATGAAGTTCCGCGATACCTTGTTGGTCGTGTAGACGACGTTCTTCTCTATCCCCAGCTGCGTGGCAAGTTGCATGTCAGCCAGGTTCTGACGCTCAGTACGATCCTGTGGCCATACCTTGCACACATATTTCCAGTCAGGTGCCTTCGAATCGATAAGCGCCAGTGCGTGCATGACCTCGTGGCCCCCCTTCGAAGCGGCGTCTCCCCCGACGGTGAGGATCATGATTTGGTCGGGAGACACACCCAGGGCTTCCCTGACGGCGGCCACCTTGGGATCGTCTCTTCCCCGCGGAATAAAGGACTGCGTATCGCAGCCGACCGGAAGCACTTCGATCCTGGCCTCGTTCAGCCCGTCTCGCACATAAACCTTCTTCACCCAGTTCGAGGTAACCAGAATCAAAGGGAGGGCATTGAGCACTTCCAGATAGTTGGCCACGTAACCGTCGACCACGAGCCACGGGACAGGCTGAACGCCGTATCGCTGAGGATGCAGCACGATATCCGGCGCGTGCCCCCAGTAGCCCACGCCCACGACTATATCCGGCTCGAACCAACGATAGTACCACTCCTTCTCCTGCGGCGATTCGAAATTGACCGCATGGGCATCCATGCCCATCTCCTTAAGGCCCCGATAGAGCAGATCTCCTTGCGTCGCCAAGCCCGCGGGGGAAGGAGGGTAGTCGTACAGCACCAGCACCTTCATCTCGAATACTCCTTTTTCAAGCCGTGCGCTGCCGCCGAAAGGCTTCCGGTGAGATGCAGGCTTTCACCTCAAATGAGTCCCCTGAGTATCCGTACTGATCGCGCACTATTCGCTTCTTCTCGGCCAATTGCGTGTCCGTCAACTCGACGATGATGTCCGCACCTTGGGCGGCACGGCACGCGCCGGATCGCTCTGAACATTGATAAGCAAACGTCCACAGCTCGCCGCACTTCACAATCCCGCAATGGAACAGCCTAAGGACCTCGTCGTGGACTTCCCTGTGCCTCTGGTGCCCGTACTCCCCGTTCTCGCCATGGGTCAGGCACAGGTCCCAATCTCGGTCTCCCGCGATCGGAATTATCCTGTCGCCGATTTCTTTCTGCGGATCAATGGGCTTCAGCGGAGCGCCGTCATCAAGGTCGGACATGAACCCAACCAGCCCTAGGGTCGCGCACACGGATTTGAACTTCCCCGACCTGTCCTCGTCATCGGCACGGCAGAGAGAAAAGACCGTCCACTCCCATCCCAAGTTCTGCAGAACCGTCCCCCCAGCCCAGATTATCTCATCATCGGGGTGCGCTACCACCACGAGCACATCTTTCATCGCATAAGTCCCACGCCTGTCGCTTCGATCTCAAGAACGTCACCGGATATTATAGAATCGGCACCAGCCGCCAAACAGCCCTGCGGCCCCGAAATCCTCTCGGCATATCTGGGCAACCCGCCCGGGCACGTCTCCCATGTGTCCGGCCAAGAGCCAACCTTCTGAGCCGCCAGGCCATGGATGACAGCTCACGCAGGGTGGGAGGAGTGCGTCACCCGACGCCAACCTTTGTGCACACGCTCAGCCGGGCAGGTGGCCGCACGGAGAAAAATGCACAACCGGCAGGACTCAACGAGGCGATCGGCTAAATGCCCTCGTCTTCCATGGTGCAGGCAATGATATCGTCTAAGTTCGCAGTGGCGACGCATATACAGGTATCCGCAGCGCCGTAGTACAGCTTCACCTCGCCGTCGGGTTCCACGATTGCCCCGCAGGCGAAGACCACGTTACCGACATCCCCCAGACGCTCGTAGTCTTCCCGAGGCGCAAGCAAGGCCACCTTGCTCCGTGCGATGACCCGCGACGGGTCATCCGCGTCCAGGAGGACCGTTCCGGCACGGTAGATGGGGCCGGCCGATGTCTGTCGCACCCCGTGGTATATCTCCAGCCAGCCATGATCGGTGCGGAATGGCGGGACGGAAGCGCCCACACGCCAGGCATCCCAGTGGCCTCCTCGCGGGCTCACCAGGACTTTTGAGCCCCCCCAACTCATCAGGTCTTCGGAATAGGATATCCAAATGCTCCCAACCTCTTGCCCAATAGGTCGGTCCAAGCGCATGTATTTGCCATCTATCTTTTCAGGGAAAAGGACGCCATCCTTGTTCCCCGGCTCGGAGACAAGCGCAACTCGCTCGAAGGAATGGAAATCCCTGGTTCTGGCCAGCGCGATCCTGGCACCGTAGCCTGAGTAGGCGGTGTACATTATGTAGAACCACCCATCGATGAGCGTCGCTCTCGGATCCTCGATACCGAGCTCCTCGTACTTCCCAAACAGGCCTTCCCTGGCCGGGAGTAAAACCGGATTATCCTCCACCTCGAAATTGAATCCGTCCCGGCTTCGCGCCAAGGCAAAGACAGAGTATCCCTGCTGCCCCTCGACGCGAAGGAGGAGGAGGTACTCGCCGTCGAGCTTCACCGCCGTGCCATTGAAGACGGTGTTGCATCTGAACGGTATATTCTCGATGGTAAGTATCGGATTGCGTTCCCAGCGGTGGAAGGCGTCTCGATGATACAGTCTTTGCCTGTTCAGAACTCACTCTCGCTTTCGGTGCACGCCGCGACGATGTCGTCGACCGTCGTTGTTCCCAGACATATGCACGAGTTGGCAGCGCCGTAATAGAGCTTGACTATGCCTTCCGGCTCGATGATGGCCCCGCATGAGAATACCAAGTTCGGCAGGTCGCCCATGCGCTCATAGGGCTCCCGCGGAGACAGTATCGGCACATTTGTGCGGCCAACGACCTCCGAGGGGTCCTCGCCGTCGAGGATCGCGGCTCCCAGCCGGAAAAGAGGGCCGGCACTGGTGTCCTTGACGCCGTAGTAGATGATCAACCACCCCTGATCGATCTCGGTGGGCGGCGTTGCGGTACCCACTCGACTGCCGTCCCAGTATCCGCCGCGAGGCGTCATGACCGCCTCCGACCATCCCCAATGTCGAAGGTCGTCCGAGTAGCTCACCCAAATGCTCCCGCCGTCCCAGGGGCGCTCCAGCCTGGCGAACTTACCCTTCACCTTCCTCGGAAACATCGCCCCGCCCTTGGTATCAGGCTCCGACACCAGGCCGATACGCTCGATGGAAACGAAGTCACTCGTACGGGCAAGACCGAGGCGAAAGCCATGGTACCCCAAGGCATTATAAAGGACGAAGTACTCGCCGTCGATTGGCGTGATCCTGGCATCCAGCACGCCCAATTCCTCATAAATCCGGAAAGATTCTTCAGACGACGGGCCTAGAATCGGGAGCACATCGACATCGAACCGGAACCCGTCGGAGCTGCGCGCGGGATAGATCGCGTAGGTTCCGTCCAGCCCCTGAATGGTTACCAACAAGACGTAATCTTTTCCATGCTTTACGGCGCCGGCATTGCAAATGTCGGCACAATGAAAGGGAAGCTCACGAATGGTGATAATAGGATTGCTTTCACATCGGTGTACGATGTCACGACTTCCCCGTGCCGGCATATGCCCTCCTGCCAAAAAGCAGAGGCGCGACCCGACGCCTTAATCCCGTCCAGACTCGTCGGAGGCCTCTCAACCGGGCCTCGTCAACAAGGTCACAGACGGATGCGTCGCCCCTCTGCTTGTGACTGCTATGTCACATCTAATCGGCTGTGATGCCACAAGCCTTTACTTAATTCGCGGAGCGACGATATCCTCGAGCCCGCCGGCCGCCCCCAGGTAGGCAGAATCCCCACCAAGTCCCATGTCCGCAATGCCGACGGAACACCCTCGCAGCGGCATTACCTGCCGCGACTCATGGGAACACCGGCCCTGCGCTTAGGGAGTTCCACCTTCGGCCTCGGTAACGTCGCGTTGGCCACGTTGTTGAAGGTCGTGATCTCGTCCTCGATGCTGTCCGCGGCATCAAGCACGACGTAGATTTCCGCCGGAGGGCCTTCGATCTTCAAGCCGACGCTGAGCGTCTTCGCGCGGGGTTCGAGGTCGATGGGGGCTTCTAGACTCTCAATCATCTGGGAGCTGAGCTTCTTGCCGCCGGATTCCGGGTCGCCCTGGTAGAAGTCGACAGTCAGGTTCTCTACGGGCTTTGAGCCGACGTTGTGTATCGTCGCGGTGACAGTGCCGGCGGCAGCGTCGTAGTCGATGTCCTCGGCGGAGACGGCGGGGTCGGGATAAAGGCCGGCGGGACGGCCACGCTGGAGCTGATCGATCTCGATGACGTAGCTGATTCGCGGCTCGACCACTATCGGTATGACCTGTCCGCGCTGCTGGAAGAGGAACTCGCGTTCCTCGATCATGCTGTCGATGCTCTCGTCGTCGTATTCATCGAATCCGTATCGAAGCTTGTAGGTAGCGCCGGGCTCGAACTCCCAGGGAACGATTCCGATTTCGCGAATGTCGGGAGCCATGCTGTAGTAGAGGATCTTGGCTCCCTGGGGGTCGGAGCCGAGAACAGCCGCGGCGAAGTCTTTGGTCGTGTTCTCGTACGTGAAGGCCGCGCGGAGGAGCGGGCCGCCAAAGCTGCCTCCCGTATAGATGAAGAACGGGTCAACGATTCCCGGGAAGCCGACGCGGTCAGTCGGGCCGGCCTCGCTGGTCGAAATCGGCCACGCCCTCCACATGTGTTCCATGGAAAAGCGCCCGCGTTCGACGACATCGTCCTTGGTGCGAACCATTTCCAAAGCGCCCTGTCGTCCGCGGATTTTGCGCTGCGCGTCAAGCCAACTGTCTGTGTTCTGGAGGCGGGCGGCGACCCATAGGTCGCTTCCGGGCTCGGCTTTGGCCCCCGGATCGTCAGGCGCGAGCTCTGGCTTTTTCCCCCGCTTCAATGCAGGATCAGGTCCATAGCCATGCCTGGACGCCAGCGTGTATTCCAGACGAAGTGGCTGGAAATACCTCGGATCGCGCGTCTGATCGTACACTGCGTTTAGAAGCACCACCAGGTACCCCTTGTACTGCTGGCCCGTCTTGGTTTTTTCGTTCCACCAGTCGTAGTTGACCGTCCCAGGCGGGTGGCTGGCAGTCCACCAGTTCGGCGAATTCGTGCCGCCGAGCACGCCCTCCGGCCAGGAGACCTGCGCGGGGATGACGCCCCTGGGCTTGCCGCGATCTGTGGACATGGCGTCGGCGACCCAGGCGTCCGCGAGCTCGGTGTAGAGCTTCAGAATGGTCGGATTGCTGTTGTATGCGAGCACCGAGGTAGCCGGGCTGACCGCCCGATAGTTGATGTAGGAATCGTTGGCCTGATCCCCAGCCCCCACCTGCGTCGCTCCCAAGTAGTTGGCGCGGAAGTGCCTGCGGCCTTTTTGGTTGATGCCGGTCCACAGGTCGCGGATGAGCTTTCCGGTCTTCATGCTGCGCTCGACCCACAATGGATCACCGTACTCGATCTGCATCATCATGCCGAGAGTGTTTCCGGTCCACTCGGCAGAGTGTTCCGCGTCGGCGCACGGAGCACAGTAACCGATCTCCGGGTCCACCTCGGAGAGATTCCAGACGCCGTTCACAAGCTTGGCCGTGCCCTGGATGCAGAGCGGCGAGGCGTCGCGGCTGATGTAGCCGTAGTAGCCGAAGAGGCCTACCATCTCGACATCGTCGCCCCAGCCGCCGCCGATCGTCCCCTCGGGCTCCTGGCGGTACCTGATCCACCACTCTGAAAGGTCTATCAGGCTCGCGTACGCGGGATAGATGGCGCGAACCCATTCGGGAGCGTCCCCGGCGATGGCTTCATAATCCTTCATCACCCAGTCGTAGTAGTCGCTGCCGTCGCCGTGCGGGTCCCACTCCTGGTGAAGGTGATACTTGACGAAGCGATTGTCGGGGAACTTCTTCTCGAGGGCCTCCAATATCGCGGCCTCGGTGGCGATAGTCGGGAAGTAGGGCTTCAGCATCCGAGCGGCGCGCGAGAGATGAAGTTGGGACTTGTAGTACAGCGGAGAGTCCTCGCCGATCAGCAGCCAGAGGTTTATGGCTTTGTCATTCTCAATGAAATGTGACTTGCCCATTTCCCCCCGAGTAGCATGGAGGTTCCATGCCTTCAGAAAAGTCTCGGCATCGCCAAGAACCGTCGCCAACTCAAGGTCGCGCGGGTCGTCCGAGACCGCCTTTCGCAGAATCTTGACGGACTCCGGCACAAGGGTCCTCTCAGCTTCCGTCTCCAGTCGTCCCGCGAGCCAGAGGCCCACAAGCGCCTTGGCCACCTGGGCTTCCGCCTCCCTGATGCGCTCGAGCGCATCGAGCGAACCTTCGAAATCTTCTTCGTTGTACTTGTCTATGGCTTCGTTCAAGGCGGGGGAAGCGATGTCACGCGTGAGTTCGATATGGTCGGTCTCGTTGTCTCCGGTAACGACGGCGGGCGAATAGGGCATGACCTCAATAGCCATTACGCTGTTGTGAACGAAGGGCAGGCCGATGAAAACATACGGCGGCTCCTCGACCACCGGCGTCCTGTGATACCACCGCGTGTAAGGATTTTCGCCGCTCGCCTGTTTGGCGAGTTCCTCGTCATAGTAGGCCTGATTCTTCGAGAGAGAGACCGTGATGGCTCCGTCTTTCGCGTCAACGATCGAGCGCACGGTGCGCCACCAGGGGCCAGGAGTCTGGTCAAACATGCGGTAGGTTCCGACCGCCCAGGCGGCGAGGTGCTCGGCCACGAGAACGTCGTTGATAGTCAGATCAATGGAACCGATAGCCTGGGACATGTCGCCGACGGTCACGGCGACCCGCCACTTGCCGTCCTGGGGAACATCTATGCGGAAGACCAAGTCGTCGGCGCTGACTACGCCGTCGGTGTTGAGGTCGTTCCGGCACTCGTCGCTGATGTATCTGAACATGCGGTCTTGACCCCAGGAACCCCGGCCCGTCGGGTCTGGAACAGGATCCGGGAACACCGTGCTACGCGCCGAAGTCGTCTCCCAACCATACCCGCGTCCTTGGTCATATTGCTCCGCGGCAGTGAGCTTGCGATACCCCTCCATCACTGGCGAGTCAGCGGTGCCGCAGTCAAAGCGCCAAACCGGCTCGGCTCCAGACGGAGACATAGACATCAGCACGATGGAGGCCGTTACAATGGCCCAAAAAGCACGGGCAGTGTGGAATCGTCCTTCGCCGTTGCGCATTTTGCTCCTCCCTCCGGTATTTCAGTTAACACAATCGGTCCGACACAGGCAGCCCCGCTTGACAGGCTGTCAAGGGCGCAACAAAGGCCAGCTTGATTGCGGAAGCCGCGCATTATACTCTTCGACGACTTCTCCCGCAAGACGTGATGGCGAAGAGCCGGGTTCCGGTGAACTCTTCCGGAAACATGCGGCAGCAACCAACCATTCGACGGCTTCCTGTTTCTCCCCCGACCAAGCAGCCCGCGGGGCAGGCCCAGGTCGGCAGGAAACGCAATTTCCCTGGCCTCCACCTTGTATCACTAGCCAATGTGAGAGACAATTGTGACTTTGGCTTAGGCCCTGCAGTCAAAGATTCGGCTTCGTCCGGGGACAAAGGGGGCAAATGAGGGTCTTATTCATCGATCCGCCCTTCCAGCGGTTCATGGGATTCCATCGGTACTATTATCCGTTGGGCCTGGCGTCCATGGCATCAGTGCTCAGACAGGCAGGGCACGATGTGATGATATACGACGCGGATCGAACGGAGAAGGCGGACACCTTGTCCTGGTCGGCCGTGGCCGATCACCATAATCACTATCTCAGGGGCCTGTCAGATCAGAAACATCCGGTTTGGGCAGAGGCCGAGGCGGTCATCAGGGACTTCGATCCTCAGCTAGTCGGAATCACTGCGCTTTCCGTCAAGGCCTTGAGCGCCGCGCGGATGGCTCGAATCTGCAAGCGGGTCAATCCGAACGTGGTGGTCGTGGTCGGAGGGGACCATCCAACGGTCTTCCCAGAGCAGTTCCTGCGAAATCCCGACATCGACCTCGTGGTCCGGGGAGAGGGTGAGACAACCATGGCTGAACTAGCTAACTGTCTTGAAAGGAAACACCCAAAGGGTCTTGGTTCCGTCGCCGGCCTGTCCTACCGAGCTGGACGGGAAGCCAAACATAACCCCAACCGAGCGCTGATCGAGAATCTCGATGAACTCCCTTTCCCCGCGATCGATGCGCTGATGGATGCGCCATCATATAGGCCAATCGATTTCGGCGCCATCATGGCTAGTAGAGGATGCCCGTACGACTGCACATTCTGCGGCGTGGCAAACGTGTGGACCCGGCGGACCCGCCACCGCTCGCCTGCAAGTGTGGTGTCTGAAATTAAATGGCTGAAGGAAACGTACGGAACGAACTACTTTTCTTTTAGAGACGCCTCGTTCACCGTGAACCGGCGCAGGGTCATGCAGTTGTGCAGAGAGATCACTGCCAATCACCTACGTATCCAATGGGAATGCCTTACCAGAGCGGACTTGCTGGACCACGAACTGGTGGACGCAATGACGGGTTCGGGATGTGTGACAGTCCGACTTGGAGTGGAATCGGGAAGCGAGCGCATCCTTCGGCACATGAAGAAAGAGGTAAGTCTTGACGCTGTGAGGCAAGCGGCTAAGCTTCTCCAAGAGCGCAACATCTATTGGGCCGCCTACATCCTGTTGGGGACTCCCCGCGAAACAAAAGAGTCCGTGCGGGAGACGGTCGATCTCATCAGGGAAATCGACCCGCCGTTCGTCACCCTCGCAAGGTTCGCACCGATACCGGGCACCGAAATGTATGATGAGCTGGCGGAGCGGAACATGATCTCGCCGGACATCGACTGGAGCATGGAATGCAATCAAAGATACGCCTCCCACTACGTGTACGCCATGGGCGAAGCGGAATTCGAGAAGGTCATGCGCGAGACGGCAGCTTTCGTGGAGACCCATAACAGCGCCAAGAGTGCAGCCCTCGGCCAGAGAGACCACAGGTTGAAGTGACAACCTGCTCCGTACAGCGCCGTGGCGACGTGCCCGCTTCTCCACAGGAATCTCCTGCTGGATGAAAGACGGAATCGGGATTCAGAGAAGAAGAGTATAGGCATTGCCATGAAGCCCCCGAAACTTCTTCACGTAATCGGATTGTCCGGCATCGGCGGCATGGAGCAAAAGTTCCGATTCTACCTGAAGGAATCGTCAGGGCGCGGCAGGGCCGAGCACCACTTACTTCTCCGTGGCCGGCCGCCTCACACTCAGCTCCGCGAAGATATCTACGCCCATGCCGCCTCCGTTCAATTGGACAGATACCGCTTGGGGCTGAAGCTCCCTCGTAGGCCAAAAAGCTTGAGGCTCAGCAACTTCGCGAGAGCAGTTAGGCGAGTCCATCCCGATGCTGTCGTCATATGGAATCGATTCGGCGAGCATGAGCTGATCCATGCCGTCACCTCGGCTTCTCAGGCTCCGGTAGTGCATTGTGAGTGCGGGGGAGCCTGGCATGAGACGTCGGCGCAAAATGGCGAGGCGTATCTGGCGGATGTGAGCGCAATGTGGTGCGCGTCTAACGCCTGCAGGCGATTTCTCGAACTCCGCTGGGGATGGAAGGGCAAGCCGACACTGGTGCTCAATTGCCTGAGGCCCGACTGCCGCCCAAGAACGGTTGAACCGAAAACTCTAAGCAGTGAAGGGTGGATCAAGCTTGGAATGGCCGCGCGCACTGTCCCGGCAAAAGGCATCTGTCTTGCCGTTCACGCATTGAAGAGCCTGAGGGATTCCGGATACGATGCGGAACTGCTCGTCGCGGGCGGGGGCATCTCTAAGGAGAAGAGTAAACTCCAAAGACTCGTGCGTCAGCGGGAACTCACCGGTCATGTCACGCTGCATGGAACCATCAGCGACATGCCGGGCTTCTACGGGAACATCGACATCCTTCTGAGCCCTTCCATAAGGGAGCCCTTTGGAAGTGTGTGCCTGGAAGCATCCGCCTTCGGCTGCGTCGTGGTTGCCGGCCGAGTTGACGGCCTCACGGAGGCCGTGGAGGGCGGGGTCACAGGGTTGTGCCTCGCCCCGACGCTGCCGATTGCGGAATACCCGAAATTCGGGGGCACCCTGCGCGGGCTTCCGGAACTTGTGTATGATCCCGCCTCAGACAAGCTTGTCCAGCTCAGCTTCGTATCCCCCGAGGCGATAGCGACCGCGGTAGCGCAATTGATAGAGTCCCCTGGTACGTATGAGCGAATGAGCAGCGCCGCTTTGTCGAGAGTTGAATCAAGCTTCCTTTTCTCGGACTACGTTGACGGCTTGGACGAGCTCTTCGCCGCGACCGCAGCGGGAGCATGACCACTCAGTGCGTGCCGCAACTCGCCAACGACCCACGCACACACCCAAGCCGTGCGCCGGTTCATTCCCGCGCATCTGTGCCGGCAAGCGGCGACAGTTCCTTCATCAGAAGCTCCAACTCAATGGCCCTCGCCTTTTCCTCTGCCAACTGAGGCCTGACCGCCATCCCAGGATCTACAAGGTCTGACGGGTAAGATTCCAAAACAGGTCTGACCTTCGCCGTTGCGTTCAACGCTTCTCGAAACTCGCCGATTGCTGCCTGAGCCAGATTCTTCCTCACTTCCAGAGGTGACGGGCTTTTCGCGCCCGCATACAACAGCCGAGCTTTGAATAAGCGCGACCAAATGAGGCCGGTCAGGTACGATAGCTCGGCGCTCTTCACCAAGAGCTCGATTTCTTCCTCCCCCCCGGGAGGAACCGAAGGGGCCAGACGCTTCAGCGCCACGAATGCCTCCTCAGCGTTTCGCGCGAGCTCTTCAAGAAAGACCACAGGGTCCTTCCCTTCGCCCGTGACATGTTCCCGGAATGCGTCGGCCCACGGGTGATCCTTGAGATAGTTCACGTAATCGGCGAGCGGCACGATCTCGCGGCGCGCCCACTCGGGCGGAACATATCCTTCCCCGATCCCCGATGCCCGCCGTGACTGTCCGCCAAACCCGGAGAACTGAGTGAAGTGGCTCCAGGTGAACCCTTCGGTGCGGTGCCAGATGAGCCGGCTTATGTTATACGGAAGCTGAGAATACTGTTCGACTGCGCGAAGAATTTCAGCCCCCGCGGCCCCGAAAATATCCTCGTAGTATTC
The DNA here is from genome assembly GCA_964493415.1 of uncultured Planctomycetota bacterium. Lineage (GTDB taxonomy): Bacteria > Planctomycetota > DG-23 > CAZBND01 > CAZBND01 > CAZBND01. Next base: position 53,001 of record CAZBND010000015.1, on the reverse strand, counting down.
CAGCGCGATACCGTCGGGGGCCCCTTTGCGACCGCTTCCAAAGCTGTTCGCGAAAAGAAGCTCAGGGAGATACTGAACCCGCCGCGTCTTGTACTGGAAGCCGTGCTCGCCATTATCGACGCCCATGACGTTGCGGATGCCCTTCTTGCGGCAGCTCTCCGCAATCATCTCAAAGGAACTGGGAACCGTCATGACGACCGGGCCGGCGTTCTCACTTCCGACGTATTCCTTCATCAGCCACAGATCGTGGCCCTCATCCAGAAACGCATCAGCCAAAGGATCCACGCCCGCATCGATCATGTCAAAGACGGAGTATTTCATCACGTAGGTCGGGCCCTTGGGCAGAATGGCAGCCCAATCGCGCGGAGCATCGAGAACTCCACTGATCCAACTTCGAATCAGCGAGCGTTTGCCCAAACGCATCATGGTCTCGTAATAGACCTGGCAGAAATGCGCGATGGTTCTTCGTTTCTCGGGCGAGTCCCCGTAGCGCGCGGATGCGGTATGCCGCTCGCTTGGTTGCTCGCCGATACAGTGAATGCAGCGGCAACGGGCTCGTTCGCCCGGCGTCATCAGCATCCCTGCTGCATCGGGAAACGTTTCGAAGAATTCTTCAAAGCACGCCACCATGAAATCACGGTACAGCGGCTTGTTCCAGCAAAGGTCGTAGCAGTGGTTCTTCCCCGCCCTGAGCGACCAGCCTTCCCCTTTGTGAAGGTCGACGAAGTTGCCTCGGCGCAGGAACTCCATGTGAGTCAGCTCGGGATGAGCGTCCACGAAAGGCGTGGTCGCGAGAAAATTGTAGTGATGAAAATAGATGTCGACTCCCTTCTCCTTTGCGTACCCCGTCACCGCTCGCACAATGTCCTGATTGCGTTTCACGAAGTCGTCGGGGAACACCCTGGCTTCCGGGAACTTCTTGAACTCGATCGTGTAATGATAGCCCCACCCGAATCTGACGCGGTCGGGATTCACGGGGCTTGGGTACGCTTCGCCCCCGTAAGGAGCGAAATGCAACACCAGGAACTTGAGCCCGTTGTCGGAGAACCAGTCTATCGTCTGTTTCCACAGCGTGACCAAGTCGGCGCTCGCGGGCAGGTGAGGCTCCCAAGGGCCGGTGGAGTACTCGAAAATGCTGGGATGGAAATACCATATCCCCGCCGCGTCAAATCCGTTTGCTTCTTCGGATGCGGCCTGCGGAGATCTACCGCCGACGGCTTGTGCGCTCATAAGACCTTGCCTCCATTAACAATCTGTGGATCATACCTGGCTCTCGCGACGCTCCCATATCCCGGAGGCCACAGCCGGGCAAAGCGACGATGGCGCTGGGAGAATCCCATCTTATGCCATACTATCGCAGAGTTTGTTCATGCTCTCGTACATGAGCGCGGCCGCCGCTGGGACAGGCATCGCCTTCAGCTCTTCGTCGAACATCTCTATTGAGAAGTACCCCTCGTATCCATGCTCTTCGATGGCGCCGAGAATCTCCTTCAGGTTGAGGCACCCTTTCCCCGGCAGCACTCGGTCGGTGTTGCAGTTGGCGAGTTCAGCCGGCTTGTCGCGCATGTCGTTCACGTGAACGTGCCTGATGTACGGCACGTTCACCGTATTGAGCTGGTCAAGCTTGCTTGGAGTGCAGTAATAGTGAGTGGTGTCGAAAAGGACCCCGACGTTGCCTGCATGCGAACGCCGCGCCACCTCGCACGCAGTACGGACTGACTTCACGATGGGGGACCAGTTGAATTCGAGGCACAGGGCGACGCCCGTGCTTCCTATCTGCCCTGCAACCTCGGCGTACGCCCTGGCAATTTCTCCGACGGGGTCTTCCACCGCGTCACGCTGAGCCGGCCCGTCCGTCCCGACGACGAGATTCGTTGCTCCCAGCTCCGCAAGGAGCCCGGCATTCTCGATAACCCTCGCGTGATTCTCCGCCCGCCTCGAAGGATCCGAGAAGCATTCCACAACGGTTTCGAAGCCCCCGATGCACCGCATGTCATGTTCGTCAAGCAGGTCCTTCAGATCTCTAAGGCGGTGCCCGTGGTCGAGGTACGCCCTCACCTGTGCCAGCGGAAACTCGACGTTACGGAAGCCTGCCTCCCGATACGCCGGGACGGTCTCCTCCAGCCCTGGTCCACCTGTCGATATCGAGTTGATGGCGATCTGTGACTCTTTCATCCTCGACTCCTCATCGATCCCATATTGCGCAAGGGCACGCGAAGTATCTCGCGCCGGACCGCTTCGCAGCGTAAGCGCGCGCCCAAATCCCGGCCAGACATGGTAGACAATCCGCGGCCCCAGTTCAACTCTGCAATCCTGCGGCCCGGCGGGTTCATCGTTTCGACCCGGCACTCGATTGCGGATTTGCCGTAAATGGGCTATGCTCCTGTCTTGGCGCGGCTTGGCGACAGCCGGTGGCAGGAACGGGGGGCAGACGGCAGTCCGTCGCAGAGGCAATAGAGGTTCCTGAGCCTGCCACCAAATCTGCTCTCACCAGGGCTACTGTAATCGCAGGGGGGTGTGCGTATGTCACCAGAGAATACCAGTCTGCCGGTGGGCGTCGCAGCCCTGACAGGCATCAACTCTCTACCCCTCATTCGCCACGGGACGTGGCTGGTGGGAACGGACAGCCATGACGTTACGGGAGGGAACAACGACGGATTTCGCGCCTCGTATTCGTATCTCTACAAGAGGGGAAGGGAGTACGTTCTCTTCGAAGAGTCCGGCCCCGGCTGCATATACGAAATTCGGACAATAGGTTTCACGGGGAAATTGAAAGTGTACCTCGACGGTAGCCGGCGACCACGGATAGAGACAGCTTTCCCGGACCTCTATTCGGGCAGGGTCCATCCCTTCGTCGCCCCATTTGTCGCCGACGAGGCTACCGCTCATGGCTCTTCGTGGTGCTACGTTCCCATCCCTTTCAGCAAGGGTTGCCGCATCACCACGGACGACATGGAGAAACCCAAGTTCTTCAACATATTCGCCCACAAGTTCGCGAGGGGGACGGAGCCACTCGCCTACGATCCCGCGGTTTCCTTGAGAGACGCTCCCGCTCTCTGGTCGGACCCATCCACATACCTCGAAGGAAGGACGAAGCTTAAGAAGCTCCGCGGGAAGGCGGCCGTTTCTCCTCGAGCTCGCGCCACCCTCGCCGAACTCCAGGGGCAAGGGGCCGTCATGCGTCTGAGGCTTCGCTTTCCTGGTGGCGGGAGCGATCCCGCAGCGCACCTTCGCTTGCGAGGCTTCTGGGACGACGCCGCCGTGCCGCAGATTGACACGCCCACGAGCACCTTCTTCGGGCTTGGCTGTCCACGCGCAATTCGCGCAAAGGGGTGCTCGACCAAGACCGAGTTTGAAGGCGTCAGGTATCATTCCGGCTCCGTCCCAACTCGTAGCCTCGCAGTGGGGGAGGGCGAGGATGGTTGGCTCTACTGCAACTTGCCGATGCCGTATTGGAAGTCGGCGCTGATCGAGGTACTCAACGTGTCCGATCACGAGAAAATAAGGATCGAGTACGTAATCGAACATTCGAGCGATCCCTACCCCTCCGACGCCGGTTACCTGCACGCGCGGTGGCGTGAGGAGTTCCCGCTTCGCTCCGGAGAAGACTACTGCGTCGTTGACACGCGCGGGCACGGGCATTTTCTCGGATGCGTTCTGACGATGTCCTCGTACAACGGAGACTCGCCGTACTGCGATCTCAAGTTCCGTCGCCGGCATTTGGAGGGCGATGCAAGATTCTACGTCGATGAGAATCGGACCCCGATCGTCGCAAGCACGGGGACCGAGGAGTATTTCAACTGGGGCTGGTACTCAGCCCTGCGCCACGACGCTCCGTTCTCGTATCCCACGCATGGCTACCCGCTTCACGTAGTGGACAACGAAGACCACTCCGTGATGTACCGCTTTCACATCACGGACTTGGTGCCGTATTACGGGTCTTTCAGGTTCGACCTGGAGCACGGCCCCGTCGGGACAACCAATGGCCATTACTCCGGTACCGCATTCTATTATCAGAAAGACTTGCCTGGGCTTGTGCTCACCGATGAGCTTGACATCTGCGATCCGGAATCGGAAAAGGCTCACTCCTACTCCTGCAAAGGCGTCTTGTCCAAGCCCCAGCGGATTCTGCCCTATGAAGGTGGTTATCAAATCGCTCGACCTCAGGATGCAGCCGCAGATCGACCGCACGTCGTAAAGGACCGCGGGCGCGTGTGGAACCGATCCTGCAAATTCACAGTCAGCATCCGATCCGACAACGAGGGCGTGAAGCTCCGCCGTAGAAGCTACTACGGATTCGGCGCCAAAGAGCCTCTCCTTGCCGACCGGAAAAGGCCTATCTTCGCAGCAAAGCAAGCCGTAGATGTTGCAGTTGACGGGAAAGCTGTGGGAACGTGGGCATTCCCCAAGCGCCACGCCCGCGCAACCTGGCTCGATTCAGACTTCGAAATCCCCGCCCCCGCGACCAGGGGCAAGCGAAAGATAACCGTCTGCCTCACTTCCGTGGGAGGCTCCCAGTGGGACGAATACACCTACTGGGTCTATTGCTGTCTCTCCGCAAAGGAGCAGATACGCGAAACAGACTCTCGCCAGTGAGACTGACCTCGACCCTTCCGATGAGACCTATGAAATCCAACTACAATCAGGAGGAAAGACTTGGCGCGCAAGTCATCCCTTAGAAAGATCGTAATCTGTCGCGTTGGAAGGGAGCGGCCCGTTCGCTTTGCGGCGCGCGAACTCGCCCGCTACTTGACGTCAATGTTGGGAACGACGGTAGAGACGCGTGCTGCCACTTCTTACGATCCCGACGGTGCAGGAATATGGCTCGGCGTAGCGTACGCCTTCGGCGATGCGGTACCCGTTCGTTACCGCTCCTCCAAGGACCTTTTCGACGACGGAATCTATATCAATGCAAACGGGGAGCACGCGGTTATTGCAGGGGCTAATCCCCGCAGCGTCGTCTTCGCAGCGTACCGCTTTCTCGAAGAGCTTGGCTGCCGATGGTTCCGCCCGGGACCAAAAGGAGAGCGTGTCCCCCGGGTCACGCTGCCGCCTGCGAAGCGAATACACATCGCGGAGCGCCCTTCGGCACGTCACCGCTGCATCTGCATCGAAGGCTCATGCTCGTTCAAGCATGTCCGGGACATGATAGACTACTCTGCTAAGCGTGGATTCAACGCCTACTTCTTCCAATTCCGAGACGCCTTTCCCTTTTTCAACATATGGTACGGGCACGAGCGCTTTGCCGGGAAACCTCCCAGGAACCTGACCTCGACAGAATCGATGGACATATGCGACCGAGCAAAGCGCCAAGCGACCAAGCGAGGCATCATCATCCATAGCGTCGGACACGGATGGACCAGCGAACTCTTCGGCATCCACCCTACCAGTTGGGGGCCGGACAGCAAGCTTCCCCCTGGAGTCCGCCAGTACTTCGCCATGATACGGGGCAAGCGCGGCATGTTTCCCAGAGTCCCGGCTACGAACTACCTTCCCCTAATCACGAATCTGTGTTACTCGAATCCAAAGGTCCGGTCGCTGATGGCGGAAGACGTCGTTGAGTACGCCGAATCGCACCCGCGCGAGGAGGTGATTCACGTCTGGCTGGCGGACGGGAATAACAACAACTGTGAATGCGAGAATTGCCGCAAGGCTCGCCCAAGCGATTTTTACGTCCAGCTCCTTAACGAAATCGACGAGCGGCTGACAGAGCGCGGCCTAGCTACGCGCATAGTATTCCTGGCCTACGTTGACTTACTGTGGGCGCCGACGAAGAGCCGTATTGCCAATCCAGACCGGTTTATTCTGATGTTCGCCCCAATCACGCGCTCCTACACCACATCGTTCCTCGAAAGACCTCCCGGAAGGCCCGAGAAGGTTCCGCCATACGTCCGCAACAAGCTCACCTTCCCTAAATCTCCCCAAACGAATCTCAAGATGCTCGAAAAATGGAAGCGCCGCTTCGACGGCCAGTGCGTGGATTTCGACTATCACCTTTGGACGCGATCCTTCAGCGACCCGACGCTCATGCAGATGAGCAAAGTGCTGTTCAAGGACATTGGGGGCCTGCACAAGCTTGGGATGGACGGCTTCATCAGCTGCCAATACCAGCGCGTTGCGTTCCCGACAGGCATTGCCCTCCACGTAATGGGGAAGACATTATGGGATCGCGGGGCAAGCTACGACAGGATGGTGCACGAATACCTTGCCGACCTGTTTGGAGAGCGCGGGAGCGAAGTGCGCAAATATCTCGAGAAACTCGCTTCACTGTTCGACCCCACGTACCTAAGGGGGGACAAACATGGAAAAGAGGCGGCAGAGGAGGCCAAAGCCAAGTGGGGGGATATACCGACCCATGTCGAGGGATTCCGGCCCGTCATCAAGGAAGGTCTGAAATCAAAGGAAAAGTTCAGGGCCCACGCATGGAAGATTCTCGAGGATCACGCGTGGTACTCCCGCGCTTGCGCCGACCTCTTCAGGCAGCTAATGGACAAGGAGGAAGAGGCTGTAGACACTTACATACGCATCGAGGCAGGGCTAATGCGGCGGCGTTCGCGCCTCACTCCGGTGCTCGATGTTCATACGGTGCTGCGCCTGCTGCGAGGAAAGATCGTCGGAAGGCGCTGACGCCTTTCACTGGGTACGCCGGCTTTCCCCAGCATAACTCATGCGGCCGGACCGGCCGCTACGCAGCCACGGAGTTCGTGGCGAACAAGACCAGGGCCTACTGCCCCCGCCCGCTCTCGCCCGGGTCCCCCTCCGCAGAAGTCCTTCTCATGCTTTGAATATGGGCGTCGAACGCGCCGGGCTCAACCGCTTTTCCGACTACCTGGCTCGCAGCCAGTTCGCCCTCCGACATGGCTGTCAACTGGCTCGGCTCGTGCGCCACGTGGGGGGTCAGGAAGATCAGCAGCTCGGTCTTTTCCTTTTCGTCAATGGTGCGACGGAACAACATCCCCAGCAGCGGAATGTCCCCCAGCAGAGGAACCTTCCGCACGGTTCCGGTCTTCCGGTCTTCCACCAGCCCTCCGATGACGATTGTCTGACCGTCACGCACTGCGACGCGGCTTTCCGCAGAACGTTTTGCATACACCGTAGCGTCAACATCTTCGGAGATGGGAACCGTCGTGGTGGTGAGTGTCGAGACTTCGGGATAGATGTCCATTATCACCAGCCCGTCGGAGTTGATGTGCGGAGTCACTTCAAGAATGATCCCTATGTCCTCGTAAGTAATCGTGTTGATCGTCTGCCCTGTTTCCGTGGTCCGCGTGTTGCTGATGAACGGCACCCTCTCGCCGACGGTCATCACGGCAGGCTGGTTGTTGCTCGCCAGTATGTACGGCCGTGAAAGGACATCAAGTTTTCCCACCTCTTCGAGGGCGCGCAAAGCTGCGCTAACGTCTGTGTGAACCAGTTTGTAGATTAGCCCTTCTGTCTTGCCGACGACATCGAAATCGGTGAACAATTCCGACCCCTCGGGCTCGATGTTGAGAACGGAGAACTCAATGCCCAGGTCAACCGTCGTGCCGTGGGTCACCTCAGCTATCAGGACCTTTATGAGGACTTGCGGGATTGGCTTATCCAGATCCGCCAGGATTGCTCTGATGCGCCCGAAATTCTCGGGAGCCGTCATGATTATAAGCGAATTGGTGTCTTCATCAGCCACAACATAAACTTGTCCTGAGAGTCCGCCTATCGTTTCCTGCGTGACTGACGACGACTGGGTAGTTCGCTGCCCGAATACGCTTCCCGTCCGGCCGGTGGTAGTCTGCGTCCTTCCTCCTGTGGTCCCCGTCGTCCCCTGAGTTTGACTGAACAGATCATTGAGCACGGTCTTCAGATTTTCCGCCTGCGCATACTTGAGCTCGTAAACGAGTATCGATTCCTGCTCAGCAGGATTCGCATCGAGTTCATTAACCACCTGCGCAACCACCTGCAACGTGTCTCTCGGCCCCCTGACCACCAGGGTGTTGGTTCTGTCGTCCCCGACCGCGTTCACCTTCGGTCCCGGAGCTTGCGCTTCCGTCGTCGTGTCTTCCCTTCTCCCAGGACCCATGAATTGTATTCGACCTCCCAACGGCTGCCGGGACGATTGGGCAGATGTCTGAACTTCCTCCTCTTTGAAGACCTCGTTAATGAGTTTCGCCGTCTCGACGCCATCGGCATAACTCAACTGGAACACCACAACCTCCGCAACGGTGGACATGTGTGTATCAAGCGCCTGTACGATCTCGACCACCTTTCTCACGTTGGCACCGGTGTCGGTCAGGATCAATGAGTTGCTGCTCGCGTTAGCCGACATCTCGGCATACGACGGGATCAGAGAGGCCAGATCCTCCCTCAATCTGACCGCATCTGCGTAACGGATCGGGATCACCTGCGTGATCATGTCGTCCGTTGGTTCTATCTCATTCGGGTCGTTTCCGGTCCGGACAGGAATGTTACGTACCTTTGCCTCGGACAGAGGAACGATCTTGAGTATGCGCCCCATGCGGATCGCCGCGTACCCCTGTTCCTTGAGAGCCGTGTTAAGAAGGGCAACCGCTTCTTCCACCGTCAAGGGCTGGCGGCTCACAACGCTAACGCGCCCATCCACCGGTACGTTGAGGACGACCGTGAGCCCGGCGGATTCGGAAAGGTACTCAAGCACGGCCGACAGGGAGACCCCGTCGAAGTTGAGCAGAATCCCCCCTTCGTCGGAAGGTTGTTGGCCGACGGTCTCCTCCTGCCCCGCAGTGGCATCAATTGGACCGGCGACGGTGACAAAAAGTCCCGCCAGGGCCAAGCCCCAAAGGCCTTTCCTCAAACGCCCTATTCTCGTCGAGCACCCGCTTGCGAAGTGTCGCCACCTATTGAGATGAGTCATCTTTGAAGTTCCTTTTCTCGTTTCTGCCTAAGCCGCTCCAGTATCTCAGCTTCGGCGCTCCCAGCAACGGGGGCCTGGTCGGTCGCCGATGTCCCCGAAGGAGACAGCGCCGAGCCGGTTGCGCCCGCCTTCCCGCCTTCGAGAGTTCCGCCTATTCCTACGACTTCGACATGGTCGTCCTTTTGGTATTCGATCATGTCCAGCGTAACGCTCTTTATCCGTCCTTCGAGCAATGCGTCTCCGTCCCGCGCCGCTATCGTCGCTCCGGTCCTGATGTTCTCAAGGAACGCAACATATCTGTCGCCCCGGCCGGCAATCCCCGTGAGCACCACGAAACGCTCCGGTGGAGGGGGAAGGGGAACCGCATCCGGCTCTTGCCGGGCAACGACGCTTCGTCGCTCCCTGGAGAAAATGTTGCGCTCCGCGAGAACCCCGTAAGACTCCCAGGCCGGGCGGCCATTCCCGGCCTCAGCCGCGGGGCTCGAGCGCGCAAACACAACCATCAAGACCATTACACCGACACCCAGATGGAACGTGGTCTTCATTGTTGGACCCCTCGCTGCGCCGGGCCTTGCTCGCCTTTGGCCGCTGGTTGACTCACAGCAAGATAGAGTGTCGACACACGCAACTGTAGGGACAGCAAGTCTGTTCCCTCGCGCCGCGACCCAAGCTGCATCTCCTTGATCCGAAGCGGGATTGAGGTCGTTTCCACGAGCCACAAGAACCGTGACACAGCGCTCATGGGCCCTGTCGCGGCAGCTTGGAACACGATCTCGCGCAAGTCCTCTCCCTGGTCAAGGCGCTCGGGCTTTATAGACCACAGATCCAAGCCTGCGTCGCCCGCCCAATCCTGCATCGCGTGGAGCACCTGGCTTTCGGCCTCGCCGGCCTCCATCTTCAGGCCTCCTGCTACCATCTTGTTCCACTTGCCGACCATCACGCCCTTCTGCAGGAACAGGCTCGAGGCAAGCTCCAGTTCGCCGGTTAGCGCCTGGACCTCGTTCACAGCCTGGGCGTTCAAATCCGTAATCGGAGTCAGCACGTACCTGTCGGCGACGAGCAATGCCAACGCGCCTATGGCTGCAAGCGCAATGTATCGTTCCCTTTTCGAGAGAATCACGCCGTTACTCCCAGTCCAAGAAAAGAAAGCTCATGGCAAATGATGATTCGGAGCCTCCGCTTTCCGCGCCGCGAGTGTAAAGCAGCTTGACGTCGCCGAATCTGCCGGAACTCTTGAGTGCATCCAGCAACTTAAGCGTAAGTGATTCATCTGTGGATTTCCCCGAAACCAGCCCTCTCATATCCTCCGTAAGAGCCAAGCTCGTCGTCCAAATCCTTCCGTCTTCCGGGAAAGCGAGAGTTAGTTCACGCAGGCAGTCCAGCAATCCAGGTCTGTGGTCATACCAGCCTCGAGCCCCGGACACGCGATCGATTACTTCCCTGGCGGCCAGAATGTCCGCACCCATGTCGGCAAGACGCCCCCTCAGCACGCCCGCCTCTTTTTCTCGCGCTCGCCAGTCTGCTACCAAGAAGAGACAGGCGGCCAGCATGGCGATGACCAGGACTCCCGCCCAGGCGATCTGGCGCCTGGGCGCAGCCTTCCTCCGCACCGTCAACCGCGAATGAAAGAAGTCCAACGAAAGCAACTGAGGCCGCAAGCCGACAAGCCCTAACGCGGCCGCCGGGGCAAAGCGACATATCTCCGCGCTACCGCCAAGCGTCGATCCTGCAATCCCCAAGGCGGTGAGATCCTCCGGCGCGACTACTTCGACCCCCAGCCGCCGACCCAGGACATCCAGCTCGCCGTCCTCCAGGCCTATGCCGTTCCATACCGTGAGCTCCCTCGCGTCGACATCAGACGTGCCCCCCGGCAGCAGCGACACGATACGACGCAGCAGATCAGCGACCCTTTCGACACGTGGCCTCCTGGAGGCTTCCCTCGAGTCTTCCGGTTCGCCGTCGGGCAGGGGGATGCGCCTCAGAATTCGAATCTCCCCTTCCCGCTGCACTGCGAATTCGGCGCTCCCTTTCGCCAGATACAAAGTGAGACCTGACCCGCGCCCTGCAAGTGCACCAGCGGCCCCAAGGGCCGCCACCGAGGGTGTGACGGCCCGCGGCCTAATACGAGCGGCCTTCGCCATAGCGAATATCTGGTCCACCTTTTCGCGTAGCGTCGCAACAACCACAACAGGCCGATTGCACGCAACGTCAGCCCTGTCAACGTAGTCGATTGCCAAGTCATCAAGGTCACTGGCAAAGGTTCGCTCCGCTCGAAGGCGTAAGATTCCGGCCAGAGAGCCGCCTCCAACCGGGGGAACCTGCTCTTCCTTGACAACCAGCCATTTCGAGGGCAACCCAAATATGGCGTGTTTGGCCGAGAAGCGTTTGTCAAGCAGGAACTTGCGCAGCGCTTCTCCCAAACGCGCAGGCTCTTGCAGAGAGCACTCTCCCGAGAACCGGAACTCCTCCGCACGGGTAACGACTGTCCGCCCCGCTGCGCTGCAAAGCTCCACGGCTGCGATCAAATGCTCTTCGACCGCCAGGCCAAGAATCCTCCGCTTCCCGAACATGGCTACCCGGCTCCTTTCCCGGCGGAGATGACCGAATCTGATAGAGGAGTTCCGCCACGAAGCGTCGAGACTATCTCTGCCGAAAGCGGCCAACCGAGGTGGGTCAGTTCCTTCCAGTAAATGACGCGCGGCGAACCGTCCCCGGCATCGATCACGGCGCGATGTCGCTTGAAGGCCCGCCCGTTCCCGCTGACGCTGACGATATCGGCCGAATACTGGAAAGAGCGTGTCGTGATGTGACCCCCTATCGCGGTCGCCTTCTCCTGCGAGAGCGCATCGGCAACCCACGCTATGCTGCTAAGGTCGGTGCCCGCGTCGCTCCGGCGTGCGATAAGAGCGTCAACGTCGGCTTCGTCAAGCTCCGGAAGGCAAAGCAGCACCTCCCGCGAAGCTGTGTTTACATTGACTAGGCCGACGAGTTCCTCTTCCCTGCTCGTTGTGAGCTGGTCCGCGATCGGCTCGAACTCGGATATCGTCAGCCCGGTTCGGAAGTAGAAATCGAGGACATTGAGAAAGGGTTGGCCCGACTGGACCAAGTCCATTACGAAATAGAACTTATCCTGAGGAACGCTCGTCCGCAGGAGGCGAGAAAGTTCCTGGGTGTCAAAATCGTTGACGTTTACGCGCTGTTCACCCAGGGCAGATTCGTTCGGCTCGACGCTGTACACGGTGGCGTAGTCAAGCAGCCCACGATCTAGATTGCCGTCCCGGTCGTCCGCCGGCTCCGTCTCGGACCCGTCGTTCTCGTTCGAATCCAGCACCCCGTTCCTGTTCACGTCCTCGCCGAAGAGCAACTCGCGCGATGCGCCTCTAACCATCAATACTTCCTCAACGGTCTCAAACGGGGCGTTCTTGCAGTAGTAGGGGGCTTCCAGCAACAGGTAATACTCGCTTTCCGCACCGCCGAGCGACACCTCGTCATCGCCGTCCCGCCAGTCTATGATGGCCGCTGCGAGTTCAGCGGTCATGCTTGGCAGCTTCAGGAGCATGTCCAGAGTAGCCGAGTTGATGTTGATCTTGGATGCCTCATCGGTAATCCCGAAATAGTGAGTTCGATCGTCATCAAGCCTGGCCCGAAGTACCCAGAAATAACCTTCTCCTACCTGGACTTGTTCAAAAGCCGCCTCGTCATCAGAAAGCGTCGCCCCCTGCGCTGATTCGATCTCCCAAACAACTAGATTAAGCGCGGCGCGCGCAACCCATGCCGCCTGCAGCGCGGCCACGTCGTTGGCCGACGTTATGGCCTCCACACGTATTGTTCGCGCAAAGACCAACACCAGCCCTGCCAACACCAGCACTATCCACATCGTCACGATCAGCACCGTCCCTCGGCTCGACAGGTTGCATGAGGTGCTGAAAGGACGCCGATGGTTACGCATGCCGCGCCGGGCGCTCAGCCTTGTTGCCATTGCCGTTCGGTTGTGCGTCAGCCTCATTGCGGTCGCCTTACTGTGTTCTGGATTGACCTGCCGCCCCATCCCCATCCTCCTCGCCACCGCAGGGCAGTATCAACAAGCGTGAAAGCTCATAGCTTCCCCTCTGAGGGCCTTCTTCACCCCTCTTGCCGACAGCAACGCTGACCTGGACGGCCACAGGCAGAGTATTCCCCTGGGTAGTCGAATCCCAGCTATCCAACCAGTCCTGCCCGTCGAAATACGTGAAATTCAAACCCGTGACGTTACGGCACAGAACGTCTTCCACCGGTTCGGGCACCTCGGGTGCAAGCAGGTTCGTGGTAATGCGGCGCACGAGCACACCCTCATCGCCCTCCGAAAGGAGTTCGAAGGCAAATTCCACCTTTCTGATGTCCGAGGACCTTTCCCCGGACACAGACTCGTGGGCGCTCGCGTGCAACCTCAGCGTGTCGGCGTCCTGCCCTGAGTCATTCTGTGCATCGGTGCCCAAGAACTCCCCAGCCAGAATGCCAACCGGCGGCAACGAGGATTCGATTTCCTGCCGCAGCATCTCGACCGCCAAGCCGACCGCCCGGACCGGCTGGAGCGCCGCCTCGGCGGTACCCCTCGTGCTAAACGCTATGTCGAAGCTTGCATAGAGTGACCCTGCCAGTATGCTCATCACTGCCATCGCCAAAAGTATCTCTAGAAGAGTGAAGCCTGACTTGTTAGCTCCAGCGAACATCGTTCCATCAACTCCCGCCGCGGCCGAGGGTGGTCAGGCTGATCAACTCCGTTCTTCCCCGCCTCGTCCAGTACACGCCAACCTTGACTTCCTGCAGCGTCGTGTCTTGCCACTGCTCGACTTCGGCAGTCCAGCCATATCCGGGAAAGTCGGGTTCGAAATCACCACTCGAGCCGCCCTCCTGCCACTCCCCGGTCGCCAGCAATTCGGCGAGCTTCGCATCGGCCAGCGAGGCCGCCTCGAAACGCTCCTTCGCTGACCCAGCCAGGGCCGTGACGATCGAAACGCCTTTCATCACAGCAGGCATAATTATCGCCACCAAGACTATGCTGGTGAGCACCTCCAGAAGGGTGAACGCCGCTGGGCGACCCAATTCTCTTCTTGATGCTCTCCGGGACCGTGTCATCTGATCTGGCCTCCCGTGTTCGTCGCGACCCTATAGGGCTCGGCAGGTGAGAGCGAGGCGATCTCGATGCTTTTTCCATGCCTGCCGGTCAACCTAATAGTGGCCACCTCCGCCCTACCGTTTGGGAAAAAGCCTACATGGGTACGGTCGGGCGTGGCTCCTTCTACGCTCAAAGTGAGAGTCGTGCCCTCTGGTAGCAGAAACTCGCGCCCGAATTCCGAGCCGAGCGTTCGGAATGCCCCTTCGCTCTGCGCCGTCAGCCGGTAGCTGAGCTCATCGAGGTCGAAGTTGAGCCGGTACGGCCTCCCTTCGACGGCGGCTTGCGAACGCGCGAATTGCGTGAGCGCCACGATCGAGGCCGCGGCGTCTTCGGTTTCTCGCGAAGCGAAGAAACCGCGGAGCGAGGGCGCAGCCATCGCCATTACAGTGACGAAAATCACCATTACAAGCACCAGTTCAAGTAGGGTAAAAGCTCTCTCCCGCGGACGAGGCTCCGGCGCGTGCCTCGAACTCCGACAAAAATGCGAAGCATGACGTTCCGCTCTAACGTTGGGACCAATTGTCAATGTCATCTCCGCCGCCTTCTTGCCCGTCCGGCCCCAGAGAGTACAGGTCATATCCGCTCGTATTGTGCTGGCCGGGGAACTTGTATATGTAAGGACTCCCCCAGGGATCATTGGGGACGCCGCGCTTGATATATGGCCCGTTCCAGCCCTTCATGCCGCTGGGCTGAGTGACCAGAGCTTGGAGCCCCTCTTGCGCAGAAGGATAACGGCCGACCTCTATTTCCAGGGCGTCCAGGCACACTTCTAGGTTGGCTACGTCCGTGCGCGCCGCCGTGATGCGTGCCTGTTCCGAACGCTTGGTGAATTTGGGCACCACGACGGCGGTCAGCACTCCCAGAATTACCACCACCAACAGGAGCTCGATTAGCGTAAACCCCCTCATGAATCCTCGTCGAAGTGCGGGGCGCGCTGATCGACGTAGTACATCGCTCATCGTCTTTCCTCCCTGGCCCCGACCTCCGGGGGCTAACGAATAAGGTCCTGAAGGGTGAACACGGGCAGCAGCATCCCGATAACGACCGTTGCGATCAGTCCAGCCATGATCAACAGCAGGGCGGGCTCCGCCAGGGCAACCAGCATCCTGAGCCGCCGGTCCAGCTCCCCTTCGTAAGCCGCGGCCAGGCGTACCAACTCCTTATCCAGCCTTCCCGTTTCCTCCGCCACTGCCACCATCTCAGTGACGGATGCCGGGAAGAGTTGGGGGCTCGCCAGAAGTGTTTTGGCAAGCGGAGCCCCGTGCTGAACTTCCTCGATGGAATGACTAACCGCATCAGCAAGCACCTGATTTCCGATAGCAGCCTTCGCCACTCGCAGCGCCGACACCAGCGGTACACCTGCGCCGACGAGCGTTCCCAGCATTCGGCAAAAACGGACAAGGGCGAAACGCGCCACCACCAGTCCCACCGCGGGAACGCGCAACGTCGCACGCTCCACAATACGCCGCCCGGATTCGGAAGCGACAACCCGCCTCGCCGCAAGCAGCACGAGTCCCGCCGCTATCAACACCACGCCGCCGCGCCTCGTAACCCACTTGCTTGCAGACACTATCCCCAGGGTGAGCCGCGGAAGAGAGCCCCCGAACTCAGCGAAGATTGCCGAGAAGCGGGGGATAAAAAATGTGAGAAGAAAGGTCAGCACAGCACACGCCAGAACTGAAAGAACAATCGGGTACACGAGCGCAGCCTTCACCCGCCCCTTCAAGTCTTGTTCACGTGATCTGAAGTCGGCGATCTGCTCCAGTGCCACGTCAAGGAACCCCCCCGTCTCGCCCGCTCTGACCATTGCCACATCGACAGGCGGAAACAACTTCGGCCACTTGCTCATGGCGTCGGCAAGCGACATGCCTCCCACGACGTCGTCGTGTATGCTTTCCCATCGCTTCCTGGCGGCCGGCTGTGCGGCCTCACGACTCAAAATCCTAAGCGCTTTGCTGAGGGGAACCCCGCCGGCCAGCAAGTTCGCAAGCTCCCTGGTAAAGGCCTCCACGCTGCCGCGGGACACGTGGCTCGGGAAGAGGAGGGCGGGCAGAGTGACCGCGGCAGGTGCTTCACTTTCCGCAACAGTCACAGGGAAAAGGCCCCTTCCGATGATTTGGTCCACTGCTGCCGACCGGCTTTCTGCAACCAGACGTCCCGTGATGCTCTTGCCGGCCTGGTCAACTGCCTCGTACCCGAAAGCGGGCATCACTCACCACCCCGTTTCGCCTCGTCAGAGAACAATCGAACGCTGCTGCCGTTCACACGTTCGTCCTTGGTCACCCTGAGGACTTCCTCGATCGTCGTCCTCCCGGCAAACACGTGTCGCCAGCCGTCCTCCCGTAGGCTCTTCATTCCGCCCTGCGCGGAAAGACGCCTGACCTCTCCCGCCGAAGCTCGCTCCAATATCAGCGCACGTATCTCCTCCGTCACCGGCATGAACTCCATGATCCCTGTTCGCCCTTGATAGCCGGTTTCCCGGCATTCCCGACATCCTTTCCCCCGGTACAGCACGTCAGGGAGAACCGGTCCCAATTGATCCTCCAGCACCTCCCTGTCAGGGGGAGAGTACTCCTCTTTGCACTTACTACATATCAATCGGACCAGCCGTTGCGCCAACACGGCCTCCAGAGACGAGGCCACCAAGTAAGGCTCTATCCCCATATCCACGAGGCGTGTGAGGGCACCTGGAGCGTCGTTCGTGTGGAGCGTAGAAAAGACCAGATGCCCGGTCAGAGAAGCTTGCACCGCAATCTCGGCAGTCTCCCGGTCGCGAATCTCGCCGACAAGGATCACATCGGGGTCGTGGCGCAGTATGGAGCGGAGGCCGCGCGAAAAAGTAAGGCCCGCCTTTGTCGAAACCTGGATTTGGTTGATGCCTCGAAGGTGGTACTCGATGGGATCTTCAATCGTCACTATCTTGCGTTCAACATCGTTCATCCGCGAGAGAGCTGCGTAGAGAGTGGTCGTCTTCCCGCTCCCCGTCGGCCCCGTCACAAGCACGATGCCGTGCGGCAGCTCCAGGATGCGCGCAAAAGCAGCTTGATCCTCCGAGGACATCCCCAAACGCTCCAACCCCAGCAGGGCCGCGCTTCGGTCTAGAAGCCGAAGAACGACCGCTTCGCCGTAAAGCATCGGGATCACGGAAACGCGCACATCGATTTCACGACCGGCGATCTTGAGTTTGATTCGTCCGTCTTGGGGAAGCCGCTTCTCAGCAATGTCCAGCCGACTCGATATTTTCAGCCGCGAGACAATCGCAGCTTGGAAGCGCCGAACCTCCGGGGGAATAGTCGCCTGCTGCAGCACCCCATCGATGCGGTAACGAACCTGCAGTTGACCTTCGAACGGCTCAAAGTGGACATCCGTCGCCCTGAGCCTGATCGCTTCAGTTAGCACCTGGTTGACAAAGGTGGTGATCGAAGCGTCTTCGGCATCGTGGGTGAGGTCCATCGCCTCGTCTGTTTCCTCATCGACGAATTGCACTTCCGCCTTCTCTCCACCCGAGACAAGCGACTGAACGGTGTCGGCACCAACTCCGATGAAGCGCTTGATGGAGCGCTCGATCTCATCCGAGGGAGCCAACGCGAGAGTCACTTCTTTGCCGCAGGCCAGGCGGAGCTCATCGGCCCCGGTGGTGTCGAAGAGCTTGCTTGCGGCCACGGTCACAACGCCGTCGCGTTCCTCCAGCGGAAGGAGGCCATATTTGAGCAATATCCGTGCGGGGAACTTCGCAAGGAAGCCTTCGGCGGGATGCCAGTTGTCGAGGTCGACATACGGGAGGCGGAACTCGGACGCCAAGTACCGGAGAAGCTCTTCCTCGCCGAGGCCGCTGCCAGCCAACAGCGCCTCGTCGAGAGCTTTCCCTTCGGACTGGAGAAGCCGAACACTCTCGGCCGCTTGACCGTTAATGAGGCCCACATCGCTCATTTTGGCGAGAACGTCTTCCATAGTCTCCCAACCACCAATGGCCGTTTGCCCTCGCAGCAGGGCTGACGGGCCTAATCGCGGAGCCCCATCAAGCTCAATCGAACCTCCTGAAGCATCGCAACGACGTGACGAAGCTCTCGCTCCGCTTTATACAATTGCTGCTTCGCCTTTTCCCTGTTGTCGGCCATCGCAGCAAGCTTCCTCTCGTGGTCTTCGCGTAGCGTTCCCTGGTTTCCCAACGTTGAGCGCATCCTACGAAGCGCGCTTTCCGCTTCGGACAAAGCCTCAACGTGCCCACGGTCCGCCGATACCCGTCCTTGGGAGGCAGTGTGATTGCGGACTTGACTTCCGATGTCCATGCGAGTTCCCCCCTGAGTGCCCGTCGCTCCGTTCGGCAGTCTGTTGCGCGGGGCCGACTCCCTGCGGCTTACTCAAGAAGCCCCATCACGACCAACTGCGCTTCCTGGCGGAGAGTCAGCAGCTCACGAAGCCCTTGCCGCGCTTTATGGAGCTCCTGCTTTGCTTTCTCCCTGGCATCGCGGAGTTGGGTCAGTTTGGCCTTGATGTCCTCGGGTTTCGCGTCTTCCTTATCCAGCACATCTCGAAGATCCTGCAACGCCTTCTGGACGCCCGACAGCTCTTGCGTGCGCGAAGCTTCTGCCGCCGTCTCTCCTCGCCTGCCGCCGCGGTCACCGAACATGCCCAACATGCCCATTCCAATCCGGCTCTCGGCTTCGCGCGAAAGGGTCTGCACCTTCTCAACTCTGGGTTCAAGGACTTTCCACTCCTCGTCCGTTGCACCCAAGGCCGCCTGGATCGCTTCGAGATTCCGCTGCCGCATTTGGTCCGGATCGAACTGCCCGCCTCGCGGGCCTCCCCGCGGCGCCGGCTGCGCGGGGCGCGTTTCCTCTTCCTGCGCCGGGACTACTCCTACGTACGCTGCTGCGAGAGCCACCGCAAGCCCAACCGACACAAACAGCTTCATTCGAGACATTGCGCATCTCCTATCTTGACTGCTTCCGTTCATTGATTTCTCAGGACGGCTGCCTTTCTTCAGAGGGTCCACCGGGGCGTCTGTACCTCGGAGTCCCCGGGTGGCCCGGCAGCAACTCCCGCCCCCTGTTCCTGCCTTCCTCTATAAGTTCCTCAAACTTCTTTCGCTGAGGCTCGGTCAGTATCTCCTTCGTGAGCTCCACTTTTCTCTCGAATTCCTTCCTCCTTTCCTGAGATAACTCGTTCAGTTTCCGTTCGTGTTCCTGCAGAATCTCCTCGTAGCGCACCTGCTGCTCCTCAGTCATGAGCGCGATTATGGCGTTGCGCTTCTCCTCTTCCAGCTGTCTTGCCCGCTCGAACATGCTTGGGCCCTCCGCTTCCTCACGCTCCGACCAAATCAGGCGGACCTCCTCCTGCTGCTCGGGAGTGAGATCGAGACCCGAGAACCCGCCAAAGGGCCCCGGCCTGCGCGGCGGCCTGTGGCCCGATCTTTCCATCAGCATTCCCACTGCGGCACCGGCCGCGAAGACAAGCGCAAAAGATACGAGAATAATTACCTTTGTCTTGGTCACTTCTGTTCCTCCGCCGACAGATCTGTGACGATCCATTGGGTGAGCAACTCCTCTGGACTGACATGCTGCGCGTCTTCCACGCCGAGCGTCATCGCAGCAATCTCCCAGCCTCCCAGCGAAACGTCGTACGGCCTACGAACTCCGTTCGCTTGCCAAAGCCATAGCCCACACACCACAAGGACCGTTGCGGCAACGGCCATCAGGCGCTCCGCCAACCGGACGACCACCGCTTCCCTGGCCGACCCCACCCGACTGTGCAGCCGAGCCAAGGCCCCGCCCGGCATCGCCGGGAGGTACGCCCCTCTCAGCAGCCCGGAAAGCCTTTTGAGCTGCTCAAGCTCCGCTGAGCATCCACGGCAATCCGCCAAGTGAGACTCGATCTCGACCAGCTCGCTCTGCGGCAGCTCTCCGTCGTAATAGGAGCTAAGCTTTCCCCGATACCTGCAAACTGAAGTTGGCTTCTCTTCCATCCTTCTTACTCCACAGCAGCGTTCAATTCCGGTTAGTCATCCAAGGTATCCGTCAAGTCGCATTCTCAGCTCCTTCCGCGCCCTGGCAATTCGCGACTCGACCGTCCCGAGGGGAAGCCCCAGTACTTCTGCTATTTCAGCGTAGGACAACCCCTCCAGTTCGCGAAGGACTATTACCCGCCGGTGATCTGTTGAAAGGCCTTGGAGGATTTCGGTCACGTCAAGGCGGGTATCTGTCGCACCCGAGGCGGAAGGCCCCGCTCCACGCCCGACCCCTCGTCCAGGTTCCTCCGCGTCATCGTAGAGGGGCGAAGCGGCATGCCTTAGCCTGGTCCGATGGCACCTAGCCGCTCTCTTGCTGAGAATGCGGTAAAGCCAGGTCTTGACCGAGGACCTCCGGCGAAAAGCTCCCATGCCTTGCAGAGCCGCCAGGAAAGTCTCCTGCACTATGTCCTCCGCATCCGCCGTGTTGCCTACAAGCGCCACTGCCAACCTGTAAAGTCCACTCGCGTGCCTATCGGCAAGTTCATGAAACGCCCCTTCGTCTCCTTGCTGAGCTTGTCGCAGGAGTTCCAAATCAGGCGCGCGCAAATGTTCACTCTCCGCCCTCGACCTTCCTCTGCCCTCATCCATGAATATAGTTCCCCTCGTACGCCGTTTTCTTCCCTATTACACAAGGCGTTTCGGGTTTGGCCACGCCACATCCCCGTGCCGAACCTCCGGGTTCACGCAACGAGACCGGCCGCCCATCCATCCGACGGCTCACGCCTGCAAAGTGCTTTGCCCGCTCCAAAGATTTCCAGCTTTCCACCTCTTTGAGAACACACCCCTGGGCTGCCGAACAGCCCCGCAGTTAGGACTCTAGCGCAGTTTTATGACTGCCGCCATGGTTGATGCAAGCTCGATCGAGAATCACAATGGCCAAGCCATTGTATTGGCGGGTGCGGGCGTTTCAACCCCTCGCCACTCTTGAGAATCCCATCGCTATCACCGTCTCTAAAGCGAGGTCTAACGAGCCCAGTTTCCCCTCGTTTTTCCTTGAGGCTGACGCCGTGTCTGGACCGCCGGTAAAGCGTACACCGGCGCGCTCCTATTTCAATCACAGCCAAAGAGGCTTGGCAGGAGAGCATGCAGCCCTTATTATTTTGGGGCGACGACGCCGCGCAAATCGGACCGCCGGCAGCATCTCCCGAAGCGGCGGAAACTACGCAGACAGCGACATGAGGAGTGGGCCCATGAGCGATCGAATGGACCGCCGAGAGTTTCTCAGGAGGGCAGCGGCCGGAGGGGCCGGAATCATTGGAGCGACTGCGGGAGTTCCCGTCCTCTCAACCAGTCGCACGGCAAGGGCGCAGCAAGCCACCACCGCCACCCCATCCAACTTCCTCATCATCATAACCGACCAGTTCAGCCCGCGGGCAATGGGGGTTGCCGGCCATAGTATCGTGAAGACCCCCAATCTAGACCGGCTCGCCTCTCAGGGGGTGAGATTGCGTCAAGCCTACGCCAGCACGCCGGTCTCTTCGCCTTCCCGCTACAGTATGATGACCGGCATGCACGCAACTCGCACCGGCGTACTGACTAACGAGATGAAGCCGAACGAGAACATCAAGACGTTGGCGCACTATTTCAACGAGGCGGGTTACCAGACATGCTCGGTGGGGAAGCTGCACTACATCCCCTACGGTGAGCTACACGGTTTTCAATATGCGCTGCATCACGAGTTTTACATCACTGAAGCCGGCATTTCCGACTACGCGCCGTGGCTCAAGCAGCAATTGAGCAAGCGCCACGATCTCGAGCGCCCCGTGGGGTTGCCCAAGGGGTGGGAGCACGATCCGCGAGCAGTCGCCAACCCGTGCAACGTACCTCTTGAGCTTTCAGATGCTCACTGGGTTACCGATAGGTCCATCGAATGGCTGAGCCAAATCCGCGACAAGAACAAACAGTTCTTCATGCACGCCTCTTACTTCCAGCCGCATCACCCATACAACCCCGTGGCACCCTTCTCGTATATGTACGATCCCGCCGATATGGATCTGCCCCCGAATTACATCGACCCTGCCGGACAGGGCCAATTCAAGCAGTTCACCGCCGCTGATTTCAAGCGGACCATGGCCTACTATTACGGCTTCATCAGCGAAGTGGACTACGAGATTGGCCGGCTTCTTCGTGCACTCGATGGGCTTGGACTGCGCGACAGCACCTGTGTCCTGTTCCTCGCGGACCACGGAGACATGATGGGGGAGAAGGGGCGTCTGTACAAGGGGCTCATGTACGAGGCGTCGGCAGGGATTCCCATGATCTTGCGCTGCCCGGAACTCCCCGCCCCAGGCACAACTGTGGACTCCCCCGTCTCGATCATCGATGTGGCTCCCACATTCCTCTCTCTGGCCGGCATCGAAGCCGAAGCCCTCCAGGGGCGCGACATGACCGGCCTTCTTACAAAAAAGGAATCATGGGAAGACGGCGTGTTGTATTCGATGGACGTTCGCAAGAACCTTTCAGCTCCCCTTCTGATGGCCCGGGATGAACGTTTTAAGGTCATCATCAATCGCAACAGGACCATCGAATACTATGACGTGACGAGCGACCCGTGGGAGCGGCAAAATCTTTTCCCCGAACGCAAGGCGTCGCCCGAATTTGTCCGTCTTAAGGAGAAGGTGGACGCGTTCTGGAATGTAGAGACCGAATTCCTGCCTGACCGGGTCGTCTTCGAGCCGAGAAAGCATCCTCCGGAGGCCAAGCCGGGCCGATGGCCGGGGATGTAGCGCCTCAGACAAGGTGTGTGAGCACAACAACCCGGGTGACTTGCCAGGGCATCACGACGCCGCGTTAAACTGCGGGCGCGATTTCGCCCTTCTTGCTCACGTGCGCCTGCGCGGCCACGTCACATCGGCCCGAGCTTTGCCGGAAACCGCAAACAGAGACCTCACAACTACTTAACCTAACCCTAACCCCACGCGAGTATAATGCTACAATGGATGAGGAAAGCTGTAGGAGGTGGTGATGCCGGCAAAGCGGATCCTTGTCGTGGATGACGAGGAAGATATCCTTGAGCTCGTGAACTACAACTTGTCGAGAGAAGGCTACGCGGTCTCGCGCGTGAGCACGGGGGAGGATGCCCTGAAGGCCGTGAGAACGGTTGCCCCTGACCTGATCGTTCTCGATCTCATGCTTCCCGGGGTGGACGGTCTCGAGGTATGCAGAGTGCTCAAAAAAGAGCGCACCACCGAGCACATACCCATCGTCATGCTCACAGCCAAAGGCGACGAGGCCGACATCGTGGCGGGACTGGAGCTGGGGGCCGACGACTACATAACGAAACCCTTCAGCCCCAAGGTGCTGGTTGCGAGGGTGAGGTCGGTCCTTCGAAGGAAGACCCTCGCTCCCCCGCCGGAGACCGCGGTCATCAAGTTGAAAGACCTCGTCATAGACCCGGGCAGGCACGAGGTGTTGGTCGAAGATGAACCCGTAGACCTTACCCTCACGGAGTTCCGGATCCTCCATCTTCTGGCGCGCAGGCCGGGATGGGTGTTCACACGAGACCAGATTATCGAGCGCGCCCGCGGAGATGACGTGGTGGTTACCGGCCGCTCGGTTGATGTCCACATCACTTCTCTTCGGAGAAAGCTGGGGGCATGCGGCAAATACATTGAGACTGTGCGGGGCATCGGGTACAGGTTCGTCGGATACAGATACGGGGTGTAGCAGATGCCGAGTCGCCGACTCCTGTGGCAGCTTGTGCCCACCTATCTGCTGATAACGCTCCTGTCGCTTGTCGCAGTCGCGTGGTACGCCTCCGGCATACTCCAGAAAGCCTACCTTGAGCGGATAAAATCGGACCTTGGGAGCATGGCACACCTCATCCGACCACAAGTCCACGATCTCCTCCTCGCCGGCAATCGGCCGGCCATCGACGATCTCTGCGACAAGCTTGGGAGGGAGTCAGCGACCCGAATCACGGTAATACTCCCATCCGGGAAGGTTGTCGGCGACTCCGAAGAAGACCCCGCTGTCATGGGGAACCACGCAGACAGGCCGGAGATAGTGGAAGCGCTGCAGGGCCGTGAAGGAGTATCGAAGAGACACAGCCCGACTCTAGGAAAGGACATGTACTACGTTGCGATACCCGTCAACCAAAACGGCTCCCCTATCGGCGTCCTGCGCGTGTCGATGCCTATTGCGGCGATTACTCAACTCCTTCGGGGATCTTACCTCCGAATCTTTGCCTGGTGGGCGGCGATAGCGGTCGTCGCGGGCTCGGTGATCCTGGTCGTATCCAGGCGCATCAGCGGGCCGCTCGAATACATGAGGTCCGCGGTCATGCGGATGTCCGCCGGCGAATTGGACAAACGTCTTCCCGTTCCCCCTTCGGCAGAGCTGGCCGAATTGGCCGAAGCTGTCAACGACATGGCTGCCGAATTGGACAGGCGAATACGGGCGATAACGGACCAGCGAAACCAAGAGGCCGCTACGCTGGCAAGTATGGTCGAAGGGGTGATCGCGGTTGACACTGAGGAGCGGATCATCAGCATCAACAGAGCGGCCGAAGCGATGCTGGGAGTCGAGCGCTCGAGCGCGGAAGGGAAAAGCATTCAGGAAGCACTCCGGAGCAGCAAAGTGCAGGAACTCATCAAGGACGCCCTGTCCAGTCCCGAGCCGGTCGAAAGAGAGCTCGTTCTCGTGGATGGAGGGGAACGCCATCTCCAGGCACGCGGGGGGGTCCTGCGAGACTCCAGCCAACACCGAATGGGCGCGGTTATCGTTTTCAACGACATTACGCGCCTGCGACGGCTGGAAAATGTCCGGCGTGAGTTTGTCGCAAACGTCTCGCATGAACTCAAAACGCCTCTGACCGCGGTAAAGGGAGCCATCGAGACCCTCCTGGAAGGGGCTTACGACAGCACCGAAGATGCGCAGCGATTCCTCAATCTCACCGCAAGGCAAGTGGATCGCCTGAACGCGATCATCGAGGACCTCCTCCTGCTGTCGCGAATCGAAGAGCAAACCGAAGGGACTGTCTTATCGCGCGTCGAGAACAGGATCGGGGACGTTCTCGATGCCGCCGTAGAGACCTGCGGGCCGAAGGCCCGAGAGAAGGGTATAGAGATACGTCTCGACTGCGATCAGCAGCTTTCGGCCAGGATCAATTCGGACCTTGTCGAACATGCGGTCGCTAATCTGATAGACAACGCCATCAAGTACAGCGACCCTGGGGGCTTCATCAACGTAGACGCCACCGCTGGAGGCGGGCAAGTATTCATCAGTGTAACGGATCGCGGATGCGGCATTGAACGAAAGCACCTCCCGCGGATATTCGAACGCTTCTACCGGGTTGACAAGGGACGAAGCCGGAAGCTTGGCGGGACCGGACTTGGACTCTCCATCGTAAAGCACATCGCTCAGGCGCACGGCGGTCGCGTCTCAGTCGAAAGCACCCCAGGCCAGGGAAGCACGTTCACAATACGCCTTCCTCTCTGACCCGCTCATCCCTCCGAATTAACGCGCTTCTAACTTCCCGCTTATCGGCATCTAACCAGCACGCTGCATACTCCTTCTGTAGCCAAGGGGCGGCATCTGCGCTCGCCACAACCGCTACCCGTCACGGCTCTTGCGACCAGAGAAAGGAGGTGCACCTGAAAGCCGAGAGGCAGATGTCGCAGCTTTAGTCACTTTCGTACGGCCGCAGCTTGCTGCTGTGTTCGAATCTGAACACCTGAAACCAAGGAGGAAAAACACGTGATACGAAAGGCCATCATAATGATTCTGCTCGCGGCGGTGTCTCTCGCGCCGAATGCGCGGGCAGCCGACTCCCTCGAAGAACGCGTTTCGGCGTTGGAAGAGCAAATGCAGGACGACTCCAGCTTTCGGGCGTATTGGAAGGAAGGGCTGCGGCTGGATTCGGCCGACGGCGCCTTCAAACTCAAGATCGGCGGGCGTGTGATGTTCGACTGGAACTGCTTCCTTGGAGAAGACGAAGGCATGGACGCCGCCCCGTTCGATGATGGGCTCGAGTTCCGCAGATTGCGGTTCTACAGTGAAGGCACGATCTATGACAACACGGAGTACAAGCTGCAGATCGATTTCGCCGGAGGGTCCGAGGGTTCCAGCCTCAAGGATGCCTACATCGGCGTAAAGGAACTCCTTCCCTTCGCCAATTTCAAGGTCGGCAAGTTCCACGAGCCGTTTTCAATCGACGAACTGACCAGCAGCAAGTACATGACCTTCATGGAGCGCGCATTGCCCACCAACACTTTCGCCCCAAGCAGAAGCGGAGGCGTGATGCTCTACGACGCCGTCGACAGCTTCACCTGGGCCGCGGGCCTCTTCCGCCCGCTGGAGGACGACAACACCTGGACCGGGACCCAAGGCTACGCCTTCACCGGGCGCGTTACCTACGCCCCCTGGGGCAAGAGCAAGACCGACCGCGCTTCTCACCTCGGGCTGGCTTACACGTGGCGCGGCGCCGAAAGTGACGGGAGCATCAGGTCCCGGCAACGGCCGTCACTGCACCTCGCGAACCGCTTGGTCGATACAGGCTCCATCGACTACGACTCGGAGTATCGCGTCGGATTCGAAGGCGCTCTCGTGTACGGCCCCTTTGCCGCCCAAGGCGAGTATGTCTACACAGGAGTCGACCGCGAGACCGGGGGCGCGCTCAACTTCGGCGGCTATTACGTCGAAGGAAGCTACTTCCTCACCGGCGAGCACAGAAGCCTCGACAACAAGAGCGGCCAGTTCTCGCGCACCAAGCCGAACGATAACTACACTCGCGACGGCGGCCCAGGCGCCTGGCAAGTCGGCGTGCGCTACGCATGTCTCGACCTCGTCGATGACGACATCGACGGAGGCAGACTCTCCGACATCACCCTCGGCCTCAACTGGTATCTCAACCCAAACGTCAGGGTGATGTTCAATTACCTTTACGCCATGGCTGAAGAAGGCAATTACGGCGCCAACGATGGCGACATCCAAGGCTTCGGCACCAGATTCCAGGTGGACTTCTAGCAGCGAGACTTCGACGTGGGTTTTCACAAAGCAGCAACAATTCCTTAACACAATCCTAACTGTCGGATGTCATACTTCTGGAACATGGTTCGAAAAGGAGAACACAGGCAATGAAAAGGACTGCAATGCTTGCGCTTATCATAGGAGTCGGAGTCGCGGCACTGGTTCTTCCAGGGCAGCGGACATCAGCCGAGGAACGAAGTCAGGTCAGCATCAGCGGGGCGGGCGCATCCTTCCCCTATCCCATCTATTCCAGATGGGCTTTCGACTACCAGAGACTGACTGGGATGAAGTTCAACTATCAATCCATCGGCTCGGGTGGCGGCATCGCCCAGATAAAGGCCAAGACCGTAGATTTCGGCGCGTCTGACGCCCCTCTGAAAGCCGACGAACTCAAAGAAGCGGGTTTGCTCCAGTTCCCCATGATCATCGGCGGGGTTGTGCCGGTGGTCAACGTCAAAGGCATCGCCCCCGGCCAGCTCCGGTTGACTCCGAGCCTACTCGCCGACATATTCCTGGGGCGCATCGCCACCTGGGACCATCCCGCCATAAAAGACGCGAATCCCACTCTCAGCCTTCCGAAGACCGCCATCACCGTCGTCCATCGAGCGGATGGATCAGGAACGACCTGGATATTCACCAACTATCTCGACAAGGTCTCGACAGAATGGCACGAGAAGGTCGGCACGGGGAAGGCTGTCGACTGGCCGGTCGGCATCGGGGCGAAAGGAAACGAGGGTGTCGCAGTTAACGTTCAGCGCGTAAATGGGGGGATCGGGTACGTGGAGTACGCGTACGCGCTGCAGAACAGGATGACCCACACGTTGCTGCAGAACCGGGCCGGGAAGTTCGTCCCACCCACCGACGAGACATTCCAAGCAGCGGCAGCCAACGCAGACTGGGAGAAAGCCCCGGGATACTACGTGGTCCTGACCGACCAGCCGGGCGACGAGTCGTGGCCCATCACGGGCGCGTCGTTCATCCTTGTCCACCTTGAGCAGCCGGATAAGGCGAGAGCCAAGGCGATGCTCAAGTTCTTTGACTGGTGCTACCGTCACGGAGTCAAGTCGGCCAAGGAACTGCACTACGTAGCCATTCCAGAGAACGTCTTCACTCTGGTCGAGAAGAATTGGGAGCAAGAACTCAGGGCCGATGGCGCAGCCCTGTGGCCATAGTTCGTCCTTCCTGCAGCGCCGTGGGTTTTGCCCACGGCGCTGCAAAGCCATCGGCGCTATCAAGGGGAGTAGCCAACACATTTGAGAACTCGTCCAAGACGGCAACCGAAGGCGGATACGTTTTTCAAGTACCTCAGCGCTGGTTGCGCATTCGTCTTACTGGCCTTGATAGCAGGGCTGTTCATCGAGCTCCTCCGGGGCTCGAGTCAGTCACTTGCCAAGTTCGGCGCGCGATTCATCACTTCCGGAGCCTGGGATCCCGTGAGGCAGGATTTCGGAGCAGCAAGCAGCATCTTCGGCACGGTAGTATCGACGGCCATCGCGATGCTCCTCGCGGTGCCCGTCAGCCTTGTGATAGCGCTGTTGCTCGTCGAGCTGGCTCACCCGGTCATCAGTCGAATTGTGGGCACTGCGATAGAGCTGCTTGCGGCAATCCCCAGCATAATCTACGGGATGTGGGGGCTCTTTGTCTTCGCTCCGTTCATGGCTGACTACGTCCAACCGGTGCTGGGAACCAAGCTGGGCTTCCTCCCGCTCTTCCAGGGGCCGCCAATGGGAATCGGCATGCTTACGGCGGGCATAATCCTTGCGCTGATGGTCTTGCCGTTCATGTGCGCCGCAATGCGGGACTCCCTCGCCATGGTTCCTGCCGTAGTCAAGGAATCAGCCTATGGGATGGGATCGACTACCTGGGAAGCAACTCGCCGCGTAAGCCTCAGGTACTGCATTGCCGGTATGGTCGGCGCGGTGTTCCTGGGATTGGGAAGAGCGCTGGGTGAGACAATGGCCGTCACCTTCGTCATCGGAAACAGCCACAGCATATCCGCATCACTTTTCGCCCCCGGGAACTCGATCGCTTCGACGCTTGCCAACGAATTTGCAGAGGCCTCCGAGCCCATGTACGCCAGCGCGCTAATAGAGCTGGGACTTCTACTTTTCGTACTCACCTTCATCTTCCAGGCCGCCGCTCGTATATGGCTGCGCAGCGTAGGCTTGACTGAAAGGGCAAAGGGATGAAGCCGAGGTCTCTACGGTCCAGACGTTTTGTAGACCGGGCCGTCAAGGTCCTTTCGGTTTCTTCCGCGCTGGTCGGGCTGGTTGCCCTTGCATGGATACTGTATGAAGTGATAAGAAGAGGGATCGGCGCGTTCAACATCAGCTTCTTCACCAAAGCCGCCACGCCGCCCGGCGTCCCCGGCGGGGGCGTCGCCAACGCCCTTGTCGGAACGCTCCTGATGACCGTGCTGGCAACAGTCATCGCAACGCCCCTTGGAATCCTCGCAGGCGTGTTCCTTGCGGAGTTCGGCAAACGCAGCCGACTCGCCGCGGCAGCCCGTTTCGCGTCGAACGCCTTGATAGGGGTCCCTTCCATCATCATAGGTTTGTTCGTGTACGGGCTCTTGGTAGTAACGACGGGCGGCTTCTCAGGGTACGCCGGCGCGGCGGCGCTCGCGATAATAATGCTCCCCATCGTCGCGAGGACCGCGGAGGACATGCTAAACCTGGTCCCCGACTCGCTGCGGGAGTCGGCCTTGGCGTTGGGAGCGCCTCGCTGGAGGACCACTCTGGGCGTCGTCTTCCGAGCAGCAAGAGCGGGAATGCTGACAGGAGTGCTGCTCGCCGTCGCCAGGATCAGCGGCGAGACGGCCCCGCTGCTTTTCACCGCGCTCAATAGTCCCTACTGGACGCACTCCCTCGCGGAGCCTACACCCAACCTGACCGTGACTATTTTCAATTACGCCATGTCTCCCTATCATGACTGGCAGCGCATGGCGTGGGGAGCTTCGCTACTGATAACCGCAGGTGTGCTTCTCACTACGATATCAGCCAGGGCGTTGTTGAGAGGGAAAAGATGAGTCCTTCCGAGATGTTTCCCGTCAACGCAGGCAGCTCGGTCTTTGCCGCCCGTGGAGCAGCCAAGGGCGAGCACGAGGCCGATATCACCGAGCTTCCGATAAAGGTCTCCGTTCGAAATCTGAATTTCTACTACGGCGGCAACCAGGTGCTGTTCGACAACAGCTTGGATGTCCCGGCAAACCGGGTAACCGCGATCATCGGGCCATCCGGCTGCGGCAAGTCAACGCACATTCGCGTGTACAACCGCATCTACGAACTGTATCGAGACCACCGGGCGCAAGGGGAGGTGCTAATCGACCGGGCCAACGTTCTTTCCCCTTCAACCGATGTCCTGGAGCTGCGACGGCGCGTCGGGATGATCTTCCAGAAACCTTCCCCATTTCCCATGAGCGTTTTTGACAACGTGACCTACGGCCTGAGGCTCCATTACCGGCTCAGCGGGAGCGAAATCGCGGGCCGCGTCGAAAGCGCGCTACGGCGCGCCGCTTTGTGGGGCGAAGTGAAAGACAAGATGGACAAGTCCGCCACCGCGCTTTCCGGCGGCCAGCAGCAGAGGCTCTGTATAGCCAGGGCGATCGCCATCGAACCGGAGATAGTCCTCATGGATGAGCCCTGCTCCGCCATAGACCCGATTGCGACGGCCAAGATCGAGGACCTCATTGGAGAACTGAAGGAGAAATACACGATTGTCCTCGTGACCCACAACATGCAGCAGGCGGCCCGGGTATCCGATTTCACGGCCTTCTTCTACCAGGGACGCATAGTTGAATTCGGAACCACAAGACGACTCTTCACCAGCCCAAAGCAAAAACAGACCGAAAACTACATAACCGGCCGCTTCGGGTAACGAAAGGACTTGCTGCCATGTCGAGACATTTGCAGATCGAGACCGAGAAGCTCAAAAAGGTTATCCTTTCTCTCTGCGCCACCGTCGAGGAAAACGTGCGGTCCGCAGTGAGGGCGATCGAGGAGCGCGATGAGGCCCTGGCAAAGGAAGTGATACAGTCCGACGTGGGAATAGACCATCGGGAGGTGGAGGTCGAAGAAGAGTGCCTGAAGATACTCGCCCTTCATCAACCTGTCGCCATAGACCTTCGTTTCATAGTCGCCGTTCTCAAAATCAATAGCGACCTCGAACGCATCGGAGACCTCGCCGTCAACATTGCCGAGCGAGTATCGTTTCTCGCTTCCACGGAAAGAGTACCAGTTCCCTTTGACTTCGGCGACATGGCAGAAAAGACTGAATCCATGTTGAAACGGAGCTTAGACGCTCTCGTCAACATGGACTCCTCCCTTGCCCGGGGAGTTTGCGCCGACGACGATGAGGTGGACGCTCTCAATCGAAAGATGTACGACGAGGTGAAAGCCGCCATCCGCGAAAGCCCCGACAGGCTCGAGTCCCTTATCCATTTCATGTCCGTGTCCCACGACCTCGAGCGTATCGCCGACCATGCAACCAACATTGCCGAGGACGTCATTTACATGACTGAAGCCAAGATAATCCGTCATCGAGCGGAAGACTACCGGAGAAAGCCTTCCGATTGAGTGGCGGGTGCGCTGCCTGCGTTCCCCTGATCATCAGTAGCCCAAACGATGCGCGAAAGACGCAGAACCCTATGGAACACGCTCGGGCGCGATGCGTGATCTCTTTCTCAGCGAGAGAGGCGAATAGGGACGGCCACGTAGGTCGCCAGGGTCCGCGCACCTTCTTTGAGGTCAACAGTCACGGGGCCGGCCTCTCTGACGACGTATGATTCTAATCGGACACCCGGCTCGTCAAGAGTCAGTTGGCGAGAAGCGTGTCCCGTGACTTCCAGCGTACAACGGCCGATGGGCCGGTCATTGATTACCCACACCAGCACCTCGCTGCCATCCTCGATGCGGCGTGTTCGGGCATAGAGCGCAATCGGAGCATAGGCCGCGCGTATGAGGTCGTAGGAGACTGGTGACGGCGTTTCCAGATCCTTTAGAAGACTCCCGGAGTGCCAGACCGTGCACCCCGCCGCGCCGGTGTCCCAACGCCGACGGAATTCCAGAATCTGCACCTGCCTCCAGTATGCGGAAAGGACGGTTCGGACGGGATGCCTCAATTCCAGCAGCCTGGCGAAAGAAATCCACTCGCCGAAGAGAGACGTCCATTCGTCTTCCAGTTCCGAGCGGGGGCGGCCCGAATCTTCACCAAGGGCGAGGCGATCGGTGGAATCGAACAGCGCCTCCTCTTCCCGAGGAAGCTTGACGGCGAACTCGCTGAAAAAGAAAGGCTTGAAAGGGCTGCGGTCCGCGGCCCTGTCGAATACCCTGCCTATGTAATTCGCCAGCGAGGTGATGGGGTGGGGGTCCCCACGTCGAGGAGAAACATAACGATGGTAGTCTGCAATATCGTCGTCGAGCGGCTCGCCGTAGGCCCCATTCGGCCAGTCCCACGAGGAAAGACCTTCAGCGCCGGAATTGCCGATCAGCAGCGCAGTCGGGTCCCAGGAACGAGCCACGGAGAGCATCTTCTTCAGCAGGGCGATGCCGACATCCGCAGGGGTGCTCGTGAACTCGTTCGAGCAGGCAATGATGATTGCGGAAGGGTGAGGGGATAAACCCCAAATGAAGGACTCGAACTGGTCCAGTATCCACTCGGGCGACATCTCCCGCAGATCGTGCTTCCAGTGCAGAGGAAAGTCATTGTACACGAACAGACCGAGCCGGTCCGCGGCCTCGTAGAACTCTTCGGGCATGACGAAATGCGGGACGCGAACGATGTTGCAGTTCGCCTCTTTGAGTAGCCGCACAAACTGCGCGCACCGCGAGTAGACTTCTTCCGAGCGGAGAGGGTAGTAAGCGTCCGGGTCGCCACCGGCGGGGTAGCCGCTGGGGGCACCGATCGGAAAGGTCCTGAGGAAACGGTAGTCGGCGAGTCCGCGGAAAAACACCGGCTTGCCGTTGACTAGAATATGCTGGCCTTCGATCTCAACGTTCTTGAATCCCACCTCGCGGCGCGCCGAGTCGATGATGCGTCCCCCCGCGATTAGGTTCACGGTCGCCGCGTAAGTGGCGGGGCTGTCGGGAGACCAGAGGGCTGGAGAAGGGATTGAGATGGAGATGGTAAGACGCGTTACCGGACGGACGAGCGCCGTCCGCTGCTCTGCCGTCAAAGCCCCACCGGCTCCGGAATCCGAAGGTGGCACAAGGGACGCGGAGGCTGTGAGAGCGATAGGGAGCCGGGCGGGATTCGAGACCACCTCAAGCTCGAGCCTCGCAAGCGACTCACTGGGAAAGTAACGGCAGGATACACGATGAATGAACACGTCGCCGATGATAACCTCGACGGGCCGCCACACCCCGGCAAGGTTGTGCCCCCAAGCTATCGGATCGACCCCCTGCAGCGTGCTCTTCGGGATGTGCCCGTCCCAGCCGTCGAAGCCGTCCGGCTCCTCCCAGGGATCGGTAACCTCGAGCGCAAGTCTGTGCCCTCCGCCCAGCTGACCGACGTCAAACCAGAACGGCTGAAAGTAGCCTTCGTGCGAGCCGAGCACCTTATCATCCCAGGAGACTGTGCATGCATAGTCAACGCCCCCGAACCGGACGAAGGCATGCTTGTCAGCATCCTCGGGCGATACCTCGACCGTCCTAGAGTAATAGTATGTCTCGGTCTTTTTCAAACCAGTGTCCCATACACCCGGGACGTAGCGCTTGCAGTATCCACCGGAGGAGCCGGCGCGCACGTCCCACTCACCGGAGAGATCGACCCGAGTTGTGGGCTCAACAGCCATGGCCGACGTGCCTAGGGCAACAGCAGCAAGCAAAGATAGAA
Source organism: uncultured Planctomycetota bacterium (assembly GCA_964493415.1). Taxonomy (GTDB): domain Bacteria; phylum Planctomycetota; class DG-23; order CAZBND01; family CAZBND01; genus CAZBND01. The sequence continues at coordinate 19,170 of CAZBND010000015.1, read as the reverse complement.
CCGTGCGATAGATATGCGCTCCTCGCTTTCTTCACCGAAGTTCCTCCGGGCAGACACCGCGCCAGGCGGGAAACCGTGCTCGATCGGGCCAAAATACCCGAGACAGGCTTGTCAGTCTGCAACGTCGATGACTGCCTCGATTATCGTGCCCAGTCCGCCTCTTCTTGTGTCGAGCGGTTGTAGCGGTGCGTCCACGAGCACATCCTTCCATGTGCCCTGTTCCGATACCATGAACCGCCAGGTGCCGGGATCACGCAGCTCAAACCATGCCGTCCCGTTTGCGTCCGTCCGCATGCCAAGCGTGTCCGAGTTGGTCCCCTTGACCGGAACAGCATACACGTACGCGTTAGCAACGTGCTCGTTCCCATGCACCACCTTCACCAGAACGGTGGGGCGCCGGGTTGCAGCCGCAGCCACTTCATACCCCAGGAACCGCTTCGCGGCACGCCTTTGAGCATGGAAAGTCGCCGTGGCCTGACACGGAGGCTCGGACGGGTCCCAGTAGTTCACGTAGTCCGGTCCCACCCATTCGAAGCCCCCGGTCCGCCCTGTCTCCGAGTGCTGCCCGAGTCCCGAACGGCTTGGCCACGAAGGCCGGTGAATTCCACCCTCATCATGGAAAGGACGAAACGCCTGCTGCGTGTAGAGGTTGAGGCCCACAAGCGGCTTCCGCGCAAGCCAATCGATGGCCTCCTCCGTTGCTTTCGCAACGTCCTCTTCAGCCGCCTGCTCCCACTGCCCGGTCTCCTCGTTCTGTCGGCTCGAATGGTACCAGCACTCGGAGTTGACCAGCGGCACCTGCGTACCATCCGCACGCCTTCCCCGATTGCTTCCCCAATTTTCGTAAGAAGTCCTGATGTCGCTCAGAGGGTCCTCATCAAACATCGTGAAGTGCGAAGTATACGCGGCCACGTCGAGCGGCGCATCCGCCGGCGCCCCGTTTGCCTGGAGCAATCTCGTCGGGTCGTAGCTGCGATACGCTCTTGCCATCGCAATGTTCGAATCCTGGTGGATCAGACATCCGATCATTATCATAACCACGCTGGGGTGATTGCCCACAACCCGTGCCCACTCGGGCCACTGCCTGACGAGCTCGGCCTGTACATCGGGAAAGACGCGATCGGTTACCATGTTCTTCGTTGTGCCGAGCGGCCCGCCGCAGAAGTTCGCGTCCCAGACGAGCATTCCCATCTCGTCGGCCACATCGTAGTACGACGGCTCTCGCTGTTCGGCGTGGTTGTGAATTGTATTGCAGCCCGATGCCTGCACCGCTGCCATGCGCAGCGTCCACAGGCTCCGTCCGGAGCCCTCGGGTTGCCAGTACCCGAGCAGCCGCAGCGGCCTGCCGTTCATCACAATCTTGCCCCGCTCGGCCCACACTTCGCGGAAGCCGAACCGGCTCACCAGCCTGTCGACAACGACTCCGTCGTTCTGCTCAATCGTTGTCTCCAGGTGGTACAGGATCGGACTGCCGTAATCCCCGAAACCCCACAGCTTCGGCTCCTCCCACGGCGCAGAGACGAGAACCGTTTCTTCCTCTCCAGCATCGACCTGGAGTTCCATGTCTGGAAGGGAAAGCGCTGCGGCACCCTCCAGGTACACCCTGTTCAGCAGCTTGATCGTCCGGTTCTCGAGAGTGTCATTGCGCACCGTGCAGCGCACATCAAGTCTGCGCTCGCGAACCGACGGCATCACGAGCACGTCACACACGTGCAGTGCCGGTCGCGAAACGAGGAACACATCCTCCGCAATCGTCGCCGCTCTCTGGTAGGCTTCCGTAGTAGAAAGACGTTTCAGAATCTCGATGTCGGCGTCGGTGAAAAATTTGCCCTCCATGGCGTATGAGCCGCTCGAGTTGTGGACCCAAACATCGAGGCGGTTCGACTCCCCCGGCTTAGCTGCATCGGTAACGTCGATTTCAAAAGGCGCGCGCGCGCCGAAGTTCTCCCCGCAAACGCGTCCGTTCAGGAAAACCCTTGCGTAGTGCCTGACTCTTATGAACCTCAGCAGTATTCGCCTGTTATCAGCGCCGAACTCCTCAGGCACATGGAAATCAAGCCGGAACCACGCCGACCCTTCGGCGACCTCGTCGGGCGCTTCGGGAACCCGAACGGTCTTCCATCCTTCAGCCGGGACTGTCGTTACGTCTCCCCCGTCGTGCCGCTCCCAGTCGCCGTTGAGACACACGGACACACGAGTAGAGAACACGTCAGAACCGGCAACCGGCATCAGGACACAAAAGGCGACCGTCAGTGGAACGGCCGGGAAAAAAGTCGTCTGTATCACACTCACCCCTTCGCGCCATCGACGCTGGCCATCGTCAATTTGACGGCGACCCTCTAGAAAGGAAAACGCGGCAGAATCATAGACTATTCGGACGGTCCGTCGGAGGGCTCCTTAAGATAGATGTCGCCGTCCGCGGGCTCTAGCTCGTGTTCTTCCACCACTGCGCCCGTGGCCACGCTCTTCCGCGGTTCCTCAAAGCGGATCGTGACCGGACCGTTCCCCATCGGGTTGTATAAAACAGTCCCGTTCGTAAACTCTCGCAGGATGCTTCCGTCAGCTCGCCTTTCCCCTTCCGACACGGGCTTGCCTAGGTCCACGTCCCAGAAGTCGTACCAGTTGTGCAGATGATCCGGAGCGGGCAGTGGATTCGGATCCGAAAAGAGGCAGTAGCCGCTGGACAGGGTCAGCGACAACGTGGTCGTCGCTCTCATAAGATTCAGGTCGTCCCTCGAGTTGTGGAACCACGTCTCGAGGCAATTGATCCTGGGCTCGCGAAGGTTCTTCTCAGCCCAGGAGAGGGTGTCGGCGATGCGTTCCCAGTCCTCCGGCGTCTTCGACCGATAGCATTCCATGAAGTAGCCGTTGATGTACGGCGCTGTTCTAGGGGTCTTCCGGTCATTGGAGTTGGCGAGGATGAGGGCCTCATCGCCGATGCGCTCGCGAATCGCCTTGATCAAAGCCACTCTGTCGTCATCGTCATTCCACCAGTCCAGCATGATGCCGTCCACTACGCCGCTGTTCATGGCGGCTTCCGCTCTCTGCGCCACGTGGTCGCGGAACTCAGGATTTGAGAAGTCCAGTTGGATGAAGTCACCCTCCTCCCATCCCTTCACCAGATTCCCCTCGCTGTCGCGCCTCCACCACTTGTACCCCTCTGGGAAGAAGTCCTGTGACGCGTCGCGGTAGCGGACCTCCAATATCAAAACCATCTTTGGGTTGAGCGTCAGCAGCTTCCTGCGCGTCTCCATCCCCTGAGCTATGCTGTCGGGAGTGAACCTCCACGCAAGACCTTCGTACGAATGGTTCCACTTCAGTTCAAAGAACCCCGCACCATGGAATATCAGGTCATGGCGTGCCGCAGTGATCATATACTCCTCGTCACCCAGGTTGTCGGCACGATTCCATGCTTGGAAGACGGAAGGAAACGTTCTGGCGGCGACCCGCGTTCTCACCGGCACCTCACTTGTCTGCATGGTGTTCTCCATCTCGTAGCACACGCTTCCCGTCGATATCCCAATGGCCAAACCGATACTCAGCAGCATCTGCCTCATGTCCTCTTCTCCTTCAGGCTCGAAGGCGTATTATACAATCCGCGAGCACGGACAGAACAGCCCGGTCTCACCCATTCCTGACTTCTGTCAGCGTCCCAGCACGCGCAACGGCCCGAGCAGCTCTCCCTATGCATCGCTATCGCAGGCGCGTAGAATACCTTGACGAAGCAAGCCAATGACCCCATGGCCGGTATCGGCCAAGGGCCGAAAAAGAGGAAGTCGTGATCATGCATCATCAGCCCCACACGGTGTTCCGAAATGTCAACGTGATCCCAATGGATCGAGAAGGGATCATTGCGGAGCAGTCGGTTATCGTAAGAGGAAGCAAGATCGCCTGGATCGGGCCGGTCGCCAAAGCCCCGGCGGGTCGTGATGCAGTTCAGATCGACGGCAAAGGACGGTACCTTATGCCCGGACTCGTGGACATGCACGTGCACGTGGAGGGCGAGTATCAGTTCCCGCTCTGGCTGGCCAACGGCGTTACGACCGTTAGAAACATGTGGGGCTCGCCCGAAATTCTCAATATGCGCCGGAAGATAGACTCGGGCAAGCTGCTGGGACCGGCACTCTTCACTTCTGGTCCCATCCTCAATCGAGCTGGAACTCGTTGCACGGCTGTGGAGACTCCAGGTCGAGCCCGGGAGGTCGTGGCCGAGATTAAAAAGGACGGGTACGACTTCGTGAAGGTCTACGATGGAATATCGAGAGAAGTCTACAACGCCCTGATCAAAGCCGCAAAGCAACATAACATCCCAGTCATAGGTCATGTCCCCATCGAAGTAGGCATAGAACACGCCTTGGCCTCGCGGCATCACTGTATCGAGCATCTGACTGGTTACGATCTCTTTCTCGAATCCGACGGATCACCCCTCAACGGAAACGCAGGCAATCCGGCCCGCTTCCAAATGTGGCGCTATGCCGACCTCAGCAGGATGCCGCGCATCGTCGAGGCCACACGAGAAGCAGGTAGTTGGAACGCCGTTTCCCTGACCGTGTTCAAAAACAAGCTCACACGCGAAGCGATGGAGCGCGAGTTGAAGCGCCCTTGCATGAGCTATGTCCCCCAACGCGTGAAAGATGGCTGGTTCACGAAGCACGGCTGGGTGTCACGAATGTCGGAATCCGCGTCCAGGGACGTCATGGCCGGGGGTGTCAACAGGCGCAGGCTAATTCGGTCGCTGAAGGATGCCGGGGCGGGCATCGTCCTCGGCACGGACGACCCCGACCCCTTGCTGGTTTCCGGCGTCTGCGTCCATGAAGAATTGCAGAACCTCGTGGAGGCGGGTCTGACTCCGTACGAGGCAATAAGGGCCGGCACAAGCGATGCGGCGGACTGCCTCGGAGCAACCGATCAATTCGGCATGTTGACCGTGGGGCAGCGCGCAGACCTCCTCATGGTAGAAGAGAGCCCTCTTGCCGATGTGGCGAATGCAGCGAAGATTGCCGGGGTTATGGTCCGCGGGAGGTGGCTTCCACAAGCGGAATTACAGGTAATGCTCAACACCCTTACGAAACAGCACGTCCCCGATGAGACGCGCGATGATCCGCAGGGGTCGGTCTCACTCCGGCGAAGCGACCACTTCCATTTGAAACCTGCCGCGCCCGCCTCCGATATGCCGAAGGGGAAACGCCGGTCCTCTTCCGGAATGCCCGACTGAAGGCGAAAAGCGACGAAAACCCGCACGCGGAAGCGACCTCGGTAATGTTCAGGTCAGACTTCTGCAAGAGAGCGAAGGCTCTGTGAATCTTGGTGCGCCGGATGAACTCCCCCAAACTCACACCTAGGTCTCGCCGAAACAATCTCCGCACATGGCTTTCTGAGAGTGCCAGGTGCCGGGCTACGTCTGCGACGCTAATGGGCTCTTTCAGGTTATGGTGAACATATCGGCTGACGGAGCGAACAATATCTCCTTGCCACTCCGCCCCGTGCGCTAGGCCCACGGTCCCCCGTCCCCCAGGCTCTCCCGCCCCCCGCAGGATTTCGCTCAGCAGCAGAGAAAGCCACTCTACCGCTTCCGCACCTAGGGCCGACTTCCCCTCCGTCAACGCCCGATAGCAGTCCACTAGCCGCTCCAGGCGTTCCCACGCCACAGGGGAAAATGCAAACGGGATATCACGCAAAGGGAGCACCGCATCCTCATCCGGCAGCTCGAACGAGATGAATAGCCAGGAAATAGGCTCCGAACGGAACGGGCCGTAGTGGTGCGCCTGATCCGGGAACACCAACAGCCCTTGCCCCGGCAGGAGATGAAAACGCCCCTCCCCGACAATCACCCCACCTCGACCCAGCAGACATACCGCCAAGACAAATGGGTGCATCAGTGCTGTCGGCCCGAAGTCGGGCTGACTTCGCCGGAATATCTTCAGCTCCCGCGGGGTGGCGGAGAAAGCCCCTGAGACCCCTGGCGAGGGATGTGGCGGGTTCTCGGGCAGTTCCCGAACCTTATTTGCAAGACGCCTATTTTTATCCATGGCCGGAACTGTTAAACATATGCCCACCGTAGCAATTCCATATCACAAGCGATTATGCTATCTTTCCTACAGTTTTTCAATGGCCAACCTCGGCAGAGGTCCCAGAATCCAGAAGGAAATTTGCTCCATGCAAGAAGGGGCGCTATGCATCCTAACCAAAACGAGCAATCCGACGATCGCGCTCCACAAACTCCGAAAGCATCGTCCTTCGCCCCAAGATTCTACCAATCGGGGAGTCGAGATTTCCATACCATACCCAGAGAGGAGGTGAGATAGTATATGAAGAGTAAAGGCTTTACGATCATCGAGCTGTTGGTGGTGATAGCCATTATCGCCATCCTTGCCGGCTTGCTGCTGCCCGCCCTCGCCAGAGCCCGGGAGCAGGCGCGTCGCGCCGCGTGCAAAAACAACCTCAAGCAAATCGGGTTGGCAATGCACATCTACTCCACGGACTACAACGAGTGGTTCCCTCGTGGGCCTGATGGCTGTTATTCGTCGTATTCGTTGGGTCTGCTCTGCTACGCAGGCAACCAGTACGTGACCAACATGGAGTTGTTCCTGTGCCCGAGCCAGACCGAGGTGATAACAGGCGCATGGCAGATCAGCAGCGGCGGACGTACGGACGCCAACGGAGGCATGCACGCCTCTTCGACCGCCTACTCCTATGACCAGTTCAAGAGACCATCTTCGCCGCAGCTCTGCGCGTTGGTCTCGGACCAGATGGGCGTAGAAGCGGCCGACGCCTTCGGAAGTCCCGGCACTATGAGCGCCGCCGACTTCGCCCGGTTCGACGGTACGGCTACGGCGGCATGGTCGGCGCGACCTGAGCTGAACTCTCCAAACCACAACGGAGAGGGTCAGAACATTCTCTATGTTGACGGTCACGTCGAGTGGGGGTCCACTCCCAGCATGGCAGAGTATGATGCCGGTGGCTCTGGTTCGCTGAGAAATCGGGATGAGATATTCAGCATCCGGATGCACACTTTGCGGGGGGCGGGGTACTTCTGGCCTCCGTCGGGTTACCGGGAGACCTGCATCAGCGACCACTCCGTCATAGGTACCGGAGGCGGCACTGCTGGCAACTCCGTGCCGAACATCCTCGCTTTTAGGCCCAGCAGCTAGGGGCCATGCGGAACCGCGGCAGCACTACAAGTACTGTCCGTGCTTCGAAGGGCCGATGTGAAAGTCGGTGGGCCCGCCCGAAGGTATGTTCCGGGCGGGCCCACCGCGGCAAACAGAACTGCCCGCGTCTCGACGAGCAGGTCCGCCGTGGCTCTATCAACGTTCTAACAGATTGCTGAAGTGCGAGCCCAACCTGCAAACCACATAGCCAATTTGCCTGTCACTAACGAGGAGAAAGGGATGAAGCGCTACCTGTGGGGGAGCATTGCGCTAGCTCTGTCGCTCTTGATCGTCCAGCCTGCTGCAGCCAAGGTGTTGCGTTTTGACATGGGCACGGAAACGTCTCCGCTGGAAGAGGGTTCCACGCGCGTTACGCCGAACGACTCGTACGATTCGCAACGCGGGTATGGCTGGGTCACGAGCGAGCACGAAGGTTTCCCGGGCCAAGAGCCCCCTGAGAGTCCGCAGTTCACGATTTCGCGCGTCCAGCTCTACCGGGACAACGTAACGCCGCTTCTGGTCGATTCAATACGCGACTCGGAAGACATGACCTTTCGCGTTGATCTACCTGATGGTACCTATCGCGTCGCCCTCACTTTGGGGGACATGTACGAGCCCAGGTACTCGATGCAGGTGTACGCCAACGGAGAGAAGGTCGCAGGCGACATTCTCGCCGCGCACCTGGCAGGCAGAAACGAGCAGGCAGACTACGGCTGGTATCGGCGAGTGCGTTTCACTTGCGAAGTAACCGACGGCAAGCTCGAGGTGCGACTTCACGGGGATGATTCTGAGTTCTACAGACTGCTGGAACTTGAGAAGCAGAAGTCCGCGCCGACATCCTTCTTGCGTCCGCACGGAAAGCGCCCGGGCAACAAGCCTCCCTACAGGCATATCGGAGGGCCGTTCACGCTGAACTGCTTTGCCGGGCTGGAGATCAGGTCAACTTACGTGAAGTTCCCACTCAGCGCAGCAGATGGGAAGCTCGCAATGTCCAACTTGGACAAGCCGTCGGAAGCGTTGACGAAGGCAGTTGCGCTTTTCAACGACGGGCGCTACGCCGACGCCGAGACCGCCTTTGACTCCGTGGCCGCGCCGGGCGAGCAGGCCCATCGCGCATGCGGCTATATGTGGCTCGCGGGGCGGCCTGAATACGAAGAGGACCTCCGACTCATACCCAAAGCCCGAAGCATCCTTGAATTACTGGTCCGCCCCGGCACCGACGACGAGGGCCCAATTGAGCTTCTCGAGATCCTCACCACGTTCGACAAAGGCATCCAGACCATGCTGGCTCGCGGGGAAGCGCCCAAGAACCATTTCTACGAGAATCGCAAGGCCTTCTCCATCCTGTGGAACATCCAAAATGGCGATCCGGTCTACTATAAGGCCCAGCTCTACCAGGCACGCATCTGCTACATGCTCGACCCCCACCGATGGACCTACGCGGCAGGCACGGGCAGGGCAATCATGGAGGAACTCCAAAAGGACTTTCCGGAAAACCGCCACGTCAGATACTTCCTCGATCAAAAGTGGGAGGAGACCGACGACTGGCACCTCCCCCGTTACACGGAGGGAACCGAGGGAGCACCACAGTGGGCCGTCTCGTTGCGCGAGGCCTACGCACAGCTTCTAGACCTCTCAGAATGGTGGATCAAGAACAAGCAGCGGCCCGACGGAAGCATCGGCGGCGGGTGGGGCGATGACGTCGAGATGGTGGGAGTCTTCGGATACTACGGAGCGATATGTCGAGGCGAATCGCCCTTGGCAGTGGACGGTGCGTCGAAGTTGGTCGACGGCGTGTGGAATGCGGGACAGATCGACACCGAGAATGGCTTTTTCTGGGGGATATCGGATGCAGAGCATGGCTCCGAGCATACCGGCGACACTCTCCCGATGATGATGGAAGTGGACTACGGGAACCCGGTTTGGGTGGAGCGATGCCTGAAAACCGTGAAGCTCATGCGGGACATATGGACCGGGGTGAACACTTCCGGCCACCGCCATTGGCGGTCGAACCACTTTGGTGCCGCGTCCTTCGGCAGGGGCGCGACGCAGTTGGATTCAGCCATCAACTACCGAGCTGCGCTGCCGGCTCTTTCCTATCTCCACTACAACAACAGCCCGGCGACCTTGCAGCTCCTCCGCGAACTCGGCGACGCCCTCCTCGAAGACTCTCTACGCACCGACAAGGGAAAGCCGATGGGCATCATTCCCGGAGACATTGATTTTGAGACCGACGAAATAGGCGGGCGCAACGTCTCGACCTGGTACGAGCCCGGCCCCATACCCGCGAGGAAGAACTACGGCTGGCCCACCTACCACTCCTACAGGCTTGACCTCCTCGAGGAGCTATTCATTCGGACCGGCGAGCGGAAATATGTGGAGCCAATCCGACTAGAGGCGGAGTTCGCCATGGAGCACGGCACCGCCGCCGAGACCAAAAGCGCATCTCGCGGCGCAGGTCCTGCCCCCTCAATGGGCAAGTCCCAGCCCGGCTCCAACTTGTGGATTGCGGCCGGCGTCACGCAGGCCGTAGGACGTTGGGAGGCGATCCTAGAAGCAATCAAAGGGACCCGCGAGGACCCACCCGTCCTTTGGACGAAAGACGAGGTGATCAAGCGCAGCAACCGCGTGCGCACCTGGCTCGCCGAGCGATGGCCCTCCATGACAACAGAGGCGAGCGCCACCGACCGGGTCGCATTCAGCGGAATCATCGACCCGTTCTGCTTCTACACGGCCGGAGGAGCCGGCGGAGCGCTCCTCTCTGCCGGTGTGACTTACATCGGCGGCGGCCGCAACCTCGCCGCCATCGCCGACCAGAGCGAGCCCTACGCCCTACGCATTCACATGTACAATTTCAAGTCCGAGCCTCTGTTGCTGGGAATATGCCCCTGGAAGCTGAGCCTCGGTGCGGACTTCCGGGTTACTGTCTCGCACGACGCAAACGACGACGGAATCCCCGACGCCCCGGGCAAGGTCCACACATTCACGTTGGACCAGCGCGGCAAGCCCTTCGATCTTACGCTCGAGCCCCGTGTAGTACAGATAGTCGACTTCCGCGAGCTAAGCGGGGGCCATCAGGCCTCTCTGCTGCCGGACCTTGCCGTATCTCCCGGGGACATACGATTCGACGAGCGCTGGCGCTACCTCACCGTCACCGTTCACAACATCGGTGCGGCCTCGGCTGACGACATACGGGTCGCCGTCTACGACGGAGCCCCTGAGGCCGGCGCGAAGCTCCTCGGAGACAATCTTGTCTCTCACGTCGAGCCTCCGGAAGCACTCGTGCCGCAGACAGTAAAAATCGGAATCGACAACTGGCGGCCCACAAGCCCCGTCCACGTGCTCTACGCCGTCATCGACCCGGCCAACGACATAGCCGAGATCACCGAACTCAACAACACCGCGTCGCGTGAAATAGAGTTCGAACTGGGCTCCGAGACGTCGGGAGCAGCTGCGGCCGTAGGTGCGCAACGAAGGAGATGAAACGGAACATCAGGCGCAGCTCCCGTCCAACGCGTGGCCGAGCTCCCCCGCGAACAAATCACGGGTTCCCAAAAGTGATGCAGCTCCCGCGCATTGAACCCTGGCGCCATCCGCCGAACGAGAGGCCGCGACTCGAGCAGCAAATCGGATGGAGCGGCGATATGTCTGCCTTCCTCCCAAAGCGTTTGTCAGTTCGCCGCCCGCGCGGTACCAAGACTCGCCGATGACCTCTGCAATTGGCCGTCCTTCCCGCCGGCCGCATCCCTTCCCGGTCTACCAGTGACTTGGAACGGACGCGGCAAGTATAATCAACGCAGCAAGCAGTCGGTGTCACAAGAAGAACAGCTTCCAGGGATCTTAGACCGATGAGAGCAAGAGCCCTGAGGCACATCCTGAAGAGACGATCCGCTGTCGCGCTGCTGGTCGCATGTGCGGTTGTTTCGGCGCTATGGCTTTGGCGAGGTCGGATACTGGGGATCACTCTCGTTCCCTGGGCGACGAGAAGAGCCGAAGAGACGTTGGGGGTGAGCCTCCGTATAGGCGGCGTGTCCGGCACGATTTTCACCAACCTCCGGCTGGATAACGTGCGTACCGTCAGTGCGGGACGCTCGACTGCTGTCGAATCTATCCAATTCGACAACCTGACCGCGAAGTACTCGCTCGTCAAGCTTCTACTGAACCGCAAAGACTGGCTGAGCGCAATCGACGTGGACGGATTGCGTGTGACACTGGACATCCGTGGAGGAGGGCTGGGGGAGGGGAGCGCGAAGAGAATCGAAGTCAAGAACGTGCTATTTCCGAATGTCACCGTGCGTCAAGGCGCACTCCTCGTCAAAATGCCCAAAGGCCGGGCTGCTGTGGAAGGGCTCAGGTTGGCCGCCGAGCAAGGCCATGACGGCCTCTTTGCAGCAACGCTGGGAGCGGACCAGCTCGAAGTGGCTTATGGAAGTTACTCCAGGACATTCAGTGACGTGGCAGCGGAGCTCCAAGCGGACAAGAATGTAGTGCGAATCCCAGAGGCCGCGCTTTCGCCGGACCTCCGAATTGAGCATTTCGAGATCGAAACAGCTCCCGGACACTTCCCTAACATGCGAGGACGCGTCTACCTGTGGGGTGGAAGCATTCTTGCAGGCACGAAAACGCTCAGCGACGGAAGACTCGACCTGGCGCTTGAAGCGAGAGAGCTGGACATCGCCGAAGCCCTAGGCGACTTCCGAATGCCGGACTTGCTCACTCATGGCAAACTCGCACTCTCCATCGAGGGTTCGATGCCGCCGGGGGACATCCGCGGAATCAGGGCCGACGGCAACCTGGCGATTAGTGAAGCGTCGCGCGGCGACCTTCGACCCGGCAACTTCGTATCCCGTTTCCGCATCTCGGACAACCGCCTATTTCTGGATGATTTCATCGGGACGCAAGGCTCGTCCGACATTACTGGAACGGCAGCGCTTGACTTTTCCAGTGTCACAGCCTTGTCGGCGGAGGCGTTGGCAAACGCCGTCGTTCAGGGCGAGGCCCGGGTCACGGCCAAAGACCTGTCAGAGATCACCGTCCACTTCCTGCCGGACGGGCTAAGTGGCCGGCTGGAAGCAGACCTAAAAGCACATGGTGTCTTGCCGAATCCACATGTCACTTTTTCGGCCGAGGCCTGCGATCTCGGATTCAAAGGGTTGGAGTTCGATTCAGTCCGGCTGCAAGGCTCTTTCGAAGACTCGCAGTTAGAACTCTCTTCCGTCAAAGCGCTGGGCGACAACGACGCCTTCTCTGCCTCTGCCAACCTATGTCTTTCTCCGACCATCAGGTACGTGGTGGAAATGGAAGCCCAAATTGCTGACCTCGTTCGCTATAGCAATTTGATCGCACCTGGGAAGAGGTCACCTTCCGGGGAGCTGGAGTTCAAAGTGGAAGCCAAGGGGGAAGCCTCCACCCTTTCAGGACTCCTCGACGGCCCGTACGCGGCCGAGGGCGCATTGCGATACCAGCCGCCTGCCAATTCCGCCCTCCCAAGCATCGAATCGAAATTCAGCATCACCGACGAGGAGGCAGAGGTCAGCGACGTCTTGGTCCGTGCCTACGGCTCCATGCTTCGCGCGTCGGCCTTCGCCAAGCACCGGCGCGCCGAGCTACGCGAGGTCACAGTGACACAGATGGCCGGGCAAATGGGGGATATCCCCTTCGCGCTCTCGCGTCCGACGACCATACCCTTTGGGAAAAGAGAGTTCACGCTGCAGGAAGTGGAGATAGTACTCGGCAACGGCGTCTTGAGCGCCACAGGTCGGGTCGGCACCGACGCACTGGATTTGGATCTCGAGCTGAGGCAGATAAGCACACGTGCTCTCCTCATGCCTGCTTTGGGCGACATACGGCAAGAGATCATCTTGGGAGGGCACGTGTCTTTGGCCGGCGCACTGCGCAACCCCGTGATAGAAGCGCAACTTCACGGGGAGGCCCCCTCGGACACAGAGCAGGACGCGGTAACGTTCGATGTAAACGCGCGCATGACCGATGAAGGCATCGCTTTAGAAAATCTCACGGTTTGGGGCGACGCCAGGCGGATGCTCGCGGCCAAAGGCTGGATTCCGACGACCTGGCTTCGGGGTGGCGACTCGCGCACGCCCGCGGCGACGCCCAATCTGGAGCTGGAGGCACGGGAGGTATCGTGGTCCGAACTGAACCAGTTCCTCCCGCCTATCTGGCAGGGCGGCGGGACGTTGTCTGGAAAACTCGGTCTCCAGGGGACCGATGACGGATATGACCTTCAGGCCGATATCGCCGTCAGCGGCTTGATGCTTCCGGGCGGACTGTTGGACCGAAATGATCTCCTCCTCTCCGCGTTCCCAGCCGATCTCACAATTGAGCTCGCAGCCACCCAACGGTCGCTAATCATCGAGCAGTTCTCCATCAATACACCGTGCGGCAGCGCAGCGATGAGCGCCACCTTGCCGCTCTCCCATGTCCGTTCATGGCCCCCATCATCGGACTGGGTTGAACAGGCCAGGCCATTCAGCGCACGCGCGCAAGTGAAAGACCTGCGCTTTCCGGAAGCCGCCCCGAGATGGCTCGCCGGCGCTGCCGCAGAGGCACTCATCGAGGCAAACGGCCTTGTATCCGACTACAGTGCGGATGTGAGCGCTCGCGCACGCGGCCTGAACCTGCCTTGGCCCCGGAACGACACGGCATCCGTAACCCTTCAAGTCACCCCCGACCTCGTGGCCATACGCTCGTTGACGTTCGGAGAACCTGACACCACAGGCTTTCGCGCCTCCGGTACGCTCGGAGTGAACCTGAGACCATCCGCGCGGAGTCTCGATGACATCTTACCCCGAGATTCGAGATTGGACCTCACATGCTCCGCGAGTGAGAACTCGCTTGATTTAATTGTGGCAGCGCTTGATCATACCGATCTGGCCGACGGCAAACTTACGGGACAACTCGCCGTCACCGGAACGCTCGCGGAGCCGGTGGCTACGTTGTCGGTCCGCGGCGACGGTACGATGCGCATCCCAGTTTGGGATGGAGGTCTGGTAGAGGACTGGTGGAAACTCAACGGCGCGGCAGAATACCGTGACGAGATATTCTCGGTCCAACGTCTTGATCTGGAGTTTCCAGACGGACGCCTGACGTTCAGCGGCCAGTGCCCTGTAGGAATCAGACTTCCCTACGAACTGCATCGGCTGCCGCCCGAATCGCCGTGGACGGCTCAACTCGTGCTTGACAAAATCAACCTGTCAATACTCGCGACCCTGTTCGCTCCCCTCCGGGCATCCGCAGGGCTCGCCAGCGGCACGTTGCTGCTTGCCAATGGCCCAGCGAGACCGGAAATCACCGGGAACATCCGCGTTCAAGGCGGCGACATCCGTCTCTCCGAACACATTCCCCCCCTGGAGAATATTCAGGCGGAGGTAGATGTGGCGTATCCAGCCATACGAATCGCCCCAAGCACTGCGGAGATGGGAGCGGGCAAGGCAACGTTTGAAGGCGAGGTCATCCTCGAAGGACTGCGCCCGGGAAGCGCCAGGCTCGACCTTTCGGGCAAAGACCTTCTCCTTTACAGGAGCCCCGACGTGAATTGTCGCGCAGACCTTTCGATGAGAGCCGTGGCCGACAAAGAGAAGGCCGAGGTATCCGGCGACGTTCGTATTCGACGGCTCAACTACAGCCGGGAGATAAGCTTCGTCCCCTCCGCCGGAGCCCAAAGAGGGGAGGGGCCGAGTATCCAGCTTCCAGATGCGCCGTGGGCGGAGAGATTGAAGCTGGACGTTGAAGTCTCGGCGGAGAAGTCATTGCGCTTCCGCACCGACGTGTTCACCGGAGACGTTTCATCCCAACTGCGGGTAGGCGGCACGGCGCTGCTTCCCATATTGTCGGGGCTCCTGGACTTCGCCGGTTCCACCATCAGGTTCCCCTACTGCACCTTTCGCGTGGAAACTGGGCTTGTCGAGTTCTCCGAGGGCGAGCCACTCAGACCATATTTGACAATCCTCGCCGAAGGGAAGCGCAGCGGATACCAGATAACCTTAACCCTAACAGGGCCGTACGACAGGCCGTCGGTTTACCTCTCTTCCATCCCTTCGGCACCGACAGAAGACCTCTGGACGCTGATCCTTACCGGCCACACGCCCGCCTCTCTCGTGGAGGCCGGCGCAGGGGGAACAGCCGCTCTGCAAGTAGGTAAATATGTGGGAGAGTCGTTCGTGCGGCAGTTGCTGAGACGCAGCGCAGGAGACGAAGCGACAGACTGGGCAGAACGTATCTCAATCGCCATCGGGGCTGAGCAAAGCAAGTCCGGCGCAGATGTGATCGACGCCCTTGTAGTCTTAACCGACAGAGTCGAACTGCACGCGGAACGCGACGAGTACGACGACTACAATATGGATCTGGTCTTTGTGTTGAAGTTCAAATGATCTCAACCGGCTCAAACCGCCGGAGACCACCGAGGCAAAGCGCCGCTGGAGAGCAACGTGAAGTCAACTCGCGTTGTCGCACTGATACTCGCCCTTGGAACATGCACCTTGCCAATCGGCGTATGCATGGCCGCCCCGCCGAAACCCGGATTCGAAGGCAACAAGAGCGTCGGCGCGAAGCATTTGCTGGAAGAGATTCGCGAGCAACTGGACCGATTCGAAGAACGCGGCTACGCTGAAGTCGAGATCAACGATGCTGCTTACTTCATCACCCAGTACTATCGCCGACGGGGCTACCCCTTCGTCACGGTGACATATCAGATCGACCGCGACGTTCGCCCTCCTCTGGTCATGTTTCAGATCGAAGAAGGCCCGCTGATCAGACTCGTCGGCGTTAAGCTGTCGGGCGTGAAGGCCTTTCCGCCGCAGGAAATCAGGGACATGCTATTGCCTCGAACCCGGCTGGGCAAGCACCCGCCATTCGAACAGTCGCGCGTCGACCAAGCAGCCAGAGCGATTATTGGGAAGTATCGGCAGGCAGGCTTCCCGGACGCGAAGATCGTCCGCAAGGACGTGGAGTTCGATCGTGAAGAGGGAAAGGCAATCCTGCACATCTCCTTGAGCGAAGGAATCCGGTACATGATAACAAACATAGAGCTGGAGGGGCGGCTCGTGTACGACGAGGATGAACTCCATCAGCAGACCCGTCCATTCCTCGACCAGCCCTTCTCCTTGAGAAGGGGTCTGCTGGCGTCGTCGGCGGCAAGGCTGTTCTATATGAACCGCGGCCACCGCGAGTGCGAAGTTGGTTGGGATTACGCTGCCGACCCGCGGTCAGGTCAAGTAACCCTTGCTATTCATATAAGTCCCGGCCCTCGGTTCACGATCCGCGAAGTCTCCATCGAAGGTAATGAGCGGACGAGGGACGAATTCATCCGAAAACGCGTCGCACTCAGTCCAGGCGACGTTTATTCATACGACGCGGAAACCGCAACCTCCACAAAGCTGATCAGGACAGGGCTCTTCGACCGCGTGAGTTTGGCTTTCGAGACCGTTGATAACGACCAACTGGATCTTAGCGTAGAAGTAACCGAGACAAGGGCCCGCGGCGCACAAGTATCCCTTGGCTACGGCTCATATGAGGGAGTCCGAGGCGGCGTCGGGTTCTACGACATCAACGTAGCGGGGAGCGGGAAACAGGCAAGGCTCCAGCTCGGAATCTCGCAGGTCGGATACGAAACAGAGCTTTCGCTCAGAGAGCCTTCTTTGATGGGAAGTCCCTGGCAAAGCCAGTTGCGTCTGTTCCAATTGCGTCGGGAGGAACCCTCTTTCACGCGGATCGACTTCGGCCTTGACGCAAGCATCTCACGGCCATTCCTCAAGTCGTGGAGGCACTTCGCAGGCTACGAGATATCCACATCTCGCGCGACAGCCATCGAGGCCGACACTGCCGAGGAAAGCAACCGACTGAACACCGCCCAGCTCTTTGCAGGCGTGGCTTATGACAGCCGCGACAGCGCGCTCAGTACAACACAAGGCACCTTCTATTCCCTCAGGGGAAACCTCAGCGCGAATCTTCTCGGCAGCGAAGTCGAATTCCTCCGATTCAACCAGCAGGTCAAACATTTCTGGAAGCTGATGGGCGAATGCGTCGCCGGAATTGCCGTCAATCTCGGCACAATCTTTCCTACCGGCGCAACCAAGCAGATTCCCATCCAGGAACGATACTTTCTGGGTGGCGCAAATTCTGTCAGGAGTTTCCGGGAGGGCGAGCTCGGCCCGAAAGACGCCGGCGGAACACCGCTCGGAGCTGAAGCGTTTACTTCGGCTGCGGCAGAGTTCCGTTTCCCGATGCTGAACAATCTCCATGGCGCAGTGTTCGCCGATGCCGGCAGCGTGACAAAGGATGCTGATAGGTTCGGAATCGGCCGCTACTCGTTCGCTCTCGGAGCCGGACTTCGCTACTACTTACCCATCGGCCCAATTCGAATCGACTATGGCTGGAACCCCGATCCTGCCAAAGATGAAGACGAGGGAGCCCTCCACGTCAGTGTCGGATTCTCCTTCTGATACCCCACCTCGCGCAGGAGCGTGGGATTCTACTTGAAACGGCTCCGCAGGCTCGGCAGAATCGTCAACGCAAGCCGAAGCACAACGTGGCGGACGTTGCCGCCGGAACGCCATATCCGAATTGCCATGCTTGACAACCAAATGCCAGGGAACGGAGTCAGCTCTATGAAATATTATCACGAGCCGGTCAAGAGGTTGCCCGTAAAGGAATTCGATGTGGTCGTTGCCGGAGGGGGCACCGCGGGCGTTGTAGCTGCTCTCGCCGCGGCACGCCAGGGAGTCAGGACCGTTTTGATCGAGGCAAACGGCTATCCAGGCGGTACGGTGGTCGAAGGGGGCACTGCCCTTCACAGCTTCTACAACCTCTGGAAAGCATTTCCGGATGTCGAGAAACGACAGGTCGTGCAAGGCATTCCGCAGGAGATTATCGACCGTTTGATGGAAATCGGCGGGACGACGGGCCACGCGGAAATGACGCGCAACTACGATTACGATTCGGTCTGCACCGCGATCGATACGGAACTCTACAAGCTCGTTACTTTTGAAATGCTCGCCGAGGCCGGGGTGACGGTCTGCGTGAACACCGCTCTTGTTGGGGCGATTCCGAAAGAGAAGAGGATAATAGGAGCAATTGCCGAAAGTCGCTCCGGACGAGAGGCAATCTACGCACACTGCTTCGTCGACTGCACGGGGTACGGTGACCTATGCGCCCACGCGGGGGCCAAGTTTACCGAGCCGAACGACTATCCCGTCGCAAACAGCATCGGCGTCGCCGGGGTGAATGTCGAGAAATACTACGAGTTCCTGGAGTCGAACGACGCCGTGAGGGACTATTGCGAAGGGAGACGGAGCGGACGCGACGGCCGGATAGTTCGGCTGAGCGGGCAGCGGGCAAAACTGCCTCGGGGTTTCGCGGAAGAAGCTGAGGCGATCGGCATGGCGACGGTCACAACGACCGTCCACGACGACTATTTCATGTTCATCAAGCTGAACCTCCAAATGACCAAGAGCCCGACGGATCGCGACGAGGCCGCAAGAGCCGAGCTGGAGCTGCGCCGGCGACAGGTCAAAGCCGTCGATCTGTTCCGGAAATACGTGCCCGGCTGCGAGAGTGCGTTTGTCACCAGGACGAGCCCTTCGCTCTGCATCCGCCGCGGCAGACTGATCGCCTGCGACTACGATATCACTCATGACGATGTGATCCAGGGGCGGCATTTCGAAGACGAGGTCATGGTTTACGGATTTCACGACATGGCACCGCGTTTACAGGTCAAGAACGGCGGAACGTATGGAATCCCCTACCGGGCTTTGCGCGTGTCGGGAATCCATAACCTTCTGGCTGCCGGAATGATGATCACGTCGGACCATCGCGCGCACATGTCTACCCGTAATACGGTCAGCTGCATGGGGCAGGGGCAAGCGGCAGGCACAGCAGCGGCGTTGTGCGCCCTCAACGGCTGCGGCACTCGGGAACTGGACTCTGGCAGACTCAAAGCGGCTCTTGAAGCGGGCGGCGTCTATTTTGAATAGCCTGCCCGGAATGCGCAGCGGAAGGGATAAGA
>CAZBND010000014.1:43036-79247 GCA_964493415.1 uncultured Planctomycetota bacterium | reverse complement strand
TCAGGTCTGCCCGCCGAGGCAGACGATGCTTTCGGCGAGAGGCGTTTCGGCGAGTGAACGAACGAGTCGCCTATCAGTTGTTAGCATGACGCTTTGTGTCTTTACGGCCAGCGCTAGGTAGAGGCAATCGTACACGGTGCACCCCGTCCTGATCGCGAGTTCCAAGGCTTCGGGAGCCAATTCCTTCGACGGCGTCAGGTTCAGCGGGAGCTGCAAAACGTCGCGGAGGAGATCGGCGGCCTCGGCCTTGTCGATCTCGCCACGAGCGCACCGCTTCCAGACTACGTTACCCAACTCGGCTATGATGAGGTCGGGCGCGCACAGCTCCTGGCCGGAGGTGAGGAGAGCTTGCGCTGGAGCGGCGTGCTTCTCCTGGAAGAAGGCGGCGGCCACGACGCCGGCGTCGATGACCTGAGCCTTCATCGCTTGCGGTCCTCGCGGATAAGGCGGACGCTGTCGGAGAAGCGACGTCCTCGGAATCGTTTTCGCCAGCCGTCGAACATGGCGGCGATCTGGTCAACGTCGGCCCCCGCCGCGCGCTTCACAAGCAACCGGACTTCGCTCTGGAGCGAGCGACCATGCTCCTTCGCCTGTGCCTTCAGCCGCTTCAGCGTCTGCTCGTCCAGATTTCGAATCAGAATGTCACCCATGGCGAGACCTCCTGCGGTTACGCGCCAGTGTGATATCATAATGATATCAGCCGTGCGAGCATAAAGCAAGAAGTATTGACCGAGAGAGGGCCCCGAGTGTGGAAAGAGCCGGGGTAGCGGAGATGGCCTGAAGCGAGGCGCGTTGGCCAACCAATGTGAACCTGCGCCGTTCGGCTTTGCGGAATTGAGAGGTCCAGCCGCTCTTCTGGCCGTCCCAAAGATTAGGGGCGCGGGCGGCAAGGTGTGTATTATTGAGAGGTTCGAGGCGAATCGCTAGCAGGTTTCGGGAGTCTTCCGCAAGGGACCAGCGTTCACAACATGGGGGCAAGAGCGACGAGGAAGCGGAGGCACGTGATTACGAGCGTTGTTCTGATGAGAGACTTCCGCTTTGCTTGGAAGCTGGCGCGAGCTGGTTCAATGCTTGGTCGTGGATTGACAGACGAGTATCGGGATGTATATTTGTACTGAGAATATAGGCTTCGTACTCGCAGCGCGGAACGTGCTGATGCAAGAGGAGGGGGTGTGCGTGCCACCGCGGGTCTCGTGAAACGAGCTGGTTCACGTTAGCCACGACGTGTAAGAAACCGGAGACTAAGAGTCTGGCGAGGGCCAGCACATGGCGGGGCGGGTCGAGAGGGAGGGAATGAAACGGCGTGAATGACCAGAGATCGTTAGTGCCGTTCGATCGTAAACAAGAGGACTAGATCACGTGAGCAAGGAACGTGCAGGCCTTGCACGTAAGTCCGAATTCAGAGCTGCCCTGGAGCGCTTTGTGAGGTCACTCGTCCGGTGCATGTCGGGTGATGACAAGCAGTGGACAGTGAAAGGGTTCATAGATCTGTACAAGAACATCTACACCATATCTGCAGACACCAAGATGGTGTCGAAGATTCTCGAGCTGCACATGTTCCCCGAAATTGCGAAGTTCGCAAGAGAATGTTCGTACAGCATCGTCCTACCTGACCATCAGAACTACTACCCAGACCTGTCGTTCATTTCCAACAGCGATCCCGCAGTCAAATTTGCCGTAGACATCAAGACGAGCTACCGGCTTCCTGATAATACTGAATTCTGCAATGGGTTCACACTTGGCTCGCATGGTAGCTACTTCGTCAAGCGATCTGGAAGGAAGAACATTCAGTTCCCATATGACGAATACGCGGGGCACTTCTGCATCGGCATAATATACTCGAGGACGGAGACCGCTTCTTTAGCCGAGGCACGTGTCTACCCGCTCGACAAGCTGCAGTCCATCGGGTCCGCAATAGCTGACCTGCAGTTTTTTGTTTGCGAGAAGTGGGAGATTGCGACCGATTCGCAAGGGAGCGGCAACACGGCGAACATCGGAAGCATCGTCAAGATAGATGATATCATCAGGTGCAACGGCGTATTCAAGAACTTGGGGGAAGCCTGGTTTGACGACTACTGGATGAACTACGGGCGGATCGTGATAGGGACGGGCAAGGGGAGGCAGAAGACCATAACGAAGTTGGCAGAATTCCTGAAATATAGAGGAAGCGATCCGTCACTGGCGAACTCTTGGGTGAGGGCTAGCAGAGGCAGGAGTACCAACGCGTGAGTAAGGTTTTCGTTCCACCAGTTAAGTGTCAAGGAATCAAGACCAAACTGGTACCCCTGATATTGGCTAACACTGATCTCGCAGAGGGCGGGGTATGGTGCGAGCCGTTTATGGGTTCAGGGGTGGTCGGGTTTAACGTGCGCCCGAAGAAGGCTCTTTTCAGTGACATAAACCCACACATAATAGCATTTTATGAAGCACTAAAGCGCTCAGCCATTACCCCGGAAACTGTTCGAACCTTCCTCGAAAACGAAGGGCTGAAGCTCCGGGAGAGAGGCGAGGCACATTTCTACTTCGTCCGTGAGCGATTCAACCAGGAATTTAATCCACTTGACTTTCTTTTTCTTTCTCGTTCGTGCTTTAATGGCATGATTAGGTTCAACAAGAGCGGTGAATTCAACGTGCCTTTCTGCAGGAAGCCGCGGCGGTTCACCGCCGCCTACATCACCAAGATCGTAAACCAAGTGAGATACGTTTGGGAGGCGACAAATCACTACGACTGGCAGTATGATTGCATTCCCTTTGAATCAGCCATAGAAAAGGCGGGCGCCCGCGACCTAATCTACTGTGACCCTCCCTATCTCGGAAGACACGTCGACTACTACGATTCCTGGTCGGAGCGGGACGAGAGGCTTCTGCATTGGCTTCTCTCAAGGACGAGCGCACGCTTCATATTGTCGACGTGGCACAGTAATCGATACCGGCGCAATCCAATGTTGGACACGCTGTGGGCTGACTTCAACATAGTGACAAAAGAGCATTTCTATCACGTTGGAGCAAAAGAGGGCAACCGCAACCCGGTTCTAGAAGCGTTGGTCATGAACTTCGTCCCAAGCAGCGGGGACGCCGAGGCCCACAAGGCGAAGCAACATACGCTATGGTGAATCTAAGCAGGGAGCTTGGGGGGAGGGGGTGTGATTTTTTGTGGGGGAGATGTTATACTGGTGCGCGCGAGGCGCGGATGGCTGAGATGAAGAAAGGAGTGCGCAGATGGAGACTGGGTTGAATGTTCGGTTGCGCAAAGATGGCGTCAGCAAGGCGAGGGTTGCGGGGTGCGTGTTGCTGTCGGTGATGTTGGGATGGGCGCTGGGGGGTTGCGGTGGTACGCCGACGGCGATCAATTGGCCTGAAGGGACCGGCTATCTGTCGGGACAGAATAACCGCCCGTCTTCGGCGCATAACATTAGAAGTTCCACGAAGGCGCAGATCGTAGCCGTGGGAGAAGGGCGAATCCGGCTGGGGCCGGACAGCAAGTTGGAGCTGAAGGACTCGCGCCCGCTGCTGTTCGCTCCCGGAGCCGAGGTGAGCTACTTGGCTGGTTCTCCGGAGAAGTTCGAGTTCAAGGACTTCAACGGCGACAGTTGCGTGCTGGTGACGGGGCTTACTGTGCGGGTAAGCGACTACGGGCAAATGGTGCCAATCCGTTTCCGGCCTGAGGAGGGAGTAGCTCCGCCGACGGGTCCGCCCAGCGGGGAGATAAAGACGGTTAAGGGTGGGACGCACACTGATCGCACGGGTATGACGGTTTTCTCGGGCGTCATCGGGGGAGAGCAGTACGTCAACATGAACGAATTGTAGGAGCGAGAGCTAGCGCGGGCTCGCACGGATGGTGGAGTGACGGGCGTGCGCCGGGGAAGGTCTCGGGGAGAGCGGTGAAGGGGATGCTCAATCTTTGTGGAGGTCGCTCCCTGCACGTGCGGTAGATGACGGGGATCGGGTGGAAGGACGGGCGGGGCGACCGAGGGGCGAGACGGGCTTGGTTGAGTTCACATTGCAGGGTCTCATTTTGCCGGAGAGTGAAGCCAGGCGGCTTCATTCTCATCATTCCACTCGTAACGGCGGGGGCGGTACGTTCCGGCATGGTCCTGGACGCTGGAGGTGTTGTCGGACATGCGAGGGCGGCGGGTATGGGGGAATTTGGATGGGGGCTTTGAAGGGTGCGGGTGTGAGGGTAGGATGTGAAGACTGGAACGGGGGTGAGGATGGGGATTGAAAATGGAAAGAGAAGGCGAGCGATT
Source organism: uncultured Planctomycetota bacterium (assembly GCA_964493415.1). Classification (GTDB taxonomy): domain Bacteria; phylum Planctomycetota; class DG-23; order CAZBND01; family CAZBND01; genus CAZBND01. The sequence continues at coordinate 75,000 of CAZBND010000014.1, read as the reverse complement.
ACTGCGAGAGCGGTGGCGGTCGGGCTGGTGCTGGTGGTGGTCATCTGTCTGTTCGCCTCGTACGCGGAGTACATAGCGCACGGGTACAGGATGGGGTTCGGCCATGTGTCGATGGGGGTGCTGATTCCATTCAGCCTGGTGGCATTCGGGGTGAACCCTCTGATGAGGAAGGTGCGTCCGGGTGCGGAGCTATCGCGGGAGGAGCTGGTGGTGGTGTTTTTGATGGGGCTGATGGGTTCGATGATGCCGAGCACGAAGCTGGCGTCGCTGGTGGTGGGGGTGCTGGCGGCTCCGCATTATTTCGAGTCGGCGACGAATCAATGGGGGGAATACATCCTGCCGAACATCCCCGGGTGGCTGTTTCCGTCCAATGAGACGGGGGCGATAACGGATTTTTTCAACGGGCTTCCGGCAGGTGGGAGGATTCCGTGGGAGGTGTGGATAGGGCCTCTGACGTGGTGGTTTTTGTTTCTTGGGGCGATTGTGGTGGTGACGATGGGGACGTTCGTGATCCTGCGGAAGCAGTGGGTGATGAACGAGAGGCTGGTGTTTCCGCTGGCGCAGGTGCCGCTGGAGATGGCGAGGGGGGGAGAAGGAAGGGGGCCATGGGTGATGGGTAGGTCGAGGGCGTTCTGGGTCGGGTTCGGAATAGCGGCGGGGGTGATATTGTGGAACATCGTGAGCTATTTCGCGGTGGGGTTTCCGAGGATACCGACGGCGCTGAGGGGCATAAGCATAAGGACCATCCCGAACGTGCCGCCGATCCACAACCGGATTCACTTTCTGATAATGGGGTTCGCGTTTTTGGCGAACACGCAGGTGCTGTTCAGCGTGTGGTTTTTCTTTGCGCTGGCGCTGGTGCAGATAGCGGTGCTGAGCAAGCTGGGATTCAATCCGAAGGGGGCTGATTTTTACGTGTCGGGGAGCTACATGGGGTGGCAGAGTTTCGGGGGGCTGGCGATGATTGTACTTTTTGCGCTGTGGAGGAGCAGAGGACACTTGCGGGACGTGTTGAAGAAGGCGTGGAACCCCGGGAGGGCGGAGATCGACGACTCGATGGAGATGATGTCGTACCGTGGTGCGGTGCTGAGCGTAGCGCTTGGGCTTGGATACATAGTGTTGTGGCTGATGAAGTCGGGGATGGATGTGAAGAGCGCGGTGTTGTTCGTCGGATGCAGCGGGGTGTTGTACCTTGGGTTGGCGAGGATCGTGGCGGAGGCTGGGCTTTTGTACGTGAGGGCGAGCATGTCGGCGCAGTCTTTTGTGCCCGGGGTGGTGGGGTCGTCGGCGCTGTCTGCGGGGACGATGGGGGGGATCGGGGCGAGCTACGCGGTGATCGGGGAGAACTACGGTTTCGTGAGCACGGCGAGCGCGCACATCGTGAAGCTGGCGGATGAGATCAAACCGCCGAAGCGTTCGCTGTTCGCGATAGTGTTCGGGGCGGGGATGGTGGGGATTTTCGTGTCGCTGGTGTTTACGCTTTTCTTGGCGTACCGGATGGGTGCGCTGAATTTCGGGCGGTCGCAGTTCAATCACATCAACGTGCTGTTGTTCGATCAGATATTGAGGAAGATCAAGGAGCCCGCGGGGCCGAACTGGACGGGGATAGGGTTCTTTGCAGGGGGCGCGGCGTTCGTGGGCATCCTTTCGTTCCTGATGGGCCGTTTTCCGTGGTGGCCGCTCCATCCGATAGGGTTCACGATCAATTACGTTTTCGACATCAGGATGTTCATGCTGTCGATCTTCATTGCGTGGCTGGTGAAGTACCTGACGCTGAAGGTGGGAGGGGTGGCGGCGTACAGACGAGTAGCGCCGGCGTTCATGGGGATGATATTCGGGACGATCTTCGGGGTGATCGTTTCAACTGCTGTGGACGCCATATGGTTTCCGGGGCAGGGTCACGACTTCTGGTACGGGTTCTGATGCGCGAGAAACCTGCGAGGGGGGGAGATCGAGGTGGTGCCCCGAGGCAGAGGGCGGAGAGACGGGTAATCTGGGACGAGCGAGTTATTGGGGAGGAGCGTCTTGGTCTTCTCTGGGCCACCACGTGCGCCACATGAGGACATGAGCGCGAGGCTCTTCGTCGCCGATTATGCCGATGACGGCCTCGGCTTTTTTGAGGGCGGGGTCGGCGCGGCCGACGAGGTTGACTTTGAAGGTGTTGGAGAAGAAAGTGACCTTCCGGGGCAATCCGCCGAGAAGGGTGCCGGTGATCGATTCGAGTTCGTGGAGCTCGGCGAGGGGACGGAGTTCGCGGCGCTGAAGGAGTGCGGCGAGGGTGTCTTCGTCGAGGTGAGGAAAGAGGGAGCGGAGGACGGGCTCGGGTGCGGCGTTGACGTTGACTTTTCCGTCCGTCCAAACGGTGACGAAGCGAGAGAGACCGTCGTTCTCGCGGTATAGGACATCGGGTCTGCACGCGGGGAGCTGGGCGAGCTCGTCGAGAAGAAGGAATCGCCTGTTGGGAGCGCCGGGTTCGTAAGCGCCGGCGCTGTCGGAGTCGATCCAGTCGCGCACCTGGTCCATCAGGGCGCGGCCGTCTTCGGGGCCGAGGCGATCGGAGAAGAGGGAACGGAGGGCGGGCTCGATGGTCTCATCAGTCTCACCGTCTTCGTTCATGATGCGATTGAGACAGAGCTTGGTCGATTCGTCTTCGATGGTCGCATCGACGGTAACGTCGCCGACGTTGAGAGTGAAGGTCAGGCCGTCACGCGCTTCTCCTCTTTCGACGAGCCCCCTGGCGCAATAGAGGCCGGAGCGAAGGGCCCATTCCATCTGCCGTGCCGCCTCCTCTCCCCTGCCCTGGCGGTACCTGACGCCGGAGTGGAAAGAGAGTTCGGCGACGACGACGATGAGAATGGTGAGGACGAGGAGAGCGAGGACGAGGATGATTCCCTTCTGCCGACGTGCGCGGATGTTCGTTTTTCCCTCCCGGTCACGTGCTGATAAGGCCTTCGGTGGGGCTGGAGGCTTTGGCGTAGAGGCGCTTGGGTATGCGGCCGGCGAGGAAGGCAAGCCTGCCGGCCTCGCAGGCAAGTTTCATGGCTTTGGCCATGGAAACGGGGTCTTTGGCCTGGGCGATGCCTGTGTTGATGAGGACTCCGTCGCAGCCGAGCTCCATGGCGACGGCGACATCGGAGGCGGTGCCGACGCCGGCATCGACGATGACGGGGACCTTGGCCCTTTCGATGATGATGCGGATGTTGTTGAGGTTCTGGATGCCCTGGCCGGAACCGATGGGCGCGCCGATGGGCATGATGGTGGCGGCACCGAGGTCCTGGAGCTTGAGGGCCATGATCGGGTCGTCGGAGATGTAGGGAAGAACGGTGAAGCCTTCTTTGATGAGGACTTCGGCGGCCTTGACGGTCTCAACGGGATCGGGCATGAGGGTAAGCTCGTCGCCGATGACCTCGAGCTTGATCATGTCGGACATGCCGGCTTCGCGAGCGAGGTGAGCGGTTCTGACGGCCTCGTCGGCGGAGTAACAGCCGGCGGTGTTGGGAAGGAGCTTGTAACGGTCGGGGTCGATGTAGTGGAGGATGCTTTCGCTGGACTTGTCGGAGAGGTCGATGCGGCGGACGGCGACGGTGACGAGCTGGGTGCCGGAGGCTTCGAGGGCGCGGGCCATGACGTTCAGATCGGCGTACTTTCCGGTGCCGACGATCATGCGGGAGTCGAATTCCTGGTCAGAGATTTTGAGCTTAGTATCGGACATGGTTTCCTCCGCCTACGAAAGTGACGATTTCGATCACGTCGCCGTCAGCGAGGGGTTGGGCGGCGAGTTGGTTGCGAGGGACGACGCGACGGTTGTGCTCGACGGCGACGCGCTCGACGACCACGCCGACGTCTTTGAGCAATCCCGCCAGGGTGAGCCCGTCGGCGACGCAACGGGGCTCTCCGTTAAGTGTTATTCGCAAGCTTCTTCTCCGTCGATCAGCGCGCCCACATGGAAGCGGACGGCCTCAGCGAGAGCGTCGAGATTATAGCCGCCTTCGAGGACTGAGACGATGCGGCCGCCTGCGCAGTCGCGGGCGGCGTCGGAGAGTTTGCGGGTCATCGATGCGAAGTCTTGGGACTCAAGTCCGAGCCCTCCGATAGGGTCCCCGGCAAGGCCATCGAAGCCGGCGGAGATCAGGACGAACTGAGGGCGAAAGGGAATGAGGGCGCTGTCGATAGCGTCCTCGTATTTTTTCAGGTATTCAACCTTGGATGCGCTGCCAGGGAGAGGGATATTGAGAGTCGTGCCCTTTGCGGTGCCCTCCCCTACGTCGCTCTCGGAGCCGGAGCCCGGATAGAAGGGATAGCGGTGGAGAGAGACGTAGAGAACGGAGGAATCGTGGTAGAAGGTGTCGGCGGTGCCGTTGCCGTGGTGGCAGTCCCAGTCAACGATTGCGATCCGGCTGAGGCCTGCGAAGGATTGGAGGTACCTGGCGGCGATGGCGACGTTGTTGAATATGCAGAAGCCCATGCCGCGTGCGGGGGTCGCGTGGTGACCGGGGGGGCGAACGGCGCAGAACGCGGTGCGGGCCGTTCCCCTGAGGACTTCATCGCAAGCGGCGAGCACGCCGCCGGCGGCCTTCGTCGCGGCTTCCCAGGAGTGCTCGGAGACGCAGGTGTCGAGGTCGAGCCATTGGGGGCCGTTGCCGGAGAGACGCTCGATTTGATCGATGTAGGATTTGGTGTGGACGAGGGCGAGTTCCTGCTTCGAGGCGGCGCGGGGTGGGACGCGGCGGAGCTTGTAGATCAGGCCGGAGGTTTCTAGTTTCGAGATGATGTACTGGAGGCGCTCCGGGCGCTCGGGATGCCACTCGCCGCATTGGTGCTTCAGATAGATTTCGTCGTAAACGAGAAGGGTCATGTGCGGTCCTCAGATCAAGTGTAACATCAGGGGGAACTGCGGGCAATAATTGCTGGATACGCGGCTCGGTCAGGTGACTTCTTGGGTGGCGTTCCTTTCGGAAGGGCGCGGTTCGCGGTGTGATAGGACATCGTACGTCCAGCGATCTATTCGTCCATGGAGATCCATGCTCTATTTATCGGTGGCTCGGGGAACTTGTCCTCCAGTGACCGGACAAGCTCAAACGTGGGCTTACTGCCGTCGTAGGGGTAGGCTTTGAAACCGAGGTATTGCCGGCGCCCGGGGCCGTCATATTTCCTCAGGTCACTTGTCCTGGGATGGACGAGACCGTGGCCGGTGGTCAGGATGTTGAACTGCGCAACGTATCGATCCACTCCTATCCTCCATCTGCCACCAAAATTGACGCCATGGCCGTTGATGTGGTAGTTCTTGCAGAAGAAGATTGGCTCGGCGGAATCCCAATCCAGTTTCTGACCCGGGATGTAGTAGTAGCCGGTCTGGAGCGGGTCGTCGGTTTTCTTCTGCATCGGGCATCTGACGGTGGTCAGGTCGATGTAGTCGGGATGCAGCTCGCGAAGTTCCGCGGGGAGTTCGCCGTCGTGGTCCTCGGCATAGTCGTAGAGCGCGAACCAGATATCCCTCATGTTACTGTCGCACTCCATGTAGTCATGGATACAGTGAGGTGGAACCCAGAAAGTGAAGAGAAGCGGCGGCGGCGCGATCACGGCGAACACGGCACCCCACAAGTACTTCCTCGCCCGCGACATGCTCTTGCGCCTCAGGACGAGAATGGCAGCGGCGATGATAGGAACCAAGTAGACGGCACACATCATTTACTCGGCTATCCTCACAATGAAGTCTCCCATGTGTTCCTACTCCTCTGCTTCTTCGGGGCTGATGAGCGGGTGCTCATCAGCAGCTCCTTTCGGGCAGGCCTCCGTGCCATCAGGCAATCCCTCATTGCACGAAGAGCATTTCATTCCAGGGTCGCTTACCATGCCGCTGTAGAGTGCCGAACGGGGAGCTAGTACAGAATCTCCCCGTCTCTCGTGTCTCCAACTTGCCATAGGGGGGGCATGATTCTCTGCGTGCTCTGCACCGTCGGTGTTTCCGCGTTCCAGGTCACTCGCAGTGTGTATGGCTCCTCTGCATCCATATCGTAGTCCCAGTACCAGTTCTGTGGCCAGGGTCCTGGGCCGCAACCGACATAGTCCGGGGGACCTATCTCCTTAAGGACTTCGAGAGGCTTCATGTTCTCCTTGACCGAGCCTGCCCGTTGCTCCCGCGGTTCCGCATGTGCTAAGGGCTCGAACGGCTTCATGTCCTCATATCGCTTTGCGTAGTGGCGGAACTCCGTAGCTGGATGACAGGCTGGTCTTTCGCCCATTCGGCGGAGTGAGAGTTGCGTCACCTTGCGCAGGTTAAAGTCGCTCCACTCGGTTGGGTCTATCTCTCCCTTCTTAAGACCATGAAGGCTGAAAACGAAGCCGCCACCCGAGCTTCCAATGTACTTGCTGGCTTCAAGCTGCCGGAGTTTCGGCACAGCTTCCCGTATTCGCATTCTTCCCGCCATGTGGGCAGCAGTTATTGCTGACCACACGTTCACTGTGGCGTCTGGGCCAGCATCCTCCAGCGCCTCCCCCAGATTGGCTCCCTGCTCGAGTGTCCTGAGCACCAATTCCTTCTCAGAGTTGAACAGGGCCTTCTCCAGTTCCGAACCGGCTTCGACCCCAAGTGTCTCTCCTGCTTGAAGGTCGACCACGATCCTCCGCCCCCACCAAGTTCTTATGCAGAACAAGGGCTTCTCCTCGAAGTCGAGGAAGTACCAGTGGGAATTTGCGGCCCACATGAATCCCGCGGTACTCCAAAGCACGTAGTCCTTTCTCTCGGTCTCGGGAATGCACCCCAGGATGTCAATATCAAGGGCCGTGGTTCCGCCGGGCGCGATTCCGATCACGTGCTCAGCGGCCGTCCACACAGTGACCCAGCCGCCATTGTTGACGAACGCCGTGACCGGGGACGAATCAGCTTGTTTGCGCACCCAGATCACTTTGTCCGTATCACCTTCGTACAAGGTGTAAGTGAAGTTCTTTTGGAACGGTGTCCTGTCTTGCCCGGGCGCGTTGTCCGGCGAGCGTGCTTCGAGCCGGAAGCGCCCATTGGGGGAACGGACGACAAGATCGGAAAAATATAGGTCCGTGGCAAACGCCCAAGGCAAGATCAGGAATATCAGCACTCCCGCAACTACGGCCAGTTGCCAATGCGCCGTGGCTGCCACTGTTGGCGTACGTTTCATGGCTTTTCCTCCTCTGAAATGGATACGGGAAGGATTTGGACTTCGAGGCGGAAGAATTCGGGGCCTGGCTGGCGCGTGAAAACGGCTTGCACTGTGGTGGGTGACGTGAAGTGGACGCGCTTCCAGGTGTCCCTGTCCAATGCATCCATCCAATAGGCAGGCGGGTGGCCGACACTGCTTGCGAAGCGGTTAGTGCTCTCCATACCGTCAACCACGAGCAGGGCCTGGCCTCGCGTTTCAGCCACGAAGGCGAGATGAACGGAATCGGGAGAAAACGCAGGAGCGAAGACGCGGGCGTACCTCGAACCCTCGTTGCCATCCAACACTACAAATGCTCCGCTCTTGTCTTTCGCGCCGTAGGCTAAATGGTTTGAGTCAGGGCTGAAGACCGGAGCCGTGACTTCTGAGTACCGCTTGCCTTCAATCCCATCAAGAAGGACGAATGCGCTCTTGGACTCCATGGCGGAGTATGCGATGCGAGCGGAGTCGGGACTGAAGACGGGGGCCGAGGTAACGTACTTGTGAAGCGGCCCCTCGACCCCGTCTAGAACTATGCACTCTCTGCTGCCTTTTGTGGCAACGTGGACGAGGCGCTTGGAGTCGGGGCTGAAGGTTACGTCTTTTACGGTGGCATACCTAGGATGCTCTTTCCCATCGACGATCAGCTTGTCGGCCTCGACAACGTAGGCGAAGCGCTTCGAGTCAGGGCTGTAGGTCAGATGGCTGAGGAAGCTTTCAACAGACCTTCCTCTCCGACGGCTATCACGCACCACGTACCACCTGTACAGTCCTGAGATGGGCAAGCCGAAATTGGCAACATAGGCGAAATGTTTAGAGTCCGGGCTGTAGACGAAGTCGCCGAGCCCTACGTATGTCCTGAACACCTTGTTGTCAATCACTATAGCGTCGTTTCTGAGTCTGTCCCGTGCCGTATACGCGAAGCTCTTGGAGTCGGGCCTAAAGCAGAAGCCGAGATAGCCAATGCTCGAGTACAGCGGGCCTACGACGCCGTCAACCACGGCGAAGGAATGATAGTCCTTTGTTTCGACGACGCAGGCGAGACGTGTGGAATCGGGACTGAATACCAGACGCTTGATTTCTTTGCATTCGAAGCGGGCGAGCTCTTTTCCGTCCATCATCAGTATGCCCTCGCCGTCCTTTGTCGCTGCGTATCCGACGTGAGCGAGGTCGGGGCTCGCGATGAGTTTCGACGCAAGGAGCATCCATCCTTCCGGGGCGCGGCCGAGGGAGGTGACGGTTTCTTTGAGGGTGATGGGTGGGAGCGGACGCTCTTGGGCGGGAGCGAGAGCGGTGACGAGGAGAGGGAAGGTGAGCGCGGCCAGCAACGGTGCTTTCTGCAATCGCATTTGTCACCTCCGTGAGGGTTTGGAATTGGGTTGGGTTATGGGCTGCTGGCAGTGAGGGCAGGCGTTGCCGGAGAATTCGCCGCCGCAGTTGGAGCAGGTGGCACGCCAGAGCCAGCTCTTGTCTCTGCCTTCGAAGAGGCGGTCGGGGATGTGCAAGGCGAGGTCTTCGATGAATCTATCGAAGTCCCGGAGATTGCTGTAAACGATGAAGTCACCGGCGGCCGTGTGGAAGTGGACTCTGGGCCTTCGGTCGATGCGGGATTTGAACTTTTCGGCTTTGCGGACTTCGTCCCAGAAGGCGACGATCTCTCCGTGGTCGTTGAAGGAGGTGATGCCGAGTTCGCTGATCTCGAAGTGTCTGGGGTTGGTGTGGAGGGAGGCGAGAAGCCAGAGGAGGCCCCAGGCGAGTCCGAGGGTGCCGAAGAGGATGTCGAGGAAGTCGACGCCCGCGCTGAGCACTTCCCAGAGTTTGAGGAGGGCGACGGCGAAGCCGGCGGCTGCGGAGATGAGGCCAAACCAACGGGCGAGGTGGGACTCGCCGTAGCTGTAGAACGTGATGCTGCCGGATTCGGTGAGCGGCGTCTGGAGGATATCCATCACGTTCTCCTGGCCAGTGCCGTTGTGTCCCTTCTCTCTTCGCCCATGGTGTCCTGTTTACAGGGGCAGCTCGCAGACGGTGCACGAGTTACCGGAGAATCTGGTGCCGCAGTTGGAGCAGCTTGGCCGCCACAGCCAGCCCTTGGGCTTGGTTTCCATGAACCGCTCCCCAACATGATGCCTCACTGTATTGAGGAATTGCTCGATGTCTGCGAGGTCGTGCGACACGATGAAGTCGCCTTTGGACGTCTGAAAATGAACCCGGGGCTTTCCGTCCAACTTGGAGTTGAATCTCTCTACCTTGGTCACCTCGTCCCAGGTCGCAGAGAGCTTTCCGTCGCCACTGAAAGCCGTGATCCCGCCCTCGCCGATCTCCAAACGCCTCTTGTCAACGTGGAAGTACACCAACAGGGAGACCAGCGCCCAGCCAACCGCGAAGACACCAAATCCGATTTCCCCAAGGCTAGGGCCGTCGCTGATGATGGCCCATACTATCAGGATGGTGACCGCGAAGCCAAGTGTGGCCCAAATGAGGCCAATCCAGTGGCCAATCGTTGAACGCTTGTAGCGAAAGGCCGTGACGCGGCCCCGCTCAGGTTCTGCGGCATGCGCGGAATTCATCGCCACCTCCCTACTTCACACAGCTGCAGACTATGTCGTCAGTTTTCCCTCCACCGCCGTCATCGGTTTCGTTTCTGCCGACATGCAGGCTCAGACTTTTTGTGCGCCTTGGTCGGGCTTTAGAGTCCGAGCGGGCTCTGGACGTTTCGTACGCGGGACTTCGCAGAAAGGACACGCGATGGCAACGAACTGACCACCACAGTGGGAACATTCATACGTTGTTTCCGTATTGAGTTTCCACTTGCTGCCTTCCATTGGGACGACGCGGTCTCCGGCGTATCCCTTCACGGTGTCCACGAACTGGCGGAAGCGAGGAAAGCCCCACTTGTAGACGAGGAAGTCACCTTTGTTCGTTTCGAAGTGGAGAAGGAAGGGCTTCGCAGAATGCCCGGCGAATGCCTTTACTCTTGTAATGTCGTCCCACGCCGCGTCTATCCGCCCGAACCTGCTGAAAGAGGTTATCCCACTTTGGGATATGGTGAGGCTTGCCCAGCGGGCCACGAAGATAGTCTTCGTGTACAGATAGAGCGTCACGTAAAGCAAGGCGATGATGAAGTAAAATAGGGCGGGCCAGACATGACGGCCGTGGTCGGGGTCCGTAATCGCAAATGTGAGGAACATGAGCCCGTTCCCGCCCGCAATCCCTATCATGAGGAAATAGACCCAGCGGGCGAATGGGGTCCTGTAATGACGCGTTCCGGTGCCGCTATTAGGTGAATTCCCAGTCATGGTTCACCTCCCTGCGCGACCGAGGGATTGCAGCAGTCTCTGCCGGGGTTATTGAAGCTTTAATAGTCGTGGAAGTCAAGTGTATCGGTATGATGCGGCAGATATAGCGGTATGGATGGGTTGAAGGAGAGGCGTGAGGGGGCTAGAATTGCGCGGTTGTGCGCGGGTGCCGGCTGCGGCTAGTGGGAAAGGCTTGGGGAAGGGGTCGATCTCGGGGATGCGCCGAAAAGATCATTCGAGGAAGCGGAGATAAGTCGATATGAGCGAAGGAGATGGCGGAAGGAAGGAACAAGGTAGGGGGGAGAAGGTGCGGCCGGTGGATCTTAAGGAGGTGCGGACGCGCTCGATAGCGGATCGGAGGGAGCTGGTGGGAGCGGCGCAGTTCGGAAGGGTGACCGAACTGTCGGAGGGAGTCGTTGCATTCGTGAAGGGGCTGCCGGATGTGCTGGCGGCACGGAGCCTGAGGGAGGTGGCGGAGGGGATTTGCCGGGCGCGGCGCGAGGGAAGGCCGGTAGTGATGGCGATGGGAGCGCATGTGGTCAAGTGCTGCCTGGGGCCGTTCGTGATAGACATGATGGAGAGGGGGTACGTTACGGCGGTTGCGATGAACGGGGCGGTGCCCATCCATGATTTCGAGTTAGCGCTGGTAGGGGGCACTTCGGAAGACGTGGAGGCTGAGCTGAAGGAGGGGACGTTCGGGATGGCGCGAGAGACGGCGGAGGCGATGGGGGAAGCTGCGGAAAGGGGGCGAAGGGAGGGGGTCGGTCTGGGGCGCGCGATCGGCGAGCTGATAAACGAGAGGAAGCTGCCGCACCGGGATAAGAGCGTGCTCGGGGCGGCGGCGCGATTGGGACTTCCGGCGACGGTTCACGTGGCGATCGGGACCGACGTCGTCCACATGCATCCTTCGGTATCGGCGGGGGACGTTGGAGAGGCGAGTCACGTGGATTTTCGGGTTCTGTGCGGCGTCGTGTCGAGGCTGGAGGGAGGGGTATGGCTGAACGTGGGGTCTGCGGTGGTGCTGCCGGAGGTGTTTTTGAAAGCTGTGGCGGTAGCGAGGAATCTGGATCGTGATTCGGACCCGCGGAAGCCGGCGAACTTTACGGCGGTGAACATGGACATGCTGCGGCACTATCGGCCGGAGAAGAACGTGCTGGAGAGGCCCGGGGGGCGCTGTTACCGCATAACGGGCCACCACGAGTTGATGATTCCGCTGCTGAGGATGGCGGTGCTGACGGCGGAAGAGGACGGAGGGAGAGAGGGACGGTTGTGAGCCTGAGTGAGGTTCTCAAGTCGATGGGGAGACCGCGTGTGCTGGTAATCGGAGACCTCATCTTCGACCGGTACGTCTGGGGTGAGACGGAGCGCATTTCGCCGGAAGCGCCGATTCCTGTTCTGAGGGTGCGGGAGGAGGAGTGGAGGCCGGGAGGAGCGGGGAACGTGGTGAGAGCGCTGGCGGGGCTGGAGGCGGTGGTGAGCTGCTGCGGGGCGGTGGGCGAGGACGAAGAGGGGCGGCTGCTTTCGCGAATGCTGGAGGAGACGTGCGGGGGCAGGTGCCGGCTGGTGAGGGATGTGACGCGCCCAACGACGGCGAAGACGCGGTTCATCGGTTACGTGCAGAGCGCGCACCGGGCGACGCATCACATGCTGCGGGTGGACAAGGAGGATTGCGAACCCATTTCGGGGGAAGTTGCCGAGGAACTGTCCGCCGCCGTAAAAGAGGCGCTGCCGAGACAGGACGCGGTTCTGGTGTCGGACTATGCCAAGGGGCTGCTGACAGAGGGCGTGCTTGAGGAGGTGCTTTCGGCGTGCGGGAAGGCGGGAGTTCCCGTGGTGGTTGATCCGAAGCTGGCAAAGGACTACAGGGCGTACAGCGGGGCGACACTGATAACGCCGAATCGCTATGAGACGCAGGTTGCGACGGGGATATCGATACGAAGCGAGGAAGAGATGTGGGCTGCGGCCGGGAAGCTGCAGGGGGAGTTGCGGGTTAAGAGTGTGGTGATCACGCTTGATCGCGATGGGATGTTTCTGTACGAAGCGGAGAGCGGCGAGCCGGGCGCGCGCGTGCGGCAAGCCGGCCTTTTCGGCACGAAGCCGAGAGAGGTGTACGACGTAACGGGGGCGGGAGACCTGGTGGCGAGCGTTCTCGCGATGTGCGTGGGGGCGGGGGTGGCGCTGAGCGATGCAGTTCAACTGGCGAACGTTGGGGCGGGGATAGAGGTGGGAAAGGTGGGGGCCGCGTGCGTGAGTCGAAGCGAGATTGCGACTGAACTGGGCGGGATGGAGCGAGGTCTGCCGGCGAAGATGAAGAGCCTGCCGGAGCTGCTTCGCATCCTGCAAGAACACCGGCGGAAGAACGAGAAGGTCGTGTTCACGAACGGGTGTTTCGATCTGCTGCACATCGGCCACATTGAGTATCTGAAGTTTGCGCGGAAGCAAGGAGACCTGCTTATAGTCGGGCTGAACAGCGACAGGTCTGTGCGAGAATTCAAAGGGCCGGGTCGGCCGGTTTTGAAGGAGGCGGATCGGGCGGAGGTGCTGGCTGCGCTCGAGGATGTGGACCACATTGTGGTTTTCGACGAGACCACGCCGGAGCGGCTGATCCGGGAGATAAGGCCGGAGGTGCTGGTGAAAGGGGAGGACTGGCGGGAGAAAGGCGTGGTGGGCCGGGAGTACGTGGAGTCGTACGGGGGCAGTGTGGTTCTGGCACCGATTTTGGAGGGGATCGGGACGACGGAGATCATTGGGCGGATCGTTGAGAGATACGGCAACAGCCAATGAGAATGCCGGGTACGAACGAGGCTATCGGAGGAGGATGAATTGAGGGAAGCGGAGAGACAAATCCGCCGCAGCGTCGAGGTGAAACTTGGATTGCTGGCGGAAGGGGGAGCGGAGGTCATCGAGCGAATGGCCGATGAGGCGGCGCGTGCGCTGGGGTCGGGGGGTCGGCTGTTCGTGTTCGGGAACGGGGGGAGCGCCGCGGACGCGCAGCACATTGCGGGAGAACTGGTAGGGCGTTTCATGAAAGAGCGGAGGGCTCTGCCTGTGCAGGCGTTGACGACGGACACGTCGGTGCTGACTGCGGTGGGAAACGACTACGGATTTGAGGAGACATTCGCGAGGCAGGTGGAGGCTTTCGTGAAGAAGGGGGACGTGGTGCTGGCGCTGAGCACGAGCGGGAACTCGCGAAACGTGGTGAAGGCGGCGGAGCTGGCCCGAGAGAGAGGGGCGGTGGTGCTGGGTTTTGCGGGTCGAGGCGGCGGGAAGCTGAAGGAGGTGGCGGACATATGCCTGGTGGTTCCCGCGGACGAGTCGCCACGGGTGCAGGAGTCACACATCACTGCGGGGCACATAATCTGCGATCTTGTGGAGCGGCGGCTTTTTGAGTGAGTCAAGTTCGAGCGAGGTGGCGAGGCGCGCGGCTTTCCTGGACAGGGATGGGACGATCGTCGAGGACGTGGGGTTCCTGCGGGACGCGTCGGGGTTGCGGCTGCTTCCGGGGGCTGCGGAAGGTATCCGGCTGCTGCGGGAGGCGGGGTTCCTGGCGATTGTGGTCACGAACCAGTCAGGCATAGCGCGGGGGTACCTGACGGAGGGCCGGCTGGCCGAGATACATCGGGCGCTGGAGGAGAAGCTGCGCGAGCGCGGGACGGAGCTTGACGCGGTCTATTACTGCCCGCATCTTGCAGGAGCGGAAGTGTCGCGCTATTCGCGCGAATGCGATTGCCGGAAGCCGCTGCCGGGGCTTTTGGTACGCGCGGCGCGTGAGTGGAATGTGAAGCTCTCGACGTCGGTTGCGATTGGTGACAGCGAGAGGGACGTGCTGGCGGGACGGAGGGCGGGATGCCTGAGTGTTCTGATCGCGAAAGAGCATCCGGGACAAACGGAGGCCGACCTGGTCGTAGAGAGCTTGCTGGAAGTCGGGCGGCTGGCGGCCGGGGGCGCGTTGAGGGGTTAAGGGGGGGGGTCGGGCTGGGGATGCCGAGGCCTGAGTTAGGTGTGGCGAGAACTGCGGCGTGGGTTGAAGGGGAGGCGTGGGAGGGCTAGAATAAGGAATCTGAGTTTGAGATTTTCGGAGGCGAGATGAGAAGGAACCCCTATGCAGCGTTGATCCTGGGGTGGGTGATTCCCGGAGCCGGGCACGTGTATCTGGGGCAGGTGAAGAAGGGGGTGTTCTTCTTCGTTTTGCTGGCGGGGGCGTTCGTGGTAGGAGTCGCGATAGGCGGGTACGATGACGTGGCGTTCCCGGAGCCGAGCGCGAACACACCAGAGAACGACATCACTTCGCAGGTGATGTACCGGGTCATTCCGGTGGTGCAGGCGATGGACGGCGCGGTGGCGTTGGTTTCGTCGAAGGCGGCCCAGGCGGCCGAACGGGATAACAGGTATCTGGGCGATTACGACATAGGGCTGCTGTATACGTGCGTAGCTGGGCTGATGAACCTGATAGTGATGCTGGACGCGTTCTGCCTGGCGACGGCGAGGCCGAAGGAGAGAACGGGTTGAAGTTCGTGATGCAACTTTTGGGGATATGCTTCGTGGTGAGCTTCGTCTATTCGGGGACGAAGAACGCGGACTGGGGAAAGCTTTTGAAGGAGGGCGTGGTGCTGACGGCGCTAGCGTTCGGGGGGGTCATCGGGGTTTCGGTCTTGCTGCGGCTGCTCACCCTGCTCGCCTGATTCTTGCTCTTGCTCCTCTTTCTTCACGATGAGGTCCTTTGGGAGTTGCTTGGTCCATCGAACGTGCATGTCGGCGTAGAGGACCATGAAGCCTTCTCTGTGCGGGGGGGGAGCCTCGGGGAAGACGGCGCTCATTTCGATCATGAGCCAGGTTTTGGAGGGATTGGGAATGGAGCCCAGGGGCTTGTTGGAGAACTTGTCGTTCCAGAGATAGGTGAGGCCGCGCTTCTGGAGCGGCTCGGGCATCGAGGGGCAGACGAGGAGCTTGGCGTACTGGGGGCCGAGGATTTTGAGCAGGCTGCGGGGGTCCTTCAGGGGCTCCTTGGGGTAGAACTTAGCGTTGGGGAGCCGGCCTTCGGTGAGCTCGTACATCTGAAGCGCCTGGGCGATCTGCTTGAGGTGATTGGTGCACTCGACCTCGACGGCCTTGTTCTTGGCCTTGGCGAGAGCATCGCCGTACTTGGCGTAGCCGCCCGCGACGATGGCGGCTGCGGCGAGGATTTCGATCGTGGTGAACCCGGCCAAGAGCCTGCTTCGGAAGAGCTTGGGCATTCTGACGTTCCTCCCGGCACAAGGGCCTTTGGATTTTCGCAGCGAGAGCTAGGTCACATATCCGCCGGTGTGCATGAAGCGGTCGGAATTCCAGTAGTTGCGGACGGGGTCTTTCTGATTGCCGTAGCCCATGAGGTCGTCCATGGCGGCGAGGGCCCTGTCGAGGGCGGCGCTTTTTGCGCGGACGGGGGCGCGGGCCATATCGTGTATCCATGATTGTGGTTTGTTGAAGGGGCAGGAGCGGATGCAGTTGCTGCACTCGGCACCGTTGTCACACCAGAAGTCGTAGCATTTCTCGACGTGGACGTACCACTTGAGGGCGCCGGGGTTGTTGGAGGCGCAGACGCCGTCATAAGTCCGCGCGCCTCGGGTGATCGCGCCGGGAGGACAGTCGTCGGCGCACTTGTTGCAGACCTCGCAGAACTCGGTGACGCCGAAGGAGATGGGGTGATCGGGAGCAAGAGGGAGATCGGTGAAGACCTTGCAGAGGCGGACACGGGGGCCGTACGCGGGTGTGATCAGGAAGCCGTGGCGTCCAGCCTCCCCGAGCCCGGCTTCGATGGCCATGGGAACGGAGAGGCCGGAGTCGTTGCCGGAGGCGCGCGCTTTCCAGCCGAGGGCGCGTATGAACTGCGCGAGGGAGGCCGCGGTAAACACCATGCGGGAGTAGGCGTTGCCGGTGGCGGCGGAGCAGCTTGCGGCGGGGGAGGTCATTATGGCGTCGTAGTCCATTTCGAGCGCGCAGACGATGACGTTCTCATAATCGGGACCGACCTCCTGGTCGGATTCCTTGTAGAGCCAGAGGCGATTGAGAGGAGCAATGCCGACCGATGATGCGCCGAAGAGCTTCGCGACTTTCTTAACCTGGCGGGACATGAGGGAGGGGTCTTCGACTTCGTGCCTGGGCATCGAGACGAGCCTTTTCATGAAGCCGGTGTCCATGACGCGGTCGTTGTAAACTTCGTGACCGAAGTGGTTCTGGAAGGTCCAAGCGGCGGCGAAGGCGGCGTAGTCGACGCGGGAGAAGCCGGATTGGCCGGAAGCGATCCTTTCGGCGACGGGTTCGAGCATTCCGCGGCGATATCCGATGCAGTTGGGGTCCCAGCCGACGCGGCGAAATACGGTGTTGTTGGAGGAAAAGCGCTGGATGTCATCACGGAGAGTGTAGGGGGCGGCGGAAGGCCGGACGGTATGGGAAGTGTCGGACGAAGATGCGGCGGTCTTTCCCGCGCCCGCGGCGAGAGCGGCGAGTCCGGCTTTCTTGAAGAAGGAACGGCGGGTACAGCCGGAGTCGGCTTTGCGGGTCTCTCCCATGTACGGGTCTCCTAAGTTGCGAGCCGGGCAGGCCAGGTACATTATAACTTTTCGAAGGGGATGGGACAATGCGGGGGCGGTTGCGCGAAGCGCGGAGGCCGGATAGACTTACGATTCGCGAACGCGAGGGAGAAGGATGAAGGCGTTTTGGATGTTGCTGGGCGCATTGGGAGCGGCGGCGGTTTTCGGATTGGTCTTGCGAGCGAGGGAGGAGCCGCGGCTGCCGGTTTACGTTGTGGTTATCGAGAGCTTGTGCATAGCCGGATTCCTTTTCGGAGCGGCGTTCGCGCTGACGAGCTGGGCGGAGGGGGAGAGACAGGCGGCGGTGAGGGCGCTGGCGGTGTTCGCGCTGCCGTGGGTGATTGCGGGGCTGATTTTCTGGTCGTTGGGAAAGAAGAGCACCGGAGAAAGAAGCGATCCGGGTAGCGCGGACTCGCCTGTTGCGGAGGAGCGGAGCGACGGGCGGTAGTGGAGGACCTGGATTTTGGCGTTAAGATACAAGGCCCGTCGCGAGATTGCGGCGGGCCCTTTTTGTAGACGGACGAAACCTATTCGGGCTCGAAGTTGATGGTCTTCACGAGCGTGTTGTTGCGCTCGGTGATTTCGGGGAACTCGTCGTCGGGGTCAACGACGACGCAGAAAATGTGCTCGGGTTGCGTGGGTTTGAAGAGAACGCTGACTCGAACCATCTGCGGGTCGAGTTCGTTGGGTGCGGCAAGGCTGCCTATGAGGGCACGTCCGATAAGCCTGTCGTGGTCGGGAACTTCACCTTCGTAGACGGCGACGGGGATTTCGCGGGCGGGGGCATCACCGATGTTGTGGACGGTGACATGAATGGCGGATTCGCCGCGAGCCCTGTACCACACGTCATGGTCGGAGATTCCGAAGTCGGCAAGGGGCTTGCGGTCGGATGGCGGCGCGAGCTGCTTGATTTCGACCACCCAGGGGGCGCGGCTGGGTATTTCGACGGGGACGGGATCGGCCCTGTGCTCGAGAATGAAGCCAGTGGAGTACGCGATCTCGTCGAGCATGTGGTCGCCATCGGCATCGGGTCCGGCTTCGATGGTGTAGCCGGCGCCGACATCGAGCGCCCAAGGAAGGATGGACACCTCGCGGCTTTCGGGTTCGAAGTTGAAGAAGAGCACCTTGAGTTCCTGGGAAGTGGCTTCGCGCACGAGAGCGGCGAAGTTCTTGGTCATGTTCTCGTAGCTGACGGTGAATCCTGGGAAGCCGCCGTAAGTGGAGCCGAAGCCGCCGATGTAGCTGGCGATGGCAGGGACTAGGCCGGGGGGGACTATCTTGTCGGTGACGGCCACGTCGGTAGTCATCATGGGCCAGCCGTCGCGGATTTTCCAGTTGATGCCCTCAAGGGTTGAAGCGATGGATGAGAAATCGCCTGTGATCATGAATCCTTCCCAGTCGTTGGGGGCCATGGCGGCGATGTAGGGGTCGAATTCGCGGACGGAGCCGAATTTGTGAAGCTGGCCGGCCGCTTGTCCCGCGTAGGCAGGGCCCTTAAAGGCGAGGAGGGCTCTTACCCAGGCGCCGGAGCCGACGGATTCCTTCCTGTAGTCTGTGCCCATGCCCTGCTCAGCCATTGGAAGGGTGAGCCTGAGGGGCTGGAGGAACTCCTCGCGGCCGGTCTTAAGGTACATATTAGCGAAGAGGTTGTGGATGTAACGGGTGTAGGAGGGGAAGGTGTAGTCGCCCATCTGGTTGGGGGGCGGGGCGTCGTACCAGTTAGGGGAATTGGGAGCGCCGGGCTCTCCTGTTCCGGAGGTGAGCATTGATGGGACAATGCCTTTGGGCTTCCCCTTTTCGGTGCTCATGGCGGCTTGAAGCCAAGTATCAGCCCACTCGGACATAAGTTCTTCGGCGCTGCGGTTACGGGAGTACCAGGAGAGCCAACTGGATCCGAACATGCAACGCCAGGCGAGCGCCGGATCGACGCGCTGGAGGGGGTCGGCGGAGTGTCGGCTGGAGTTGAAATAGCCGGTACGGAAATGACGCCGGCCTTTTTCGTTCACGTAGGTACCGAAGTCGCGCATCGTTTTGATGGTCTTCATGATGCGTTCGTAGTACTCCGGGTTGCCGTACTCGATGGCCATCATCATGGGGTGGCTGTAGCCGGTGAACTCGGCGGGTATTTTGACCCATGTTACGGGCCCGTTCCAGTAGCCGCTGTCGCGGTCGATCTCGTCGGAGTACCAAATGCCGTCAACCATGCGTTTGGCCCCTTCGACGGCGTAGGGAGCGGCCTGCCTGCAGATGAAGCCTGCATAACCCCAGAGTGCGACGACCTCGACATCGTCGCCGAAGCCGCCGCCGATTTCGCCGGTCTCGATCTGGCGGTTTTTGATCCACCACTCGGACAGGTCTATGATGCGGCAATAGGCGGCCCTGAGCTGTATGGCCCATTCGGGAGCACCCTCGGTGCCGTCCAGGTAGTGGGGTATGTTCCAGTCTTCGCGCCAATCTCCGGTACCGGGCGCGCGGATATCGTCGCCTTCTTCGAAGCCTTTGGGTCGAGCGATGCCGCCGAGCGACTCCTTGGAGAGGTAGTACTTGACGTAGCGATTCTGGTTGAAGTCAGGCTCGATGCTTTTCATTATCACGCGGGCTTCAGGCCACATCCAAGTCCAACGGCCGGGGTCCTGGGAGCCGAAGATCCTGGCGCGATAGACCTGGGCCTTGAGGTGAAGCGGGCTGGAAGGAGGGATTATGCGGAAGAACGCCTCACCGCGGAACTGGTTGGTGGCGGGATTCTCGCCGCGGTAGCCGAGCCGGCTGAAGTTTCTTATGCCGTCGGCGAAGTTGCGCGCGTCCTGGAGGAATAAGTCGGCGGCGACAAGGGTTGGATCGGCTTGTAGCGCTCTCTCGAGGGAGTCGATGGCTTTGGCAACGATATCCCGTTCGTCATCGGTGGCGGAGTTGCCGGCAAGGGAGAGATAGAGATAGCCTCTAGCGAGCAGTCCGTGCGCATCGTCGGGGGAGTAGTTTTCAAGCTCGTAGAGGGTTTCGGGGACGTTACCGGCGGCGCATGCCGCACAAGCCCTGTTGAGATACTCGTCGGCGGAGGGCCCGACGGGAATCAGCTCGATCCCTTCGAGCGCGAAAGGACGGAGGCCGTCGAGAGTCCCTGGGGCGATGCGAAGGCCGAGTAGGCTGAAATGGTCGTAGGGGCCGCCAAGCCAGCGCATCGGAGGTCGGTTGACGGGGACGCCTCGCGCGGCAAGCTGCTCCTCCTTGGCGGTAAGGGGACGGTCATCGTCGGCGGCTTTGCGCTGTTGGTAGGCCGAGTCGTCTCCGCTGAAACCGATGAGCAGGCTGCCGTCCGCGGCCTCCGCCTGAAGGAGGAGCTTAGCGACGCCGCCGAGAAAGGTGTTGGGGCTTCTCCGGTCGGCTATGCTGTAAGCATTGACGTCGGAGGCGACGAGGGCACCGTTGAGGGAGACGGCCATGGAGTAGACGGGGCCGCCTGGGAACCCCTCGACCTTGTTGGCCCATAGCTGCTGGCCGCCGACATCTCCGAGAAGGAGTTCGACGACGTAGTCACCGTCGGGGGCATCGATGCGGAAGGTTCTTTCGGCGGCGTTGGTGACGCCGTCAACGACGACGGAGCCGGGGTCGCCTTCGATGATCTTTGTCGAGACCTTGTCACGATAGAAGGAATCGTCGCAGGGCTGGTTCCAGCCGAAGCCCGAGGCCGGGTCATAGACGGTAGCCTGCGTGACGCGGGTCCACCCCTCGGCTAAAGGGGAGTCTTGGGTGCCCATGTCGAAGGAGCGTTCCCAAGCTGAAGCGCAAGGAATGAGAGCAACCAGGGCCAGAAGCAAGAGCAATTTCGCGGACTTCATGCCTTCCCTCCTCCGACGTGCACGAAAGATGGCGCGACTGACGTTGTTGCCTGCCGAACAAGCAGGCTCGAGACAAGCAACGCCCGAGCGTTGCGTCGTGAGGTCCGGCGGACAACGCGAGAAGGAGAGATGATACCGACAGGGGGAAGGAGTGTCAACACGGTATCGCAAAGAGCCGGGCGGGCTTATTGAAACGAGGGAGGGCGGAATGTAATATAGGGATTCGTGCGATGATGCGCGGAAGGTAAGGAGCGAAGCCGTTGTTCAATTTTCGGGTGATGAGGAAGCACCGGAAGCTGGTACTGTGGGTCATGGTGGTCGTGTTCGGGGGTTCGCTGGCGGTGTGGGGAATCCCACGGGGGGTGAGCCGGCGGGCAAACGCGGTGCTGGAGGTTTTTGGGGAGGAGTATTCAGCGAACGATCTGGCGAGGATATCGTACCGAAGGCAACTAGCGCTGAGAGTGGATCGAATGCCGCAGGAGCAGGTAGTGGACTTCGTGATGATGCTGGAGGAGGCGAAACGGCAGGGGATCGCAGTGACCCAAGAGCAGGTAAGGGAAGCGGCGCTGGGCGTGCTGGGTGTAGAGGGGGCGATGTCCGCGAGGGACTACCGGATGGTGGTGTCGCGGCGGATGGGTCTCCCGGAACGACAGGCAACTGAGGAGTTCGAGGTCGCCATCCGAGACGAGATAATGGTGAATACGTTAAGCTACCTGATGTCGAGCGACGTCCCCGTCACTGAAGAGGAGATGTACGCGGCGTACATGCAGCAGAACGAGGAGGTCAGGATTCGGTATGCGGGCTTCCCGGCGGAAGAACTGGGCAAGGACGTGGAGGTATCGGAAGAGGAGATCAGGGAATGGTACGAGGAGCATCGGAAGGAGTATTTCGAGCCGGATCGGGCGGCGGTCGAGTACGTTACGGCGATGTTCATAAAGGTGAAGCCGGAGGTCGAGGTGACCGACGAGGAGGTTGCGAAATACTATGAGGAGAACAAAGAGAACTTTTTGCAGAAGCAACCGACGCCGGCTACGGAGTCGGCCGTAGCGGAGGTAGAGCCGACATACCGGCCGCTGGAGGAAGTGAAGGAGAGCATAAGGACGATCCTGACGAGCGAGAAGGTTACGGAGGAAATCGACAGGCGAATAAGCGGGGCGTCGGCGGAGATCGACATGTGGTACCAGGAGGCGGATGCCGATCCAGAGAACGCGCCCGCGTCGATAGATTTCGAGGCGCTGGCGGCCAAGCACAAACTCGACTATGGGAGGACTCAACTATTCGACAAAGATAATCCGCCGGCAGCGATTTCGCGGATAGAGAATTCCGCCGAGTATGCTATGACGCACGAGGGAGGCGAGATCAGCCCTGTTCTGAGGGGGACAGGCCAGAAAATGATCATCAGGGTGACGGAACGGGTTCCGCAAAGACAACTGTCATTGAAGGAATCGGAGGAGCAGATTGTGGAAGAGATCAGGAGGGAAAGGGGAAGAGAACGGGCGGCGGAGCTTGCGGCGGCATTTGCGGAGAAAGCGAAGGAGTCGGGGTGGAACGAGGCGATGGAGGGTGTGGCGGCGGAGGTGAAGGAAGAGGTAAAGATGGAGGAGACGGCTTTCTTCCAGCGGCCGTCGATTTTCTCCTTTCGGGCGCAGACGATTCCGGGGCTGGGCGTGAGGCCGAAAATATCCGCCGCGCTGGGGGAGCTGGAGCTTGGGGAAGTCAGCGGCCCGGTGGAGGAGAGCGACGGGTGGTACGTTGTGGTGATATCAGAGAGCAGGGCGGCGGACCCGACGGGATTTGAATCGAGGAAGGAGTCGCTTCGCGCGATAATGACGCAGTGGAAGCGGCTTGAACTTCTCGAGGCGTGGCGAGGGTCGTTGGAGGAGCGGGCGAAGGTTAGGGACCTGACGAAGGCGGAGAGGGGTAGATGATAATCCGAACGCGGGCATTTGCGCGAGCGGGGCTGATAGGGAACCCGTCGGACGGGTATTTCGGGAAGACGATCTCGATCGTGCTGAGGAATTTCCAGGCAGAGGTGACGCTGTACGAGTCGCCTGAGCTGGAGATAGTGCCTCACGGGCGGGACCGTTCGGTGTTCGGGAGCATGGATGCACTGAGGGAAGACGTGCGGGTGAACGGATATTACGGCGGGGTGAGGCTGCTGAAGGCGACGGTGAAGAAATTCGGCGACTATTGTCGGGAGGGGGGCATATCGCTGGAGGGTAAGAACTTCACGCTGAGGTACGACACGAACATACCAAGGCGCGTGGGAATGGCGGGATCGAGCGCGATCGTCACGAGCGCGCTGCGGGCGCTGATGGAATTCTACGGGGTGGAGATTGCGAAGCCGATCCAGGCGAACGTGGTGCTGTCAGTGGAGACGGAGGAACTGGGGATTTCGGCGGGGCTGCAGGACAGGGTGGTGCAGGTTTACGAGGGGATGGTGTACATGGACTTTGGGAAGGAGCTGATGGAGAAGCAGGGATACGGTAAGTACGACGCTATGGATCCGGGATTGCTGCCGCCGCTTTTCGTGGCGTATAGGAGCGAGCTTGGGAGCGGGTCGGAGGTATTCCACAACGACGTGCGGCACCGGTGGCGTTCGGGGGAGCAGGCGGTGATCGACGCGATGGCGAGATGCGCGGAGGACGCGGCGCGCGCAAGGGAAGCGCTGCTTGCGGGAAGGCCGGAGGAGCTGGGGGGATTGATGGATAACAACTTCAACGCAAGAGCGAGCATATACAAGCTGCCGCGAGAGCACGTGAGGATGGTGGAGTTGGCGCGCGAACTGGGCGCGCACGGGAAGTTCGCGGGGTCGGGCGGAGCGGTGATAGGGACGTACGAAGGGGAAGAGACGTACCGTAGGCTGGAAGAGGCCTACGGGCGCGAGGGATGCGAGGTGTTCAAGCCTGTAATTTCCGAGTGAGTCCCCTGCCCTTGTGAAACCGTTTGCCCGGTTGTCCCGTCAACGGCTTTGCTGGTCGAATTCTGTGCTTTGAAGCCGGGCGCGGAGTTCAGATAGGATCTCCTCATGATGGAAGTTGGGGCCTGGGCACTGGGTTTGGGTGATGTCGCCGTGCTTGAGCACCCTCTCAGGCGGGATGCGGTAGGTGGAGCAGAGAAGCGCAAGGAGGTCGACAAGCCTGCGGAGCTGCCTCGAGGTGGGCTTTGACTTGGTGAAGTCGCCGACGAGGCAGATGCCGATGCCGACGTTGTTGATGGATGGGTCGCCGGCGTGAGCGCCCGGCTGCTGGTTGATCCAGCGCTTTCCGATTTCGAGCTTGCCGTCGCCGGAGCCGTTGCCGTTTCCGATGACGAAGTGATAGGCGAGGCCGTTGCGCCAGCCTTTGACTTCCCGGTGGTAACGGTCGAAAGCGACGGCGTTGCCGGCATCGGTGCCGCTGTGGTGGATGACGACGTATTTCCAGGCGACGCGTCCGGTAGGCAGGGGGACGGAAGGCGGGAAGAGGCCTCCCTCGGCGGTCACGTAGAGCCATGCGCCGACGGCGAGGGTCAGGAGGACGAGAAAGCCGACGAGTATCTTGCGGTCATCAACGTGCAAAGCGGGTTATCCGAAGAGTCTGTTGACGAGTCGGGCGACGATGGAGCCGAGTTCGCGGCAGCAGGTTTCGGATCGCTCGTCGGGCGCACCGATTGCCACGGGGCCGTAGTGGTCGCCCTTCGGGGTTCCCTGAACGATCATGCCGTGAATGAGGAATGCGTCCAGAATCGAGCGGATGGTGGTCTCGTTGCCGCCGCCGATATTGCCGGCAGAGGAGAACGCGCCGCCGACCTTGCCGGCAAGCTTGCCGTGATACTTGACGCTCTTGTCGATCAACTGCTTGATCTCTGCGGCCATGCCGCCGTAGTAGGTGGGGGAGCCGATGATGATTCCCTGGGGTTCGAGAAGGTCGGCGACCTCGACCTCGGCGACGGGTTTCATTACGGCGGCACATCCCTCGGCGACGACCGCTTCCCGGACGTACTCTGCCATCTTGGCGGTGTTGCCCGATCTGGAATAGTAGATGATGAGAACGGTTGGCATATTCGTGCCTCCCCTTGGGCCTTATCGGCAAATCAAGCAGGAATCATTTAATTGTACGAAGCGACGATGAGGGGGGCAAGGTTGAAAGCCGCCCGGGGGTGTAAAGAGAGAAGAAGCGCTGGGAGCCCGTTATCAGAGCAGGCTCGGTATGGTCGCACCTAAGATTATGAATCCGACGATCAGTATTGGGCAGATTACCTGGAGCAGCACCAGAACAAAAACGAAGACCAGCCACTTCCCCTGGTTTCGGAGCCTTGCGTCAATGCTCTTGAGGAGTTCCAGGGCTTCAGCGTTGCGTTCCAAATCTCCCATTTGTTTTTCTCCTATGAGCTTGCAGGGCACCTCACTTTGGCCTCTTCGGCGTGGAAGCCGAATGGGATGAATTGGCAAATCGCCTTTAATGCTAGGCTTGTTGCTTTTGCGATTCAAGAGCAAATGCGACAGGAGAGAGACGAGGACGGGGGTCGGGGATGGTCGGATTGACAGGGAGGCGGGTTGGGAGTAGGATGTGTGTTCGTGGTTATTCCATTTGCCGGCGGAGTAGCTCAGTTGGTCAGAGCAGCGGAATCATAATCCGCGTGTCGCAGGTTCGAGTCCTGCCTCCGCTACCGAGGGGAGTTCTCCTCTTTCACCCGACGCTTTCCGCGGGAGAGGCACGGCCGGACCCTGGTGGAGGGGGAACAGACAAGGTGCCGCTGGGACTTGTGTGGCGGGGCGGAAGGTGAGGATGGAATGTAGCTCAAAACCGGTTGGCATCTGCAGGTCACGATGTACAATGGCATATTCCGGGTGAGGAAAGACCATCAGGCGGGTGGGTTTTGAGGGTCGGCCAGCATCAAGTCCGGTGAGGCGAGATCGCGCAATGACGTGGGTGCCGAGTTTCATTAGATCTATCGTGAAGGGGTCAGGCGAGCAGACGAGGATCGTCTACGCGTGGGAACTCCCCAGCATCATGCGGAAACACATCGTGACGGGGGCGATGGGGAGCACGTACTTCATACTGCTGTCGGGGATGTACCTGGTGGCGTTCGGGAACGACATTGGGATGAAGTACTGGCAGTGGGGGCTTTTGGCATGGGCGTCGTCGTTCGCGCAGGGGTTTCAGTTGGTCTCGGCGTACGCGGTGAGGAGGTCGGGGTACCGGAGGTCGTTGTGGTTTGCGGCGGCGCTGACGGGGCGGGTGCTTCGGGGGTGTGCGATACTCGCGGGGTTCGTACTGTTTCGGCTTTCGCCGGGATTGGCGAGCGCTGCGTTCATGATGCTGCTGGTGTTGGGGAACTGCTTCGACGCGATCGCGACGCCGCCGTGGATATCGTGGCTGGCGAGCATTATCCCTAAGGAGGAGCACGGTCGGTTCATGGGGCGGCGAAGCGCGTGGATTGCGTTTGCGAACGTGTGCGCGGTGGTTCCGATAGGCTACGCGGTAGACCGCTACAGCGGAGAAGGGATGATGCCTGCGCTGCTGACGGTCTTCGGGTTTGCGCTCGCGTTGGGGATAGTCGATCTGCTAATCCACCGGACGATACCGGAGCCGCAGATGGCGGAGGCGAGCGTAAGGCCGCTACGGCTGGAGCTGGCGATCCCGCTGTCGGATAGAAGTTTCAGGCCGTGGTTGTTTTTCAACGCGCTGTGGACGTTCGGGATGACGCTGGGGGGGTCGATGGCGACGATTTACTTCGTTGAGAACCTGGGGATAAGGCGGAACTTTTTCGGGGGGTCGCTTGTGCTGCTGCTGGTGCCGATGGTAGGGACGATGGTGATGGGGAGATGGGTGGGCTCGATGGTGGACCGACACGGGGTGAAGCCGGTGATGAGATGGGGGCACCGGCTGTGGGCGATGCTGCCGCTTTTTTGGATTGCGGCGACGCCGTCTACAGCGATGCTGTGGTTAGGGCTGGGGGCATTCGTGGCGGGGCTGGGGAGCGAGGCGGGACTGAACGCGGCGAATAAGCTTATCACGCGGGTGCGTGCGCCGGATCGAATTCCGATGTACACGGCGGTGTCCTCATGCGTGGGTTCGCTTTCAGGCGGAGTGGGGGCGCTGATTGCCGGGCTGTCGCTTCAGGCGCTGGAGCACATGTCGTTCACCGTAGGCGGGATGACCGTTGTGGGGTTCCACGTGCTGTTCTTCGCTTCGTTCGTCCTGCGGACGTCGGCGATCCTGGCAATAAGGCGTATACCAGGGCGCAGGAGGTGAGGCTATGCGTGATCGGAAGGCAGCGAATGTAGTCGCCGCGCGGGCAGATGGCATATAATTCTCGTTCACGTTTTTTGGTGCGGCATTGGGCGCGCTGCAGATGAAGAGGTGAGAGGATGCCGAAGGAGCTGATATGCCCTGAGCCGGGGAAGCTTGCCTGGCGGACGTACGAAGAGAGGGAGCCCGGCGTTGGCGAAGTGCGGGTGCGATGCGAGTTTGCGGCGGCGAAGCACGGGACGGAGATGGCAATCTTCAAAGGGTACGCGAACGCGCGGGGGAGGTTCGATGGGGAGTACAAGCTGCACGTGCCGGGACGCTCGATTTTTTCGTATCCGGCGTCCTTGGGAAACATGGCAGTGGGAAGGGTCGAGGCGGTGGGTGCGGCCGTGACGAGGGTGGGTGCGGGAGATCGGGTGTGCGTGCACGCGGGATTCCGGGAGACGTGCCATATTGATGAGAAGGAATGCTGGAGAATCCCGGACGACGTATCGTGGAAGTCGGCGGTGTGCCTGGACCCGGCGGACTTCGCGCTGGCGGCGGTGCGGGACGGGCACGTGAGACTGGGGGACGCGGTGGCGGTGTTCGGGCTGGGGGCTATAGGGCTCGTGGTGGTGCAGCTCGCGAGGTTGGCGGGGGCGTATCCGGTCGTCGGGGTCGATCCGCTGGAAAACCGGAGGCGCGTCGCCGAAAAATTCGGGGCCAGTGCAACCATCGACCCGAGGGAGTGCGACGCGGGGTTGGAGTTGAAGAAGCTCACTGGGAAGCGGGGCGTGGACGTTGCGATCGAATACAGCGGGTCGGCGGATGGGCTCCAGCAGGCCCTGCGGGGAGTGGCATTCGGCGGGACGGTGGTTGCGGGGGCCTATCCCCCGCCCTACGGGCCGGGATTGGACTTCGGGGCGGAGGCGCATTGGAACATACCGAATCTGGTCTTCTCGCGGGCATGCAGCGAGCCGAACAGGGACTATCCGAGATGGGACGAAAAGCGAATCTACGGCGTGTGCCGGCGTTTGATCGAAGAGGGGGAAATCAAGGGGGAGGACATTGTGGAGCCCGTGGTGGCTTTCGATGACTTGCTCGAGGAGTATCCGAAGATCGCGACCAATCCCGAAGAGAACATCAAGCTGGGAGTGAAGTTCGAGTAGCGACACGCAAGGCGGAGGGTGAACATGCGCATCAAGCAGTCGATCTGTTATCCGCTTTTCAAACCGAAGGAGATGAGTCTGGAGGAGTTGTTCAGACTGGCGTCCGAGATCGGATACAAAGCGGCGGAGCTATGGAAGCGGGAGGAGGATTTCGAAGAGGTGGCGGCGCTGGCGAAGAAGCATGGGCTCGTCATCGCAAGCATGATGGGGCACATGTCGCTGGAGGACGGGCTGAATAAGCGCTCAAATCACGACCGGATAGAAGAGGAATTGCGGACGTCGATAGAAGTTGCGGCGAAGCACGGGATTCCAGGAGTGATATGCTTCAGCGGGAACAGGCAGCCGCACCAGGACGAGGACGAGGCGATTGATGGGGTGGCGGACGGGCTGCGTCGCGTTGCACCATATGCGGAGAAGAAAGGGGTGAATCTGAACCTGGAGCTGCTGAATTCGAAGGTGAACCATATCGGGTACCAGTGCGACCACACGAAGTGGGGCGCGGCGGTGTGCGAGAAGGTAAGGAGCCCGCGGGTGAAGCTCTTGTACGACATCTACCACATGCAGATCATGGAGGGGGACATAATCCGGACGATTCGCGAGAACATCCGGTGGATAGGGCATTTCCACACGGCGGGGAACCCGGGACGCAACGACATGGACGACACGCAGGAACTGAATTACACGGGGATCTGCAGGGCGATTGCGGAGACGGATTATCCGTACTACGTCGGGCACGAGTTCAAGCCAAAGGGCGATCCGGTGAAGGCGCTGCAAGCCGCGTTTGCGCTTTGCGATCAGGGAGCCTAGCGCAGGTCCCCTGCCCCATTCGGATGCCGGGACGGTCCGGCCTTACTTCAGATTGATGCGGTCTTGCTTCTTGTTGAAGCCCATGTGGAAAGTCACGGTGCAGGGGTAGTCCGTCTGGTCTCGGGCGCCGACGGTGAACGTGGTCTCGGTGGTGCGGTAGTCGAAGAGAGTGGTCTCGACGTCGGAGTAATAGTCCACGTCCCCGTCCCAGATGCGGCGGAGCTCGAAGGTGATGGGCTTGGTGCGGTAGTTGCGGACTGTGTCAGTCCATTCCTGGGTCTCGTCCCAGCCGTCCACCTGCGGGATTCGAGGGACGGTGTTGAAGTGGAAGTTGAAGCGGCGAGTGGACATCTTCTTCGTTTCGTACACGACGAGGTCGTCGGGGCCGAGGTTCACTTCGATCTCATCGTCGATGGGGACGTAGCGGACAAGCTGCTCGCCCAGGTATGAGAGGCCCTCGCGACCGTTGTCACGGAAGATGCGAATGAGGCCGTCGGGTAGAGGGCTTTCGCCGAGTTCGTGCTCCTCGTCGTTCTTCCATATGAAGAAACGGACGGGCCGCGGCCCGTACTGGTGGGCGCGCATACGGTAGACGATGTCGAAGGAGACGGCGTCGGCCTTGAGGGCGCGCATGCGCTTGGACCAGCCGTCGGGGATGGTCTCGGTGCCTTCGATAGAGAACATGAAGTACTCGCTGATGCCTTCCTTGACGATCCCCTTCGGCGCGGCTGCCATTGGCTCCAAACCCAGCGCGACGCCTGACGCCTTGTCGAAGGCCTCGCGAGCGACCTGGGCGCGCAAGCCTTTGAGCCTCTCTTCGGGCATCTTGGCAAGCTCCAGGCCGGATCTGCGGGCCAAGACGGCGATCTTCTCGACGAGGTTGATTGTGCCGACGATGAGGCGGACTTCGGCGTTCTCGTATTCTTCACCGGAGTTGTTGAAGACACGAACGTGGCCGCGGAACGCCATCTCCGTCTCGCCCGGGTCGGTCACTGCGACGTAGTCCATGGTCCACGTGAGGCCGCTGGTGAAATAGGAGACCTCAACTTGGACCTGGCCTTCGTACTGGGATTCGATGTTCCAGATGAGGTGCTGGGGCTTCTGGCCGAGAAAGGTGGTATCGGCGACTTCGATCTGGTCGGCGTGCTCGAGGGGGCGGAAATCGACGCTGGTTGGGTCGATGAGAGTGCCTGCCCAGGAGAACTGGAGCTTGTTCATGCCTCGCTTGAGAGTGACGAAGCGGGTCTCTTTGACGAGGGTGAGGTCTTCGGAGTTGTAGATGGTGAGTTGCACGGTGTCCCTGGAAGGGAGGGTAACGAGGTCAACATTCTTGGCTGCGGCCCAGGAGGAGACCAGGGCCAGGAAGAGCGTTGCGGTGAGTACTTTCCTTACCATGGTTCGCCTCCTTTATTGCCAGAGGTTCTTAAGGGTGAGCTGGAAACGGACGGTGACCTTCTCGACATCCTCGACGTTCTCTTTGGGCTTTGCGGGAAGCTGGATGTGGAGAATGGGAGTCGAGCCGCCCTGCTCGTAGGTAACATTGAGCTCTTTGGCGGAACGAGGGAACATTTCCCACTCGACGTCGCCGACCGTGCGGCCGAAGTGTTCCTGGGCGACGCGGTTGAGTTGCTCGACGATGTCCAGAGTGACGGGCTTGTCCTTGAAGTTCTGTATCTCGTACTTGATGGTCATGTCGAGGTTGTAGAGGTTGCCCTGAAGGAGCTGCCGCTGTTTGTGCTCGATGGTCCTCTCGCAGACGACATCCCGCGCCTCGCCGAGGTATAGCTTCATGTCGCCATCGAGCGGTGTGAGCTGCGCCCAGTCCTCGCCGAGGAAGGCCTCGCCCCCACGGCTGTCGTCGATGAAGATTCGGACCTTGCCGGGCTGCAGGGGGAAGAGCCCCATGGCGTGCTTCTCGTCGTTTACGAGCTTGTAGTGCATGAGGATTTTCGAGGCGAAGGGCTTGTCGGGATTGAGCGGCCCGTTGGCATACCAATCGAACGTATAAGTCTTCTCGATGGGGACGTCCTCGAAGCGATGGAGAAGCATCTTGATGTCTTCCTGCTGCCCGACTTCTTTGAGGAACTTCTCTCCGAAGCCGGCCCAAACGCCGGCGTAGCCGAATTCCTCACCGGAGTAGTTACTGAGCTGGATGAAGTTACGGAGAGTGAGGGCTGTTTCATCGTTATCGGCTTTGGCGCGATAGCTGAAGGAGCGGGAGAGGTTGGAGATGAGGTAGCTCACGCGCACCTTGGCGGAGCACGCCGCCTGGGCGAAGACCTCCCAGACAAGAGCGTTCTCGCCGGGGGGATATGCGACGTTGATCACGGTGACTTCATCCGTGTCCTCGTCAACCTTGGCTATTGGGCGGAAGGATCCGCCCTGCATGATGGCGAGAGGGCGGAACTGGATGGAGTTCTTGTCTATAGCTGTGTTGGACCAACTGAAGTCGATCATGTTGTTTCCGGCCTGCGGGGTTGACTTGAGGAGCGGGACTATGCGCTCCTCCTCGACAAGGGTGAAACGGCCGTTATCGAGCTGGATTTCGACGCGCTCTCGCTGTGGCAGGGCAGCCAGCTTGATGCGTGCCATTGCGGGCGGCGTGGCCAGCAGCGCCGCCAGGAGCGCGAGCAAAAGCGCTCTCCTTAAGGCGACATTTCTCATACTTACCTCCTTCCACAATTGGTATGTTGAGAAATCCCCTTCACCTGTTTAGACGCTGGAGCCGCGAGGAAGTTCCGACGTTTCGGTCACGGATCTCCCAGCGAGAAGAAGTTTACGATGGTGCGGTAGGGGTTGGCCAGAAAAAAGCGGGCCGCCCGAAGGATTAGGGCGGCCCGTGTCATCGCGCCGGGCTGAGAATCGACAATCAACGCCGACCGGATACGGTGAGTGGAAGCTCC
>CAZBND010000014.1:37897-42936 GCA_964493415.1 uncultured Planctomycetota bacterium | reverse complement strand
CGCCGGGCTGAGAATCGACAATCAACGCCGACCGGATACGGTGAGTGGAAGCTCCTTCGGCTGGGGCTCGGATTCGTCCACTTCAGGGAGCGTCCGGTGGGCGACGTTGTTGAAGGACGTGATCTCGTCGTCGATCTCGTTGTCAGGGTCAACGACGACGTAGATGTTATGGGACTCTTTGGACGGTTGCCAGCCGACAGCGACGGTGACAGCCTTGGGGTCGAGGTCGTCGGGGGATTCGATGTTAGGGATGACGGAGCTGGTCAGGAGGAGGCCGCCGGCGTCGGGGTCGCCGTCGTACAATTCGACCCGGACATTCTTGACGGACAAGGAGCCGACATTGTGGATTTTGGCGAGAAGGACGCCGTTTCGGCCGAATTCCTCAAAGCGGATGTCTGCGGCATCGACTGCCGGGTCAGGAGCCAAGCCTGCGACGCGACCGCGCTCCAACTGGTTCACTTCGACTATGTAGGTGACGTTGGGGTCGACGGTAATGTTGACGGGACTCCCCGGCTGGGGGAAGACGAAGTCTCGGGTGTCGGAGAGGGAATCCATCTCGCCGTCGAGGTCCGCGTCGGGGCCGTAGGTAAGGCGGTAAAGGCCGGCGGGTTCGAGCTCCCAGGGAACGATGCCGACCTCGCGGGTGTTCGGTGTCATATTGCAGTAGAGGAGGCGAAATCCCTGTGCGTCGGCGGCCATGACGGCTGCGGCGAAGTACTTGGTGGTGTCGGCGTATGTGACGGCGAAGTTCCCGAGTCCGCCGCCGGTGTAGATGAGGAGCGCATTGGGGAAACCAAGAAAGCCGACCCGGTCGGTGGCGGAAGCGAGGCTGGTCATGAGAGGCCAGCGCATCTTCATCATCTCCCAGACAAAGGCCGCGTGGTCGGAGACTTGTTCGAGAGTTACGTCGTTCTCGAGCTCTGCCTTCCTGCCTTCCATCATGCGCTTGACGGCGAGCCAGGCGCCGACGTTCTTGAGCTCCTTGGCGACCCACTGCTCGGAGCCCTCGACAAGGGGTTGGTCTGCGGCGGGGGCTTCTTCCTCCTCGGCGGAGGGCGCGGTCGCGCGGGGAGCAGACTTGACGTGCTTGGGCTGCCACCTCTGTAGAAGGACCTTGAGGCCATCGCGGGTGTCCTGGGACGGCCGGACCCACGGAACGTTGGTCAGCCTGGTTGAGGCCTGCTCTTCGGGGGCATAGCCGTATTGGTCTGCCAGCTGGTACTCGAGCTTAAGGGGTTCGACGTACTTGAGGTTGCCGGTCTGCTTGTAGGCAGTGATGAGGAGCTGATGCATGTAGCCCTTGTAGCGCTGTCCTCGGATGCCGGCCCAGTCGTAGTTGACGGCGCCTGAGGGGTTGTAGGCCGTGTACCAGTTGGGCGATTGCGTACCACCGATTAGTGCGTCGGGGAAGGAAACGTCGGCGGGTATTACGCCGCGCGGTTTTCCTCGCTCGGTGGACATTGCGTCGCGCAGCCAGCCGTCGGCGAGCTCGACGAGTACGCGCGAGATGCCGGGGCTGCGGTTATATTCGAGGACGGCAAAGGCTGGGAGAGCGGCGCGGAGGTTGATCCAGGAATCATTTGCCTGGATGCCGCCGCCGACGCGTCCTGCGCCGAGGTAGTTTGAGCGGAAGTGACGGAGGCCGTGGACGTTGGGAGCGGTGAAGAAGTCGCGAAGGAGCTTTCCGGTCTTGAAGCTGCGCTCGATCCAGAGAGGGCTGCCGTAGTCGATACGAAGCATGAGGCCGAGCGTGTCGCCGGTGGGCTCGGCGGTATGCTCGGCGTCAGCGAGAGGTAGGGAGTAGCCGACCTGGTCGTCGATGCCGCCGTACTTCCAGTTAGCCTCGCAGAGCTTTCGAGCGCCTGCGATGGTGAGGTCGGAAACGCCGCGGGAGACGAAGGCAACATAGGCCAAGCCGCCAACCATTTCGACGTCGTCACTGAGGCCGCCGCCTATGCTTCCTTCGGGCTGCTGCTTGAACTTGATCCACCACTCGGCCCAGTCGACCTGGCTGGCCCAGGCGGCCTGGAGGAGGCGGGCCCATTCGGGAGCGCCCTCGGTGTTGGCATAGTAGTCTTCGAGGAGCCAATCGGTCATTTTGGTTCCGTCTCCGTGTGGCTCCCATTCCTGATGAAGGAAGTATCTGACGTAGCGGTTATCGGGGAACTTCTCCTCAAGCTTCTTGAGGATCTCGCCTTCGGTTCCAAGCGCGGGGATGTAGGGGACGAGCATGTGCGCGGCCTGGGCAATGAAGAGCTGGGACTTGTAATAGAGAGGTGAGTCCTCTTTGATCAGCCACCACCAACCGATTGCCTTGTCGTTCTCGATGAAGTGGTTAGTGCCGAGCTTGCCGCGCTCGCGGTGGAGTGTGAGCGCCTTTTGGAAGATTTTCGCGTCCTGAAGAATCTCGGCCAGACGCGTCTCTTCGGGGTGAGCTTGGCAGTAGGGAGTCAGGACCTCGATGGCCTCCGGCACGAATGCTTCCGCGACTTCCACTTCGAGGCGTCCGGAGAGCCAGAGTTGGACGAGGGCTTTTGCGAGCTGGGCGTCGGGTTCAGTGACACGTGCGAGGGCTCCGACGGCGGCCTCGAAGTCGGCCTCGTTAAAGGCTTCGATGGCGGTGCTGAGGGCGGGAGAGTCGATGGGCTTGGTCAGTCTGAGCTTTTCGTTCTCGCCGATGACGGGAGGGGCGAGAAAGGGAGCGATGTCGATGGCCATGATGCTGTTATGGACGAAGGGGTAGCCGATGTAATAGTACGGGGGGGAGTCGGGGTATCCAGCCGGTCCGGGACGCCAAGCGAGGTAAGGGCTGCCCCAAGTGGCCTGCTCGGCCATTTCGTTGTCGTAATGGGTCTGGTTCTTTGTGAGCGCGATGCGAATGACGCCGTCGCTGACCTGGACGGTGCTCCTGACGTAGGCCCACCAGCCTGCGGGGGTCCGGTGCAACATGCGGTAGCCACCGGGCCTCCAAGCAGCGACCTGGTCGCCCACCAGTGCGCCGTTGATGCGAACGTCCATGGAGCCTATGGCCTGGGAGAGGTCACCGATGGTGAGGACGACGCGGTAGGTGCCGTCGGGGACGTCGGCACGAAAGACGAGGTCCTGAGCGCTGACGACGGCATCGCGCGTGAGGTCGGTGGTGCTCTCTCTCATGTAGTCGCTGCCCCAGTCTCCCCCTCTCCCGCCTGGAACGCCGGAAGGAGCGACGAAGACCTTGGCGGAAGGCGGAACGCCTTCCCAGCCGAAGCCCGCGGCTTGATCGTACGTCTGATCGCCGGAGAGAGCGCCGTAGCCGTCCATGACGGGGGAATCCGCAGGCCCACAGTCGAACTTCCAGACCTGCTGGGCTGCCGAAGCGAAGGATCCCAGAAGGCATAACGCCGCGATAGCGACGCCGCGGAGAATGCTCTTACGCAATTGTCGATGGGTTGCCATACGCGCCTCCTCAGCCGAGAGTTTCCCGAGTCTTTCTCCAAGTTTCATCGTGAAGGGGCAATGCTGCGAACTCAACGGTATGATACGAAATATGCTTGAGGAGAGCGAGTGTCAACAGGTAAAACTTTGTAACGGCGGAGGAATGTGCGCCGGCGAAGGTGGGAGCCACGCAGGTCGAGTGCGGAAAGAGCGGGATTGCGTCGGCGTTGACCGGGAGGAGGCGGCGTGCTATTGTTCTCCCTGTAAGCGATAGGGAAAATCGTTCTGAAGGAGACTGACATGGACATTTCCAGACGAGGCTTTCTCAAAGCCGGAGTGGGCGCGGGGCTTGCGGCGATGCAGCTAGGGATGCTTGCGTCGGCGGAGGAGGTCGAGAAGAGGGTGGTCGCGGAAGGGAGCGGAGTCAGGCGCAGGAATTTGCTGTTTATCATGTCCGACCAGCACCGGGGAGACGCGCTGAGCTGCGAGAAGCATCCGGTCGTGCGGACTCCGATGCTGGACCGACTGGCGGGCGAGGGTGTGAGGTTTTCGCATACGTATTGCCAGTCACCGCTGTGCGTACCGTCGCGGGCATGCTCGATGACAGGGAGATACGTTCACCTGAACCGGTGCTATTCGAACGCGTGCAGGCTTCCGGAGGAGGAATACACGTGGGCGGAGTTTTTGAGGGATGAGGGGTACACGACGGTGTCGGTGGGAAAGACGCATGGGATCGACGATGGGCTGGAGGTGACGCACCAATCGAATGCGGGGTCGTATCCCAGCGGCGCGTCAGCGTACAACAACAAGAGGACGGGGCTGGTGTACGGGACGAGCCCCGCGGCGGCGGATGAGTTTTACGATGCGCGAATTGCGAACGCCGCTATCGAGCAGATGAAAAGGTTCAAGGAAGAGGGGAAACCCTGGGCGCTTTTTGTGGGGATATTCTCGCCGCATCCCCCGCTGTGGCCTCCGAAACCTTACGACACGATGTACGATCCGGACGAGATGGCGGTTCCGCCCTTCGAGTTGAGCGATCTGGACACGCGACCGGACTGGCAGCGAAGGACGTATCAGAGCCGATTCTCGGCTTACACCGAGGGAGATAAGCGGAACATCATTTCGCACTATTACGGGCTCGTGACGTACATCGACGTTCAGATCGGGAGGATTATTGACGCGCTTGACGAAACGGGGATGGGAGGGGACACGGTGGTGGTGTACACGTCGGATCACGGGGACAATTTGGGTGAGCACGGGCTGTTTGCGAAGTTCGCATCGATGTACGAAGGGGAAACAAGGGTTCCGGGGATGATCCGTCTGCCGGGAGTTGTGGCGAAGGGTGCGGTGGTGGACAAGCCGATAGAGGGGATAGACCTGACGACGACGGCGTTACGGTTACTGGGATACGAGCCGCCGGAGGGCATGCTGGGAAGGGACCTGGGGCCGCTGATCCAAGGGGATAAGGCGGCAGCGCGACCGTTTGTGTATTCCGCGATCGCGCGGGGGGAGGAGCGCGGGATGATGCTGCGGACGGAGGAATGGAAGCTGTGTCACTACAGCGACCAGGCGGGGGAGCTGTACAACCTGAAGAATGATCCGGGGGAGATGAGGAACCTGTACGG
>CAZBND010000014.1:0-37797 GCA_964493415.1 uncultured Planctomycetota bacterium | reverse complement strand
CGTGTTATTCGTCGACTTTCACCACGTTAGTGGCGCAGGGGCCTTTTCGGCCCTGTCCGACCTCGAACTCCACGACATCGTTTTCCGACAGGGTTTTGAAGCCGGTGCCCTGAATTTCGGAATGATGCACGAACAAATCCTCGCTTCCGCCGTCAGGGGTGATGAAGCCATAGCCCTTCTGGTCGCTGAACCACTTTACCTTACCTCTCGGCATACAGAAACTCTCCTAAACAAATCCCGCCCGATCGAGCGCACCGTCCGCGTGGAGCCGCCACTGCGGGGCTCACGAGCCACGGACAAACAGCGTCGCTTGGGCGATTGGCCTATCGTGGCGTCTATGCAATGGGAGCGGAACCGGGAGGGGAGTCCTGCAAGGAAAGGGAACTAGATGTGATGAAACCAACATATGCGGGAAACGCTAGTCGAACCAGGGTGTAATGCAAAATCGTCAGCCGCGCCTAATGCGGTCCTAACTCCGGACGGACTAAACATCGAGCCGCCCGGCCTCGCATCCACCTCTGCAGAACGACCTCCTCAATCCTCTCACTCTTGCCAAAACAACCATTCAAGGCCAACTTGAAACAGTTAGATTATGCCATCCGCACCTAGGGAGGTCAAGTGGGAAAAGCGGATTATTTTCGTTTCATGGCGGGGGAATTCGAGCGCGGCGTCCGAGGTGGAGCAAGAGCGCGGTCGACATGTTGAAAGGGCCGGCGGACGCTGCTAGAATTCGAGTCCCGACGCGCAGAACGAATGGAAACGAAAGGAGCGTTGTCCATGCGGAAAGCCAAGGCAATCGTGGTGGGACTGGATGCGGTCTGCATGCCTTTGATCAAGAAGTTCGCCGGCGAGGGAGCGATGCCGAACACGAAGAGGTTGATGAGACAGGGAATCTACGGGGAAGTGATGCCGTGCATTCCGGCGTATACGCCGACGAACTGGACGACGATTGCCACGGGAGCACGGCCGGGGACCACGGGGGCGGCGAACTGGGCCGACAACAAGCCGGGGGACAGGCTTAGCAGGGAGCCGATGTCGACGTTCGATTCGAGGGCGATCAAGGCGGAGACAATCTTCGAGGTTGCCGAGCGACAGGGGTTGAGGAGCCTGGCGGTGGCTTATCCGGGGTCGTATCCGACACGGACGAAGAGGAGCATGGTGGTAGCGCCGATTCCGAGGGGCCTTGTGTCATTGCGCATCCAGCCGGGAGCGGTGTACTGCACGGGAAATGAGAGGCTGCCCAAGACGGAAGAGATCATATTGAGTAAGGCGACGGGGTGGAGAGGGCTGCGGGCGGGGGAGGCGGCGCTGGAGGGTGAGATCGCGATGGAAGCGAGGTTGTCGGCAAGACTGGCACCGATAAGCGGGCCCGAGGCCGCCAAGCAAGCGGGAGCTACGGAGGACGGGGCGGAGATCGAGTCGCTGACGCGCGCGGGTGCGGGGAACGCAGGAGAGGAGCGAATTGACAGGATGGTGCTGAACGTGCTGGTGAGAAAGGGGAAGCGGGCTTACGAGGAGGTGCTGGTTTGCGAGGGGAAGGACACGTCGAAGAGAATTGCGGAAACGTCCAAGGGGAAATGGAGCAAGTGGAGGGTGGTGAAGGTTCCGAGCCCGGAGGGAAGGAAGAAGGGGACGGTGAGGTTCAAGCTGATCAAACTCGCGGGCGATGGGAAGCGTATGATTCTGCTTCGGAGCGAAGTGTACCCGACGGACGGATTCAGCCATCCGAAGGCGCTCTCGGGGGAGCTGCTTGAGAAGGTGGGGCCATACATCGAGCATTCGGGCGCGTCGGCGGCGGGGCTGAAGTTGATGGACGTAGTAATGGAGGAAATGGGATACCAGGTTGACTGGCAGGTGAAGGCTGCGAAGTACCTGATGGAAACGCGAGGATGGGACATCTTCTATAACCATTGGCACTTTCCGGATTCGGTGGAGCACTTTTTTCTAGCGCCGGCGGATCCCGAGTCGCCGGCGTATGACAAGAAGCTGGCGAAGAAATCGCTGGACGTGCTGCGGGGGGCGTATGCACTGGGAGACAGGCTAGTCGGGGGTCTGATGGAGATGGCGGACGAGAAGACGTTCGTGGCGGTGGTGTCGGACCACGGGAACTCGGTAAATAAGTTCACGTGCGAGAGCCCGAAGCTGTTGAGCGAGAAGGGTCTGACGGTTTTCGAGGAAGTTCCGGGAGGGATAGCGACGGTGTCGTACGGGATGCGAATCGACTGGAGAAGATCGCGGGCGTATCCGTACGGGGGAGCGCAGATATGCGTGAACCTGAAAGGGCGCGAGCCGCACGGGGTAGTGGAGCCGCGAGATTACGAGAAGGTGCAGGAGGAGATAATAGACGCGCTGTTGGATTGGCGGGAGCCGACGACGGGGAAGCGAGCGGTAGCGCTGGCGCTTAAGAAGAAGGACGCGCAAGTGATTGGGTACTGGGGCGAGCACTGCGGTGATGTGGTGTTCATATACAACTCAGGATTCGCTTGGGGGCGCGCAAAGGGTGACGCTACGATATCGGTGTCGGCAGGAGGGGCGAACCACGGTCCGCAGATACCGACGACGTGGACGGGGGTTGCGAGCAACATGGCGGCACTGGTGATGTCGGGGCCGGGGTTGAAGCGTGGGTACGAACGCGACCCGGCCAAGCTGGGATATATGAATCTGGTTGATTTCGCGCCGACGTTGTGCTACGGGCTGGGGATAGAGCCGCCGGTGACGAGCCAGGGGGCAGTAATGCTTGACCTCTTTTCGGATTCGGGGAGGGGGAAAGATGTTGGCAAAGGAAGACGGAAGAAAGCTCGTTAGGAAGTTGCTGCAGGAATATCCGGACGCGAAGCCGACGCTGGATTACTCGAACGCACTGGAGTTGCTGGTGGCGGCGATCCTGGCGGCGCAGTGCACGGACGAGCGCGTCAATCAGGTCACGAAGGAATTGTTCAAGAAGTATCGAAGCCCGGGTGACTATGCGAAGGCGCAGCAGTTGGCGCTGGAGAAGGAAGTTAAGAGCACGGGCTTCTTCAGGCAGAAGGCGAAGGCGATAAGGGAGGTGTGCAGGGGGATTGCGGAGGAGCACGGAGGAGAAGTGCCCGGGACGATGGAGGAACTGACGGGGCTTCCGGGCGTGGGGAGGAAGACGGCGAACATGGTGCTGGGGGATGCGTTTGGAATGCCGGGGCTTATTGTGGACACGCATGTGAAGCGAGTATCGGGGAGAACGGGGCTGACGGAGGAGAGCAATCCGGACAAGATAGAGATGGATTTGCAGGCGGTCGTTCCAAGGAAGAAGTGGACGCTCTTCTCGCACGCGATGATGGAGCACGGGAGGGCGATTTGCGTAGCGAGAAAGCCGCACTGCTCGCGTTGCCCGTTGAGAGAGCTATGTCCGTACGACGGGCCGAGCGATTGAGGGGTGAATGGAGAACGCAAGGATAGCGGAGTTCTTCTCGCGGATTGCGGACATCCTGGACATCCAGGGGGAGAATCCGTTCAGGGTGAGGTCTTACCGTAACGTCGCGAGGATAATAGCGGACCTATCGAGCAACCTGGCCGAGTTGGTGAAGGAGGGAGGCGACCCGAAGCAGTTCGCGGGGATAGGCGAGTCGAGCGCGGAGAAGGTGGCTGAGATAGTGGAGACGGGCCGGCTGAAGTTTCTCGAGGAGCTGGAGGGGAAGATACCGAAAGGGCTGACGGAGCTTTTGAGAATAGAAGGGCTGGGACCGAAGAAGGTGAAGGTTCTGTACGAGGATCTCGGCGTGGATTCGGTGGCGAGGCTTGAGAAGGCGGCGCGAGCGGGGAAGCTGCGGGAACTTGCCGGGATGGGAGCGAAGACGGAAGAGAATCTGCTGAAGTCGATAGAGCACTACCGGCGGGGAGTGGGGCGATTCAAGCTTTCGGTGGGGATGTCGTACGCAGGGGAACTGGTCGAGTATTTGTCGAAGGTGAAGGGCGTGAAGCAACTGGAACCGGCGGGTAGCCTGCGGAGGAGACAGGAGACGGTGGGGGATCTTGACATTCTGGCGATATGCAGCGCGGGCTGCGAGGTCATGGACGGGTTCGTGAAATATGACGGCGTGGAAGAGGTGATAGCGAAGGGAGAGACGAAGTCGAGCGTGAGGCTGCAAGGCGGGATGCAGGTGGACGTTCGGATGCTGGAGGAGGAAAGCTTCGGGGCGGCGCTGCACTATTTTACGGGTTCCAAGGCGCACAACGTGGCGATCCGGGGGCGGGCGCAGCAGCGTGGGCTGAAGGTGAGCGAATACGGCGTGTTCAGGGTGAAGGACGATGAGCGCGTGGCGGGGAAGAGCGAGGAGGAGGTGTTCGGGGCGGTGGGACTTCCTTTCATTGAGCCGGAGCTTCGGGAGAACCGTGGAGAGATCGAGGCGGCGGACGAGGGTAAGCTGCCTGAGCTGCTGAAGCTTTCCGACATTCGCGGGGACTTGCAGATGCACACCAAGGCGAGCGACGGTAAGGACTCGATCGAGACGATGGCAAGGAAAGCAAAGGAGCTGGGATACAAGTACGTTGCGATAAC
The DNA here is from genome assembly GCA_964493415.1 of uncultured Planctomycetota bacterium. Lineage (GTDB taxonomy): Bacteria > Planctomycetota > DG-23 > CAZBND01 > CAZBND01 > CAZBND01. The sequence goes on along the minus strand of CAZBND010000014.1, from coordinate 33,266 downwards.
GGATCACTCGAAAGCCGTGCGAGTGGCCGGCGGGATGGACGAGAAGGAGCTTGCGAAGCATCTTAAGGCAATCGAGAAGGCGAACGAGAAGGTCGAGGGGATAGAGATATTGAAGGGAGTGGAGGTTGACATTTTGGCGGACGGGAGCCTGGACCTGGCGGACTGGGTGCTGGAGGAGTGCGACGTGGTGCTGGCGTCGATACATTCGCGATTCAACATGCCCGAGGAAGAGATGACGGAACGAATCGTGAAGGGGATCAGCAATTTGAACGTGGACATCTTCGCGCATCCTACGGGGCGGCTGATCCTGGAACGCCCTGCGTACGAGGTGAACCTGAAGAGAGTCTTCGAGGCGGCGAAGGAGTTGGGGGTGGTGATGGAGATAAACGCGTATCCGGACAGGCTGGATTTGAATGACGTGAATGCGCGGATGGCGAAGGACATGGGGCTGAGGATCTCGATCGATACGGACGCTCACGCGGCGACGCAGTTGGAGCTGATGCGGTTCGGCGTTTATACAGCGCGGCGAGCCTGGTTGGAAAAGGCCGACGTGATCAACAGCTATCCGCTGAAGAAGTTGCTGAAGGCGCTACGGTAGCCCTACCCTGCCCTACAGGCGGTAGAACTCGACGCCGTTTTTGCCCATGATCCTCTCGAGCACGTCGAGGGCCACGTCCATTCCGAAGTACCCCGTGGAAACCTTCCTGGATAGAACGTCGGCGATGAGGTCTTTGGCGAGGATGAGAGAGGCGTAGGAGAGTTCTACGATCCTGTGGTCGCCTCCCCAGGCGAATATCTTGGAGGCCGGTGCGATTTCGATCCACTCGTCGAGGGCGCGGGTGTATGCGGCGGGGCTGATGTGGGGGAGCCAGCAGCCGTCGATGTAGACGTTGGGGAAGTACTTGGCGAGTAGGCCGGCTTCCTGGCAGTACGGGTAGCCGCCGTGGAAGATGTCGAAGCGAACGGTGGGGAACTTCTGGAAGAGGTTAGTGAGGTGTGTGGGTTTCGCGTTGGTGATGGTGTTGAAATTGCCCGCCTGAATGCCGGTATGGAACTGGATGGGGAGGTCGTACTGGGCGCACCTTGCGAGGACCTGATGCATCATGAAGTCCTGGAACGCCTTCTGCCGGCGTGCGTCGACGTTATTGAGTCCTTTGGCCCAGGCGAGTTCGGCTTCGCTCCTGGGAACATCGTCGTAGTGGATGGTGCGACGATACGCGAGGGCGGACTTGAGCCCAACGGCGCCGTCGTCGATGGCGATCTGGAATGCGGCGTCAAGGGCGTCGAGGTACTGCTCGAATGAATGAATGGGTTTTCCGTAAACTGCCTCGACAAGGGTGAGCTCTCCGACTACGAAGGGGTCACAGCGGACGACGCGGTGAATGCGGCGGTCCTGTATGAGGCCGGGGATGCGGTCGCGCTGCCACCAGCCGCTGTTGAGCCAACCGAGGTCGAGCATGATGTGCTCAATGTTAGTGCGGTCGAGAACGCTCGCCGCCCAACGAGCGGGGTCGCGGTTGGCGTCGCGAATTCTGTCGGAGAGAGCTTTCCAATCTTCGACTTCGTCCACCTCGTCGGCCTCCATGCCGAAGAGGTCTCGGAGGGCGATGAGGAGGTAGCGGTAATATATGGTGTTCTTGACGCGCTTGAGGTAGGGAAGGAGGGCGTGCCAGCGCTCTTCGGAGACTCGGTCGGGGTGGGGTTCGTTGAGATAAGCGAAGGCGGCGGGGCCACGCATCTCCGGCGGGAGACCTGCGGAAGTGAGATCGGCCTGAAGGTAATACCACGACATGAAGGCAGGGAGGTCGAGACCGTAGGGGCGGTCGCGGAACTGCATTCCGATATGCTCGTGGTGGTCGACGATGTTGACACGGTCGAGCGCGGCTCGTATCTCCCGGCGCGCGTCTTTGAGATTCATGGGGGCTCCAGTGCTGTGGGAATGGGAATCAAGGAGTTGTATGTGACGGTCAGCCGGTATCCGGCGGGGACTCTTCGGGATCGGACTCGGACTTGCGGAGCTGATCCAAGCGGTCGCGAATGACGGCGGCCTCCTCGTAGCGCTCGTGGCTAATTGCATCTCTGAGGCGGCGTTCGAGAGCTTCCTCTTTACTGAGGGGCTTTTTCCTGCGAAGCTCCTTTGCCATTCCGCGAAGGATGGCGAGGGAACGTTGCTTCTCGAACTTGAACGTGCCGGCCTCGGAGTCGGGGAGGAGCTCGATGAGGCGAGAGGCGGTGTGAAGCTCGCGAAGTGCGGAATCGTAGTCATCGCGAAGAGCGGCCTGTAAAGCGGCGGCCGCGTGGCGCATCCGGATGAGATAGGGCCTGTATTGTTCGAGAGTGTCTTTATCTTCATCGTCTGCGGCGAATTGCTTGATGAAGTCAAACAGAGCGAGGTTGCGCTCGGTGTCGCGAACGGTTCTCTCGTACTCGCCTATCTGGAAGAAAACCACGTAGCGGCGGTAATAGAGAACGCCTTCGTCGGTGAGCTCGCGGCAAGCCTTGTGCGAAAGGCGGAAGCGCTTGCCGGTAGGATGGGCCTCGAGGTGCTTCTTTAGCCTGTACATGTGATATTCGAGGTATGACTCGAAGCCATGAGGCCGGAGACCGTCGGGCCTGCCGTCGACCTCGTACTGCTCCATGCCGAGGGGGAGTCGGACCTGCACCTTCTCTTTGCCGTCGGGACTTATTATTTTGCGGACGACGTTTTCCTGGTCGTACGGCCAAGATCGAAGAATGGGGCCGATATCTTCAGGCATTGTCGTAACCTCCGGGTCGATTATGCAGGTTGTTCCGCCGCACGTCAAGACGGAGGGAAATGTCCGAAGTCGTTAGGGAGAGTTACTGCGTGAGTTTTGCTCTGCGCCACTTCGGGTGTAAGGAGGTCGGGGGAGGTACGCGTTTTTGCTGAAGGTCGATGACGAAACGGAAAAGCGCGCGCTCGAGGCTGTCGGCGACGTCGGGATGGTCGAGAATTGCATTGTGGCGCTCTTGCGGGTCTTCCGTGAGGTGAAAGAGCTCACGCTTGTCGGGGCAGAATCCGCTTGCGGGCTTCTGCGGGGCAAGATAGTAGGTGTAGGCCCACTTTGAATTGCGGATGGTCCAGGCCTGACGGTAGAAGCCGCAGCAAGCGAAGTCGCGGAGCGTATCCTTCTCGCCGCGAATTACGGGAAGGAGGCTTTTGCCTTGGACCCAATCGGGTGTTTCGAGTTGGAGGAAATCGAGAACGGTGGGCATGAGGTCAGTGGTTTGGGCGACGGCGTTGGAGACGAGAGGCTTAGCGTCCGGGACGTAGACGATAAAGGGGATGCGCATGAGCTCCTCGTAAAGCCAGGGCCTGCCCTTTCGGATGACGCCGCGCTCGCCGAAGGGTTCGCCGTGATCGGAAGTGAAGACGACGATGCTGTTTTGGAAGAATCCTTTTGCGCGAAGGTGATCGAGAAAGATGCCGAGCCACTTGTCGACGAGGGTTATCTCGCCCGCGTACATGGCCCTGATGTGATTAAGCTCTTCAGGCGTGAGATAGCCCTCGACGTCGCGGACGATAGGGTTGATGATCTCTTTGCCCGTGTAGCCGGGGTCGTAGAGGTCGGTGTATTGGGCGGGCGGGTCCCAGGGCTCGTGAGGGTCGAAGCAATCGAGCCAAAGGAAGAGGTTGTCGCGCGCGGGGATTTCGTCGAGCCACTTCATTCCGGCTTTAACTACCTGGGCGACGAAGTGGTCTTCCTCGGACTTCCAGTGGGCTCGGTTTCGAAGGTAATTCATCGTCTGGCGAGTCCACTTTTCGTCGACGCCGTCATGCTTGTGGTACCTATCCATATCGACAGGAATGGATTGGTCGAGGACGAAGGGGTCGGATTCCTGGCCGCGAATGAACTGGACGAAATCGAATCCGCGGGTGATGTTGAATCCGGGTCGGTGGAAGTGGAAGACGTCGGTGATCATGGCGGACCTGAAGCCCTTGGACCAGAGGTGTTCGGCGAGGGTGGTGTCGTCGAGTTCGAACGGCTGCCAGCCCCGGAACGGGAAATGATACTGGCCCGTGAACCACGTGACCCTTGCGGGAACGGTGGGGATATTTTCGGGATAGGAGTATTTGAACAGGGCGGACTCGGAAGCGAAGCGGTCGAGATTGGGAGTCCTGATCCACCCGTTCCCGTAACAGCCGAGATGGTCGGCGCGGAAGCTATCCGCGACGAGGACGATTACGTTCATTCCGTGGTGCCTCCGGAAGGGGTCTCTCCTGAACCAATGTGATGCCCAAAACGATGACCGTAGCGCCCTCGGCGGCTTCGATGGTGACGGACTCGACGGCGGAGAACGCGGTTCCGGGGGTAATGCTGTAGAGGTAAACGGCATTCTCCTGGCGGATGAGATTGGGGCCGGACCAGGCGACGGTGGCAAGGGAGTATCGGTCTGCGGGCGGAGTGCGCCAGTCGGATGCGTGGCGGTCCTTAACGATGGGATAGGAGGCGGTGCGTCCGTCGCGCATCTTTATGTGGAAGTTGCCCAGGGTGGTCTGAGAGTCCAGTTCGGTCTCCACGGCGAAAAGGAAATAGAGCGCGTTGCCTGCTGCGCCGACGGGAATGGGGCCGACGGCGGGGGGAACTGAATCGTCGGTGGAGCCGGCAACGATGCAGGAACGGCCGTCGTTGTCTTCGGGGTCGACTATTTTGAAGGGCACGCCGGCGAACGGGCGCTGCCACTCGACTACAGGACGCTGCATGCCGGGAATCCAGTCACCGAGGACGGGGTCGGGGAAGAAGCGCATATCGTCGCGGCCACGGTCGGTCCATCCGCCCTGACCGTCGCCGGCTTCCAAGTCGCGGAAGCCGCGGTTGCAGAAGCTGGTGATGTCGACGTTGACGACCTTGCGCTCGGCGACCCCGAGACGGATTCCGAGATTCGTGAGGAGGATCGACGCATAGCGGGAGGCCTTACTCTTGGCGTCGGGGCGGGGGTCCTCCCAAGGGACCTGATCGAGGATTACGATGCCCTTACCGACGGGCAGAACGGCAAGGAGCGGAGGTTCGGTGAGAGGAAGAACCGCGGGTGACTGCGAGGCGTCGATTACGTAGGAGGCGGATTCGGGCCTTCCGCGCGTGTCCAACGGCGCCAGAGAAAGGAGGCGGCTGCTGATGCCGGAGGAGACCGGGGACTGCGTCTCGAAATCTAACTGGGGTGCGCCGTGAAGGACCCCTGCGTTGGGGGAGAATGATTTCTGAAGGGCTACGCGAGCGCCGGTCACGTCGGAGAGCACCGCTGCATGAGAGGGCGTGAGCGCATGTGCGAGCACGGAACCGCCGTTCTCGAGAAATTCTCTTATCCCCTGCCCCATGGATGCGGCTTTGTCCCAAGCGGCGTCGCCGGAGAGGATCAGTAAGTTCTCGGCGGGGCTGCCGTGAGTGAGGTCCTGGGTGGGCGCGGGATTGAGCCCCAACTGTGAAAGGGCGTCGGAGAATTCCCCAGAGTCAGAAAGTACGGTCGCGGAACGGGTTGGTGGCTTGTAGGTGAAAGCGTGTCGCAAGAGGCGTGTCAGGAGCATGTCGGCCAATGGCTCGGCAGCCGAGAGCGAGTGGAAGTCGAGGGTGGAAAGGATGCAAGCCCCGTTGCCCCAGGGAATTTCCATGAGCAACGAGTTGATGAGGCCCTTCCCGTCACTACAGTCGATAATGGGTATGAAATTGCCGGAATCCGGCTCGAGGAGGGACGTACGGGCAACGATGTCACGGTTACCCCAGAATCTCAAGTCTCCATCTTCGAGGCCGGCAAGGACTGGATGAGAGGGGCTGCGCGGAAAGGCGATGGTGGTGCCGCGCGCGGTCTGGATTCGAACGGGCAGAAAGCGAAGGCGGTGGTAGAGACTGCGTTCCTGTTCGAGGACTACGAGCCTGCCGCCGCTTTGGATGTAGGCGGAGAGGCGGGGGCCGGAAACGTCGATGGAGTAATCGAGAGAGTCCTTGCCGACGACGAGGACCGGGGAAGCTGCGGGGTCGAGGTCAAAGGGAGGGGAGATCGGCTCGAATGCGATGCCCAGGGAGCGGAAGAGGTCGGCGGTCTGGCCGGAGGAGTCATACAGGGCGAGTTTCCCGGAAAGCGCAACTGGTTTATCCAGTGCAGGGAGGATGGAATACGCTTTTGACTCCTCGAACGCCACGCGGTCACCGTCGCGAAGGCGGAACTGGAACTCGGCGGAGGCACGCCGGTCGACACTGGGGGCGCGGAAATGGATCTTAAGGTGCTGAAGCCCGGCGGGGGGAAGATTGAGAGTTTCAGCGCCGGATGCGAATGGTGCCGACGCGCCGGAGAGCTGCAAGGACCATGCGAATTCGAGGTCTTTTGGTTCGAGCGTGTCGTTATAGACCGTTACGGTTCGAGAAACGGGCGAATTCTCGTAAAAGGTCTTGTTGTATTCCTTGACGAAGGCGGCGAGGGGTTGGTAGGAGCGCTCGCAGACGTCGAAGAGGATATTGGAGGCCGAATTGACGTCGCCCCCACCCTCAAAGGGGGTCCAGGGCGACATGCCCGAGAGTTCCTCGTATCGGAATGCTTCGATCTGCATCTGCCAGATCGTGGCCTTGGCGGCGCGGTGCTTGGCGCTGGGGTTGCCATAGTAGATTTCGTCCCCAATGATGCCGCTGAGGTGGTCAGGGGTCTGGAAAGGAAGCCAGGCGAACTCGGTAATGAAGAAGGGCTTCTCGCGGTCCCAGGTCCAAGGTTCGGGGTACAAGAGGCCGAGGCCGCGCCCGGGGCTGCGCTCGATAGGTTTGTCGAGCCAGTAGAACTCCCCCGGGATGAGATTGAAGTTGGGGTACTCGACCACGTAGTGGAGGCCGATGACATCGGCGGTGCCTTCGGGGTCGAGGTCTGCGGCGTACATGATGGGTCTCGTGGGGTCGAGGGATTTCACGGAGCGACCAATTTCGGCGATCCCGCGTTCGATGGTTCTGAACTTATCCTCTTCGCGGTGGACCATGTGAAGGAATTCGTTTTCGATGCTCCAGATGACGACGGATGGATGGTTGCGGTCGCGCAAGACCATGCCGCGGAGCTGTGCCGTGGCGTTCTCCCAAAAGCGGGGATTTTGGATGTCGGCATAGCGGACGATGCGGGTCCACATGGGCGACTCGGGAACAGTGAGAATGCCGACCTCATCAGCGGCCTCGTACATGTGAGCGGGCCATATCTGCGCGTGGAAACGAATCACATTGAAGTTTTTCTCCTTGAGCGTCTTGAGGAGAGCGGCAGCGCCCTCTTTGGTGTCCCAGCCGCGTTCGCGAAATCCGAAGAAGTGGGTGCCGGCACCGCGGAGCTTGAGCTTGACGCCATTGAGGCGGAAATAGGAACCGTCGGTCCAGAACTCGCGAAAGCCGAACCTCTCGATTTGTGAATCGACGACCGTGCCCCCTTCGGCGAGCGTCACGCGGAGGTGATAGAGGTGAGGATCATCGGGCGACCACAGCCTGGGGTCGGGCCACTTCTTCTTTAGCACAACCGTGGAAGAAGAATCAGGTTGGAGCTTCACCGACTTTGAAGGAAGTTCGAGCGCCTGCCGGTCCCCGTCGAGAACAACGGCGGACACGCGGACCTCTCGCGCGGAGGAGGAATCGTTGGACAGGCGAAGCTCGGCGGTCAGGTCTTTGTTCCTGAAGGACGTTTGTATGAAGACATCGGAAAGATGGACGGGATCATATGCGACGAGCCTGACGCCATCCCAGAGACCGACTTCATGAGCGAGGAGGCCTGCGGGAACGAGTCCGATGGGCCCCAAGGCCTGGAGGGAGTCGAGGTCGCGCGGGGGATTGGGAACCTGGCGCTTGAGGGTGAAAGGCAGGCCGCCGACGCCCACAAAGACCTCGTTTGTCTGCCCTCGCTTGACGTGGTCCGTTACGTCGAAGGAAAAAGGCACGAAGCCGGTGCCGTAGGAGCCGACATGCGTGCCGTTGAGGTGGACCTCGGCTGTGTACTTAGCGCCGCCGAACTGGAGCTTCAGCCGCTTTCCGATGCCGAATGAAGCGGGGACATCGAATTCACGGTTGTACCAGAGCCCGTAAGCGCGTTCACCCCGTCTGGGGAAGAGGAGCGCATCCGTCGGGTACCACTTGAGTTGCTGCGGCTGGGGATAGGAGAGGTCGGGCTCGTCGAGTTGAGCGAATCGCCAGTCAACGCTGAGGTCAATGGTCTCGCGCGTCATGTTTTCCGCCTTGAGAGAAGTCGTGGAGAGTAGAATGCCGCCGAGCAGGAGAGATACGAGGGTCAAGCGCAACAGAGTGCTCCCTTCCAAAGGTGCGCGCCGGGGAGACAGACGGGCGGAGGGTAACGACCCTCCGCCTGCCCAAGGTACTTTCAAGTATAACGCAGTCGGAGTTAAAGGTCACCATCTATCATCAGAAAACCCGCCGGGCCACCCTGACGGAGCCAAGTGGTAAATGCGAGATCAGGCCGGAGGGGCGGCGAGGAGGCGTTCGGCATTTTCGCGGAAAATCGCGCGCTCAGCCTCTTGGCCCAGGTTCAGGGACTTTATGAGACGCATTTCGTTAGCCTGCTTTTTCCAGGGGGAGTCGCTTCCGAAAAGGACTCTTTCCGTGCCGTGGTCAATGAGTATTCGCCTTATGGTCTCGGGAGTACCGTCTTCGATTGAGAAGGATGTTTCGAAGAAGAGGTCCCTGCCGACGAGGTACTTTCGCACGTCATCCCACATTTTCCACGAGCCGCTGTGAGTGGCGACGAAAACGAGTGAGGGGAAGCGGTCAAGGACGCGGGAGATTCTCTCGGGTGAGGCGCTGAGGTCATCAGGGAAGGCGAGATCGAACCCGCAGTGGGCGACGAGTATGAGGCCAAGGTCTTCCACCCCCTCGTAGATGCCATAGGCGGAGTCGTCGTCGAGGCAGAAGCCCTGGTATTGGGGGTGGAGCTTGACGCCGAGGAAGCCGCGGTGGTAGATTTCGCGGAGCTTTTGTTTGACGTTCTCGGTGTTCGGGTGCACGGAAGGGAAAGGGATGATCCTGTCGGAGGCGATTTCGGCGGACCACTTGACGATGGAATCGACCTGGGAGGGAGAGGTGGCGATGGAGCAGACGACGGACTTCTCGATTTCGGCCTCGTCCATTGAGCGGAGCAGGGCCGAGACGGTGCCCTCGATGAAAGCCTTGTGGCCGTGAGCGTGGGCCTCTAGTTGAGCGATGGCCCTCTCGGCGAGGAAGTCAGGGAAAGCGTGAGTGTGGAAGTCTATGGCCTTCAATCAACCCTCCGAAGGACAGCGACGGCGCGAGAAACCGAGGTGCAACAGCCAGCTATTATAGCCGCGACATCCACTGGAGGTAACCCCCGAAAGTGCGCGGCGTTGACGCAAGTTCTCGGGCACGCTAAAATGACGTTTCGTCGCAGGGGAAGGTTTCGAGGCAAAGACCATCGAATGGAGGTAGTGAGCTATGGGCGAGAAAGAATACCGTTCGGAAGAATTCCTCAGCATGAAGACGATGGAACAGATATGCGACATGCGAGTGTCGACGCCGGGACTGGTGGTGAAGGAGATGCAGTCGCGGAAGCGGAGGAACGTGCTTGCACCGGACGGGAAGCTGACGGTGCTGGCGGCGGATCATCCGGGGCGGATGGTGACGCGGGCGACCACGGACGCTCTGGGGCTTGCGGACCGACTGCAATACCTTGGACGGATAGTGCGGGTGATGATGGCGAGTGAGATGGACGGACTTATGGGGACGTCGGACGTTCTGGAAGAGGTGGCTTTGGTGAATTACCTGTACAAGAAGAAGACGGGAAAGAGCTTCCTGGACGGCAGGGTGCTGCTGGGGTGCATGAATCGTGGGGGCGTGTCCGGCGCCAAGGCGGAGATGCGGGACATGATGACGTCGTACATGAGCGGAAGGCGCATTAAGCAAATGAACCTGGACGGCGCAAAGCTGATGTTCAGGTTTTCGTTCAATGACGAGAAGGACTACTACTGCCTGGAGACGGTGGAGGCATGCGCGAAGGCGATCGAGGAGCTGAATGACGAGGGGCTGCCGGCATTTTTGGAGGTGCTGGCCGTCAAGCACGACGGGCAGAAATTCGGGACCTTGAAGGAACCGGATCAGCTCATAAAGGTGATCGGCGTAGGGACGGCGCTGGGCTACACGTCTTCGAGGACATGGTTAAAGATACCTTTCGTGGCGAACTTCGAGCGGGTTGTGCGGTCAACCACGTGTCCGATTCTGATGCTGGGTGGGGAGGCGACGGGTAAGCCGCTGGAAGTGATAAAGCAGTTCGAGGGGGGGATGAAGGCCGGACCGAACGTACGAGGGGCGCTGGTGGGAAGGAACGTGACGTTTCCGGGGCCGCACGATCCGGCGGTGATCGCGCAGGCCATATACCTTGTCGTCCACGAAGGCCTGAGCGCGGAGAAGGCTTTCGAGAAGGCGGGGGGCATCGAAGGAACCTTGATGGATATTCTGGACTGATCAATCGAGAGGCTCAGGAGCAGAAAGGAGTAGCAGGAGGTGACAAGTGTCGAGGGAGGATTGGTGGTAGCGCAGTCGGGCGGCCCGACGACGGTGATCAATTCGAGCCTTTGCGGTGTGGTTCAGGAAGCGATGAGGCAGGATTGCTTCACGCAGATTCTCGCGGCCAACAACGGGATACTGGGCGTTCTGAACGAGGAATTGTTCGACATCCGGAAGGAAAAGCGGGAAACCATAGAGTCGCTGAGGCGGACGCCATCTGCGATGGCTGGATCTTGCCGGTACAAGCTGAAGGGGATGGATGCGTCGCGAGAGGATTACGAGCGGATCCTGGAAGTGTTCAGGTGCCACGACGTGCACTATTTCGTCTACATCGGCGGGAATGACTCGATGGATACGGCGGACAAGCTGGGCAAGCTGGCGGAGGAGGAGGGTTACGATCTGAGGGTGATGGGCGTGCCGAAGACCATCGACAACGACCTGGCCTACACGGATCACTGTCCGGGATTTGGGAGCGTGGCGAAGTATCTGTGCGCGAGCGTGATGGAGGCGGGGAGAGACACGGAGGCGCTATACACGTCGGATACGGCAACGGTGTTCGAGACGATGGGGAGGAATGCGGGGTGGATCGCGGCGTCGGCGGGAATGGCGAGCCGTTCGAAGGAGGACGCGCCGCACCTCGTGTACGTTCCGGAAGTTCCTTTTTCGGCGGAGGCGTTCGCGAAGGACGTGAAGCGAACGTTAAAGGACATTGGGCGCGCATTCATCGTGGCGTCCGAGGGACTGGTGGACGAGGAAGGGAATTACGTGGCGGAGCAGAAGGGGGAATTCGCCACTGACGCTTTCGGCCACAAGCAACTGGGCGGGGTATCGGAGACGCTGAAGACGATCGTGGAGCAGAAGGTGGGAGTGAAGTGCCGGTACTGCAAGCCGGGAACGGCACAGAGAAACGCGATGCACTTCGGGTCGTTGACGGACTCGGAGGAGGCTTACATGGCGGGGAAGGTTGCGACGCGGACGGCGGCGGAGGGGGAGAGCGGGTTCATGGTTACGCTTGTGAGGGAGAAAGGGGACGATTACCGATGCACGACAGGGCTGGCGAAATTGTCGGACGTCGCGAATGCGGAGAAGAAACTGCCGAGAGAATACATGAACGAAGCGGCGAACCATATAACCGACGAGATGAGGAAATACGCGGGGCCGCTGATTCGGGGCGAGGTGACAATCGAGATAGGGAAGGACGGGATGCCGGTGTATGGGCGGTTTGAGAAGCATTTTGTTGAGAAGAAGTGCCCGGCGTGGGCGGGCGCGAAGAAGTAGGCCAGGGGAATCCGGACGAGCCGGCTGTTTAAGCGATCGGGTGTCTGCTGCGGGGCGGCGGACGCCCGGTTGTTTTTTTGTGGAGGATCCGCGAAGGGCCGATCAGTCGCGATGGAGGATGCGGCGTGCACGAGAGAGAACATCCTGGACAACGGCCTGGAGATCTCCGTGGGCGGTAGCGCCGGAGGCATTGTGGTGCCCTCCCCCGCCGAGTTCTCGCGCAAGGGCTCTCACGTCGATGTCTCCCCGGGAGCGGAAGCTGACGCGGACGGTGCCGGGCTGGGTTTCCTTGAAGAGGATGACGAGCTTGCCGCCTCGGACGAGCCTGGCGAAGCTGATGAAACTTTCGGTGTAGCTGTCGTCAACGCCTAGTTCCTGGAACATGTCATGGGTGATGTAGAAGTACACGATACGACCGTCGCAGTCGGAGGAAATGGTGGAAAGAGCTTTGCCGAGCAAGCGGAGACGGTCGGGGGGGTCCTGCTCGTAGATAAGGTGGTAGATTTTGCTGCAGGGAGCACCGCTGCCGCATAGAGCCGAGGCGATCTCGAACACCTTGGGAGTGGCGTTGGCGTAACGGAACCACCCGGTGTCGGTGGCCACGCCGACGAACAAGGCGGTGGCGACGTGGCCCTCGATGGGAAACTCAACGGCGCGGAGGAAGTCGTAGAGAATCTCGCACGTGGCAGAGGCCTCGATTCGCCGGATGACGAGGTCGGCCTGGAGGTCACCGGCGGGATGATGATCGATGGCGATGCGGAAGGAAGGTGTCGGCCGGATGACTTCCTCGAGGCTGCCAAGCTGAGACCAGCTCGCGGCATCGGCGAATATGGTCGCATCGGCGGCTTCGATCATCCTTCGGGCGGCGGGAGAATCCGAAAGAAAGGCGGCGTCGGGATCCAAGAAGGCATACCGTGGCGGGACCGGGTTGGCGTTGACGACGTGGACGGTCTTGCCGAGAGCTTGGAGGTACTCGCGGAGTACGAGCTGCGCACCCAGCGCGTCGCCGTCGGGCGAGACGTGCGTCGTGATCGCGAATGTCTGTTTACTTGTGAGCGCCTGTTGCAGCTCCGACCACATGGTCTCCTCCGCGAAAGTCTGCTATTTTACCGACGCGGATGCTGAGGGACAAGAGGGTTCCAGGGCGGAGTGTAGGCGGCTATAATCGTCGGGAACGAAAGGAAGGGGGAAGAGTCTTTGATCACGACAGGAGGGGCGAAGGCGGTCTGCAAGAAGGCGCTGGAAGCGGCGGGCGAGCGGCAGGCCGAGGTGATAGTTTCGGCGGAAGAGACCGGGCTGACGCGCTTCGCGGCAAATGCGATTCACCAGAACGTGATCAGTTCGGACGCGAGCGTTTCGGTCAGGGCGATTGTGGGCAAGAGGTCTGCACGCGCCCGGACGAACCGTCTTGATCAGGGAAGTCTTAAGGCAGCGGTGGAGCGCGCGTTTGAGCTGGCGCGGACCCAAGAGCCTGACCCGGAAGCGCTTCCACTGCCGGGGCCGCAGGAGTACGAGGCGGTGCGCTCGTATTCGGCGAGGACTGCGCGGTTTTCTGGCGGCGACAGGGCGAGAGTGGTGAAGGAGGCGGTTGAGATATGCAAGAGGGATGGTGCGTCGGCCGCGGGAGCTTTTTCGACAGAGGCGAACTTGCTGGCTGTTGCCAACACGCGGGGGCTGTTTGCGGCAAGCCGGGCTACGCTGTCGTCATTCAGCGCGACGGTGGAGCTGGACGGGGCGTCGGGCTGGACGCAACAAGTGGCGACGGACGTCAAGCGGATCGATGCCGTAAGGGCGGCTGAGGAGGCGGTGTCGAAGGCCAAGGCGTCGCGAGGGGCGAAACGAATTGAGCCGGGGAGGTACGAGGTAATATTGGAGCCGGCTGCGGTGGGAGACCTGGTATTGATGCTGGGATACTTCTCGAATGCGTTCAACGCCATGGCGTACATGGAGAAGCGGAGCCCTTTCAGCGGAAAGCTGGGTAGAAAGGTTCTGGGGAAGAACTTCACGCTTACTGAGGAACCCTTTCACAAGCTTCTGCCCGGGCGTCCATTCGACCTGGAAGGGATGCCGAGAAAGCAGGTGAAGCTGGTAGAGAACGGCGTCCTGGCGGGACTGGTGCACGACAGGGTTACGGCGAAAAAGATGAAGACGAAGAGCACGGGTCACGCAGGTCCCCAGCCGTCTCCAGGGGGCGCGAACGTTTCGAGCCTGGTGGTGAAGGGGGACGATGCGACGCTCGATGAGATGATCCGGCGGAGCAAACGGGCGATACTGGTCACGCATTTCCACTACACGAACATGGTGGATGTTTCGAAGCTGATCGCGACCGGAATGACCAGGGACGGGACATTCTTCGTCGAGAATGGGAGGATAGCGCATCCGGTGCGAGACATGAGGTTTACGCAGTCGCTTTCGGAGGCGTTTTCGAACATCGTGGAGGTGGGGAAAGAGCAGGTGCTGTGCGAGGGTTTCTTCGGCGGAGGAGTGGTGGCGACGGCGATGAGGGTTCGGGATTTCACTTTTTCGAGCGAGACCGAGTTTTGAGGAGGGAAGATTTGCGGGAGTTGATAGAAAGGGCGCTTGGAATTGCGAAGAGGAGGGGCGCGAGTTACTGCGAGGTGCGCGTCGTTGAGATGACATCGCAGGGTTTGTCAGTGAGGAACGGGAAGGTGGCGCAGTCGAGCTGGGGAGAAAGCATGGGTGTGGGAATCCGAGTAATCGTGGCGGGGTCGTGGGGTTTCGCAGCGAGTGGGAGGCTGACGAAGCGAGAGATGGAGGAGACGACGCGCAGGGCCGTGGGAGTTGCCAGGGCAAGCGCGTCGCTGAAGAGTAAAGCGGTCAAGCTGGCCGCAGAGCCGGCCCATCAAGACACATGGGTGACACCGCATATCGTCGATCCCTTTTCCGTGCCGGTCGAGGAGAAACTCCAGTTGCTGTTTTCGTTGGACAGGGTGCTGAGGAAGGGGAAGAAGATAGCAGTGGCCGAGTCACAGATGGGGTTCAGGAGGGAGAGGGTCCACTTTGGGAACAGCGACGGGTCGTTGATCCGACAGGTGCTTTTGCGAAGCGGAGCGGGATATACGGTGACGGCATCGTCAGGCGGCGAGATACAGCGGCGCTCGTACCCGTGCTCGTTCGGCGGGCATCATGCGGCTATGGGGTACGAGCTGATAGGAGCGCTGGGGCTGCTGGAGAACGCAGAGCGAATCCGGGAGGAGGCGGAGGGGCTGCTGTCGGCGCGTCCCTGCCCCTCGGGGGAGAAGGACGTGATCATAGACGGGGCACAGCTTGCGCTTCAGATTCACGAATCGTGCGGACATCCGTCGGAGCTTGACAGGGTTCTGGGAATGGAAGCGAACTTCGCGGGGACAAGCTTTATGACTCTGGAGAAGGCGGGGCGTTTCAGGTACGGATCGCCCCTTGTGAATCTCGTTGCGGACACGACGCTTCCTACAGGGCTGGCGACGCGGGGCTTCGATGACGAAGGCGTGGCCGCGCAGAGGTGGCACATAGTGAAGGATGGTATCCTGGTCGGATACCATACAAGCCGAGAGGTGGCGCGGGCGGCGGGCGAGGACAGAAGTCGAGGGTGCGTCAGAGCGGATGGGTGGTGGAGCCTGCCGATGATAAGGATAACGAACTTGAGCCTGATGCCAGGTGAGTGGGAGCTGGACGATCTGATAGCAGACACTGCGGACGGGATATTGCTGTCGAATAACCGGTCGTGGAGCATCGACCAGAAGCGACTGAACTTTCAGTTTGGGACGGAAATCGGCTGGGAGATAAAGAAGGGGAAGCTGGGGCGAATGCTGCGTAACCCGACATACCAGGGGATCACGCCGAGATTCTGGGGAAGCTGCGACGCGATCTGCAACGAGGGTCACTGGAAGCCGTGGGGCGTGGTGAACTGCGGGAAGGGGCAGCCGATCCAGGTGAGCGCAATGACTCACGCGGCGTCGCCGGCGCGATTCAGGAAGGTGAGTGTCGGGGTGCAGAACAGGTAGCGTGATTAGAGTTTGAGTTCAAGCCGCCTCAGTCGCCGGAGATTGACGGGGTCCATCTTATTGCCGGAGTCGCGGCCGCGCGTCTTTGGGGTTTCGAGGATGGCGGGAAGGTGGGCGAGGTCCGGGTCGTTGACGAGATTGCGAAAGCCGTCGCGGCCGATCTTCCCTTCGCCGATGTGCTCGTGCCGGTCGAGCCTGGCGCCGAGGTCGGCTTTCGCGTCGTTCACGTGTATCGCCCGTACCTTTTTGATACCGACTGCGCGGGAGAGTTCCCTCATAGTACGCGCATAAGCGGACGGGGTGCGGATGTCGTAGCCGGCGGCAAAGATGTGGCAGGTGTCGAGGCAGATTCCGAGCCGTTGCGGGAAGTGGGAGAGATGGATGATGTCCGCAAGCTGTTCGAAGCGATAGCCGAGAACGGTTCCCATGCCTGCGGTGGTCTCGAGGAGTATGGCGGCGCGCGTATTGCGGGCCCTTCTGAAAGCCTTGTCCAGGCCGAGCGCAATTTTCTTGACGCCTTTCTCTTCCCCCTGGCCCATGTGAGCGCCGGGGTGAAGAGCTATTGAGCGGACGCCGAGCATCTCAGCGCGTTCGAGTTCAACAACGAGGGCGTCGATGGATTTGCGCAGATGCACATGGTCGGCGGCGGCAAGATTTATCAGATAAGAGGCGTGGCCGACAACGGGGCGAATGCCGGTGCGCTTCTCCGCCTGAAGATAGCGTTTGACCTCATCTTCATCGAGCGGAGGAAGTCGCCAGTTGAGGTTGGGGCGAAGGAATATCTGCAGCGAGTCGCAACCGACCTCCTTCGCGCGGTCGAAGGCCTTGGAGACTCCTCCCGCGATTGACATGTGCGCGCCGAAACGCATCAGCGGCTTTCCTTTACTCCGATCTTGGGGCAGAGCTTATTGAGGGGACACTGGCTGCAGGCCGGCCGACGGGGTCGGCAGATGGTTCGACCGTGCCGTATGAGGTTGATGTGGAGGGGGTACTCGGAGCCTGGGGGGATGATGGCGGCGAGGAGATCGTGTGCCTTTGCCGCGGTGGTGCCCTGAGGTATGAGTCCCAGCCTGGTCGTGACACGATGTATGTGCGTGTCGACGGGGAAGACGGGCATACCGCACGCGAAGAGAAGGACTACCGAAGCGGTCTTGGGACCGACGCCGGGAAGCGAGGTCAATTGAGCCATTGCCGAGCCGGTGTGGAGCCGGCAGATGAAATCAAGGGTAAGGGAGCCGTGGGTCCGGCTCAGCCAGGCGAGGATCTGCTTTATGCGCTTGCTCTTCTGCTCGGCAAGACCGCCGGAGCGGATGACGCGGGCGATTGCCGGCGTCCTGGCGTCAAGGAGGTCCGACCACTCGGGGAAGCGTTCTCGAAGAGCGGCAAAGGCACGACCACTGTTAACGTCGGTCGTATTCTGAGACAGGATGGTCTGAATCAGAACGGAGAGGGGGTCAGGACGGGTCTCCCTGGCCGGTGTTCCGAAATGAGACCGGAGGATGCCGTCAATGCGCTTGGTCTTCCGCTTGAGGTACGGGACTGGGCGATGCGTTGGATTCATGAGCGTGCGTGAGGTCACGGAGAAGGGCGGCGAGCTTAGAGTGGTTATCGATTGTCTGTCGGACGATCAATACGCCCAAGGCGTCGGAATAATCCATGAACGCCTTGCCGCCGTTCTCCTTCCAGGATTGGGGGGCCACATGCTCGCAGATATATTCCATCAGCAACGGCGGGGTAAACCTATATAGATCGAGCTCCCGGCCGTCGCCGGTCCGGCTAGGCAGGCGGAGACGGTCTTCCCACGCTGGATCCACATTGTGGGCTTCGAAGGTGAGCTGCATGACCTCCGGGTAGGTCCTGACAATCAAGTCGTCGAGCTTGGCGGGGGAAGTGATGAAGACAAGATTTCCGTCCAACTCGTAGGCAAGTTCTAGTGGCGTGAGCATCCGCTCGAGGGCTTTCCCGACGGGCATCCGCTGAGCGGAGAGAGTGACGGCGTGCAAGGGCGTTTCGATAGGAAGGGTGGGGTCGACGGCGATATTGAGCTTGCCTGCGGCGGCGTCGCGGAGCGCGGCGAGGGCTTCAGTCAAAGGAGCGTCTTTCAGGTTCAAGTCGACGGGGCTGGACAGTACGCCGGCTTCGATATCCTGCTTCTGCTTCTGAGCGGGAGAGAGCGAGTCTCCGCGCGGTGATTCGGGCCGGAGGAGGATGAGAATGGTGCGGCCGGGGTCGCCGGGGGAAGGAAGTTGAAGTACGGAGAGGAGGGTTTTGCCGATCCCGAGACCGACCAAATCGGCGGCTGCGACGGACTGCGCGTCTCCGGAGAATCGGACCGCTTCAGCCTCGACAGTGAGAGCGGCGCTGTGCTTGGGGCGGATGAAAAGCGGGCGTATGGCCAGTTTGAGGAACCATTCGTCCGGCTCGGATTCGGGATCACGCTGGAAGCTGACCAGAACGGCCTCACGATCATTAAGCGAGATCGTGAGTGTTTTCGCGAAGATGACCTGTGAACGAGGGAGACGTTTGAGGGCTTTCTCGATGCCGAGAGCTTCGGCAAAGGGCAGCTCTGCGGCAGTGAGCGGGAGGTACCCAGGGCCGAAGTCGAACTCGATGCGGTGGATGGGGAGCGTCGTCGCGGTACGAAGGACACTGTTGGCGTCGGCGGAATCGAGGACGGCGACGCGAGTTACGACAGAGATCGGCGCGTCAGAGGGCGGGTCGGCCGCCCCGTCGGCAGTCGGCGTGAACGCCGCCGCAATGGAGGCGAGAAGGACGGCAGTTGCAGTTTGGGGGGGAGAAAGCCTCAAAGGGCACCTCCTCGAGAGCGAAAGAAAGAGCAAGAAGAGTATCCCACAAACGAGGGAGGGTATCAAGCGGGGTTTGACGGAACGCGGCGGCGGGTTAGAATAGACATATGGAAACGCTAGGAAATCGGAGGGAAGTCTTGAATCCAAACAAGAAGGTTGAAGGGCTTATAGAAGCGATCGAGAAGGTGATCATAGGCAAGGAGGACGTGGTGAAGTTGCTCGTGGTCGCGCTGCTGTCGCGTGGCCACGTGCTTTTGGAGGACGTGCCGGGAGTTGGGAAGACGACTTTGGCGCGCGCCCTGGCTAAGGCGATAGCGTGCCGGTTTTCCCGGGTGCAATTCACGCCGGACCTTCTGCCGTCGGACATACTGGGGGTATCGATCTACAGCGTGGACAGGGACGAGTTCGTTTTTAAGGCGGGTCCGATATTCGCGAACGTGGTGCTGGCGGACGAGATCAACCGAACGACGCCGCGAACGCAGAGCGCCTTGCTGGAAGCGATGAACGACTTTCACGTCTCCGTGGACAGCGTCACGCACCGGCTGCCGATGCCATTCATGGTGATAGCGACGCAGAACCCGATAGAGTACCACGGGACGTACCCGCTGCCGGAGTCGCAGATGGATCGATTCCTGCTGCGAACGAGGATCGGCTACCCGAACCGCGAGGACGAGAAGAAAGTGATCACCAGCCATCGGCTGGCTGTTCCACTGGATGACCTTGAGCCGGTGCTGACAGGCGCAGACGTGCTGGAAATGCAGGATCAGGTGAAGAAGGTAAGGGTGGACGAGGCGATCACAGAGTACATTTTGTCGATAGCGGAGGCTACGCGGCGTTCGCGAACGGTGGAGGTAGGCGTCAGCCCGCGGGGATGCCTGATGCTGTCGCGAGCGGCGCAGGCGAAGGCGGCCGTAGAGGGGAGGGATTACTGCACTCCCGACGATGTGAAGGAGCTGGCAGTCGCCGTACTTGCTCACCGGCTGATCGAGTCGGTGTCGCTGGGAGTGCCCAACTCGCTGGAAGCCGAAGGAGTCATGGGCGACATTTTGGAGACGGTGGAGGTTCCTCTTTGACGGACGCCATCGCAACCGGGGATGTTGATAGAAGAGGCGGAGTGGCTTGGCTAAGCCAGTCGAAGGCCGGTTTGCTTTTCGTGGCGCTGTCAATCGTGACGGCGTGGGGTGCGGCGCATTCGGGAGCGAACCTCACGTACTTGGTATTCGGGTCGATGCTTGGGGCGCTGGTGCTTTCGGGTGCGGCTGCGGCGTGGAACCTGTCGGGGCTTCGGGTACGGAGGGAGATGCCGAAACACCTTTACGCGGGGAGGCGGTTCACAGTAAGGCTTATAGTGGAAAATCGCGGCCGGGGCCTTTCGGGATTCTCTCTGAAGGTTCACGACGGTGCGCCACGAGACCTTGATACCCTGGAGAGCCGATGTTACGCGGTGAGGGTTCCGGCAAGAAGAGGGAAGGAACTGGAGTACACGGGGGTTTTCCGAAGAAGAGGGCTACACCGGTTCGGGGCGATCACGGCGCGTTCGAGGTTTCCGTTCGGTTTTTTCGCGAACCGGCGTTCGTGGAGGGCTGATGAGGAGGTGTTGGTCTATCCGGCGATTGGAAGGCTGAAGGGGGAGCTGCCATATGCGGGCAGCGGGTACGAGTACGCCGAGGGGCTCCAGATGTCGAGACGGGAGGGTACGGAAGACTTCTATGGTCTTCGCGAATACAGGCCCGGTGATAATCCCAGGCGGATACACTGGAAGCGAAGCGCGCGGCTTCAGAAGCCGCTGGTGATGGAGTTCATCAAGCCGCCGGAGAGGGATGTGGACATATACGTGGACAATTACGTCTCGAAAGGGTGGGAAGAGAGGCTGGAGGAGACCATAAGCTGCGCGGCGACGGTGCTGGAGGCGCTGCAACGCGAAGGGTGTAGGACGGGAGTAAAGGTGGCGGGGTCGCGTATCATGCAGTGCGGTGGAGATTGGAAGGAGTACCACCTGGTTATGAAGCGGCTCGCCCTTCTTCGGTCGTCGGAGACGGGACTGAAGGCGGAGGAAGTAGAGGGGGGAGTAAGCAGACAAGCGATCCTGCTGCTGGCGGAGCCTTCGAGGAAGAGGTCGCCAATGGCCTCAGCGGTGACGTCGAAGTATCCCCAGGCACTGGTTTTGGCGGCAGGGACGGAGGGATTCAACAGGTTTTTCTCGATGGAAGAAGCGAATGGACTTAGAGAAGGCGTTTAGGCGAACGGCGTACGTACTCCCGACCATGGCGGTCATCTCGATGGCGGTGGCCGAGGGGAGCATACTGTACGTTGCCGCGTTCGCGGCGTTGGGGGCGGCGTACTACACGACGGAGGTGCGAGGCAGGTTTCCCCTGACGACGAAGGCGGGGAACGTGCTGGCGGTCTCGGCGTTTCTGCTTTCGTGGGTGGACTACAAGGTGCTGGCGGAGACATCGGGATTCGCCATGAGCCATTTCCTGATAGAGGTCCAGTTGGTCTATCTGCTGATGGAGCGGACGCGCCGAAACTACGGGGTGTTGTTCCTGGTGAGCCTTGTGAATTTCATCCTGGCGTCGAGCATGACGACGGAGCCGATATTCGCGCTGGAGCTTCCAATTTTCATTGTGGCGGGACTGTGGACGCTGGTGCTGCTGAACGTTTACAGCGAGACTCGGGGCGAGACGACGCAGGTAATCGTTGGGCGGAAGTGGCTTTGGGGGGTGTGTGTTGCGGGCGCGCTGGTGCTGGTCGTGGCGTTCGTGGTGTTCTTCATCCCGCCGCGTCTGCCGGTTCCCTCGTTCGGGATGGCCTCGCCGCTAATGGAAGCGACAACGGGCTTTTCGGATGAAACTCGGTTGGGCGACATAGCGGAGATCAAGTCTAAGCCGGACAAGATCATGCGGATATGGCTGGAGAAGGATGGGGAGCCGCTACAAGTGGAAAAGCTACTGGTGCGAGGTGTGGCGCTGACGCACTACGAAGGGAGAGGATGGAGCAGCATAGGGCCGCCCACTGAGACGGGAACTCGCTATCGTCTCGTGCCTGGAACGCTGCCGACGGACGAGAAGATCGTGGAACGCATCGAACTAAACCGATTGGGTACGCGAACGCTGTTCGCCGTGTACCCGGAGGCGTTTCCTGCAGACGGGATGAGACCTGCCGTGGATCTGGGTGGGAACAGGGCCACGCTGTTCGACACGGTGACGGATTCGATTCTGCTGTATTCCGAGCCGGCAGGCCCCATAGAATACACGGTGGAGGTGAGGGACGGGCTGGTGGGGCCGGGGCGGCCGCTGTCCGCCGACGTGCGACGGGTGATGTTGGACCTTCCGAGAACGCTTTCGCCGAGGGCAAGGCAACTTGCGCAGGGGATCGCGTCGGGCCTGTCAGAGCCATACGCCATTGCGCAACGCGTTGAGACGTATCTTCTGCAGAACTTCGGGTACAGCATGGAGAATCTGGCGTGGGGGAGCGGTGACCCGGTGGAGGGGTTCTTGTTTGAGACAAAGACGGGAAATTGCGAGTACTTCGCGTCCGCCATGGTGATACTGCTGAGGTCGCTGGGTATACCGGCGCGATTCGTCAACGGCTTTGCGGCGGCCGAGTGGAACGACCTGGGAGGCTACTACGTGGTGAGACAGCAAGACGCCCATTCGTGGGTGGAGGCGTACATCGACGGAAGGGGTTGGGTGACGTTTGACCCGACGCCAAGCGCAGCAAGATATGATTACCGGAAGGGTTTCTTGTCGAAGTTGCAGATGTGGTACGACTCGGTGGAATACAAGTGGGTCAACAGCGTCGTGAACTACGGCTACGACGGGGGCGAGCCGAGATTGACGGCGATACAGAGAGCGCTGCTCTTGAACGGCATGCCGGGATGGCTGAAGCCGGCGCGAATTCTGGAGGGCCTCCGGGGCATTTTTAGAAGCGCGATCGGGACCATGCTGCTGCTAATTGGGGCGGCGTTCTTTGCCGCGTTGGCGATGAAGCTGGCACGGAGGCCGAGAGGGAGGTCTGAAAGAGAGCGCCAGAGAAGACCCCAAGTCCGATTCTACAGTAAGATGCTGAAAGTTTTGCGGCGTAAGGGGATACTAAAGTCTCCGAGCTTGGCACCGATGGAGTTCGCTCGGCGCGCAGTCAGCGTCGGGGGGAGGGAGTTCGCGGGGGCGGAACGGCTTACGGAGAAGTTCTGCGCGGTTCGTTACGGGGGAAAAGAGTTGACGGCGGAGGAGTTGACAGGCGTGGAGGAGGCGCTTTGGAGGTTGAGGAGAGCGCCAAGAGTCGGGCGCGCGGCAGGGGGAGCGGGATGAGAGTTACGGTCACGATATACGGCATACGGGAAGATCGCGCACTAGCTTTAACCCCCGGGGCCAAGGTGCGTGATGCGATTTCGGCTTTGGGGATGGACCGAGGGGCGGTGGGGATTGTGGTGAGAGACGGGAAGATTGCGTCGGAGGAGGACGAGTTGCGCGACGAGGACGCGTTGACCCTCTACCCTCCCCTGACGGGCGGTTAGGGCAAGGCATCCAGGAGCGCTTCTATCTCCGTCTCGGTGTTGTAGAAATGGGGCGACACCCTGATTCTCCCGCACCGAGGCGACGTTACGATCCGGTTGTCTGCGAGGTTCTTCACGACCACCGGGGCGGGGGCGTCTTTTGGAAGGAATGAGACGATGGGGGATTTTTCGGCTTCGCCGCGCGGACTGAAGACCTCGTATCCTTTTTCACCCAGGCCGCGGCAGAGAAGGTCAGTCAGAGCGAGAGCGCGCTCCTCGATTTCGCGAATGCCCTGGTCAAGAAGCAGCTTGATTGCCTCCTTGAGAGCAAGTATGCCGGCGAGGTTCTGGCTGCCGGACTCGAAGCGGCGGGCATCGGGGGCAAGGGTGAAGTCGTAGTCGAGGAAGTCCTCGGGATTGACGACGCTTGCGGCCCCGACCACGGGGGGGCGGATTTCGTTGAGCTTGTCGCGGCTGCAATAGAGGATGGCGATGCCGGGGGGCCCAAGCAGCCACTTGAGGGCGGCAGAGGCGAGGGCGTCTATGCCGAGCGCGTTGACGTCGATGTCTATGACGCCGAGGCCCTGCGCGGCGTCGACGAAGAAGAAGATGCCCTCCTCAGCGCAGAAGCCGCCGATCTCTTCAAGCGGCATTCTGTACCCGGTGGCGAACTGGACCATGCTGACGGCGACGACTCTGGTTCTGTCGTCACAAGCGGAGATGATGTCGTCGGCGGCAATCCTGCCGTCGGGATGCTCACGAGCGAGGCGGAGGTCGATCTTCTTCGGTTCGACAAGGGCCATCCAGGGATAGATGTTGGCGGGATATTCGGCGGTGTTGCTTACGACGTTGTCTCCGGGTTCAAGTGGGAGGCCCCAGGCGATCTGAGAGACTCCGGCTGAAGTGTTCTGAACGAAGGCGATCTCGCCTGGAGAGCAGCCAAGGAGAGTGGACGCGAGCGAACGGGTTTCCTCGACGGCCGCGCGCCAGAGGGGGTTCTGGGTTCCTCCGTTCTGAGCGGAACTGGAGGCCCAAGCGATCATGGCCGTCGCAGCGGGGAGGGACATGGGAGAGGTGGCCGCATGGTTGAGGAAGGTCCAATTCCGCACAACGGGGAAGAGCTTCCTGATTTCCTCTATGTCGTGCATTCGCTACCGTCGCTTTCCAATGCTCTGCAGTTGGCGGGCCATTGCGGCGGTGTGTCGCGGGGTAGTGCCGCAGCAACCGCCCAGGATGGAGACACCCGCGCTGACGAAGGGTTCCACGTATGCCGCCATCTCGTCGGGGGCAAGGTCGTAAACCTGCTTGCCGTTTTCAAGGCGCGGAATGCCGGCGTTGGGCTCGGCGATAACAGGGCGTGAGGCGATTTGGGAGAGGCGATGTACCAGGCCGAGCATCTCTTCAGGGCCGTTGCCGCAGTTGGTGCCGACCACGTCAGCGCCCGCACCGACCATGGTTTGCACGGCGGCCTGAACGCCAACTCCCATCATGGTGTGGTAGTCGTCGCGGCCCGCGTCTCGCTTGAAAGTCATCGAAGCGACTACGGGCAGCCCTGGGGCGGCTTGCTTGGCGGCCTCGATAGCGATGCGCATCTCTTCTTTGTCTTCCATCGTCTCGATGATAATGCCGTGGACCCCCGCGGCGGCCAGGGCCTGGATCTGTTCAACGAACGCCCTCATGAGCTCGTCGGGGGCGGCATCCCCCAGAGGTTGCAGCAGGTGTCCCGTAGGACCTACGTCGCCGAGGACGAAGCAATCGTCCGCAGCCACCTGAAGGGCAAGGGCGGCCGCCGCAGCATTGGCCTCTGCCACCATGTTCTTGCCGTACTGAGCGAGGGCGAAGCGCGTGCCCTGGAAAGTGTTTGTGAGAAGGACATCGGCACCGGCCTGGTTGTAGTCATCATGGATGCGCCGAACAATGTCGGGCTTCTCGACGTTGAAGAGCGCTGCGGGAGTGCCGGGCTCAAGGCCGGCGTCCATAAGCATGGAGCCCATGGCCCCATCGCAGAGAAGGACCTTGCCCTTGGATATGGGCTCCAGCAAGCCGGCAATCATTCCTTGTTTCCTTCAGCTTTGAATTCGGCTATCAACTCTTGGGCCCGTTCGAGGCTCGACTCCAAAACGAGAATCCTAGCGTAGTAGCCTTTCATTTTCGACATGATGCCGTCGAACGCCGTGTCCCATTCCCTCTCGACTGCGACCTTGATGCCGTTGTGTTCGAGCAATGCGACCATCTCGGTCGTTTCGAATTCGTCCCCCGCGAAATGAGCCACCACGCTCTTCTCGTCTGCCTCGGGCTGGTTCATCGAAGCTGCTCCTCCAGTTCTTTCCTAATGAGTATGACCTTATGAGCCACGTCAAGGGGGGTGCGTCCGAAGATTCGGATCATGGGCTCCTTTCCAACGGCACCCCTGTCAAATATCACATCGGGTATCCGTCCCGTTTTCTTGAAGACATGGTCAACAGCCCAGTCCAGTGTTGAGTTCTCCGCGTCTCCGGCCGCCTCGGGCTCGTTGTTGCGGTCGAAGGAGGCGATATCGAGGCGGAGAGCCTGTGCCGCACGAATGGCGGCGTCGGAGAAGCGGATGTTCATTACGGCGCGGACATGCGGGTCGCGGCGCTTGGCGGCAAGAAGGGCCCGCCCCATGTGGGAAGATGCGCCGAAGCCGGGGAATTCGAGGGTACGGACGGTGTCACGGAACTGGATAATGCGTCCAGGAAAGGCGGCGACTTCGTCGAGGGAGGTGCCCCAAGGAGGAACGGCGGCGAGGTTGGATTGGACTTCGGGGATGAGGTGACCGATGCGTGCATCTTGGAGGTTCCGCAACGCATGCTGGAGCGAGGCGAGCAACTCGGCTTTGAGCGCATTCTCCAGTGCCGCCACATAGTGGTTGGTCGGGCCGTAGCCCGAGCCGATGGGTTCCGCAAAGGAGATAGCCTTTCCGATGAAAACCTTGGCCTGGGCCACGGCGTCTGGGAGGGGATGGCCGAGAGCGAGGAACGTCGCGATGGCGGAGGAAAAAGTGCATCCCGTACCGTGGGTCGAGGTAGTCTGGATGCGGTCACCCTCGATGCGGAGCAATTCTTTGCCGTCGAAGAACACATCGGTCGCGTCTTGCCCGATATGGCCGCCCTTGATGACCACGGCTCGGGCGAATCCCCGTCGAACCATATCCCGTGCCGCCGCTTCGACACCATCGACAGTGTTGATCTCGTGACCAAGAATCCTGGCGGCCTCCGGCGCGTTAGGGGTGACAAGCGCGGCGAGGGGGAATAAGCGGTCGACGAGGGATTGAATCGCGTCGTCTTCGAGCAAGGCATGCCCGCTTTTGGAGAACATGACGGGATCGACCACCAAATTGGGAACAGAGAAACGGCGAAGGACGGAAGCGACGGCCTCGATGATCGGCGAAGTGTGAAGCATTCCGGTCTTTGCCGCGTCGGTGCCGATGTCCGAGAGGACTACATCGATCTGCTTGGCCACGAAATCGGGCGGGACGGAGTGAATGGACTCGACGGCACGGGTGTTCTGGGCGGTAAGAGCGGTTACGGCGGAAGAGGCGTAGGCACCGAGAAGGGTGATGGTCTTTATGTCGGCCTGTATTCCCGCGCCGCCGCCGGAGTCGGAGCCCGCAATGGTGATCACCCTCTTCATAACGTATCCCTTTTGATCGCGTCTCGAAGGCGGGCGGCCGCGGCCTTCGGGTCGCCAACAGCCAGAATTGAAGATACCACAGCAACTCCGTCAGCGCCAGCGCTGAGCACATCCGTGGCATTCAGCGACGTAATACCGCCGATGGCGACGACAGGGATGCTGAGAGAGGAAGCGACCCGCGAGAGGGCTTCCAGGCCCTGAGGCTGAGCGCCGGGCTTGGAAGCGGTCTGGAAGACGGGGCCGAAGAAGACATAGGAAGCGCCTTGGTCTTGGGCTGCGAGGGCCTGCGCCACGGAGTGAGTGGAGACACCGACGATTTCGAGCCCGTAACTCCTGGCCTCGGCGACGGAGGGAGCGCCCCTGCCGAGATGGACGCCCTGCGCGAAGGAGGCTGCGGCTTCAAGGTCGCGGTTCACGATGAAAAGCGCCGTGGTCGGTGAGAGGAGTTCACGGATTTGAGAGGCAAGGTTGCACAGGTCGGAATGAGGAAGGTCTTTCTCCCTCAGTTGGACAGAGGTAACGCCGCCGGCGACGGCCGCGGCGACGGATGCGGGCAGAGGGAGAGCCGAGACGTGGCGGTTGGTGACCAAAGACAGGGCAAGCTTGGACAGGCGTGACTCCAAAGGTCCACCTCATTTGAGGAAAGAATCGGGCAGAGGCGCTCCTCTGCGCTGGTAGGTAATCCAGAAGCAGCTTCCGATGATGAGCACGGAGCCGATGACATCAAGCGGGGTCATCTCTTCGCCAAACGCGAGCCACCCGATGAAGGCCATCAGAGGAACCTGGAAAGTGGCGAGGATGCTGCCCTCGGTCGCCTGGCAGAATTTGAAGCCGTAGTTCATGGTGACGCGGCCGAGTAGGGCGAAGACGGCGGTGGCAAGAAGTAAGGCTCCCGTGTAAACGCTGGGTAGCTTCGCGGTAGGAATTGCGACGGGGAGCGCAACGCAGAGTCCCAGCAGGCAGAAGTAGAAGAAGATGGAACTGGCGGATTCGTTCCGGCGAAGTTTGCGGATGATGGTGATAGAGAGGCCCGTGAAGAAGCCGTCGAGCAGAGCGAAGAGCTCTCCCTTGCCTGGTGAGAATTTGCCAAGGCCGACGCCCATGACCATAGCCGTGCCCACGAAGGGGAGGATGACAGCGGGGAGCTTGATCGGGGGGATGTGCTCCTTGAGGAAGAGATGCGCCGTGATGGCAGCGAAGACTGGAAAGGTGAATGATATGACGACGACGGTCCCCATGTCCGCGTAGCCGAAAGCGACGATGAAGAAGTAGGAGCCGACGCCGCCGGTCAGCCCGCTCAGGATCAGGAGTTTCTTGTCCTTGCCGAAAAGGTCAAAGCGGAACAGCTTGGACGCGGCAATGATGGCGAGTAACCCGAACGCATAACGCGCCAAGGGGATCTGTGTAGCATGGACCCCCCGGGTGGCGAGCTTGGCGAAGATGATCATCGCTGAGAAGAACAAGGTGGCGGCAACCAGCGAGAGTATTCCTCGGAGTCGGCAGGTGTCCATGTTCCTCGGCTACATTCGCTCGGGAGTCTCGATTCCCAGAAGAGCAAGCCCCGATCGCAGTATTCTTCCGGTAACCGCGACAAGGACGAGACGAGCGTCGCGGAGTTCGGGGTCGTCGCAAAGCACGCGGTGGGTGTGGTAGTAATGATTGAAAACGGTAGCCAGCTCGATCAGGTAAGAGGCCAGGAGCGAAGGTTCGTATTCTTCGGCGGTCCGCCTTAGTACAAAGTTGTAGCCTTCGATGAGCCTGACCAGCGCGAGCTCTTCGGGTTCGGAAAGACGGGAGGGGTTGAAGTCCCGGGGCAGGTCGTTGCCGTGCTTGTCAAGAATACTGGAGACGCGGACATAGGTGTATTGAAGATAGGGGCCGGTCTCGCCCTCGAAACTGAGAACCTGGTCCCAATCGAAAACCACGTCCTTCAACCTGCGCGCCCTGAGGTTGGCGAACTTGGCGGCGCCGATTCCGACTGCGCGCGCGACATCATCCTTGTTGTCGAGGCCGGGGTTCTTCTCTTGGATGATGGTTCCAGCAAGAGAGACGGCACGCTCGAGGAGTTCTTGCATGAGTATGACGCGGCCTTCGCGGGTGGAGAGCTTGCCCTCTTTGAAGCGAAGGAGGCCGAAGTCGACGTGGACGCAGCGCTTGGCCCATTTGTATCCCATGAGTTCGAGGACTGTGAAGAGCTGCTTGAAGTGAAGACGCTGCTCGGACCCGACGAC
Source organism: uncultured Planctomycetota bacterium (assembly GCA_964493415.1). Lineage (GTDB taxonomy): Bacteria > Planctomycetota > DG-23 > CAZBND01 > CAZBND01 > CAZBND01. The sequence continues at coordinate 4,301 of CAZBND010000014.1, read as the reverse complement.
GTAGAGCATTTTGTGGAAGTTGTACGTCGTGTGCCGGTACTCGGCCGCGCAAATGTCGCGAGTATGGTAGAGGGTGGAATCGGCGCTCGTCCGGACCAGCACGGGGGGCATGCCGTACTCGGACAGGTCAACGACCAAGGCATCCCGACTTTCGCGGGCCAGCTTGCTGCTTCGGAGCCGGGCAATGAGGTCGTCAGTCATGTCGTTGTAGAAGCTCTCACCGACATAGTGATCGAAGGAAATACCAAGAAGGCGATATGCCTTCTCGAACTGGCGCACGCTGACCTCGCGGAAGCGTTCCCAGAGCGCGCGTATTTCCGGGTCGCCGTCTTCGAGTTTTTTGAACGTGATGCGGGCGCGGTCCTCGAGCGAAGGGTCCTGGCTCGCCTCATCGTGGAATTTCACGTACAGGGCGTTGAGGTGAGTGACGGGAGCGCGCTCAAGCTCCTCTTCGCTCCCCCAGAGCTGGTAAGCGACGATGATCTCGCCGAACTGCCTGCCCCAGTCACCGAGGTGGTTGATGCCTACGCACTGATAGCCAAGAGCCTTGTAGACGTTATAAAGCGCTTGACCTATGAGGGTGCCGGGAAGATGATGGACGCCGAGGTGCTTGGCAATGTTGGGCGAAGAGTAGTCGATGACGATGGTCTTGCCGCGGCCCTCGTCGGAGAAACCGTACGAATCGCCTGCCTGCAGGGCATTTGAAAGGGCCATGCCGACGAAACGCGTCTTGTTGATGAAGAAGTTGACGTAAGCGCCTGCGACCTCGGCCCTGTCGATGAGGGCGGTTGGTTGGAACTTGGCGACGAGGCTTTCAGCGATGATTTTGGGGTCCCTGCGAAGCTCGCGGGCGAGGGAGAAGCAGGGGAAGGCGTAATCTCCGAGGTCGGGGTTGGGCGGCTTTTCGACGACGCCCTCGAGTTGAGCGGCGGGAATGCCCGTGCGCTCGGAAAGAAAGTTGCAGATTTCCTCAATGAAGATGTTCACGGAGCGCTCCTAAACCTCCTATAGCGACTCTCAAGTGGGGGCAAAGGGCGAAAGCATCAGAAGCGAAGCTTGCGAATACGCCCGTCCGCCTTCTCAGTCTGTTCAATGCTCGGAACCAGCGCAAATCGGACGTAGCCTTCTCCCGGGTTCAATCCGCCCTCGGTGACATCGCTGATCCACGCCCCAGGAGTCGTAACGATCGCATTTTCCGGCTGGAGCAGGAGTTTGGCGAAGTCGATGCTGGAATAGCCCTCGGGGCATTTCTGCCATAGATAGATCGTGGCCTGAGGCGTGGAGTCTTCGAGCCCGGCTGCGACGAGTGCGGAAGAGAGTATGTCGCGTTTGGTTTTGTAGTCCGCCCGCATTTCCTTGACGTGCTCTTCGTCGCCAAGAGCGGCGACGGCGGCCTCCTGGACGAAATTGGGCGTGCCGCTGTCGATATTGGTTTTCACTTTGCGGAAGGCCTCGATGATCCGCGGGTCGCCTGCAACCCATCCGACGCGATACCCGGTCATGGCGGAACGTTTGGAAAGCGAGAAGAATGCGACGATTCCCTCCTTTCCCACTTCGAGCGTGCTGTGAGGGGGCTCGTCGGAGAAGTAAATCTCGGAGTAGGCTTCGTCGGAGGCGACGATGATGGAATGCTCGCGGCCGAAGGTTGCCGCCTCCTCCAAGAAGGAGGGCGGGGCGGCGACGCCGGTGGGGCTGTTGGGGTAGTTCAGCCACATTATTTTGGCTTTCTTGCAGACTTCCGGCGGAATCGAGTCGAGATCGGGAAGGAAATCGTTCTCGCGAAGCAGAGGCACGAAGAAGGATTTCCCTTCGGCGAATAGGGTTCCGCGAGAATACGGCGGATAGCCCGGGCTGGGGACGATCACGTAATCGCCGGGATTAACGAAGGCCTCGGCGAAGTTGAAGACAGCCTCCTTGGAGCCGATGGTGGAGCAGATGTCGCTGCCTGGGTCGAGGTTCACGCCGAAGCGACGGGACATCCACTCGGCGGCGGCCCGGCGGAAGTGTATGCTGCCCTGGTAGCTGGGGTAGCCGGAGGACTTGTGCTTTTCGGTCCCCTGGCAGCAGGCGCGTCGGACCAGTTCGGGAGTAGGAGTTGTGGGGTCACCTACGCCGAAGTCTATGGGTTCGATACCCTTGGCCTTCAGGTCTTCCACGAGGCGGTCCACCTCTGCGAAGGCGTAGGCTCCCATAGACTGAACGCGACGAGAAGGTTCGATGGTCATTTCCGACTCCCTCGGGAACAACGTCTGTCAGGCTTCGCGATCAACCGCGGCTGCCACGCGAGCAACTTGTCGCATCATATCAACAAACTCAACAGGAGTCAAAGACTGAGCGCCGTCGACCATGGCATTCTCGGGATCGGAATGGACCTCGACGAGCAGGCCGTCGGCACCAGCCGCAACAGCCGCTCTTGCCATGGGAGCGACGAGGGCCCTGGCCCCGGTCGCATGGCTGGGATCTACGATGACGGGCAGGTGGGTGGAGTGCTTGAGATACGGAACGGTGGCGAGAGCGAGGGTGAATCGGGTATGGGTCTCGAAAGTCCTGATGCCTCGCTCGCAGAGGATCACGTTTTCGTTGCCTTGAGACAGGATGTACTCGGCAGCCAGAAGGAACTCCTCGATGGTAGCGGAGAAGCCGCGTTTAAGAAGGATAGGCTTGCTGACCTTGCCGGCGGACTTGAGGAGGAGGAAGTTCTGCATGTTGCGAGCGCCTATCTGTAGGGCGTCGGCATGGTCGGCGACCATGTCGACATCCTGTGCGCTCATTACTTCGGTAACGACGGGGAGACCGACTTCGCGTCCTACATCGGCAAGGACGCGGAGCCCGTCCTCCATGAGTCCCTGGAACTTGTAGGGATTGGTGCGAGGCTTGAAGGCCCCTCCGCGAAGAGCGACAGCGCCCGCATCTTTGACGGCTCTTGCGACGGCAAGGGTCTGGTCGTAACTTTCGACGGCGCAAGGGCCGGCGATAACGCCGATCTTCACGCCACCGTACAGGTGCCCTCCGACGCGGACCTGGCTGGGTGCAGGCCGCAGCTCGCGGCTTGCCATCTTGTAGGGGGCTAGTATGGGCACTGCTTTTTCCACTCCAGGTATGGCCTCCCAGAAGCTTGGCGGAATCTCTCGCTTATCTCCGATGGCGGCTATTACGTTTCGGTTTGTGCCTCGCAAGAGGACTGTTTTCAGGCCCCTCTCCTCGACACGCTCAATCGCATGCTGGATTTCCTGCTCGCCGACCCCGGGTTTCATGACGAGAATCATTTCGCGCCTCCTTCAGATTAAGCCACAAAAAAACCCCGGAGCCTTGCGAGGCCCCGGGGCCGTAAATCCAAAAAGCAGCGGACCCTACGGAGCCTCCTCGGCAAAATAGGCAAACCAGAACCAGCGGCGATAGCTAAATCGGCGGAGGCTCTGCTTCGATTGCCGACGTGCCTTGAGGTCCAAGGGTCTTTCCTTTCCCAGATGCGACATAGTCAGTTGTCGTCGTAATCCTAAATACAGCAAGCGGCGGATGATGTCAATAAGAAAAGTGTAATTGGCGGAGAGAGAGGGATTCGAACCCCCGGGAGGGAAAAACTCCCTCCAGCGGTTTTCGAAACCGCCCCGTTCGACCGCTCCGGCATCTCTCCGTATGTGTCGCTAGGCTTCGGTTTTGAGCCTTCGAGCCTTGAAGAAGCTGCTGACCATGTCGGCGCATTGCTGGGCGAGAACGGCGGATGTGACTTCGACGCGGTGGTTGAGCCGCTCGTCGCCGGGAATGTTGTAAAGGCTGCCGCAAGCGCCGGCCTTGGGGTCCGCGCAGCCGTAAACGAGCCTGTCGACGCGAGCGAGGACGAGGGCTCCCGCACACATGGGACAGGGCTCCATGGTGACGTAGATTGTAGCGCCGGACAAGCGCCAAGCGCCTGCCCATGCGGCGGCCTGGGTCAGCGCGATCATTTCGGCGTGGGCGGTGGGGTCGTTGAGCGTTTCGCGCTGATTGTGAGCGCGGGCGACGATCCTGCCGTCCATGACGATGACGGCGCCGACGGGCACTTCGCCCCTGCCGTCGGCCTTCTCGGCCTCCTTTAGGGCCTCGCGCATGAAGGCCTCGTCCCGCTGCGCGGGGGACAGCTCATTTGGGAGGAATCTGCCTTTCAAGGTGCGGCTCCCGTGCAAAACCGAACTGCGGGAGGCCCGGCAAGGGCCGTCAGAAAGTGCGCGCCCAGGAGGACTCGAACCTCCAACCTTCGGCTTCGTAGGCCGCTACTCTGTCCAATTGAGCTATGGGCGCAGGAGCATGTCGAAAAGACAGGT
>CAZBND010000013.1:74806-80704 GCA_964493415.1 uncultured Planctomycetota bacterium | reverse complement strand
GGTCTGCGAGGGCTTTGCGGAGGGCACGCTGGATGCGGGGGTCGTTCAATCCGACGTAGGCTCCGAGTGCGGAGACGGCGTACATTCGGACTTTGAGGTTGGGGTCGTCAATCGAGGGAAAGATTGCATCGACTCCATCGGGGACTGATTTGGCCGGACTGTTGATGGACCATAGGCTGAGGGCTTTGGGGTCGGGGTGGATGAGCACGGCGTAGGCGCGGACGGCGCGATTGCGGACGGTGGAGCTGGGGTCGCGGAGAAGGCGGAGGAGGTGCTCTGTGCCGCGAGGGTCGCGCTTGAGGGCGAAGTAGATTGCGGCGTTGGCGCGAGGTCGCGTTTGCCTGGCGCTGGAGAGTTCGACTGCGATCTTGAAGCCCTCTTCGCCGGAACGGAGGAGGTCGCGGGTTTGTGCGCGGAGGCGGAGGTCCCATTCGGAGCCGGTGCTGTCGTGCGTAGGGCCTTTGGTGGTGTAGAGTTGGATGGTGTCGGCGACGCGTTTTGCGAAGGATTCGTCGGGTGCGTTCTGCTTGAGGACGTCGTCGACCATAGTCATTAACCTTTCTTTGAGTTTGGCTCTGGCGGAATGGAGGCGGCTCTTGACGGTGCTGACGCGGAGGTCGAGGAATTCGGCGATGTCGTTGTGGGAGTAATCGTCCATGTAGAAGAGTGTGACGACGGTGCGCTCTTTGTCTGCGAGGCGGCGGACGGAGTCGAGGACGGACTGGCGGAGTTCGGAGTCTTCGATCGCGTCGGAGGGAGTCGGGTGAGTGTCGGGGAGTTGGCTGCCATGGAGGGGGACGGTGTGAAGTCGGGCTCCACGCGTGAGGCGGTCGCAGTGCTTGAAGACGATTCTCTTGAGCCAAGCGGCGAAGGCGCGGGGCTCGCGGAGAGAGGGGAGCCGGGCGTAGGCCTCGACGAAGGCTTCTTGGGCGGCGTCCTCGGCGAGGTGGAAGTCACCGAGGATGGCGAAGGCGTATCCGATGGCCATGCCCTGGAAGCGGAGGACGAGGCGCTCGAAGGCGGCGACATCGCCAGCGGCGGCTGAGATTATGAGCAAGTCCAGGTCTTCCATTCGGCTCTCGGCTGGTGGTATGGAACGCACGGCGGTCGGCGTCGTTCCGGAGACAGGATATCAAAATCGTGGCCTGGTGGCGAGGCGGCAATCATCGGTCGGTCGGCGCTTGGGTGGAGAAGTGTTGGGCTTTGTCGCTGCCTCCTCCCAGGATGATGAGGTTGCGGTTAGTGATGCGTTCGTCGATTGCAGTCACTTTGTATGCGTGAAAGCGGCCTGCGATGTACCCTACGGCGGCGGCGTAGCGCTGTTGATCATCAAGGTGATTGATTCGCTTGAAGTAGATGCCGTCTCGGATGCAGCAGGGCATGGCAGCGTAGGAGGCCCCGGCGGCCCGGGCGATCTCGAGGGCGAGCTTGGTGGCTTCGTTGCATGCGTGGATGCAGATGATGAAGCTCTTGGGCGGTATGGTCTGATCGCGGAAGTCCCCTTCGATGTAGGTTATGTTGTCGAGCGGAACGCCGAGCATGCTGGCGACGCGGAGATAGTGATCGAAGGCGGGGCGGCGCTCGAGGTCGATGCAGATTACGGAAAGCTTATGGAATCGGTAGGCAAGGAATACGCCGAGGAGGCCGTGGCCTGATGCGAATTCGTAGATCGTGTGGACGTTGCCGGCTCGCCACTGCTCGTAGATCGCCTGCCCCACGCGGGTGTAGACGGCGAGAGTTTCGAAGAGTTCTTTGACGCGAAGGTACTTGGGATAGCACCTGCTGACCTCGGCAACGAGAGAAGCGAGGTCATCGGTGAAGGTGACGGCTTTGATGTGGTCGAGGAGGAGGCTGAGACGCTCCTGGTCGAGGCCGCTGACCATGGCGTTGGAGTGCATGGGGTAGAGGGGGAGAAGGTCGGGCTGGGATTGGGTTGTTGCCTGTTGATTTGCCATTTGAAGCATATCCGTGTTGGTCGTCCAGGGAGCGCAGACCTTCCGCACGTCGACAAGGAGGCTCCCTGAAGTAATAGTCCCAAGTTCTGGGCGGAGGGTTGCGAGGAGCTTCGCGTTACTCTATTATTCGGGCGCGGCGGCGGTTGTTCGTCGTCTGGCGCAGGAAGATGCTAAGGAGGAAGGCGGATGGCGAAGGCGAAAGAGTTTTCGAAGGCTCGATGCAAGACGATCGACATTTCGCGATACATGAATTTCCCTGGGCGGAGATTGCAGGGGGAGTTCTGGGGCAACCTGGCGAAATTCGCGAGAAGCTTCCCGACGGGAGATCAGAAGCCGTGGGGGATTCCGTTCAAGATGGCGACGGAGTCGGCGAAGGCGCGGGTAATTCTGCTGCGGAAGGGCGAGTCGGTGACGGTGCCGGTGGGAGCGCGGGCGGATTACGTATGCGTGCTGCATACGTTCCGGAAAGCGGACACGGACAAGACGAGCTACGTCGAGGCGCAGCCGGTGGGGAGATATGAGCTGAGATACGCGAGCGGGCCGTCGCACGAGCACGCGATTAGAGCGCGGCTTGACGTACCTATTCCGGAGAGTCCTGGGCCGGCGCAGATGGCGATGCCGTTCCACATGCCGGAGACGCTGGACCCGACGGTGCGAATGAGTGACGCGGACGCGGCGGGCATGCCGGAGCGGCTGCAACGTTGGGGATGGCAACAGTACGCGGTGAAGGGCGGAGGCGGGGAGCCGATGGTGTTTGCCATCAGAAATCCCAATCCGGGAAAGATGATAAAGGAGCTGGTCATCGAAGGGTCGGCGGAATCGCCGTTGATCGTGGCCGGGGTGACGGCATACCGCGGGACGGACCATCCGCTGCGTCATCTGGCGAGGCGGATGTACCGCGTGCGGACGCGGGGAAAGGGAGCGGCGAAGGCGGCGAAGGTGGAGGTGGATATGGGGTCGGTGGCGAGGACGGATGAGACGCTTGGGCCTCGGGGGAAGAGGTGGCTGTCGACTCCGTATGGCGGGCTCAACTACGAGCAGGAGCCGGCGCGAGACGGGGAGAAGGTTTACTCGATCTACGGGGCGCGAGACGCGACGGTGTCGGTGGGGCTCGAGGGGCGCAAGAAGGCCGTGGAGCTTTCTCTGGGAGAGGCGTACGAGACGGGTGAATCGAAGAGGGGAATTGTGAGGCTGGAGCGGCTTGGGGGGAAGAAGCAGTGGATGGAGGTGGAGATCGTTGACGGTAGCTCGGGGAAGCCGACGCCCGTGCGGATTCACATATCGGGTGCCGCGGGCGAGTACATCGCGCCGTACGGGCACCACGAGCAGATCAACGCGAACTGGTTCGAGGATTACGGGGCTGATTTGAAGGAGGCGAACAGAAGCTACGCGTACGTGCCGGGGACGTTCACGACGGATTTGCCGACGGGGGAGTTGTACATCGAGATGCTGAAGGGCTTCGAGTACGCGCCGACGAGGTGCAAGGTCACGGTGAAGCCGGGGCAGAGAAAGCTGAGGCTGCGGATCAACCGGTGGGCGGACCTGCGGTCAAAGGGCTGGGTGACGGCGGACACGCACGTGCATTTCCTCAGTCCGCAAACGGCGTGGCTTGAGGCGCAGTGCGAGGGGTTGAATGTGCTCAATTTGCTTGCGAGTCAATGGGGGAGATTGTTCACCAACGTGGGAGATATTTCGGGGAGGGTCGGCGTCGTCGAGAACGACACGGTCGTGTGGGTGGGAACGGAGAACAGGAACCACATGCTGGGTCACATTTCGATGCTGGGGACGAAGGGGCTGCCGGTGTTCCCGATGTGCGCGGGAGGGGTGTATGAAGCGTGGGTGGGCGATCCGGATTTTCGGACGCTGACGGAGTGGGCGCAGGAATGCAAGGAGAAGGACGGGGTTGTGATCCGTCCCCACTTCCCGTACTGCGGCTTCACGGAGGACCCGGTGCTGGCGGTGATGGGAGTTGTGGACGCGCTGGAGATATACCCGGCGGGAGCGAGGAGCAGCTTTCCACTGCAGGAGTGGTATGGGTATCTGAACAACGGCTACCGCGTGGCGGTAGCAGGGGGCACGGACAAGATGAACGCCGCGACGGCGGTGGGGCATCTGCGGACGTATGCGCTGCTCGACCGGAATCGGGGATTTACGTACGAGAACTGGGCGCGAGCGATGCGGGCGGGGCGGACGTTCTCGACCAGCGGCCCGCTCATAAGCATGGAGGTGGAAGGGAAGCGGATTGGAGACACGATCCGTCTTCCCTCGACGGGCGGGAAGGTTGAGGTGAATGCGGAGGCGGAGAGCGCGTGGCCGATTGGTAGAATAGAAGTGGTTCAGAACGGGCGCGTGGTTGCGAGCGAATCGTCGCGGAAGGGCGCGAAGAAGCTGAGCGTGTCGGCCAAGCTTTCGGTTACGAGGTCGGGTTGGATCGCGGCGCGATGCAGTGGCGTCGGCGGAAAACCGACCGCGCGCAAGGCGGCGCACACGTCCCCGGTCTATGTGACGTGCGGTGCAGAGAGGCCGTATGACGGGCCCGCGCTCCAGCACATGCTGAATCTCACGCAGGGAGGCATTGAGTACCTGGAGACGCTTTCGACTCGGTTCAGCGACAGGGACCAGGAGCGGATGATCAGGCTCTATCGAAAGGTCGAGCGGCACCTCATTCGGAGGCTACGGCAAGGGGGAAGGCGGAGAGGGTAGAGAGGCAAGCACATGACCGGCGGCAGACGGGGACACAAACGGAGACCGATGGGGTGGGAGAACGGTGGAGGGTAGTCTCCACAGGTCGGGGGCTGAGAAGAGCGCCGGCACGCATTGTGTCTCCCATCTTATAGAGGAGGAAGAGCGATGGGGAAGTATTTTGATAAGTTTCGGATGGATGGGCAGGTGGGGATCATTACGGGTGGAGGAGGGGGATTCGGGCGGGTGATGGCGGAAGCGCTGACGGAGGCGGGGGCGTCGGTGGTTCTGGTTGGCAGGCACGAGGATACGCTTCAGGCGGTGGCGGATGCGGTGAAGCCGGCGCGGGCGATGGTGTTTCGGGCCGACGTGACGGAGCCGGACCAGGTGAAGGCGATGGCGGGAGCGACGATGGAGGAGTTCGGGCGGCTCGACGTGCTGATCAACAACGCCGGGATAAACATGCGCAAGCCGGCGCTTGAATTCACTCTGGAAGAGTGGAATGACGTGGTGGACGTCAGTCTGAAGGGAACGTTCCTGTGCTGCCGGGCCGTCGCGCCGCATATGATCGAGCGGCGGTACGGCCGGATAATCAATCTGAGTTCGATGCTGGGGCGCGTTGGGCTGGAAGGACGCGCGCCGTACACGGCGGCGAAGGGAGGGCTCATCCAGTTGACGCGGACGCTGGCGCTGGAATGGGCGCAGTACGGGATTACGGCGAACGCGTTGTGCCCGGGGCCGTTCGCGACGCCGCTGAACAAAGTGCTGTTCGACGATCCCGAGGCGTACAAGATGTTCGTGGATGGGGTGCCCCTGGGGCGTTTCGGGGCGCCGGAGGAATTGGGAGGAATGGTGCTGCTTTTGGCGTCGCCGGCGTCGAGCTTCATCACGGGGGCGGCGCTGCTGGTGGACGGCGGCTGGACGGCGAGGTAGGGAACCGTTCAGGAATTTCCTAGTGATTTATTCAGAAAAGATGTTGACAGGGGTGGAATCCCACTTATCCTATAGGCGCAACCGGAGTAAGCGGGGAGGAACGGGCTTGAGTTTGAGTTATTCGTCCACCGAACAGGGAGACAGGCATGCGGCGGAAGGGTCCCGCACATCTCGCGAGGTCTCTTGTTCGAGGGCACGCTCCGCAAAAATCGACGGAAGGGGGTTGGCTCTTGTTGTGGGGGAGATCGAGCGGGGAGGAGGCCGGATCTTTTCCAAAAAATTTTCGAGAAAAGGTTGCAGACGTAAATGAGCGTGTTGTGATGCAGTT
>CAZBND010000013.1:63499-74706 GCA_964493415.1 uncultured Planctomycetota bacterium | reverse complement strand
CAAAAAATTTTCGAGAAAAGGTTGCAGACGTAAATGAGCGTGTTGTGATGCAGTTGGAGGACACGCTGCAAGCGACGGGACTGGGGGACGAATTGAAGGCAGTCATAAGTCAGATCTATAACACTCCCGTTCATGGCTTGACTGTGGCGCTCATGTTGGGAGCGCTTGCCCGCGTGTGGGGCGAGATCGCGTCGGCGAAGCGCCGAGCGATCCGCGCGGGCGAGCCGGTCACCTGTAGAGAGCGACGTTGGCAGCACCTGTGATTCAGGCTGGTTCATCACGAGATACGGCATCGGTGGCGCAGCCGGGAAGCAGGGCTTGAGGCAAAGGAAAGTTCTCGCATGAGGCGAAGGCCGGAGAGTGGCGGGGGCGATGGCTGCAAGGAATTCGTACGTCGTGGGTTATCACGGCGATTTCCCTTTTCGGTCAAGAAGTTGCAGGTCTATCGGTACGCAATCAGGGGGTAAGCGATGAGTGCGAAGCTCCGGATGATAAGTGTGGTCCTCGTGGTGCTGGGAACCTTGGCGGTGTGCTCCACGGTGCCGGCAGCGGTGAAGGCGGGGACGAACTTCGCGATTGAGGAGTATTTAGAGAACGAGTTGCAGCCGGCGGTGGCGTACGGGAACGGGGAGTTCCTAGTGGTGCACAGCTACGAGTTCTCGGCGGACGATCACGACATATGGGCGAGGCTGGTGGGGGTGGACGGTTCGCTGGGGTCGGAGCTTGAGGTCGACAGGACGGTGGATGATTCGCTGGCTCCGGCTGTGGCTTACGATCCTGACGACGAACGCTATCTCGTCGTGTGGCAGAACCTGCCGGACGGCGGAAGCGATGACGAGATATACGGTGCGCTTCTGAACGGGGCAGGGGAAATTGTGGTGAGCGCGTTCGTGATAGGAACGAGCGCGAGCGAGGACCTGTCGCCGGCGGCGGCATACGTTGGGAGCGGAGTGTTTGTTGTGTGCTGGGCGAGAACGACGGACCCCGCAACGGTTCCAGATGGAAGCATTCGAGCGAGGACCGTGAGCGCGACGGGGACGTTGGGGACGGAGAAGCTGGTGAGCAGCCAGGCGAGAAGCATAAATCCCCAGATCGCGGCGATAGGGGGAGGCTACTCGGTGGTGATGTGGCAGCACCCGTTCAGCACGGCCGGGGGTTTGGAGGAATGGGATTGGGACGTGGCGGGGAGGGTGTTGGATTTCACGGCTTCGGGCGTAGGAGCGGGGGCGGGCATTGCAGAGACGGCAGCGCCGGAGACGAATCCCTCCGCGGCGTACAGCACGACGAGTGACGAGCTGCTGGTGGTGTGGCAGGCACGGCAGAGCGCGGCGGACCACGACATTGTGGGGGCGCTGGTCACCGCGGAGACGGACGGAACGATTACACCGGCAGAAGCGATATCGATCGAGGATTCGGCTTACAAATCGCAGAGGCCGCGGGTGTGCTGGAGCGCGGGAGTGGATGAGTTTTTCACCGCGTGGTCCTTCCCATATACAGGCGACGTTGCGGATATGGACGTAAGGGGAAAGGCAGTGACAAATGGTGGGGCGGTCGGGGCGGCGGTGGAGCTAAGTCAGGCGCTGGAGAACCAGCAGAGGGTGGAAGTGGCGTGGGGGTGGGGGACGTATCTGGCGGTGTGGGAAGACCTGCGGACGGAGACCGATTACGACATTTACGGTCAGCGTATGACCGACGAGGGACAGGTAGTGATTTCGGGGTACGTGAGCACGCAGACGGCGGATGGGGTGGAGGGAGTGACGATGATGGGACTGCCGGGAAATCCGGTGACGAACAGCGACGGGCTTTACACGAGCGTGCTGCTGCCGTCGGGGTGGTCGGGTACGGTGACGCCGGCAAAGGGCGAGCTGACTTTCGCTCCGGCGAATCGCGTTTACAGCGGAATAACACAAGACCAGACCGATCAGGATTACGAGGTAACGACGACATATATGATATCAGGGCACGTGTGGGATGAAGAGGGAGCGGGTTTTCCCGACGTGACGCTCGAAGGGCTGCCGGGGAATCCGGTGACGGGTGCAGACGGGTACTACACTGCGACCGTGCCTTATGGATGGTCGGGAATAGTGGAGCCGGTGAGAGCGGGATTCGCGTTCACTCCGGCGAGCGTGCCGTACATGTGGGTGGAGTCGAGCATGGCGGACGAGGACTACACGATAGCAACGATGAGCGTGCGCGCGACGGACGGGTCGGCCGTACCGGGCGGTACGGACACGATAGATGTGCTGCTGGAGGGGGTGCCGGTCGCGGGAGCGAACGTTGCGGGTTTCAGCGTGACGCTGACGTTCGACCAAGGTGTATTGGAACAGCCTGCCGAGATAGACGTAACCCTGGGGCCGTCCTTCGGGGGCGGCGCTTCGGTGGTAAACGTGAGCACGCCGGGCGAAGTGTCCGTGGGGTTCGTTGAGCTGCCGGGCCCGGTGCTGACGGCGGACGCGGTGCTGTTCAGTGTGGAGTTTACGGTGAACGACCCGCCGAGTTGGGACAACACGGCATTGCACATAGATGGGGTGGAGGCGACGGACGACGGGGCGCAGTTTTTGCCCGTGATGGCAGCTTCCGACGGGGTGTTCACGACCGGGACGGTGATCGTGCCGGAAAACCCGGAGGTGGCCGTGGGCGAATGGCTGCATTTCAGGTGCTCGCCGTCGGACCCGGGGGACCTATGGTCCCTGACGCAAGCGCCGTCGGGTGGAAGCATTGATCAGGATACGGGCGTGTACCAGGCAGGAGCGACGGGAGCGGTAATTGATGAGGTGACGGTGCTGTCGGGAGGAAGCACGCCGTACTCGACGGATGTGACGGTAACTACGACGCCTCGAGGTGCCGGAGTGATGGGGCCGTACACGTCGATGGATTTGAACGGCGGCGGGGTAGGTGTGCCCGACGTGATATTGATGCTGAGAATTACCGTGGGGCTGGATGAGCCCACGGTCGTGCAGGTAAGGGTGGCGGACTTCAACCTGAACGGAGTGGTGGACATCTCGGATGTGATAAACGCTCTGCGGGTTGCCGTCGGCCTGGCTCCGATGGTGTAAAGGCTGTCTCGAGAGGGACAGACGGCTGTGTATAGAGGAGGAGAGTCTGCGGCTCGCGATGGAAGCGCAAAGGCAGAGACGAAGAGGCGTCGCGACAATTTCCCGAAGGGGAGGGAGCTGAAGATGCAGAGAGCCCGAAGGTGGACGTTCACTATCTCGATGTTGCTGGCGGTATTGGGGGCATGCACGTCGCTGGGAGCCTTCACGCTGCACGTCACGGATAATGACGGGACGCCTGTGAGCGGATTCCGCTACCTGGTGGAGGAGGATACGACATACCCTGTGACTCCGGGGGTCCCCGCCTCGGACACGCTGGGGGTGAACATCCATAAGACGTACTCCCCTGTGGCGGCGAGCGGGGAGACGGCGGGGTCGTCGGTGATGATCGACGTGCCGCCGAACAAGCGTTACTTCGTGTCGGTGCTGCCGTATTCGGGACACACGATGAGCGGGCACGACGTTAAGATCGGGCAGGGCGAAGTGACGGTGATCGTTCACGAGTTTCCGGTGGAGACGGCGCAGATATCGGTGTATGCCTTCAAGGACAATCAGCCGCTGAACAACGCGCCGGACATTCCGGCGGAAGAGGGGCTTCCGGGGGTTCAGATCGTCCTGCACGACGAAGCGGGGCAGGTGATGATGGATGCTTTCGGGAACCCGCTGATGACGACGTACCTGAAGAACCCGGATGGGACATTCGTGCTGGACGGAGACGGCGCGCCGGTGATGGATCAGATGGGCGGCGGGGTTCCGATTACGGACGCGAACGGCGAGGTGTACATCAAGTACCTGGCACCCAACAAGTACGGGATAGTCGCGGTGGCACCGCCCGGGGAAGGGTGGATACAGACGACGACGATCGAGGGGACGCCGACCATAGACGCGTGGGTGGGGTCTCGTGAGCCGAAGTACTTGGCGGAGTTCGGATTTTTCGCGTGGCACGCGTTCTTTGGGTTCGCCCAGACAATGACGTTTCCAGAGTCGGAAGGGACGACGGGGACGATAACAGGGCAGGTGGTGGAGCTTCACCGCGGAAGGCCACCGTGGGCTACCGCGATCTTCTCAGGGCCCCCGATGTCGGATGCGTGGGTGGGACTGAACAACCTGAGCGGGCGAGACGAGCAGGTATATGCGCAGCCCTGCGATCCGGAGACCGGGGAATTCGTAATAGAGAACGTGCCGCCGGGGACGTATCAGTTGGTGGTGTGGGATGAGTTCCTTGACATCATAATCGACTTCCGGACTGTGGTGATGCCGGTGACGGGGGGATTGATAGCGCTGGGGGACGTGCCGGTGAACCCGTGGTTCGGGAGGCTTGAGGGGAAGGTCTTTTACGACATGAACGAGAACGGGTTTCCTGATGAGGGGGAGCCGGGGCTTGGGAACCAGGGGCTGAACCTGCGTTTCACGGACGGGACGATATACCAGGCGACGGCTACGGATCCTACGGGGAAATACAGCTTCGACGAAGTGTTTGAGTTTCTGATGTACATCGTTCCAGAGGTCGACTTTGCGCGATTGAAAGCTACGGGCGTGCATGTGGTAGTGGATGACGGCGGGGAAATCCCGCCGGGGGAGAACAAGAACCCCCAGGCGCAGCCCGATAACGGCGGCTTGCCGTGGCGGACGGAGCTGGGACCGGTTCTTACAGAGGCGATGATGCTTTACGCCGGGCAGACGAACGAGATCAACTGGGGGAAAACGGAGTACGGCGAGGGCGAGAACGGCGGAATCTCCGGCGTCATAGGTTACGGAACGACCCGGGCCGAAGATGAGCCCCAGTACCTTGCGATAGAGCCGTGGGAGCCGGGGATACCAAGGGTTCAGATGAACCTGTACGCGGACTTCAATCAGGACAAGGTCATCGACGACCTCGACGGAGACGGAGGACCTACGCTGGCGGACGTGGACAATTACCCGTTCGGGAACTTCCCCGGGCCGGAGGACGTGGATAGGAACCTTAACGGCGCGTTCGATCCCGGTGACGCGATCCAAATCGGGACAAGCGACTCGTGGGACGACAATCTTCCTGAAGGGGCTGTAGCGCCGCCGCAGTATGTTCACGGAGTTGAGATCAGGAACGGAGCGGAGACGTTCGTCACGTGGAACCAGATAAGGCCGGGCGTATTCGACGGGGGGTATGCGTTTGACTCGTACTTCCCGGGAGGAATCGTCTCGGGCGGCGACGAGGTGGACGGACTTCCGGCCGGTTTCTATATAGTGGAATGTGCCCTTCCGCCGGGGTACGAGATAGCAAAGGAAGAGAACAAGAATGTGGATTTCGGAGACGAGATAATTCCGTATGCGAAAGCGCACGGGAATCCGTTGATCGATCCACCCGTGCCGGTGGGAGACCTTCACTTGGTTCCGGCGGAGCTGACGCTGTTTCCGGGCGTGCCCGCACCTTCGATGGGTGAGCTGAAGCCGCTCGCCGACCGGAAGCAGGTGTACGTCACGCAGGGGAGAAACGCGGCGTGCGACTTCCAGGTGTTTACGGAAGTTCCGAAGGCGGCCAGGGTAAGAGGCATGTGCTTGAACGATGTCTTGCTGGATTGGGATCCTGAGAGTCCTTTCGTCAACGACAACTACGGTGTCCCGTGGATACCGGTGGCGTTTCGGGACCATTTGGGGAACGAGGTGGCGCGGGTGTACACGGACGAATGGGGAAGATACAACGCGCTGCTTCCCTCGACGTACACGGTCAACCTGGCGAGCCCGACGGGGGTTTCGCCGAATATGGTAAACATCTGCCTCAACGACCCGGGTCCCATACCGGATCCGCTTAACGCGGGGCAGTATATCACCGATCCGTGGTACGATCTCGGCTACGGTACGGCGTGCTACCGCTTTCAGTTCTATCCCGGTAGGACCACGCCGACTGACACTCCGGTTTTGCCTATAGCGGGGCTGAGAGGAAGCCCGGCACGGCTGGATTGCGAGTTCCCGGATGCGACGCCGCTCATCTATTCGATCAGCGGTCCTGAGGGAGGCCCGTACGTGGCGACGGCTGGAAGCCAAATCACCATCGCGGCGGTCGGCGACATGGAGGTGCCGAACCCGGACTACGATCCTGAGGTGACTGCAAGCCCGACGACGATCGTGCGGGATTACAGCTTCGGGCCGGATGAAGGAACGGTGACTGTTGACGGCGTGCCGTTGACGAACCTGCTATGGGCCGGGGACGGGCTGTCGATACAGGCGACGGTACCGCCTGGGGTGGCGACGGGGCAACTGATGATAACGCGAGGGGACAACGGCGTCACCACGCCGATAGGGATAACGCTGCACGTGGGCGATGAGGACGTGGTTCACGTGGCGGCGGGGCAGTCGATACAGGATGCGGTGGACATGGCCGGGGCGGAAGCGTTGATACTCGTTGCGCCGGGCGTGTACAACGAGGCGGTGATAATGTGGAAGCCGGTGAAGCTGCAAGGGTGGGGGGCGTTCTCGACGACAATCCAGGCGGGGCCGCTATCGTTGGAAAGTCAGGAGGCGTGGGGGGCGAAGCTCAAGCAGTTGGTGGACGGGGGCATGATCGATTTGATTTCGGGACAGACGCCCGACTTCGTTGTGGAAGAAGGCGAGGGATTCCCGGTGAGGATCACGCCGGGCGTGATGGTGGCCGGGCAGGGCGGAGGATTCGGGAAACCGATTCCCAGAGTGGACGGGCTGACAATATGGAACTCGACGTGGGGAGGCGGCGTATTGGCGAACGCTTATGCGTCGCACCTGCGCGTCAGCAACAATAGGATATTGAGCAACCAAGGCGGGTTCGGAGGCGGAGTGCGGGTGGGCACGCCGTCACTGGTAAACGCGACCGGGGACGGGTACCTGAGCTGCCAGAACCCCGACGTGCACATCCATCACAATCAGATCTCGTCCAATGGGGCATGGGACGGCGGCGGGGGAGTGGCGATCTTCAACGGGGCGGACAACTACCGGGTTTACGAGAATTACATATGCGGCAACTTCTCGCTGCTGTACGGAGGGGGGATTGCACACTTCGGGTTGAGCGACGGCGGGATCATCGAGAACAACCATATCTTCAACAACGAGGCGTTCGACGAGGGCGGGGGGATCATGGTTGCCGGGGAGCTTGTGCCTGGAGGAGGGCCGGGGACGCTAAGCCCGGGCTCGGGGGATGTTACGATCCGGAACAACGTCATCCAGGGGAACCTGAGCGGAGACGACGGCGGGGGCATAAGGACCCTCAGCACGAACGGTCAGGACGTGCAGAATTACCCGAGCATGCCGTCGATGTGGTACAAGGTCGAGATACTGGACAACGTGATCGTGAACAACGTGAGCGCGGACGCCGGCGGAGGCATTTCCTTGGATGATTCGGCGAGGGTGTCGATCCTGAACAACACCGTTGCTCACAATGATTCGTCGGCGACGGGGGTGGACGCCTTCGGTCCGAGGCCGGAGTTGAACAATCCGCCCGGTCAGTGGCTCCCGCCGACGCCGACCGCCGATCCGGGCACGGTGATCAACTCGGTGCCGCAAGTGGGCGGGATTTCCGCGCGCGCTCACAGCACCCAGCTACAGGATGCGTTCGGCCCGGGATTCGAGCAGGAATTCAGCAATCCAACGCTTGACGGCAACATAATCTGGCAGAACCGGTCGTTCTACTGGGACGCGAACCATCGAGCCGGATTCGGCGGTATCCGTCCTGACATCGGAGATGGAGAGTCCCCGGTGTTCTGGGACCTGGGTGTGTACCAGACGGCCGGCGCGGAGGTCTTCAACCCGGTCAATGGTGTGCTGACGGATCTGACGATCACGTGGCCGGACGGTTCCGTGACGGCGTACGATGCGAGCAATACTGATGCCGATCCTCTCTTTGCTGATCCTTACTTCAACGAGTTGCTTGCGTCCGGCAAAGGTGCCGGGGTCGGCAACTTCGTAAGCATTGTCTTTGCGCCGACGGGTTTGGTGGGCGACTACACGCCCGGCGTGCCTAAGCCGGAAGCTAAGACTAAGAGCACGGAAGGGAATAAGAGCGACAAGGCGGAGAAGAAGGATGGTGCGAAGAATACGGGCAAGGCGGCTGCCGAGGTGACCGGAGGCGGGACGGAGGTTCTGATTGTCGGGGGTGGGACAGATGACGGTGGAGAAACGACTGGAGACGTAGGAGGAACAAACGGCGGGGAGCCGGCACTCACGCCGGGCGCTCCCGGAAGCGGGACGGTTGTTCACAAGCTGGGAGCGGGGGACGGTTTCATCAACATGGCGGACGGCAGGCCACTTTACATGTTCGGGTTCTCGAATCTGGACCATGTGAAGTCGGGGGACATCGAGGACTTGATGGATGCCGGGATGCTGGCTGCGGAGTTCCCCGGGCCGACGATCGTGGCGAGGGAGGGGGATGAATTGTACCTGGAGCTTACGAACGTGGGGATGATGATGCGCCCGGACCTGTTCGATCCTCATACGATACACTTCCACGGATTCCCGCAGGCTGCGTCGGTGTTCGACGGGGTGCCCGACGCTTCGCTGGCGATCAACATGGGGGCGACGCTGACGTACTATTACAACATCGTCGAGCCGGGAACGTACATGTGGCACTGCCACGTTGAGGCGACGGAACACATGCAGATGGGGATGCTGGCGAACATCTACGTTCTGCCGGCGCAGGACGTGCTGCCGGACGGAACGGACCTGAACGGCTTCACGCACCACACGGGGTACAAGTACGCGTACAACGACGGTGACGGGTCGACGTACTACGATGTGGACTACCCGGTTCAGATGCATTCGATGGACCCCGATTTCCACGATGCGAGCATCTACGTGCAGCCGCTGCCGTTCGCAAACATGAGAGACACGTACGCGATGTTCAACGGCCGCGGGTATCCGGACACGATCAAGGTCGGGGCGCTGGCGAACAGCTTCGACGGACACCTGTCGCAGCCGGTGGACACGCTGATCACGGCGGAAGTGGGGGAGAAGATACTGCTGCGGTTCTCCAACCTGTCGACGACGGACTACTTCACGGTGACGGCGCTGGGGCTTCCGATGAAGGTTGTCGGGCGTGGGGCGAGACTATTGAGGGGGCCGGATGGGAAGGACCTCACCTACGACACCACGTCGATCACTCTGGGCGGAGGCGAGGCCGCGGACGTGATTTTGGACACGGCCGGATTGGAGCCTGGGACGTACGCGCTGTACACGACGAATCTGAACTTCCTGAGCAACGACAGCCAGGATTTCGGCGGGATGATGACCGAGATCAGGCTGAGTGCGCCGGGATCTACCAAGAAGGACAAGTGAGGCGTTTACAGAGGACGCTGGTTGAATTGAGGCGGGAGGTCACCATGAAGACGAGGTCCAAGAGGGCGTTGAGCGGTATTGCCGTATTCGTTGCGGCGTTGTCCGCGGCGGTCAGTGCGCAAGCGGTCATTATCGGCGAAGAAGGCGACACGTTCAGCCTTGTCGCTCAGGACGGGTACATCTCCACGCCGGAAGCGAGCAGCGTGTACGTGTGGGGGTACGGAGTGGAAGGGAACGGAATGCAGTATCCGGGGCCGACGCTGATCGTGGATCAGGACGACGTGGTGACCGTTACGCTGACGAACGAACTGACGGTGCCGACGTCAGTAGTGTTCCCCGGGCAGGACGGTGTTTCGACATCGGGGGGATCAGCGGGATTGTTGACGGCGGAGGCCGCACCCAGCGGAGGGGTTGTCGAGTACACGTTTACGGCGTCGCATCCAGGAACGTACCTCTACCACAGCGGAACGCAAATGGAGGTGCAGGTGGACATGGGGCTTTTCGGCGCGCTGATAGTGCGGCCGGCTGCGGTGGGTCAGGCGTATGACCATGTGGATAGCGCGTATGACCGGGAGTACCTGTTCCTGATGAGCGAGATGGATCCGCGTATACATTGGCGCGCGGAGGCGGGGATGCTCGATGAGTGGGACGACAACATCTGGTGGCCGGTGTACTGGTTCATCAACGGCAGGGCGGCGCCGGATACGATGTCGGCGAACTTCGCCTCGTGGCTGCCGACGCAGCCGTACAATTGCCTGCCGCGGATGCATCCGGGAGAGCGGATACTGCTGAGATTCATATCCGCGGGGCGGGACCTGCATCCGTTCCACACGCACGGAAACAACTTCAACGTGATAGCGCAGGACGGGAGGTTGCTGCAAAGCGGGCCGGGGATGGGAGCGGACTTGGCTTACTCGGACTTCACGATAACGGTGGCGCCGGGCGGGACGGCGGATGCGATTTTCGAATGGACGGGAGAGAAGCTCGGATGGGACATATACGGGCATGCCCCCGAGGACCCGATGGAGCCGAACGAATACGCGCCCGATCACGGGAAGCCGCTGCCGGTCGACCTGCCGGATACCAAGGATATTACGCCGGGGGCGTTCTGGAGCGGGAGTCCGTTTCTGGGAGCGATGGGAGCTCTGCCGCCGGGTCAGGGGGCCTTGAACCTCTACGGCGGTTTTTTTTACATGTGGCACTCCCATAAAGAGAAAGAGATGGTGAACTTTGACGTGTTTCCCGGCGGCCTGATGACGATGCTGATCGTGGAGCATCCGAGCGCGCCCATTCCGTAAGCGAGAAGGAGAGGAAGATGAACTGGGGGATATCGAGAGGCATGAGATTGCTCCTTGTGCTGGCGCTGGCGGCGATTCCTGCGTCGGCTTTGGGAGTGACGTTCAACCTGAGGGCGGACACCACCACGAAGACCATGCCGGACGGGCGAATGGTGCCGATGTGGGGATTCGCGCTGGACTCGTCCTTCGGCGCGGAGGACGGGACGGTGACGGCGCCGGGGCCGGTGCTGACCGTGCCGGTGCCTGACTCGACGCTGAGGATCAATCTGGATAACAACCTGTCAGTCCCTGTATCGATCGTGATCCCCGGGCAGACGGCCGAGATGACTCCGGTGAGGAACTCCGACGGCCGCGTGGTGGCCTTCACGCACGAGACGCCGCCGGGGAATGCGGCTCCGGTGGTGTACGAGTGGACGAATGTGAGGCCGGGAAGCTACATCTATCACAGCGGGTCGCACGCGGCCGTGCAGGTGCAGATGGGCTTATACGGCGCAATGAAGAGGAACGTGGATGACTGGGATCAACTTGCATACGAAGGGATTGAATACGACAACGAGGTGATTGTTTTCTATAGCGCAAT
>CAZBND010000013.1:30011-63399 GCA_964493415.1 uncultured Planctomycetota bacterium | reverse complement strand
TTGCATACGAAGGGATTGAATACGACAACGAGGTGATTGTTTTCTATAGCGCAATCGATCCTGAGATTCACGACGCGGTGGCGACGGGGAACTACGGTCCGGGGAAGGCGATGACGAGCACGGTGGATTACCTGCCGCAGTATTTTCTGGTGAACGGGATGCCGTTCGACGGGACGATCAGCCCGATAGCGGCCGGAGGGGTCGGAGACAGGACGCTGATAAGGATGTTCAACGCCGGCCTGAGGACCCACGCGATGCTGCTGCAGGGGATGCGAATGAGCGTGGTCGCCGAGGACGGTTACAAGTATCGATATGCCAAGGACATGTACTCGGTGCTGATGCCCTCGCTGAAGACGAAGGACGCGATAATCACGCCGAGCGCGGCTGGGACGTATCCGCTGTATGATCGGACGCTGCGCCTGACGAACGCGGAACTATCCCCCGGCGGGATGCTGTCGTACCTTCAGGTGAGCCCATAGGGAGGAAGCAGGAGCGGGGTTCTGAGTGAGGGGGCGTGCGTGTATACTTGCCGCAGAGAGTGGGCGGGTCTCTCTGCGGCATTTTGCGCCGAGGAGGAATGATGGCGTTGCGCGTGTCAAATAGGAGAGGATGGGGATTGGCTTTCCCGGCCGTCCTGATCGCGTCGGGCTGCGCGATGCTGCACGGGGAGGTGAGGCCGGAAGACGAGTGGGGGATAAAACCGGTGAGCATCAGGCGGACCTCGGCGGGGTATATGCTGGATTTCCGGTACGAAGTGGTGGACGCGGACAAAGCAGCGCCGATAATGCGACGCCCCATGAATCCATATCTGATCCATCAGGCGACGGGCGCGAAACTCGTGGTGCCCACCCCTCCAAAGGTGGGAGCGCTGCGACAGACGACTCTCGCGCCGACGGAGGGCCGGGTCTATTTCATCATGTTCGGCAACCCGGGAGGGTACGTGAAGGCGGGAGACAAGGTGACGGTGGTGATAGGGGATTTCCGGGCGGAAGACTTGGTGGTGGAGTAAGGGCTAGCGGGGCACACGCCAGGAGATGTCGTCTTTTTCGATTTGGTTCCTCTTCCCGCGCAGGTAGATGCCGCCGTCGTCGGTGAGGTTGGGGCCGAGGCTGTAAAGAATGAAGCTGACGCCTTCGGTGCGGTAGATGAAGGGGTTGCCGGTGAAGGGGTCGAGGGGGATTTCGTCGATGAAATCCGGGACGAGAGCGGTGAGGTCGTCGGGATAGGAGCCGGTCTGTTCTTTATAGGCGGCAAGGGCAAGGCCGAGGCGAGCGGCGAATGCGCGCGTGCGCGCTATTGTGGCCTGTTTAGCGTAGCCTGTCATCCCCGCGAGTCCTATAGTCGCGGGAGAATAGAAGGCGCTCAGCGTGGAAATCTCAGCATCCCACTGCACAAGTTTTGGGCGAGCTTTCCAGTACGGTTGCCGGAAGCTCTTTTCAAATTCATCCATAAGCTCTAGATATTTGATTACGTTTGGTCTGAGCCATGGGGCGGCGAGCACGCTGAGAAAGGGATTGCCGGGGGGAGATTGGGTGGCAGGTTGGCCTGTAGGCGCTTCGGGCTCCGGGGCCTCGCTGAAGGCGGTCGGGAATGATTGTATCAACTGTAAGGAAAGGGCCTTCTCCTGGCGCAAATCGGTCCACGTATCGAGGTTCGCGTAGAGGACGAGTTCCTCGTCAATCCGTGCGCGCCAGTCAGCAGGGAGTGACTCCAGCGGCGACACGTGCATTAGGGTCGAATAGGCCATAGAGAAGATGGCGCAGCGGACGAGGCTGGAGAGGAAGGTTCGATCGCTTTGTAGATGGTTGCCGACGCGGAGGAGCGCCCAGGAGAGTTCGGCTGCACGGGTGGCGTCACCATCGGCGGCAGAGATGAGGGCGGCGAGCTGAAGGACGCGGGCGGCATCGCGCATCGACGGGAGATGCAAAGGTTCGGGGAAGAAGGTGTCGGCCTCGTACGGGAAATCGCACGTATTGAGTTTTGCCGCTTCGAGAAGAAGGGCGATGGCATCTTCGTTGCGGGCGAGCCAGGGGCGGAGCGCGTTGAGTTCCGGAGCAAGATTGTCGGTTTCGTTGTTCTCGAACTTGTCGAGGAAGGATTCGTATGCGGCGGCTTCGTCGCGAGACTCCTGGGGCTGTTCATTTGCTTTGTCGCCTGTCCACAAGCCGGGCGTACTTTCAATCAACTCGAAGGCTTGGTTGTAAAACGTGGCGGCGTTGCGCTCGTCGAAGATCACGGTCGTATGGTACTGGGGCGGCCAGGTGAGGCCGGCTTCGGCGACAAGTTCCTCCAGCCGACGGGATACGATGGTCTGGCGAATCCAAACGGCAAAGATGAGAACGAGGATAAGAAGGCCGATGGTCGTCAGCGCTATCCTGGATCCTCGCCTCATATTGGCCTCCGGTGTAAAGAGTGCAGCACGGGTCTTTCCTGGGATTGATGGTAACGTCGGCATGTGGAAATCGCAAGGCTGGAGCGAAAGGGCGCGAGATGCGCGGGCGGGGTTTCCGGCGGATGGCGCGCGGTTGACAGACGCGCGACGGGGACATACAAACTAGGCGCTGAGGTCCGAGCTACCGGCGAGGCGCGACTCATGGGCGACGCGAAGGTGAATGAGGGTGCATTGAACGCACGTGGGTGGTATTGGGCAGAGATTCTGTTTGTTGGATTCTCGGGAGTGGCGTTCCTCGCGGTGCCGCCTTTGAGCGATGCGTTCGGGCTCCCGAAGGAATCGTTTCTGAAGGTTTTTCTGACGGTGTGCTGGGCGGCGCTGATCTTGTCATGGGTGCGGAAAGGTAAAGCAGTGGTGGTAAGTAACGGGGTGATCGGGGCGGCGGGGATTATTGCGATCGCGCTGGGACTTTCAGTTGCGTTTTCGGAATCGCCACATCACAGCCTCACGCGGTCGGTCACGCTCGCGGGGCCGCTGGCCTTCTTTCTCCTCACGACGCAGGTTCTGAGCAGGAGGTCGGCAGAATGGGTGGTGGGTGGAATGGTGGCCGCCGGGGGAGTGGTTGCGGTGATCGGTTTGCTCCAGTGGGCGCAGGTGATGCCGGAAGGAGTCGCGGCGTGGAAGGTGGACTTCAGGCCGCTGGCGGAGAAGATGCGGGTGTACGCGACGCTGGGGAACCCGAATTGGGTTGCAGGGTTTCTGGCGGCGCTGGTGCCGAGCGGGGTTGCGGCGGCGTTCGCGTCGAGAGCACGTTTTGTGCGGGGGTTGTGGGTTGCGGGAGCGGGCGTGATGCTGGCGTGCATTGCGGCAACGCGGTCGCTGGGAGGCGTGGCGGCGCTGGCGGCGGCGGCGATGTGCGCGCTGATTATGTGGGTACATGTCGAGTGGAGAAAGAATAACGGGGTGAGTCTGCGCAGTCGGAGAAATGTGCTGAGGGTGGTGGCGGCCGGACTGGTGGTGGTCGCGGCGGCAGGAGTGGGTGTCGGGAGGCCGGCGATGGAGTCTGTGTCGGAGCATCTTCGGGGGCGCACGTACATTTGGCGAGTCAGCGCGCGAATGTTGACTGAAGGGCCGCGAGCGAGGCGTCTGCTGGTCGGAAGCGGGTACGGAACGTTCGAGCTGGGCTATCTGCTCTCGCAGGCGAAGCACCTGGCGCAGCCGGAGAACGCCGGTGACATGGCGCTGGCGACGAATGCGAAGCACGCGCACAACGATCTGCTGGAGGCGCTGATAGAGCAGGGAGCGGTGGGGCTTGGAGCATGGATATTCTTTCTGGTGACGTACTTCCGTTTTGCCGGACGGTCATGCCGGGAATCGACAGGGGGGAGGAGAGTGTATATCATTGCGGCGGCGTCTGGAGTGGCAGCGCTGCTGACGCATGGATTGGTGAGCTTCCCGATGAAAGTGCCGGCGACGGCGCTGGTGTTGTGGACGCTGGTCGCGCTGACGCCGGCGATTGGGAAAGGCGGACGCACGAGGGTAGTCAGGTTTCACAAAGCGGGGAAAGGAATGGTGGTATGGTACGCGGGAGCCGTCGTGGTCATAGGGTTGGCCGTAGTGTGGTCGGTTCGTCCGGCGGTCGCAAGCCATTACGCGTGGAAGGGGGCTCAGTGGGAGCAGCGAGGCCACTTGGAGGAAGCAGCCGAGCTATACGGGAAAGGGCTGGGGTTAAATCCGCGAGACGGGGAGTTGCGGTCGGCGAGAGGGAGGATGCGGCTGGTGAACGGTGATTACGAGGGCGCATTGGAGGATGCGGATGCGGCGGAGGAGTCTCTGATGGATCCCGCCGTATATCTACTACGAGCCGAGGCGCTGGCGGGGCTGGGCGAAGAGACGATGGCGGCGACATACAGGCGGATCGCGACGATGATGCTGCCGAAGAAGGAACTGCGCGGCAATGACGAGATTGAAGACTCCGAGGAGGCGAGCCATGAGGACGAGTAGGCAGAAGCGGCGGCTGAGGAAGCGGCTTGCGTTGGTCGTTGCGATGGCGGTCGCATGGACGGCGCTATGCGCGGGGGCGCGGGCGGAGCCGGTTGAGGCAAACACGGGGCCGTACGGCCGGAAGGTGAGCGCGGAAAAACTGGCTCGGTATTGGAATGAGTTGGACAGGAAGTTCTCAACAGACGATTTGAAGAAAATCGCGCAGACGGCGGGGATACTGGAGGAGTTGGACGTTGAGGTGATTCAGGCCTACAAGGAGCAAAAAAGAATCCGGGAAGAGTACCTGAAGGCGATGGATGAGTATTGGAAGACGGTGAGCTCGTACTCGGATCAGCAATACAAGCTGGCGGAGGAAGAGGATGCCGCACGGCGGGGAGTCGAGGCCGTCATTCTGGCGCATGGAGAGCGTCTCGACGAGATGCGGGCGAAGAAGGTGGACGAGGACAAGGTTCACATCATAGCGGGGCACAAGCGGATTTATTTCGATCCGGACACGTGGGAAGCGGAAGCGCGGGCGAACGCTCAGAAGGTGCTCGGCAAAGACCCTGAGAAGCTCCAACAGGCGATGGCGGACATCAGCAAGGCGGCGCAGGAGTATAACGAGCAGAAGGCGAAGCTCGATCAGGCGAAGGCGAAGTCGAAGGCGATTTACGAGACGCTGGAGAAGATGCGGCCGGAAGACCCGGCAAGCAGGCCGGTGAGGTATCAGTACGGGGGATTCAGGGATTTCCTCTTCGTAAGGTCAAAGCCGGACCTGGTGTTGCTGGACCGTGTGAGTTCGTTGACGATGCACGCGGAGTTGGTTCGCGTGCCGACGCCGGATCCGACGCCGCCTCCGCCGGGGGTGGTTCCGTCTCCTTCTCCGGTTCCGACTACGTGGCCCACGCCGACACCGACGCCGACGGTGGAATGGAGCCTTTGGGAGAATGGGAAGCAGGTCTTCGGTCACACGGAGAAGGTGGGGGACTGGTACAAGATGACTTTCCTGAAAGCGGGAGGGGAGACTTCGGGCGTATCGAAAGCGCGAAGGGATGACGAGGCGGGCGGGTGGGAGGCGGACGTGCCGCCGGGACAGTACACGCTGTACGCGATGGTGAAGCTGGAAAGGGGCGAGGTGCTGGTTGACCGGCGAGAGCTGATATACGTGGGAGGGACGCTGCCGGTTGAGATTCCGGCGGACATCCCGATCGACGAGGACATTTTCACCGAAATGAAGGCGGCGGAGGACGCATACACAAAGGCGCGGAAAGAACAGGGGGGCGCAATCGCAGACATGCGCAACAGATGGGCGAGGCTGAGCTCCGATCTGTCGGGAATTTCGAAGGCAAACGAGGCGGAAGCGAAGCGCAGGGAAGCGACGAAGAAGGTGAGAATGGCGGGGATGGATTTCTACGCCGGCGTCGCCAAGATGTACACCAGCATGGGTCAAACGGGGGGGCCGTGGAAGCTCTACGGCGGGGACGCGCAGAAGCAACGGATGAAGGCGCTGCGGGCGGCGCGGATTGCGGCGAAGCATCATCTGAAGGCGGCGAACGACAGGGCCCGGATCAAGCTGCGGGAGGGGCGAGTGCAATTCTGGGACCGCGAGCAGGTGTCGGGGTTCGGGGCGGACGTGAGGGCGCTGTATCAGGTGAAGGAAGGACCGCCGCTGGAACTTGAGCCGGGAGAGCAGCCGGGGCCTTCGGATCGCTGGAAGGGAAAAGAGGCGAAAGCGCCGAAGCTGAGCGCCGACGAGATAAGGGAACTTAGAGATTTCGGGTTGAGCGTGTCGGTGTCGGTCGACGACGTCGTGGGAATGAGCGGATGGGAGAGGATGGAGGACGAAAGATGGGCGCGAGAGGAGCTGGAGCTGGCGCTGGGGGCATGGGGGGTGACGGGGCTGGCGCGGCAGGCGTTCGCGCAGGTGAAGCAGTTGGCGGTGATGCAGGAAGAGATCACACGGCTGGGGGCGAAGCCTCTGGTGGACAATGCGAACCTGCTGAAGGCGAAGGCGGAGGTGGTGAGGGTGCTGGCGGAGCAGGGGATCGGGGCTGTGCTGAAGTACGAGGCCGCCTCTGAGGACCTGCTGGAGCAGCAGAAGAGCTATTTCGGCGCTTTTCAAGACATCGGGAAGGGCTTCGTGGAGGCGTGGAACAACAAGCACGAGTACATGATCCAGGACGCGACGGAGTTCTTCATTCTGACGGCGAAGACGCCGTATGCGCTGTTCGACGTGTTCGTGGGATTCGGGTCGGACATGGCGATCATGGGGGCGAATTACTGCGGGGCGGATTGGAAGACCCGGGAGGACAAGGTGCAGGAGAGGATCAAGAAGCTGAACGAGGAGACGACGGCGAAGGTGGAGTTTCTGGAGATGATTGTGGAATGCGACGAGCGGCAGCTTGTCACGCTCAACCAGTGGCACAAGGGAAAGCGAGACATTTTCAACAAGACGGGAATCAGGCTGCCGCCGTCGGAGTCGGGGTTAGGGTACAACATGCTGATCAAGGACCGGCGATTCGCGGAGATGACCAACGGGGGGCTGACGCGAATCCTTGGGGCGATAGACATAGACCCGAAGGAGGCCAGGGCGAACGAACTACGGATAGCCGAGGACATGACGAGGCTGACGCGGATGGCGGGGCAGTCGGCGCACTACGCTCAGTATGGCCGCGATCCGAAGACGGGCGATTTCGTGTGGTCGTCGCTGCTGAAGCCGGCGACGGCGATATCGACACAGTACCGGGCGCTGTTTCAGATTGGCAGCATAGTGGATCGGAATCAGTACCTGGAGTTGAAGCGGAATCAAGAACATGAGATCGGGATCGTGAGGGCGGAGTTTGCCGACTGCGGGTACGACCCGGATCCGGCGATACTGAAGGGGACGGCGGAGGGTGCCTTCGCGATGCATGAGAGGTTGCTGGCCACAAACCCGGATTACGTCAATGCGTGGGTAAACATAGAGAATTGCGAGTTCGTGCGGCAGATGTGCTACCTGACGAGGCTGACCAGGGAAT
The DNA here is from genome assembly GCA_964493415.1 of uncultured Planctomycetota bacterium. Lineage (GTDB taxonomy): Bacteria > Planctomycetota > DG-23 > CAZBND01 > CAZBND01 > CAZBND01. The sequence continues at coordinate 56,007 of CAZBND010000013.1, read as the reverse complement.
TGGAACAGAAGCCGCAGGGGCCGGAGACGGAACGCCTGCGGAAATCGTACGAGCACAAGATAAAGCTGTGCGCGGAGGCGTCGCGCGTGAACCTGGCGCAGGCGGAGCCGCTGGTGCTGAAGCTGCGGTACAGGGACGCGATTCTGGGATACGACTATCACAAGGCGCTCTCGCTGCTGGACCAGATGAGGCGTCAGCGGTACGTGGGGCAATTGGCGAGCATCAAGGGGCTGAAGCTGGACCGCGAGACGATGGAACGCGCGAGGTTCGACGACAATATATTCCAGAAGCTGAAGGAAAGTTCGCAGCAATACAAGGAGCTGCAGGAGAACGACGCGAAGTACGAGGAGCTGAAGAGAGCAATCCAGTGGGAGATCACGATCCAGATGGGAACGGACGTGCTGGAGAACTGGGGGAACATGGGATTCTACGCCGCGGGCTTCAACGCGTTCTTCACGTGGGCTGGGGTGCCGGCAGGGGGCACAGGGCCGGCGAGCTTCCTGCAATATTTGTACGGAGTGGTGAATCCGTTCAGCGGGGCGATGAGCAGTTGGGCGGGGCTGGGGCAGGTTGTCGGGAACATCGTGGAGGAAGCGGCGGAGGAGGTGATCTCGGAGGCGTTTCAATCCTCGGTGTACAAGAATCAGAACTGGGGTGACTTCCTGGGAATGCTGAGCGTGGAAGTGGTCAGCGCGATGTGGCGAAAGGGCATGAGCAGGATGGAGGAGAGGGAGGGGGAACTGGAGCAAGAGACAAAGCCGGAAGTGCGGATGCGCAACGTCGAAGAGCTGCCGGGGGCTGCGTGGCAGACGATAAAGAGCGTGAAGGAGCATCCGTTTTACAAGGCGATGGGGGAATACCTGAGCGCGGCGTCGAAGCTGGCAAGCGCCGGGACCGAGGCGGAACAGAAGGTGCAGCGAGACGCGATGAATGAAGCGGGAAAGGTGCTGTGGGATTACATCGCCGTGTGGGAAGCGGCGAGGAAGCGATGGTCGCTGCAAAATCTGCTTGCGGAGATCGAGTATGTGAAAGGGGCGGCGCAATCGTACAGCTCGGCGGCGAATTACTGGGCGGCCCGGATGCTGAGCAGGATCAAGACGAAGTTCGACTACGAACGGTGGGTTGGGGAGGTAATCAGGCGGGAGGTCGAAGCGTTTCGCCAGAAGCTTCAGGAGCAGGGGCAGGGGAAGAGGGCGGATCTCGCGGCGGAGCTGCTGCGGAAAATCGACCCTGTCGAACTTAAACGAATCAGGGGTGTGGAGTACAAGGGCGAGGTGTTCTTGTCTCCCGAGATCGAGGCGGAGATCGTTGCGCAGGTGCAGTTCCTTGTCGAAGATGCGATGAGCGCGACGGCGAAGGAGTTCCCGGGAGAGGTAGTGGGTTTCGTCATCGAGGGTTCGAGCGCGGACCCGGCGAGCCCGGAGTTCAAGGGGCTGAGCAGCGATAACGACGTCTCGGTCCTGGTCAAGAACATGAACCGGCGAGAAGAGGTGAAGGCGTTCTTCGATACGTATTTGAAGAAGAAGCTGGTAACAGAGCTGGAACTGTGGCACATCGAGTGTTTCGCCAATGCGATGCCGGAGATGGATACCACTAAGGCGGATTGGGACATGAAGGCTGCAAACGACAACCTGCTGGAAGTGATGAGAGGGGTGGAGCAGGCGGAGGCGTACATGACGGTGGGGCAACTGCGGATGCTCAAGCTGATCGGGAAGCTTCGGGGGAAGATTTGGGTGGCGGACGGGAAGGGGGGATTGAGCGCAGCGCCGAGAGAGCACGAGATATATGGTCAGGTCTACGGTGACGTGAAGCTGGAAACGGGGGACGGGCTGGATATCGTGCTGGATCAGGAACACTTCGTGCGCAGATACGAGCAGGCATTAGCGGAGGATCCGAGGGCGCTGGCGTACGCTTTGGCGAAATACAACATACGAGAGATAGTCGGAGCGATGGCGTCGGTGGAGGCCGGAAGGGACATATTGAACAACTTGAGTGCGGAGAATGCCGCGGCGGAAGGCGGGCCGCACGGGGCCTTCGTGAAGGCGGCGCAGGAGTACGAAGGGCCGGCGTTGACGCAGGAGCAGCGGCGGCTGGCGGTGCGGTGGCAGAAACTGAAGATCGGGATGCCGCTGCAAGAGGTGTTCAAGCAGATGTTGACGGTGCGACTGAACGAACTTGAGGCTGAACACGAAAAGCAGAACAAGCCATTCGACCGGGAGGAGTGGAAGGAAACGGTACTGGACATCATCGTGATCGAGCACCTGGAGACCGGCAAGAGGCTGAGGGCGCGTTTCTTGAACACGGCAACTGCGGGAAGGCGACAATACGAGGCGGAACTGAAGACGAAGGCGACGGAGTTGCAGGCGAAGGTTGATGAGGTAGGAACGCCGGCAGCCGAATCGGAGGAGGCGCGCAACGCGGTGATGCGAATCACGCAGGAAATGGACCAGCGGTCTCATGCTCTGGCAGTGATGATGCGAAGGCTGAGCCAGGGGCAGATCGAAATGCTGAGGGCGGCGCAACTGAGAAGAGGCAATCCGCCGGACTTCCTGGCGATTGACGCGACGATCCTGATGAGTCAGACGATAACGTTCGAGTCCGCCGGGCGCGAGCCGATTCCGGAAGAGGAACACGTCGGGGTGGACAAGATGGATATGGGCAAGGGCCTGCCGGACGAGCCGCAAGTGATGGACATAGCGACGACGGTCCCGGGGGCGAAGCCGCCGGTAGATCCGAAGGTTGTCCTGAAGCAGATGATAGAGAGGGAGAGATGTCCGCACTGGTGAGAAGAGGAAACGGTGCCGTCGCGGCGGTGGCGGCTTTGGGAGTGTGCCTTGTCGCGAGCGCGCATCTGTTCGAAGCGTCGACGAGCGACGGAGGCTTGACGATCGGATACGGCCCGCGATGGATGGTCCGGAACGGAGATGAGCGGAGTTTCTATATCGTCAAGGAGTCGGGTGAGGCGCTGAGAGTGGGAAGATTGCTGACGGTTGAAGGGAGCGTGGATGAGATTGCGGCGCAAATCGAGGAGGATCTGAAGTCAATTGGAGCGAAGGTGGAGAGGAAGCCATTCAAGGGCGCGGGGGCGCAGGGCTATCAGATTGAGGGCGATTTGGTCAGGAGAGACGAGGAATATCACCTACTGCAAACGGTTGTGGGCGAGAAGGGCAGCGTGTACTTGATTACGGCGGTCATGGCTCCGGATCAATTCCGAGCCGCGCAGGCGGAAGTACGAGAGATTGTGGCTTCGGTGGTGATCGGGGAAGCTCTGGTGCGGGACGAGATATCGGAGACGGACTGGGTGAGCCCGCTGCCGGAAGAGGCCGTGTTTGTTACGCCCAGCGCGTCGCCGCAATTGCGCGAAGAGAAGGTGGAACAACGGAGAGCCCTCGAGACGATCACTCCAGAGCCGCTCCCGACACTCGCGCCGGTCGAGGAAGCATCGCGGAAACACGGGTGGCTGGGGGCGGAGATCGTGACGGTAACGCCGGAAGTGAAGAGGGACAAGGGGCTTTCTGTCAGCGACGGGGTGCTGGTGGTCGGTGTGCTACCGGGGGGCCCGGCAGAGAAAGCAGGCATGAGGAGCAACGATGTGATTAGAGGGTTGGGCGGACAGAACGTGCGAACAGCGACGGGGCTTGCAATACTGGTGTCGGAAAGGAGTCCGGGGGAGACCGTTGATGTGTCAATAATTCGAGGGAGTGGCGTTGAACGGGTGCAGCTGAGAGTGGGCGAGCGGCCGGAGACCCCCGTTCCCCCAAGAGAGAAGGGATGGCTGGGGGCGGCGATTCAGACGATGACCCCGGAAGCAGCAGCGCAGGCGGGGGTGTTCTACGTGGAAGGCGTGCTGGTCGTGGACATAGTCGAAGGCGGCCCTGCCGCGAAGGCGGGAGTCAGGCCGAAAGACATCGTAAAGGAGTTCGACGGCAAGGCGGTGAGGCGGGCGGAGGAGATGGTAATGCTGGTGGATGAGGCAGCCCCGGGGACCGAGGTGAAGATAAGCGTGATCCGGGACGGGAAAGGGGTGGAAGTGGCGGCGGTGATAGGGCCGCAGCCGAAATGAGGTGCGGGGTTTTCGGGGAGGATGTGAAGGTTCGGCGGGACTGATCGGGTATACTTCCCGTTTGCGACTACAGCGGCATCGTAAGAGGATTTTTTCCGAGAGGCGAATCAGGAGCGAAGCATGAGTCCACAACGATCGCTTTACTTCGAGGATGCGTCAACGGGCAGGTTGGTGCGGAAGTTGGAGAACCGGCTCAACGAGATCGCGGGTTGGATATACCGGGAGAGGGTGAAGTTGCCGCACTTTCGGATCAGGCAAGGGGAGACGCCGGGGGGGGAACATGTTGATTTCGACGACAGCGGATGGGAAGAGTTCCACGTACCGGGCACGTGGGGTGCATACCTTGCGAATTTCTGGTTCCGGACGAGATTCGTGATGCCCGAGCAGTTCGCGGGGAAGAAGGTCTGCGCGTACTTGCGGGTGAGCAACCGAGGGGGGCTGCGCGGGGCGGAAGGTTTGGTTTACGTGAACGGCGAGGCCGTGCAGGGGGTGGCTTTGAACCGGCAGGAAGTACTGCTGGAGGAGAAGGCGTCGCCCGCCAAGGAGCACACGCTGGCGATGGAGATTTACAGCGGTCTCACGGATGAGAAACACCCATTTGATACGGCCGAGCTTAGGGTGATCGATGAGGCGGTTGAGGATCTCTATTACACGGGATTTGCGACATTGGATGCGGCACGCTCGCTCGACCCGGTGTTGAGGCTGCGAAAGCGGCTCCTCGATCTGCTCGATGAGGCTTTCCGCAACGTGGATTTCCGCTATCCAGGATCGGAGACCTTCAATGAATCGCTCGCGGGGGCGAACGCTTTCTTGAAGGAAGGACTTAAGAAGGAGAAGAATGACGCAACGCGGCCGACGGTCACGTGCGTGGGACATGCGCATCTGGACGTGGTGTGGCTGTGGACTCTTTCGCAGACGAGACGGAAGGCGGCGCGGACATTCTCCAATTCGCTCCGGGCGATGGAGCGGCACCCCAATTTCATCTTTCTTGCCAGCCAGGCGCAGTTGTATGACTTCGTGAGACAGGACCATCCGAGGATGTTTGAGCAAGTGAAGCGCAGGGTGGCGGAAGGGCGGTGGGAAGCGCCCGGCGGGATGTGGGTCGAGCCCGACTGTAATCTCACCGGCGGAGAATCATTGGTGAGGCAGTTCATTTTCGGAAAGCGGTTCTTCAAGCAGCAACTGGGCGTTGAAAGCGACGTGATGTGGTTCCCCGACAGCTTTGGGTACAGCGGCGCGCTGCCGCAGATCGCGGCGAAGTGCGGAATGAAGTACTTCATGACGACGAAGATAAGCTGGAACGACACGAACCGCTTCCCTTACGACACGTTCTGGTGGGAGGGAATCGACGGGACGCGAATCCTGGCCCACATGGTGACGACGCCCACGCCGGGGCTGAAGCGGACGTACAACGGGAATCTGACGCCGGCAGTGTTGAAGGGAACTTGGGAGAGGTATCTGCAGAAGGAACTGAACGATGAGGTGCTGATGGCGTTCGGGTGGGGAGACGGAGGGGGAGGGCCGACGAAGGATATGCTCGAGACGGCAAAACGAATTGAGGATTTCCCCGGGATGCCGAAGTGCCGGATGGGCACGGCGGAGGGATTCTACGAACGATTGGGGCGGCGCGCCGAAAAGGCCGAAGTGCCGGTGTGGGTTGGGGAGCTTTACCTGGAGTACCACAGGGGGACGTTCACAACCCAGGGATGGATAAAGAGGGCGAACCGGAAGAACGAGATGCTGTATCGCGATGCGGAGGCGCTTGCGACGCTGGCGGCAGCGGCGGGAGAACAGTACCCGGCTGACGAGTTAAGGAAGGGCTGGGAGATACTGCTGCGGAACCAGTTCCACGACATATTGCCGGGGTCTTCGATTGCAGAGGCTTACGCAGACTGCCGAGACGAGCATGAGGAAGCGCGAGGGATCGGCGAAAAGGTGCGGGAGAGGGCGCTGGCCGTGCTGGGGAAGAAGATCGACACAGGCGCGGCGGCAAGAAGCGGGGAGATGGCGGCGGTCGTTTGGAACACTATTTCTTGGGAGCGAACGGGTGTTGCATCGTTACCATTGGAGGCAGGCCAGAAGCTAACGGTGCTGGACGAGAATGGGGAACCCGTCGCGCAGCAGGTGGTGGAAAAGGAAGGAGGGAAAGGGGAGCTGCTGTTTACGGCCACAGACGTCCCGAGCATGGGGCACAGAGTTTTCCAAGTGGTTGAGAGCAGAGGCAAGGCTGAAGAAAGCGGGAAAGCCGGGGCGCTTCGCGTGAGCCCCGAGCGCCTGGAGAATGAGTTCTTTGAGATTCGGTTGAACGAGAATGCCGCGATTACCTCTCTTGTGGACAAGAGGAGCGAGCGCGAAGTCATTCCGGCCGGAAAGCGCGCAAACCTGCTGCAGGTGTTCGAGGACAAGCCGTTGGCGAACAGCGCATGGGACATCGAATACTATTTCGAAGAAAAGATGTGGGAGCCTGAGGCCCCAGAGAGAGTGCAGGTGATAGAAGAAGGGCCTGTGCGGGCAGGGGTCTCGGTGACAAGGAAGTTTCTGGACTCGACGATCCGGCAGAAGACGTACATTTACCGGGACGTGCCCCGGATCGACTTTGAGACCGACATCGACTGGGAGCAAAGCGAGATGTTGATGAAGGCGGCGTTCCCGGTCGAGGTGCTGTCGAGGCGGGCGACGTACGAGATACAGTTCGGGAATATCGAGCGGGCGACGCACCGGAACACGAGCTGGGAGCAGGCGATGTTCGAGGTTCCCGCGCACAAGTGGGTTGACCTTTCCGAGGGCGGATACGGGGTGAGCCTTTTGAACGATTGCAGGTACGGGCATGACATCAGGAACAATGTGATGCGAATAACGCTGCTGAGGTCGCCGGTCAGCCCGGACCCGAAGGCGGACAGGGGCGTACACGTGATGACGTACTCGCTGTATCCGCATGAGGGAGATTGGAGAGAGGGGGGGACGACGAGAGCGGGGTATGAGCTGAACTGCCCGCTGATCGCGCGGCTGGAAGACGCGCATGAAGGAGAACGGGAACCGAGTCGTTCATTCCTCACCGTGGGCGGCAATAACGTCATCGTCGAGACGGTGAAGCGGGCGGAAGAAGGGGATGAGGTGGTCGTAAGGCTGTACGAGTGTTTCGGGCACCGTGGGGAAGTGACGGTGGAGTTCGGAGAAGCGATAAGGAATGCCGCGGAGTGCGACCTGCTGGAGACCGAGAGGAGAGAGCTAAAAACCGACGGTCGACGCGTTTCGCTGTTCGTCAAGCCGTACGAGATTCGAACGCTGATCGTTTCGCTCGAGTAGTATGCCGTCAGCGACGAACCGTTTCGAGGACTTGTGATGAAGAAGGAAAGAAGGAAGAGCGCGATGTTGATCCCGACGCTGGTGATGGCTGTGGCCGCGATTGTCTTGGCAGTGATCGCGTATCGGAAGGGCGGGAGCGAGCATGTGGTGGGATTCAAGGCGGCGCTGCATATGACGGGAGAGGTGCTGCCGCTGCTGGTGTGCGCCTTTGTGGTTGCGGCGATGGTCCAGGTTTTGGTGCCGAGGGAATTGCTGGCGAAATGGGTGGGAGCGGAATCCGGGCTCAGAGGTATATTAATCGGCACGGTGGCCGGCGGACTGACGCCGGGGGGCCCCTATGTGAGCCTGCCGATCATCGGGGGGCTGATGCGCTCTGGGGCAGGGGTCGGGACGATGGTGGCGTTCCTCACGGGGTGGTCCCTTTGGGCGGTGTCGCGATTGCCGATGGAAGTTGGAATCCTGGGGTGGAAGTTCACCGCGATTCGAATTGCGAGCACGTTCTTCTTGCCGCCTATTGCGGGGTTGATAGCTCACGCGCTCTTCGGGGGAAGAGCATGAAGGAGAAGAAAGCGACGCGGGCTGGAATGCGCGCTGTGGCCGCGTTTCTTCGGTTTGCCTCGTGTCCCGTCAGCGCTTGACTGCGCCGGGGACCATGTCCATGTCCTTCATGTTGGGGAGGCGCTGGCTTGCAGCCTGTGTGGCCTGGGAATCCCCGTCACGCGTGCGAAGCACCGTCGGAGTGATGAAGGCGATCAGCTCGGTGACCTCGGCGGTGGTGTCCTTCTTCCTGAAAAGGAGGCCGAGAACGGGGACGCGACCGAGGATGGGAACGCGGCGAACCTGCTCGCCCTCCTGCTCGCGCATGATTCCACCCATGACCATGGTCTGCCCGCTCTCGACGGCGAGCTCGGTATCGAACTTGCGCGTGTCGAGAACTGCGCCGCCGAGGATGACCTGTGGTGCGACCTGGGTCGACTCGAGGTGGACCTTCAGAACGACCTTGTCGAGCTCGTTGATGCGCGGGGTTATGGTGAGGATAGTTGCGGCGTCTTTGTATTCAAAGGTGTCGGAGCGGGAACCCTCGCTGCTGACGACGCTGCCGGTGATGAAGGGTATCTGGGAGCCGGCGAAGATTGAGGACGTGTAGTTGTTGTTCATGGCAAGCATTGAATCGGCAAGGACGCGCGACTCGAAGTTGCGTATGAGGAACTGGACGAGGAGGCTTATGTTCATGTCGGCGGTGATGGTGCCGTCGGCCTCTATCTGCTCCCAGGTGACGCCAAGCGCGGCCTGGAGGCCGTTGTCGAAGTCCTCGGTCTCGAACACGCTTGGGGAAGAGCTGTAGCGCGTGCCGATGCGCGAGATCCTACTCGTCGCGATCTCGATAAGGCGGACGGCCACGAGCACTTTGGGGGTCTCGACATCCAGCTCCTCGATGAGGGCCTTCAGGGCCTCGAAGTTCTGGAATGCGGTAGTGACGATGACGGAGTTGGTGCGCTCAACCGGCACAACACGGACCTGGCCGATCAGGTTGCTGATGGGGCGCTCCTCCTTTTTCTTGGGGTCGCCCCAGTACCACGTGAACCAGGGGTCTTCCTGCTCCTCTTTCTGGGGGGCCTTTGCGCCCTCTCGCGCGAAGAGGGCGTTGAGTTGCTGCGCGACGTCCTTGGCGCTGGCGTGCTTAAGGGTGACGATGAGGGTGTTGGCGGCCTCGGTCGTCATGCTGTCAAGGTCCTCTATGGCTTTCTCGATGATGGGGTAGTTCTCGACGTTGTTGGTGGTGACGATGATGGAGTTGGTGACGGGCTCGGCGATGAAGCGGACCTTGCCGTAGAGCCTGCCGACCTCGGTCTTCGTCGAGTAGCGGCTGGTGTAGTAGTCCCAGTAGCCGCCGGTCCTCTGCTCCTCGACGCCGAAGATTTGGTTGAGGACGTCGGTAAGGTCCTTTGCGCCGATGTACTTTATGCGGTAGACGCGCGGTGCGGCTTGGTCCGTGTCGAGAGGAACGTCAAGCTGTTCGATCAGGGCGTCGATCTTCGGGATTTCGTCGGGATCGGCGATGGCGATGATGGAGTTGGTGCGCGTTTCCGCGACGAAGCGTGTCTCTCCCTGCCTATTCCGGGAAGAAGAGTACCAGGGATAATAATCCCAGTAGCTGCGCTGCTGAAGACCCGAGTAGAGGTTGGTGAGCTGTTCAGCAATGTCCTCGGCGTCAGCATGCTCTAGGTGGTAGGTCTTGGTCATCGTGGTGACCGCCCGCTCGGTGTCTACCTGCTCGACGAGGCCCTTTATGATCTCGTAGTTCTCCTCGGAAGCCAGAATGAATAGCGTGTTGGTGCGGTCATCGGCGGTGATCTCGACAGTGTCTTCGACTTTCTTCATGCTGCGCCGGTCGAAGAGGCGACGGATTTGGTAGTCGAGTTCCCCTGCGGAGGCGTACTGAACCTGGATGACCTGCAGCGTGAGCTTTTCGGGAATCTCCTCGTCGAGTTGAGTTATGAGGCTGTCGGCGGTCTTCATCTGCTCTTCAGGGGCGACGACGACGAGCCAGTTTGCGGCGGGATAGGCGACGACGTCCACAGGAGGAACGCCGGCGGACTGCGAAGGACCGGGGGGCCCTTCGCGCGGGCGGCCCTGGTCGCCCGTACCTCTGGAAGGCACGGAGAAGACGGCGCGAAGGAGGCTTTCGAGCTCCTTTGCGTCGGCATGCTCGAGCTCGAAGATCTTGGCCTGTCGCTGGTCAAGTTCGAGAATGTCCAGCTGAGCGACAACTTTTTCCAGGTTTGCCACGCGATCAATGGTATCGGTGACAATGATTTGTCTGGAGCCCGGGTGAACGACGAGCTGGGCGTCTTTGCTGAGGGTGGGCTTGAGGATCTTTTCGAGCTGTTCCACGTCTGCAAAGCGAACTTGGATGACCTTCTTAATGAGGCCCAGAGGGGGTGGCTCGTCGGTAGGCTTGAGGAGCGTAATGTCCATCTCGGGGATTTTCGAGATGGGAACGACCCAGATTGTGCTGTCGCGCATGATGACCGAGATGCCCTGCATCTGAAGGGCTTCGACAATGAGGCGTACGGCCTCTTCCTTTTCGACCTTCTTGGCGCTGACAATGGTCACCTGAGCGTTGGCCTCAGGGTGCTTGGTGACGACCTTGTCGGTGATCTTGCTGAGGAATTCGAGCGCCTTTTCGATCTTCACGTTGTTCAGGTTCAGAGCGACCTTGCCGTCGTCCTCCTCGGCGGGCGTCGGGGACGCTGACGGTTGGGCAGCCGAAGGGGACTCGGCGGAAGCAGTCGGCTCGGAGGCCTCGGTGGGCTCCGATGGAGAAGATTCTGAGCCCTCCTCGGCAGGTTCGGACTCCTGGTTTTGCTCCTGAGCGGCCTCGCCGCCGGAGTCAGGCGGGCGTGCCGTGGTCAAGGCAGCCTCGGCTTCTTCCTCGGCCCTGGCGTGAGGAATGGGGAGAGAAGGGGAAATCAGCAGCAGAGCCGCGCCGATAAGACAAACGACGCCGAGAATCCGCAGGTTCCTGCTTGCGTTCATGTTTAGCCCTCTCAAGCTATGGTTTAGAAGTTATCGTCGCCCACGAACTCGTGGCTGCGAAGATTGTTGAGCTTCCTGCTCAGCCGCCATTCTTGCTTGCTCCATTTTCATTTGAATATCGATCTGTTGCTGGTCTGGGACGGGGCCGACTTGAGGCTGCGGAGGAGACGCTTCAGCAGTACGGCCGGGGCGGGGCTCGGCTCTCGGAGGACCTGAGGGCCCGCCTCCGCCGGGGCCTGGAAGCTCAACGACGCGTCCCTCGCCGGCTTGTTTTGCGGGGAAGACTTCCTCCTTGCGCTGGTTTCCGTCCTTTTCGAGCGTGACGTAGTCGTAGGCTATCTCGACCAGTTTCTCTCCCCCTGGAATTTCAGCTCCTACCGTGTACGTTCGAGCGTCATCAGGCGAGGAGCCGATGAGAGCCATATCGCCCATTATTCCGAAGAGGCGCTGCGGGGGCGGCTGCCCCGGAGGAGCGCCGAGAATGCCCTTTTGGGTGACGGGCTTGTATTCGTCGAGAGATTTAACGTCTTTTCTCTGGAGGGGGCCGGCGTCCCGCGCTGCGAGGGAGTCGATGAGGCCCCTTCCGAGTCGAGCGGCGAAGGCGAGGCGGGCACCCTGGACGACAAGCAAGAAGATCAGCAGAGCCGAGACGAGGAGGAGTATCTTATCGGGCCCGAACTCCCGCATCCGGTTAATTACGCGTTGGGTTCTGCTGTTCAAAACTACCTCGCTTTCGGCTCGTAGCCGATAAGGTCGAGCGTCACCTCGAGATTGCCGCCCTTGTTAACGTCTCGTCGGAGGTCAAGGCGTTCGACGCGAGCCAGGCGGCTTCCTTTCTCCAGTTCGTGCAGGAACTTGAGGAAATTATCAAGGTTGGTGTCGAAATTGATCTGGAGGCTGACCGGTTCGAAGTACTTGTATTTCTTTGCGCCGGCGGGTTGCTTTTTCGGCAGGTAGCGCTTGATTTTGACCTTGGCTTGCTTCGCAGTGCGTTCTACGTGGGCGGCGAAGCTAAGTGAATCGGATGTGGGCGCGCCGGCCCGAGGGGCGCTTTCTCCGGCAGGCCGAGGATCGGGAGGTCGAGCGGATCCGGTTGCCGCGGTCATAGGATTATCGGAATGGTGCTCGGGATCAGGGCTGCGGCGTGGTTCTGGTTCGTCGGTGTGCGAGTCTGCGACGGGCGGCACGGCTGAGTCGGTAGCGGGCTTTGGGGTGCCGGAAGAGTTGTCTTGGGTCCGGGGCCGATCGCGGTCGGGCGGAGGTTGCGACCCTGCGGAAGAGGCTTCTCCGACAAGCGAGCCGAGGTCGGCGATCAAAAAGCTGCGCCGGACGAGAAGAGCGTCCCGCTCATCCACCCTGTTGATGAGCTGGGCGGCAGTGTTGAGCTTGGGCCGAAGGCGATTGCCAAGGTCTGACCAGCCCCGGGTGAGGGGGGATACGACGGCGGCTATGAAGACCGTAGCGAAAAGCACGCACGCTCCCACAGTAACCGCTGTCTTGTCTCTGGCTGATAGCTTCATCTGGTTTACTCCAGTGCGCCTTTCCGAATTTCGCAAGTCATGCGAAACACCAGGCCTTCCTTCTCCTGTGTCGTGCCGAGGAACACCGGATTGAGGAAGACGGGAGAAGCCTCCATTGCAGAAATCGCCTTGTCGTCAACGAGTTCGACGTTGGGAGTCTTGCCGGATATCGTAACTCTACCTCCCGAGTCCACCTTAAGGGTCGCAACGGCCACGCCCGGAGGCAGCACATCGGCGAGAGCGAGAAAGAGGTCGAGGATGGGGCGTTTTTCGGCACTCTCCGTCTGGAGGATTCTGACCTCTTCCTCAAGCTGCTCCAGGTCCGCGAGGTATGGCTGCACGTCGTCGATGAGCCGAGACGCGGCGGCGAGGGTAGTAGCTCTGACCCCAAAGGAACCGGCGATAAGAGCGGCAAGAAGGAGGACGTTAGCGCCTATGAGGATGAACCTCCTGCGCCAGCGGAACTCCGCCAGAGCTGTCCTTCGGCGGGGAAGGGCCGGGGCGGCAGTCGGGTTTCCGTGAAGCCTTTTGTGGGCGGCAAGGGCGGCGCCGAGGCAAGAAGCGAAGTCCATTAGCGAAGGGGAGTCCGCGCCTTCGGCATATGAGATACGGACGGCGTCGGGCACCTTGGCAAATTGCGCCGGGACAGAAATCCGGGCACTGAGGGCAGAGATGAGTCTATCGGCAAGGGCTCTGTTTCCGAAGACGAGTATCCGGCCGAGACTCCCGTTGTCGGCGTGGAGAAGGTAATCCTGAACCGACTGGTCGAGCTCGTTGGCGAGGTCGGGCAGGCGGGCAAGACCCGGTGGCTGCTCTTCGCACTCGAAGGGGATGCGCCTCACGTAGCGGAGTTCGCCTGCGCGGGTTACGGTCAGGGTCGTTCTGTGGGGTTCGATGCAGATGGCGGCGACGGCCTCTTCGGGAGACGAGGAAGCGACGGCCAATTCGGCGAACGCGGCGACGTCGAATTCCACGGAACGGCAGCGGATGCCGGCGTCCAATAGTTCGGTTTCGGCTTCTCGAATCTCGCCGGCGGGCGCAGCGACGACAAGGACGCGCCCGGGGCGAGCCGGGTCGCGAGGAGCCTGGCGCTCGCACACCCAGGCGCTTTCGGCGACGGGGTAAGGGAGCTCGGTCTCCAGGCGAAGAGCGATCATGCGCCGCGTCTGTTCTGGAGATGCCTGTGGGAGCTGGAGGAGGCGAACAATGGCGCGACTGGAATTGGAAACGAGAATCACCTCGGCGGACTTTGCAGACGCGGCAAGATTCGTCAGGCCTAGAGGCGGGGCATCGTCGGGATGCGTCTGTATGGTAGTGAGGCGAATGATGTTGGTTTGCTCCGCGCCCACTTCGGCCTCGAGTGCTTTCCAGTAATCGCGAGTGCGCTCGAAGACCACTACGTGACGCCGCCTCGATGAGCGGAGTGCGAGGGCACCGAGATTCAGCCGCCCCCCGGAGCCCGAGACGCGCGCGCCGTGGGATGACGGCCTTGAGGCCGGAACAGTTTTGTCAGAGCGCTTCAGTTTCATTGGTTCACTCAAGCTCCCGCCAGCTCTTGATGGCTATGGTATCCTGCGTACGGTCGATGACAGCCTCGACGCAACGGTACATATCTTGAGAAGCGAGGACGCCGAAAGAGCGTACGGTGAAAACGTCCGAACGAACATCGACATGGGCGCAGACCTGCTTCAGCGTGCTGGTTGTGAGGCCGGATACCGAAAGGAGATCCGCAACGCTCTGGAAGCCTTCCGAAGTCCCTTCGCGGTATTTGACGATCTGCTGTGCAAGGGATTCGTCTATGCCGGCGAGGGAGACGACCACTTCGTAGGGGGCGGTGTTGATATTTACGAGGCCCTTTATCATTTCGTCGTCCTTCGTTGTCAGATAGGGAGCGAACTTGCGGAATTTCTCCGTATCGAAGGCCTTTTGGCCGGTGGACTTATACTGCGGCTGCTGGTTGCCGGACTGATTGCCGTCCGATCGCCGAGGGCTCAGCGTGCTGTTGTCGCGGCCCTCGGACCGGTCGTTCCCGGAGGAATCTCTGCCTGACCTGCCGCCTCTGCCGGAATCAGAATTCGACGAGTTATTCCGACTGGTTCTCTTTCCGTCGGCGTCGCTATTTCCAGATGACCGGTCTTCGGACCGGCTGGTGACCTGCTCGAAGAGATCGACGTCGAGAAGGTCGGCGATGCTCGAGAACTGGTTGCCGGATCGGTGCTGGATGATGGACTGCGCTTCCTGCTCGGTCATTTCGGGGACTGAACTGGTCAAGGTTTGGGCGTTGGCTGAATTGATGTTCACGCGCTTTTCACCCTGGGGCGATATGTTCCGCGAGGCGGAGTAGATGGTAAGGTAAGCGGCGAGGCCGCGGTCGAGCAGGTCGTCGGCGTTGTCGGGGGGCCAGCTTTCGTCACCGTCATTCTCATTGGGATCAAGGATGGCGTTGTGGTTCCGGTCTTCGCCGTAAAGAGTCTGGAGGTCGCAGTCGTCGAGCGTGAGCAAATCATTGAGGTGCGGGAAGCCCTGTTCGCCTCTGGCTGCGACTATCTGCGCGGCGAAGGAGTCGGTCATGCCTGGGAGCTTTACGAGGATGTCGGCTCCTGCGGAATTGACGTTGATCTTGGCCGCCTCATCGATGATGCCGCAGACGGGGTCTCCGGCAGCGTCGGTTTCGGCGAAGAGCGTGAAGGTTCCCTCGCCGACTTCGGCGTTCCGATATGCGTGGAGTTCGCCGTCACGGAGATCGAGCAGGGACTGAATTTCATCTCGGCTCTGGAGGAGGTCGGCGATAGCCTGGTTGACGCCGGCGCGCGCGAGAAAGAGGGCTTTGGTGCCGCCGCTCAAATCCGCGGCGACCTGGACTTGCAGGTGAGAGGAGAAACTCAACCGGAGTGCGAGCGCGGAGAGGATGGTCATGAGCCAGAGCACGAATATGAGAGCGACGCCTTTGGACCACCTGTTGCCAGCTGCAAGGCGACGCGCCGGGCTATTGGGCCATGATGGATACGGTTGTGCTGAAGAACATTGGTTCCTCAATTTCGTCCTCGTCGAGAACCAGTATTCGAATGCGAACCGCCTGGGGCATGGACTCCTGGAGCGTCCAGCCGTCATACCAGTAAAGACCGTCGTAGAACTCGAAGTTGAGCTCGGAGACGAAGGGGCCGGCAGGCGTAAGGGTGCCGCCTTCCAAGGGGTCGTCGTCGAAGGTGTAGTCTTCCCTGCGGGTAAGCCATTGCCCCTCGGTGTCGGGGTCGTTGTCGATGTAGTAGCCCACTTCGCAGAGGGTGCCGGCGCCTTCCTCTGGGAGAATCTCTTTGATTCGGGGGACTATGAAATCGATGGTGTCGGTGTCGGCACCCTCGAACTGGGCGTCGAGGGACGTGAGAGGAAAATCGCCGTGGTCGATGCAGGCACTGATGTCGCGAGCCATAGAGTTGAGAGCGGCTTGTCCGTGGGCGATCATCCTGGCGTATCGTTTGGTCTTGATTGCGGAACGGGTGCCGGCGCTAAAGGCGGCGAAGCCCGCGCTTGCGAGCATGGCAAGCATGCCGCTTGTTACCAGCAACTCTACGAGAGTGAAACCTCTCCGGCCTACCATGTGGCGACCAATCCTCCTGGAAGGGAACTCAACGTGACCTTCCTTCCTCGGGCTCGGCGGACTCGACGTAAGTAAACGAAGATTCCCTGTCGGCGACGAGCGTGGCGAGGGCGTATTCCTTCTCGCGGCCGCGATCAACCCAAGCTACCGTGACTTCCATAAGGTATAGACCGGGATTCTCAGTCTCGGTAACCGAGAGGGCCCACGTGTATTGCGGGTGCTCGACCCCGAAGTCTCCGCTGTCCTCCCATTCCATGTAGCTTCCCTCTGCTACGGTTTCTTCCATTACTTTCCGGCCGAGGAGAGCGGCATTGGTATAGCCGAGCGACGCGGAGGTGGAGCGAACGGAAGTCGTGAAGACCTCCATGGTTCCAACGACTGCGAGGCTGAAGATGGCGAGGGCCGTGAGCATCTCGACGAGCGAAAAGGCTGCGGAGTTTCGGGTTCGGGAGTTCATGAAATTTCTTCTTCCTTGACGATGACCTCTCCTGTGGAGCCGACGAGTTGTATTTCGCGAAGTTCCCCGTTCTGATCCGTGAGCTCGATGATCGCGTCCTCGGAGCTGCCGTCGCTCTGGAAAGTAATGGTTTCCCACGGGCCGGAGGAAGTGGGGAACGAGGAAGGAGATTCAGGCCTGGTAACTAGGATGTGCGTGCCGTCCGGTATCTCGATAGTGGTGAGGGTGCGTGTCTGGGGCTGCTCTTGCTCGTACTCAATCCATGGAAGCGACGTGGTACGGACGGTGACCCAGCAGCGGCGGCGCTCGGTGTCGATGTTCAGCACTACGGGCTTGTGCCGCGATATGGCGGCGAGGGATGCGAAATTGAGGAGCTCGTGGACCTTGCCGGTGGTCGCGTCGAGAGAGTTGCTTCTAACAGAGGTGGCCACTGAAGGCAGGATCATGGCGGCGAAGGTGCCCATGATGAGCAGCACGAGCATAAGCTCGATAAGTGTAAAGCCTCTGATGGGGGGGCTAGACTTCACCTTCCTCCTCCACCCAACTTACGACATCCTCGGCATCGCCTTCGCCGCCCTCGGCTCCGTCATTGCCGTAGGAAATGACCTCGTAGGGCATTGCGGAATGGGTGCCGGGGCATTCGTAGACGTACCGACTGCCCCATGGGTCGTTGGTTATGGGCTTTTTGGAATAGGGGCCCTTCCATCTCTTGTCCTCTTCAGCCAGGGGGTAATAGAGGACGCGGAGACCTTCTTCGGTGGTCGGGTATCGGTTCATGTCGAGATAGAACTGGTCGAGCAGTCCCTCGATGACGGCGATGTCGGCTATTGCCTTGGTGCGCTTGGCCCTCTCGCTCTTGCCGATCACGTTCGGGAGTATTGCGACGGCGAGAACGGAGAGGATAACGAGAACGACCATGAGCTCGATCAGGGTGAATGCGCGTCGCTTACGAGAGGCTTTAGGAATCATGGTCAAGCTCCTATCTAACAACACTGCTCAACTGGAATATGGGCAGCATCATGGACAGGATGATGAAGGCCACGATGCCGGCCACGCAGAGGATCATTACTGGCGCAAGGAGGGAGGTCATGACCTTTGTGGAGGTGGAGGCCTCCCTGTCGTAAGCGTCGGAAACCCTAAGGAGAACCTGGTCGAGACGTCCCGTCTCTTCTCCTACGGCGACCATCTGGATGAGCAAGGGCGGGAAAAGGCCCGCGTCCTGCATGAGAGCAGCAAGAGATTCGCCGCCCCGGATTCTGCCGGCCATGTTCTTGACCGCCTGGGCTATGGCTTCGTTTCCGACCGCGGGTTCGACTATGTCAAGCCCCTCGACGACGGATACGCCGCCGTTGAGCAGAGTGCCTAAAAGACGAGTGAGACGGGCGATGGCGACGTTTCGGACGAGGGTGCCGAGAACGGGAACGCGCATCTTGAAAGTGTCCAGCGCGACGCGAACCGAAGCCCTACGCAGGGCGAGCCTGATTGCGACGATGGTGATCACGAAAAGGGCCGCAAGAATCCAGCCGCGACCCGTTACGAAGTGAGAGAGGGCGAGAAGGGCCCTGGTCGGGGTGGGAAGGGCCTGGTTTACGACGTCGAAAAGGTTTTCGAGTCGGGGTATGAAGAAGGCCACGAGAACGACGGCCGATGCCAGCCCGAGGAAAAAGACGAGAAGGGGATAAGCCATGGCGGCGCGGACTTCCCCTCTGAGAGTTTGCTCTCGCTCGAAGAGTTCGGAAAGCTGAACAAGGACCTGGTCGAGCGTGCCGCCGATCTCGCCGACCCGGACCATGCTAACCATGATCTTGGGAAAGGTTTGCGGATGCTTGGCGAGAGCATCCGCGAGTGTGCTGCCGCCTTCGACGGATTCGCGGATCTCGGCGAAGATTCGGCCGGCATTGGTGTCCTTGGTTTGCCGGATGAGCACGTTGATGCTCTGTACCAGCGGCACCCCGGATTCCGAGAGGGTGGCGAGCTGGCGTGAGAAGCCGGGCAAATCGATGGCTCGCTGTCCGAAACGGAAGCGGATGGCGGGTTCGGAGGAAGTCTCGGCCTGAGTGTGGAGATCAACAACGTGCTGCCCGCCCGCGGCAAGGCGCTGTATGGCGTCGCGTCGGGTGGTAGCGACGACGGTGCCCTCAGCCTGTTCGCCGTCGAGGGTCAGCGCCTTGTATCTGAATGTGGGCAAAGCTATTCCTCACCCCGGAAGCCGGGCTCAGACCCCTGAGTGTCGAGGGAATGGTTGAAAAGGGCCTCGTGCTGGATGGCGCGGAGGACCTCCTCGATAGTGGTGACGCCGTCGGCAACCTTGAGCCATGCCGCCTGATGCATCGTTTGAATGTGGTCGGCCAGGTACTTGCGAATAGCGGCGGCGGGGGAGCGATTGAGGATGAAATCTCGCAAGCTCTCGTCTACGTCGAGGAGCTCGATGGCGGCGCTCCTGCCGAGAAACCCGGTGCCTTTGCAGTCGGAGCAGCCGCGGCCGCGGGAGAGAATCGGCTTGATACCGGACCCGAGCTCGCGCTCCAATTGGAGAAGCTGGGCCTGGTTGGGCTCGAACTCCTCGCGGCACGAAGGGCAGACCTTTCGCACAAGGCGCTGGGCGAGGACGCCGCGGAGGGCAGAGGCGATGAGGTAGCGCTCGACGCCCATGTCGAGCAGCCGGGTGATGGATTCGGCGGCGTCGTTGGTATGAAGCGAGCTGAGGACGAGGTGGCCGGTCAGGGCGGAACGGAAGGCGAGGTCGGCGGTTTCCATGTCGCGTATTTCGCCCACCATGATGATGTCCGGGTCCTGCCGTAGCATGGAACGAAGGCCGTTCGCGAAGGTAAGGCCCCTTTTACGGCGCACCGGAATCTGGTTCACGCCGGTAAGCTGATATTCAACGGGGTCTTCGATTGTAAGGAACTTGCGTTCGGGCGTATAGATGGCTTTGAGCGTAGCGTAGAGGGTGGTGGTCTTGCCCGATCCGGTGGGGCCGCAGACGAGCACGATCCCGTGGGGGTATTCGAGGACTTTCCGATAGCGGGCCAGTGTTTCCTCCTCGAAACCAAGCTGCTCCAGCCCGAAGAGAAAGCGGGTCTTGTCAAGCAGCCGGAGAACGACACACTCGCCGAACATTGTGGGGATGGTGGCAACGCGGACATCCACCTCGTGACCCTCGAGGTCGATGTCCATGTGCCCGTCCTGCGGGATATATCGCTCGGCGATATTCATGTCGGCCATGATTTTGACGCGGGAGATTATGGCATCCTGAAGGTGCTTGGGAGCGGCGGGCATCTCGTGAAGGATGCCGTCGATGCGGTACTTGACCTTGAGCTCTCTCTCGAAGGGTTCGATGTGAACATCGCTTGCGCGGTCCCGGACGGCGCGAGCGACGATGAGGTTGACGAGGTTTACGACGGTGGGCTCGCTTGCGATCTCGCGAAGGTGTCCAACTTCGGTCTCATCGATCAGCTCTTTTTCGCGGGGCATCTCGAGGTGGTCAATCATTCGCTGGACGGAGAAGCCGTAGAATGTCTGCATGGCGGCTTCGAGGTCGCTTTCGGTGCAGACTGCGCGCTCAACCTGCTTTCCCGTGAGGATGCGGATGTGGTCGACGGTCTGGAAGTCGAAGGGATTCTGCATGGCCAGGATCAGGCGGCCGTCGATCTCGGCGACGGGGATAATGCGGGCCTTATGGACAAGCTCGGGGGGAATGCTCGTGGCGGCCTGCTGGTCGATCTCGGTGTTGGAGAGGTCAATGAAGCGAATCTGGAGGCTTTCGGCGAGGGCCTTGACGGCGGCTTCCTCGTCCGGCCAGCCGAGAGAGACGAGACATCGGCCGAGACTCTCGCCGGTCCGGCGGAACTGGTCGAGGGCACGATGGAGTTCTTCGGCGGAGAGGGCGCAAGATCCCGTCGAAGAGGGATTTGAAGGGGCAGATTCTGACATGATCGCGTCCTACAGAGCTATAGAGGCCAAAGGGATGTTCGCTTTTCGCGCCTGCAAAGGCAAAATCAGTAGCTTAGGTTCTAGCGCCTTGTACCAGAATAATGTTACCGATTTGTTACGAATTGTTCTCTTCTTTTTCCTGTTATATTCTGCAAAAGGGGCTGATACACGGCCCCGAGGGCAAACAGGGCGGTTCCAGCATCTTATTCCGAGCGCCTGAAGCGCAAATACGTTCCACAAAGGAGGGCTCGGCAAGTTGCGGTTGCGAGAGAGACGATTGCGGGTATCGACCGGCAGTTGTAAAGACCCCTCGCCGCGCTTAGCAACCTCAATAAAGTTATACGCGTCGGAGGGGTGCGGGTTTCAAGAAATCTTTGAATTTCGCAGCGGGAAACTCGGAAGCGAAAGGACGGCGAGGTCTACGGGCGGGGCGGGCGGAGGGCTAATCGGTTGCGCGAGGTGTCTCGGAGGCGAAGGCTACAGCGTACGAGAAACCCGACGCCGCTCGACAATGACGAATTCCCGGTTGGTTGACAGGAGAATGGAGTAGCGTAAGATATATGCCCTTGTGCAAGCTGAAGGAGCGACGGTGAAAAATAGCGAGAGGGGGAGCGAGTGAGGCCCTTGAGCAAGGTGGCCCCGGGATGGTGGGATTACACGACGCTGGACGAGGAGCTGCTGCGTGACGCGGCGCGATTGACCGCCGAGGACCTTCTAGGGATGGCGAGAGAAGGTTTTGCGGTAAGCTTTTACGACACGGCGGAGGAATTCTACGTCGCTGAGGCGATGGAGTACGTGACGGCGTGGAAGCAGGCGACGGACGACGAGCCCGCGGGAATCTGCGGGCCCATCGGGCCGACGGAGCAGCTTCCGCTGGTGGCGAGGATCGTGAACGACTTGGGGATGAACCTGGCCAATTGTCACTTCTGGGGAATGGACGAGTGGGCTGTGGCCGGGAAGGAGGTCCCGGAGAATTTTCCGCTGAGCTTCGCAAAGGCCGACATGGATTTGTGCTTCAATCGGATTCGCAAAGAGCTTGTGATGCCGCGGGAGAACATCCATTTTCCGAAGGCGGATGCGACGGAGTACACGGAAAGCTGGGAGGGGGCGAAATGCGTGGTCATGCAGGGCGGGCAGGGAGAGGTCAAACATTGGGCCTTCAACGATCCGGCGAAGAGAGAGGGCAAGTACAAGGACAATCCGCCGACGCCGACGGAATACCGGAAGCTGACGACGAGAGTCGTGGAACTGCATCCGATGACGATCATCCAGAACGCGCGGACGTCGGGCGGGGGCGTGGTGACGAACGTGCCGACGCAGGCGGTGACTGTCGGGCCCGTTGAGACGTGGAAGGCGGAGAAGGTGTCCATCTGGCATGCGGGAACGCATGACAACCCGTTCGGGATACGGCTGACGACGCTGATGATCTCGAAGAGAATTGCGGACTCGTCGGTGCCGATGTCGCTGTTGGCGGATCATCCGAACGTGCAATTCAATTTCCTCCGCAGCGCGATAGGCGTATGCGAAGCGGAGATGCACTAAGCGAGAGAAGAATGGGCGGAACGGCGTTCGCGATCGGCGCACACCCTGACGATATAGAATTCCTGATGGCGGGGACCCTGATCCTGCTCAGAGACGCCGGGTACGACATTCACTACATGAACGTGGCGAACGGGTCGTGCGGGAGCGTAAGGCATGACGCGGAGACGATCGTGCGGATCAGGAAGGAGGAGGCGCGGAAGGCGGCAGAGTCGATTGGGGCGACATATCACGAGAGCCTGTGCAACGACATGGAGGTGTTTTACGAAAGGGGGACGCTGGCAAAGTTGGGCTCGATTGTGAGGGAGGTACGCCCGGAGATATTGCTCCTGCACTCGCCGTCGGATTACATGGAGGACCACGAGAACGCGTGTCGGCTGGCGGTGACGGCGGCATTCTGTCGCGGGGCGCCGAACTTTCCGGTAGATCCGCCCATGGCGGCGATCGGGGGAGAGGTGACGCTGTATCACGCGCAGCCGCACGGGAACCAGGACGCCATGCGGCGGCTGGTGATCCCGGAGATTTTCGTGGATGTTTCTGGAGCAATGGGGGAGAAAACGGCAATGCTGGCCAAGCACAAAAGCCAGAAGGACTGGCTGGACAAGAGCCAGGGGATGGATTCGTACCTTGCAGCGATGCAGGACATGGCGAAGGAGGTGGGAAAGCTTTCGCGGCGGTATGAGTTTGCGGAGGGATGGAGGAGGAGGAGCCACCTGGGCTTTTGTCGCGAAGAAGCCAACCCTCTGGTTGATGCTTTGAAAGAATTCTGTCTGGTGCGCGGAGACAATCAATGGTCTGAGTCATAGTTGGAAGCGGAGGTAGAAGCGATGGCAGGTAAGGAGATTAAGGTAGCGGTGGTGACGGGGAACCATCCCTACGACGTGCAGGGCTTCCACAAGTTGTTCAGGAGCCTGTCGGGGATAGACGCATACATCCAGCACATGGACAACTACGCGGCGACGCCGGACTCGATCGGTCTTGCGAAGGATAACGACTTCGAGCCTGGGAAGGCGAGAGAGAGCTATCACGTGCTGTTGTTCTTCAGCATGATTTCGGGGGAGCCGACGGACGAGGGACTTCGGTGGTTCCAGGGGAAGCCGAAATCCGCTCTTGCTAATATCGGTGAGACGGGGCAGGGCATATTCCTGATGCACCACGCCGTGCTGCAATACTCGAAGTGGCCGGTGTGGGACGAGATCGTGGGGATACCGAAGGGGCGGACGGAAGGGTTCAAGTATTTCATGGATGAGAAGGTGCGAGTGGACATTGCGAATCCCAATCATCCGATCACGAAGGGGATGAAGCCGTTCGAGGTGATAGACGAGACCTACGCGATGCCCGACGCGAATGCGGCGCAGGCAAATGAGATCCTGCTGAAGACGGACAACGCGAACAGCATGAAGACGCTGGGATGGACGCGGCAGTACAAGAAGTCGCGCGTGTTTTGCACGCCGCTGGGACACGACAAGCTGGTCTGGGAGCATCCGACCTTCCGGCAGTTGACGCAGCGCGCTATCCAGTGGTGTGCGAACAAGTTATGACCACGAGAAGAGGTGAAGGATGGCGAAGAAGATACGATGGGGGATACTCGGCCCGGGCGACATAGCGCACACGTTCGCGAAGGGGTTGAGCTTCGTCCCGGATGCGGAGCTTGTCGCGGTGGGCTCGCGATCGATGGGGCGCGCCAAGAAGTTTGCGGATGAGTTCGGAGCAGCCCATGCCCACGGGAGCTACGCCGATCTGGCAGAGGACGCGGACGTTGACGTGATTTACGTGTCCACGCCGCATCCGTTCCACAAGGAGAACTCGCTGCTTGCGTTGAATGCGGGCAAGGCGGTGCTGTGCGAGAAGCCTTTCACGATCAATGCAAATGAAGCGGAGGAGGTCGTCGGTCTCGCGCGGAAGAAGAAGCTCTTTTTGATGGAGGCGATGTGGACTAGGTTCCTGCCGGTGATGGGGAAAGTGCGGGAGTGGCTGTCGGACGGGCGAGTCGGCGAGATTCGAATGCTCTCGGCGCAGGTCGGCTTTCGGGGAGGGTGGAACCCCGAGGCCAGGGACTTGAACCCGGCGTTGGGGGGAGGGGCGCTTCTGGACATGGGGTGCTACACGCTTTCGTTTGCGTCCATGGTGATGGGCGGGCCGCCTGCAAAGGTCTCAGGATTCGCGCACATCGGAAAAACGGGAGTGGACGAGCAGTCGATGGCGATCCTGAAGTACGAGGCGGGCGTGATAGGGTTTGTGTGCTCGGCGATTCAGACGAGCGTGCCGGCGGATGCATACATCTACGGAACGGAGGGTTCCATTCACGTGCACCAGGCATTCTGGGCGGCGAAGACTGCAACGCTGAAGATTGGAAGAAAGGACGAAGAGACGGTCGAAATGCAGCCCGAGGGGAACGGGTACAACTACGAGGCCGCCGAGGTGGTGCGGTGCATCCAGGAAGGGAAGACGGAAAGCGAGGTCATGCCGCTGGACGAATCGATTTCCATCATGAACACGATGGACGACCTCCGGGCGCAGTGGAATCTCAAATACCCGGCGGAGTGACGGACCGAAGGCCGAGGTCAGGGGCTCAATGCGGTACGCTGGATGATGTCGTCCTGGACGTGGGTGGGAAGGTCAACGAAGTTTGCGCTGTAGCCGGCGACGCGCACGACAAGGTCGCGGTGGCGTTCGGGATGCTTTTGGGCCTCGCGCAAGGTCTCCTCGCTGAGAACGTTAAGCTGGACGTGAAGGCCGCCCTTCGCGAAATACGTGGTGAGAATGTTGAGCATCATGTCGGGTCCGGCGTCACCGGAAACCATAGTCGGGTGGAACTTCATGTTGAGAATCCCGCCGATGATGGCTCCCCGCAGGTTGAGCTTGGTGACGGAATTGATCATGGCCGTGGGCCCGGTGGTATCTCTGCCCTGGGACGGGCCGAGGGAATCGCCCAGAGGGTCAGCGGCATGGCGTCCGTCGGCAGTGGCGCTGCCGACGCTCGCGGCCTCTGTCAGAGCGCCCATGCCGACGTTGGGAGTGGCGACCCAGCGACCGCCGCGCACCGTCGGAATCCTGGCGAGCTTTTCGCTTATGTGGCTTAGAACCCTGGCGGCCATGTCGTCGGCTTCGGCGTTATCATTGCCGTACTTCGGGATTTTGTTCAAGAGGTAAAGGCGGAGGTCTTCGCGGTCGCGGAAGTCGGTCTTCAGCGCTTCGACGAGTTCCGGAAGCGTGACGCGTTTTTCCTCGAAGACGGCCTTCTTTATGGCCGTGAGAGAATCGGCGGTTGTTGAGACGGCGTCGATGACGACTTCGGAGTTGTTGTAACGCGCGCCGCCCCTGGTGAAGCTGAGGCCGCGTTCCACGCAGTCGTCGGTGAGGAGCGTCCGGAGAGAGTAAGCATCCTGTTGCATCCTGACGCTGTCGGCCCAGCGGTTTTGGATCTGCATGCGGTCGGTGAAGTAATCAAGCTGCGCGTCGTAAGCCCGCCAAACGTCGTCGAATGACTCGAGCTGTTCCGGCGTGCCCGTCCGGGCACCGACCTGCACCCCGTTCTTGGTCGAGACTCCGTCATTGAGGGCGAGAAGCAGGCACTTGATCAGCATGATGCTCTGCTGGGGCATGTTGTTGGAGATGCCGGGAACGAGGATGTGGTTGCAGCCGACGCCGGCGTAGTCACGGGCATCCTCGACGGCGAAGCCGTCATCAACCAGGGACGGAACGACCACTTCATCGTTGTAGAACGCGGGATTTAGGGAGCCCTTGGCTGTGAGGCGGCAGACCTCGCGGAGGAAGGGCTTGGGGGCGCGGGAGTGATACCTGATGGTGATCTCGGGCGAGGAGAGATTGAACCGGCCGGACAGGTCGAGAATGATCCACGAGAGCTCGTTGGTGGCGTCTTGACCGTCGGGGGCAAGGCCGGAGAGGTATATGTCGGAGCCGTGGTACCTTGTTCGGAGCATGAGGCAGCCAATGATGTCCGCCGCCACGGCATCGTCTATTTCGCCGGACGCTATGTCCGCGCAGTAGAAGGGATAAAGGTACTGATCGAGGCGGCC
>CAZBND010000013.1:23622-29911 GCA_964493415.1 uncultured Planctomycetota bacterium | reverse complement strand
GCATCTGCGATTTCCGCCTCGGTCCAGCCGGTGGAATCAAATCTGTTGGCGTATAGCCCCTGGCCGTAACCAAAGCCGGCTATGGAGGGGATGTAATAGCCGACGATGAGTTCATCGTCCTCGATGAGTAGGGGCATTGTACGACATTCGGCAAGCAGCCCCTGAGCGGCGCGGAACAAAGGCGAGCGCCCCCCGTGCTCGCGGTATGCCTTCGTGAAAGCCTGGGAGCGATTGATGACGGAAGGGCGGCCATCGCACCACATGGGGTCGTGGGACTTCCAGGTCGGCTTCTGCGCCTGCCATCGAGCCTTCCGGTCCGCCAGCAGCCGCTCCAGACGAGAGGACAGAGCAATGCAACTGTGTGCCATATCAGCTTCCTTCTTCCAACGTCACAAGAGATTATCGGCTGGAAGCAGCCGAGGTGTCAACCTCTGTGGCATGGGCGATGAGGTCCTCCAGTTCCCGTTGCTGTTCGTCGGTGTAGCGTGGGGCCACGAAGTCCGAGGAGATTCCGAGGGCTTCGTACTTGTGGGCCGCCATGTTATGAGCCGGAAGGAGATCGATTCCTGCAAGGTTTCGCAGGGAGCCGGCAAGACTTACGATCCCGAGAAGATTGCGCCGTTGGTCGGGGAAAGCCAGGATCAAGGGGACACGAATGATAATGGGCACGCCGGCCCGGTGAACTATCCTTAAGTTGGCCAGGATGTCTTCGTTGCCGAGGCCGGTAAGAGAACGGTGAAGGGCGGCGTCGAGCACCTTGATATCGAAGAGGACAAGGTCAATGAAGGCGAGCATTTGCTCGAGATCGGACGTGGCCCCCTGTCCTGAAGTGTCGAGCGCAGTGTGAATCTCCTTGTCCTTACAGGCCTCGAGGAACGCAAGGACGAAACGGGGCTGCACGAGGGGCTCCCCGCCCGAGAGGGTGACACCGCCGTTCGAGGTGCGATAGAAGGGCAGGTCCTTGGCGACCTCAGCGAGGAGTTCCGGAACCGAGATGTAACGGCCCGCAAGGCGGCGCGCGTCGGCGGGGCAGACTGCAACGCAGCGGCCGCAAGCAGAGCAGAGCCGGCGGTCAAAACAGAGCTTGCCATCAATGAGGCGGGAGGCCCCGGCAGGGCAAACCTGCTCGCAGGCTCCGCAGGCTATGCATGTGCGCGGGAAGAACATGAGCGAGTTGGATCTGTCGAGAGTCTCGGGGTTGTGGCACCATCGGCAGCGCAGAGGGCAACCTTTGAAGAAGACGGTGGTGCGGAGCCCCGGGCCGTCGTGAACGGCGCAGCGCTTGATGTCGGTGATGAATCCTTTGAGTTCAGACATGATGGGCACCGCCGCCCGCTCGAGACGCGACCTGGAACGTTTCAGTCCAGTTCCAATATAATAGAAGCTTGACTCTATGGTCAACCATTAGGAAGAAGAGGGGAGTCGGGAGTGGGGCAAGGTGACGCCTGATCAGGTGGAGGGAATTCCGCGAGGCCGGTGGAGCCGCCAGGGAGGGTACAGGGAGGTATTGGCGCTGGCGATCCCCCTGATCCTGAGCAGGGGAGCGATATCGATCCAGCACTTCGTGGACCGGGTGTTCCTGACGTGGCACTCCCCCGAGGCTGTGGCGTCAGCGGCCGGCGGGGGGATGGTAAGCTTCCTGATGCTGACAATCTTTATCGCAACGGCGGGCTACACGAGCACGTTCGTGGCGCAGTATCACGGGGCGCGGCGTGATGACAGGATAGGACCGGCGGTGTGGCAGGGGATTTACGTGGCCGCAGTGGGGGGAGCCGTGCAGTTGTTGCTGATTGCTCCGGCGGGTGGCCTCTTTGAGCTGATCGGGCACGAGGAGGTGGTACAGCAGCACGAGACGGCGTACTTCAGGATCTTGTGCCTGGGGGCCGCCCCGGCGATTGCGGGCGCGGCCATGTCGGGCTTTTTCGCGGGTCGCGGAAGGCCATGGCCGACCGTGGCCGTGACGGGGCTCCAGACCGGTCTAAACATGCTGTTGGACTACGGGCTGATATTCGGCAAATGGGGGTTGCCTGCGATGGGGGTGGAGGGCGCGGCGACGGCAACGGTGATCTCGGCCTGCTTTTCTTGCGCGCTCTACTGGGCGTTGATGATGAGGGCGCGATACGATCAGACTTATCACACCTGGCGAGGGAGGAGACTGGATGTGTGGCTGTTCAGACGCCTGGTGCAATTCGGGCTGCCCTTCGGGGTGCAGTTCTTTCTCGACCTGGCCGGTTTTACGGTATTCGTGCTTTTGGTCGGCCGCCTGGGAACGACGAGCCTGGCGGCGACGACGATAACGTTCAACATAAACAGCCTGAACTTTCTCCCGATGGTGGGATTCGGGGTGGCGGTGTCGGTATTGGTGGGGAGACGTCTGGGCGAGAACAAGCCCGAACTGGCCGCCAGGAGCACGTACTCGGCGCTGCACCTTACGGTCGGGTACACGGCGGTGGTGGCGGCGCTGTTCCTGTTTGCGCCCGGGATTTTTCTGAGGTTCTTCGGAGCGCGCGCCGACCCGGAGAGCTTCGCGGTGCTTAGAGAGACCGTGGTTGTGCTGTTGAGGTTTGTGGCCGTGTACTGCGTGTTTGACGGGATGTGCATCGTGCTGGCGTCGGCGCTGCGCGGGGCTGGTGACACGCGTTTCGTGATGGGGCTGGTGATTGCAGTCTCGGGGCTGGTCCTTGTCATCCCGAACGTAATCGCGCTGGGGGTGATGGGGGTCGGGGTCTACGCCGGGTGGACTTTCGTGGCGGCGTACATAATCGTTCTGGCCTTTGGTCTGTTGGCGCGTTTCCTTGGGGGGAAGTGGAAGTCAATGCGCGTAATAGAAGAGGCGCCGGCGTTCGTGCCGCCGCAACTTCCTGAGACGCCGCCAGCGGGAGCGGAGCCGTGACCGTAGGACATGATGCGCCCCGCGTTTGACAGGTCGGGCGGGGAGGGAATAGAATCGAGTTACTGCATTGATCATGGGAGGACGTGATGTCGGTTGTCTACTACACGAGTGCGCGGTCGCGCACCTTCGACCAGGCTTATTCGATACCGGCGAGATTTGAGGAGCTGCTAAGCCGTGTCAACATGAGTAAGTTTGTGTCGCCGCGTGACGTGGTTGCGGTGAAAATGCACTTCGGGAGTCACGGCGCGTTCAGGGTGGTGAGACCGAGGTTCGTCCGGACGGTGGTGGATGCCATACGCGGGGCGAAAGGTCATCCGTTCGTGTGCGACACGGTGCGGATACCCGGGTTGCAGTACCTGCAGCTTGCGACGCAGTCCGGGTACACCTACGGCTCGGTCGGAGCTCCCGTGGTGATGGCGGACGGGCTGTTTGGGTTCGATGGGGTCAAGGTGAAGACCGGCCCTGTGATCGGGGACATAACGATAGCGTCGGCGATCTATGACGCGCAGGCGATGGTGGTTCTGACGCACTGCAAGGGGCACGTCGAGGCGGGGTACGCGGGAGCGATCAAGAACCTGGCGATGGGGTGCGTGTGCGCGAGCTCGCGGACGAAGGAGCAGCCCTCTCGCGGGAAGCTTCACGCGCGGGGAGGGTCGGAACTGGTGTGGAACAGCGATCTGTGCAATCTGTGCCAACAGTGCGTGGCGGTGTGCCCGACGGGGTCGCTGACCTTCGAGAAGGGGAAGTGGACGCGGGAGGAGGAATCGTGCTTCCAGTGCAACCGCTGTGCACGAGTGTGTCCGACCGGGGCGCTGTCGGACACCATGGACGTGCGGGAGTTCCAGGATGGGCTTGCGGAGGCGGCGAAGGCAGTGATTAAGACCTTCAAGCCGGGGAAAATCCTCTACATCAACTTCCTGATGGACATGTCGCCGGAATGCGACTGCATGCCGAGCCAGGATACGCCGGTGGTGCAGGACCAGGGGATACTGATGTCCGATGACGTGGTGGCCATCGAGCAGGCGAGCTACGATCTGATAGGAAAGGGAAGGCCTCTGCCGCAGTCGGTCGCGGAGGACATGCACGTGAAGCCCGGGGAGCACGTCCTGGAGAGGGTCAATCCCGGGAAGGACGCGCCGGCGGCGATAAAGAAGATGGCCCAATACAGGCTGGGGAGCAGGAGGTACCGGCTCGTAAGCGTCGAGAAGAAAGGACAGGCGGGGTAGGGTCACCAAGACAAGCTGAGTTGGTAGGTTGACATATCACATATTGCCCTGTACAATCATGCGCGGTAGGGGCGACCAGGACAAAGTTCAGTTGTGCCTGGTTCGGGAATGGTGGTGAGGTCGGGCAACTCCGGTGGCCGGATCGCGCGTCCCCAGAGACGACAGCACAAGACGTTCTGACTGTCCTGTCATAATGGCATGATTTCCTGGCCATGTTCTCCCATCGGCGTTGCGGGTACCCCGCGATTCAAACGAGAGAGGACGCGGATTCGTATGGACCTACAGTACCAGGGAGGGGGAGGCGGCAGGGCGCGGCCCTTCTCGACGCGGTTTACGTCACAACAAGCCGGGCGCTAAGGCAAACCCGAAGTCGCGAAGTTTTCTTCTTTACGTCGGTCTGGAATTGTGCGAATGCGGCAAGGGATTTGCTTCACTTTAGAAGCCTACGGTGCGCGGGGCTCAGCGACAGATGTTTGCGGATAAGCTCGCAAAAGCGGCGGAGGTAACGAAATGGATTTGATCGGCAGGGTGGCAGGCGACGTGTGGATGTATCTGAAAAGCAACGGCGAAACCACGACGGCCAAGCTTATAAGAGGGCTGAACCAGCCGCGCGACCTCGTCCAGCGGGCAATAGGGTGGCTTGCGCGGGAGGATAAGGTTCATCTGGAAAAGGCCAAGCGGGGGGAAACGATCCGCTTGGTTTAGCTGGAAGGGCCAGAGTACGAGAAAAGCTGCCGAGAGGATGCGAGTGGCGGGTGAAGCGTCGGACGAGGCCGTGTAAACGGCTCGCATTGGCAGAAGCGAAAAAGAGATTTGCAGAGCTGGGAATTCTGGTGCGCGCAGGGGACTTCAAGGCACTACGAGGAGCGCCCTGGAGGTGGCCAAGATGAGATTGGATAAGATTCTTCACAAGGTGCTGGAATCGCGGAAGCGGAAGCTGGACGCGGCGTCTGTGACGGTGGTGGAAGAGCCAGATCCGAGAGATGTACGACTCGAGGTGTCGTCGCGAGACCTGGCGAAGGTGGCGGGAGAAGTCATCGAGAAAGCGGTTGATGCGATGGCGGCGGTGCCGGAAAGAAGGCTCGTGGTGCGTTCGCGGCGGGCGAATTGGGGAGCGCTCGTGGAAATCGAGTACACGGGGGCGCCGGAGGAAGAGCCCGCAACTGCGGCGCGCGTGAGCCACGAGTCGGAGGAGGCGGCGGCGCGTGAATTGGCCTCCTATCGCGAGATGTTGGGTGAATGGGGCGGCAGGCTTTTCATCAAAACGGTCGAGGGTTGCAACACGAGATACCTGATAGAGGTGCCGGCCCAGAGAAGGAGCGCCAGGGCAAGCTAGCCCATATAGGGAGCGACACCGGGGCCAACCGGATAGCACGACGAGAGATAGAGATGCGAATAGGTCTAGTTTCCTGGGAATCACTTCATTCGATTGCGGTCGGGGGTGTCGCGGCTCACGTCAGTGAACTCGCGGCGGGACTTGCCCGAGGCGGGGACGAAGTGCACGTAGTCACCCGGATCGGGTCGAGGCAGGGCTCGTACGAGTTGGTTGACGGGGTTCACTACCATCGGTGCACCTACCATCCCCGCCAGGACTTCGTCGAGGACGTGGAGAGCATGTGCGGGGCGTTCGTGGACAGGCTTTTCCAGATCGAGGATTACTCGGGGCCGCTGGACGTCGTTCACGGGCACGACTGGCTCACCACGAAAGCGGCGTCGTGGGCCCGAAAAGGACGGGGGAAGAGGGTTGTAATGACGATCCACTCGACGGAATACGGTCGTTGCGGGAATTATTGGCACGAGGGGGGCTCCAGAAGGGTCAGAGACCACGAATGGCAGGCACAGTACGAGTCGGATGCGGTGATAACGGTTTCGAGGGCGCTGCGGGACGAAGTGATACGGATGTACGGCACGCCGGAAGAGAAGGTCTACGTGGTCTATAACGGGGTCAACCCTCGCCGATTCGAAGGGGAGACCGACGAGGGAAGGATAAGACAGCAGTGTGGGATGGGGCCTTTTGACCCGATGGTGCTGTTCGTGGGGAGAATGGCGTATCAGAAGGGACCGGACCTTCTGCTGGATGCCATCCCGCAGGTGCTGGAGAGCAAGCCGGAGGCCCGGTTTGTGTTCGTGGGCGACGGCGACATGCGGCAGCACCTGGAGGGGCAGGCGT
>CAZBND010000013.1:3135-23522 GCA_964493415.1 uncultured Planctomycetota bacterium | reverse complement strand
GCGAGAGGGGGACCTCGCGCGCGTCAGGAGGGAACTGGGCGAGCAGGGGGAGCTGGCGCTTCGCCTGTACGATGTCACGTGCATCATGTTCGACGGATGCAACGCGAATGAGTGGTTCGACGTTGTTGTGGGCGAAGAGTGCGACAGCTGGTATATAAGCCTGTGGTCGGCGGGGAGGTCGCTCGTAGCCGATCTGGGGCTGAGAGGCTCCAGGGGGAACTTTGTGGCGCTTGCGCGCTCCAACTGCGTCCAGACTCCGCGCGCCTTCTCCGACAGCGGGCCCGAGGAGTGGATGCACGTGGAGCAGGATCCGAGAAAGCGACAGAAGGTAGAAACGGAGCACTTCGCCCCAAAGAAGGTAATTCCGATTTGGGAGAACAGGGTGGTGGAGCTGCAGAGCATCGCGTCGGAAAGGATCATGGCGAGCATAGGCTGCGAGGAAGTCAAAGAGTTCTACGCGGAGCTTTTTGAAGCGGCGACAGGGTGTGTCGGGGGGACTGCGGAAATGGCAGGGAGCCTCGATGCTTTCAGACGGAGGGCGGCCGGAGGCGGCTCTGCGGCGTAAGCGTACCTGAGAGAGGATCTGCAGCCGGTGAGCCTGGGTTATCTGAGCCTCGTACTTCACGCCCACCTTCCGTTTGTCCGTCACGCAGACAGACCCGGCGTGCACAGGGACGATTGGTTCCTGGAAGCGCTGGTGGAGTGTTACGTTCCCCTGCTTCAGAGCTGGCACAGGCTCATCAAGGACGATGTTCCCTTTCGTCTGACTCTCTCGGTGAGCCCGACGCTGCTGAGCATGTTCATGGATCCGTTCCTAAAGCGGAGGGCGCGTGAGCACCTGGACGGCCTTGTGGAGCTGGGGGACAAGGAGCTGGTGCGAACGGCGCAATGCGCGGACCTCCACGCGGTTGCCGGGATGTATCGCGAGAGGTTCTCGGCGGCCAGGGAGTTCTTCATTGGGGAATGGCAGGCAGATGCGGTGGCGTGCATAGAGCCCATCGTGGAGGAGGGACGGATTGAGCTGATCACCACGGCAGCCACCCACGGATTTCTGCCCGGACTAAAGATGAACCCGAACGCGGTGAGAGGGCAGATTATGGTGGCGCTGGATTTGTACGAACGGGTGTTCGGCGGGCGGCCCGAGGGGTTCTGGCTGCCTGAGTGCGGGTATTACCCGGAGGTCGAGAGGGAGCTCGAGAGAGAGGGGATAAGATACTTTTTCGTGGATGCGCAGGCGATCGCGAATGCTCGGCCTCACGCTAAGTACGGCGTCCACGCGCCCGTGTACACCCGTGCCGGGGTTGCGGCGTTTGCGCGCGACCCCGAGGCGTCGGAACAAGTGTGGTCGTCGTTGATCGGATACCCGGGCGACCACGACTACCGCGAGTACTACCGGGACATCGGGTATGAGCTTGGGCTCGATTACGTCGGCCCATACCTTCCGCGTGACGGCGCGCGAAAAGACACCGGATACAAGTACTGGCGGGTAACCGGGCCGGGGGAAAACAAAGAGGTTTATGTGAGGGAATCGGCGCTGGGGAAGGCGGGATTGCATTCGCGGCATTTCCTGCAGAAGAACATAGACAGGGCGTGTGAACTGTCCCAGTGGATGCAGCGGAAGCCAATTTTCGTGGCGCCCTTCGACGCCGAGCTGTTCGGGCACTGGTGGTTCGAGGGGCCCGAATGGCTGGAATATCTGATGAGGCAAACCGTTTTCGACCAAGAAGCCGTGGAGCTTGCGACCCCGAGCGACTATCTGGACGAGTACCCGACGAATCAGGTGGTGGAACTGTCCCCCTCAACCTGGGGCCGAGACAGCGACAGCACGGTGTGGGTGAGCGGAAGAAATGATTACATTTACCGGCACCTGAGATGGGCGGCGGAAAAGATTAAGCAACTGGCGAACGAGAGAGCGCCCGATAACGCAATCCGGAGGCGGGCAAAGGCGCAGGCCGCGAGGGAGCTGCTGTTGGCTCAGTCAAGCGACTGGCCGTTCATGATGGCGGACGAAAACACCGCCGAATACGGACAGAGGAGGTTCCGGGAGCACATGCTGAACTTTCTCGGCTTGTACCGCCAGATTCAGGCGGGGCATTACGACGAGCAGTGGCTGTCGCGGCTGGAAGCGAAGGATAACCTGTTTCCACACATCGATAGTCGCTACTTCGCGTAAGTGGCAGGCCTCTAGGTTAGAGGGGAAGATAATGACTGTCGCGGTCCACGTGACGCACGAAGCGGTCCATAAGATGGGAGGGATAGGGGCGGTTCTCGAGGGACTGATCACGTCGCCAAGGTATCAGGAGGAGCTGTCCCGAACGATTCTGGTGGGGCCGGTGTTTGAAGCGCGGCTCTCAGCAAAGGACATGCTGGGGCCGGGAGGGAGGCTCATATACTCATCTTTGGACAAGCTGGACGAGGAAGGCCGGCAACGAGAATTCGGCCGGGTGTGCAGGAGGCACGGAGGCGGATTGATATACGGGACGAGGGTGTTGCGCGAGCAATGGACGGGGCGGAGCGCCGAGGTAGAAGTGCTGTTGGTGGACGTTGTGAACATGAGCCCGGGGCCGCTGAACGAGTTCAAGTGGAAACTGCACGAGAGATTCGATCTTCATTCGGACAGGCACGAGCACATCTGGGATTTCGAGCAATACGTGCGTCTGGCGCAGCCGGCGTTCGACGCGCTTCGGTGCCTGCTCGCAAACCAGCCCCACGAACGGATTGTCGTCTTCGGACACGAGTTCATGGGTGTGCCGGCGGCGCTGAGGGCGTTGATGGAGAACGACGAGCGTTTTGCGGCGGTATTCCACGCGCACGAGGTCGCGACGTCACGAAGGATCGTGGAGGACCACCCCGCTCACGATACGATGTTCTACAACGTGATCAAACAAGCAAACGATGGCGGTATGTATATGGACGACGTATTCGGTTCCCAGGATGGCTTTTTTAAACACTCGTTGGTGAAGGCATCGCGGTTCTGCGACTCGGTATTTGCGGTGGGCCAGTTCGTGAAGGAGGAGCTAGGCTTCCTCTCAAAGGAGTACGCGGCCAAGGACATCGACGTTGTGCCGAATGGGATTCCGGCGGTGAATGCGCCGGAGGAGGAGTTGCGGAGGTCGCGGGAGCTATTGCGCGATTATGGAGAACGGCTGCTGGGGTGGAGGCCGGGCTTTGTGTTCTCGCATGTCGCGAGGTTGGTCAACAGCAAGGCCTTCTGGCGCGACGTGAATGTGCTCGAGGAGCTGGATCGGAGGTTTGTTGAATCGGGCGAGACGGGCATTTTCTTCCTATTGAGCACGGAGGGGGCGGTACGGTGCACCGAGGACGTGATGCGAATGGAAAGGGACTACGGTTGGCCGTGGACCCACCGAGTGGGGTATCCCGACCTGACGGGTTCGGAGATATGCCTGAATCGTTTTCTGCAGGACTTCAACAGGCGGTCACGGGCGATAAAGGTTGTGTTCGTGAATCAATTCGGTTGGGAACGGGAAAGGTGTGGGGCAAGGATGCCGGAGGAGATGAAATTCCTGGACCTTCGGAAGGGGGCGGACGTGGAGTTCGGCCAGTCGATATACGAACCGTTCGGGATAAGCCAACTTGAGCCGCTGACGTTTGGGGCGACTTGCGTCCCCAGCAGCGTGTGCGGCTGCGTGCGATTCGCCGAAGAGCAAGGGTCGGACGAGGCGAAGAAAAGCCTGGTCGTCGCGGACTTCGTATCGCTGAACGGTGCGGGCTCGGTAGATGACCTGGTCGGGCTTTCCCGCAGGGAGTTCGACAGCGTGGCAAGCAGAACTACGCTTGAGGTGGCGGAAAGGCTGCTGGAGAGACTGAGGCGTTCCAAAGAGAATAGAGAAGGCGGAGCCGCGCGCGCATACGAATTCGCGCGGCGGATGAATTGGGATGCCGTTGCCGGCGATTTCTTCATTCCGGCTATGCGCAAGGCGCTGAAACGCGCTTCTCAAAGGGTGAAAGGAACGTGAAGGGAGGCGCAGGCGCCGTGGAAATCGCGTTTGGCGCGGAAACCTTATCGTCTGTGGAGAAGGCGCTGTCGCTGGAGTGGCTGATTGCGGATGGCACGGGGTCATACGCATCCTCGACGGTGATTGGCTGCAACACGCGGCGCTACCACGGATTGCTGGTGGCCGCGCAGCGCCCGCCGACGGATAGGACTGTTCTGCTGTCCACGGTTGAGGAGGAGGTGAGCATCAGGGAGGGGGTACATAACCTCTCAACGAATGAGTATCCAGGGGTCTTTCACCCGAGGGGGCACAGGTACCTTGTGGGGTTTCGCCTGAGGCCCTTTCCGCAGTGGACATACGACCTCGGGGGGACGCTCCTGCGGAAAGAAGTCATGATGCTGCGGGGGCGACGGGCCGTATGCATAAGATATCGGCTGGCGGGGCTGGACGGAAAGGTGAGACTTAAGGTGGTTCCGATGCTTGCCTGCCGTGGTATGCACGAGCTGGCGGGGCCTGGAGCTGCGTATGAGGTACACCGAGCGGAGGGAAGCCGGGCCGTCAAGCTGCACGGGGGGACGCGAAGACTTGAGGCCCACTTGCATGCGTCCGACGGCAGTTACCAGGAGGAGCCGCTCAGATTTAGTCGGATGACGTACCGGCGCGAAGGCGAACGCGGATTCGATGCGGAAGAGGAGCTTTTCTCGCCCGGCTCGTTCGTCGTCACGCTTAGGCCGCAACGGGAGTTTACGATCACGGCCAGCGCGGGAACGTTGGAAGGTGTTGATCCCAAAGCGGAGCGAGACCGGGAGACGAAGCGAGTGAGCGTCTACCTGGAAGATTTTGCGCCGCACAGTCAGCTTGAGCATGAACTTGCGCTTGCAGCCGACGCTTTTCTGGTACGAGGAGCTGGCCGGGACACGAACATAATTGCCGGCTATCCGTGGTTCGAGGTATGGGGACGAGATGCGCTGATTTCGCTGGAAGGGCTGGCGCTCGTGACGGGGAGACTCGATGAAGCCGGACAGGTGCTGACAGGGTTCGCGAACCGGATTGTAGATGGAATTGTACCGAACTACCTTGCCGCCGACCCCGCCTACGACGCCTTCAACAGCATTGACGCAGGCTTGTGGTTCGTCCATGCGACAGCGAGGTACCTGGCGTACGGCGGCAATGAGCAACTGGCGCGAGAGCGGCTGTGGCCGAAGGTGTGCGATCTTCTCGACTCATATACGGCGGGAACGCGATCTGACATTCGCGCGGACGGTGATGGGCTCTTGAGGGGAGGCAGCCCGGAGACGCAGCTCACTTGGATGGATGCCAAGGTGCACGGGCGAGCCGTGACGCCGCGGTACGGTAAGGCGGTCGAGGTGAATGCGCTGTGGTACAATGCCCTGTGCGTGGGAGCAGAGCTTTCGCAACGATTCGCCGGATCGCCTGAAGGCTATGGGAGCCGGTCTGAGAAAGTGAGAAGGGCATTCGAGGAAGTCTTCTGGTGCGATGAGTGCGGCTGCCTCTATGACTATGTCGCCGGGGATATTGTGGATTCGCGGCTGAGGCCCAATCAGATACTTGCGGTAAGCCTTCCACACTCGGTGCTGGAGAAAGCGAAATGGGAATCGGTGCTGGAAGTGGTTAGCGAGCACCTGTACACGCCATACGGTCTGCGGACACTGGCGCCTTCGGAACTGGATTACCGGGGGAGATACGAAGGCCCGGAGGAGGCGAGGGACGAGGCGTATCATCAAGGAACGGTGTGGGCGTGGCTGCTTGGACCATTCTACGAAACGTATCTGAAAGTCCACGACCATTCCCGCCATGCTCGGCGAAAGGTCGGAGAAGCGCTGTCCGTATGGGAAGGGCACCTGCGGGAAGCCGGGCTGGGACAGGTCAGTGAAGTCTTCAACGGGGACAGCCCGCATTTGGCCGGAGGCTGCATCGCGCAAGCGTGGAGCGTAGCGGAGCTTCTCCGCATCAGCCGGATGGTCAGCGAAACTGACGGCGGTACGAAGGCGCTCGGAAGCCGCAGAAAATGGAGCCGATAGAATGAAGCCGACGGGAACCTATGTCGT
This sequence comes from uncultured Planctomycetota bacterium, assembly GCA_964493415.1. Lineage (GTDB taxonomy): Bacteria > Planctomycetota > DG-23 > CAZBND01 > CAZBND01 > CAZBND01. The sequence goes on along the minus strand of CAZBND010000013.1, from coordinate 17,497 downwards.
GGCTGCGAGCTTGCCGGAGAAGCTGGAGCCGCTGAGAGAGATTGCCTACAACTTGAGGTGGTGTTGGGATCGAGACACCATAGAGTTGTTCAGAAGGATAGACCGGGACCTTTGGGAGGCGACGGAACACAACCCCGTGAAGCTGCTGGGCTCCGTGTCTCAGGAAGTCCTCAGGAACCTGGCCGAGGATAAGGGTTTCCTCGGACACCTGGGACGAGTTCGGGAAAGTCTGAAGGAGTATGTGGAGTCAACGGGATGGGCGCGCGGGGCAATGGATAGGGATGAGCATCCGCTGGTCGCTTACTTTTCGGCGGAATTCGGAGTCACCGAAGCCTTGCCGCTCTATTCCGGCGGGCTGGGAGTGCTGGCGGGGGACACGCTGAAGTCGGCGAGCGACCTTGGCTGCCCATTCGTCGGAGTGGGGATACTCTATCGCCAAGGACATTTCCAGCAGTATCTGAATCCTGACGGATGGCAGCAGGAGTCCTACTCGGATTCCGACTTTTACTCATCCCCTTTGGAGCCGATTCGGCGGGACGGCAAGATGGTGCGCGTGGAAATCCCGTTGGCGGACTGTTCGGCGAAAGTTCAGATCTGGCGGGCGCAACTGGGGCGCGTGCCGTTGTTCTTGCTGGATACTGATCTCCCGGAGAACGCGGAACATCTGTGCACGATATCAGCGCGACTCTATGGGGGAGACGCGGAACAACGTCTGCGGCAGGAGATACTGCTGGGGATCGGCGGGATGCGGGCGCTCGCGGCCCTGGACATAGACCCGGTGATTTGCCACATGAATGACGGGCATTCGGCGTTTCTTACGATAGAGCGCATCAGGATGCTCATGGAGGAGCACGGACTGTCGTTCGAGGAGGCTCGGATTGCAGCCGCGGCGGGGAATGTGTTCACGACGCACACGCCGGTGCCGGCGGGATCCGACCGTTACGACCAACGACTTGTGGAGAAGTATTTCGCAGAGCTGTCGGGCGAACTGGGGCTCAGCACAGAGGAATTCATGAACCTGGGAAGAGAGGACGTCTCGGACGCCGAGAAGCCGCTGTGCATGACGGCTCTGGCCTTCAGGCTGGCGGACAGAGCATTCGGGGTCAGCAAGCTCCACGGCAGGGTGTCGAGGCGAATATGGAACGGGGTGTGGCCGAATGTTCCGGAGGAAGATGTGCCGATCGGGTCTGTGACTAACGGGGTGCATACGCATTCATGGGTCTCGCGGGAGATGGCGGATGTATTCGATCGGTACGTCGGGCCGAGATGGCACACGCACCCGTCGGAGCCGGAAGAGTGGGAACGGATCGAGAGCGTTCCAGACGAGGAACTGTGGCAAGTCCACGAAGGCCGGCGACACCGGTTGGTCGCCTTCGCAAGGAAACGGCTGAGAGAACAACTTATACGGAGAGGCGCACATCCGTCAGAAGTCGACGGGGCGGATAGAGTGCTGGACGCGAATGCGTTCACGATTGGCCTTGCGCGAAGGTTCACGGCGTACAAGCGCGCCACGTTGATCTTCAAGGACTTGGAGCGAATTCGGCGGATATGCGGCGATCGCGATCACCCGGTGCAGATAGTGCTCGCCGGAAAGGCGCACCCGGCCGACAAGGCGGGGAAGGAGATGATTAAGGAGATCATTCACCTGAGTCGGGACGATCGGCTTCGGAGGCGAGTGATATTTCTCGAGAACTACGACATGACGGTGGCCCGATACCTGGTGCAGGGCTCGGACGTGTGGCTCAATACCCCGCGGCGTCCGCAGGAGGCGAGCGGGACGAGCGGCATGAAGGCCGCCGCGAACGGCGTGCTGAACGTGAGCATATTGGACGGGTGGTGGTGCGAGGGCTACGAAGTAGGCGCGGGGTGGGTGATAGGAAGCGGCGAGGAATACGAGGATCAAGCGTATCAAGACGCCGTAGAATCGGCGGCGCTCTACGATCTTCTGGAAAAGGAGGTAATCCCGCTGTTCTATGATCGGGATTCGGACGGCATCCCGCACCGTTGGATTTCCATGATGAAGAAGTCGATTGACAGGATCTGTCCGGTTTTCAATACGAACAGGATGCTGCGGGAGTATGTTGAGCAGTATTACATGCCTGGAGCGTCGCGAGCTGCGGCCTTCCGAGAGAACGATTTTGAAAAGGCGCGGCGGCTGGCTGGGTGGCAGGGGCGAGTGCGGGAGGCCTGGGCGGAAGTTGCGATTCGCGAAACGAAGCTGGAGAACCTGAACGACTTGCGGGTGGGGTCGTCTTTCACCGCGCGGTCCCTGGTGCATCTGGGCGAATTGACACCGTCGGACGTGTCAGTTGACCTCTATGTGGGGAGAGTGGATGCCAAGGGGCACCTGGGCAAGGCGCGAGCTGTGGCGCTGGCCCCGGGAGATAGCGCCGGGGCGGAAGGGGTGTGGTTCGAAGGAAAGGTCACGACCGAGGAGTCGGGGCGCTACGGGTACTCAGTGAGAGTGCTGCCGAAGCATGAGGACCTGGGCAACCCCTACGCGATGAACCTGGTGCTCTGGTCGTAGTCGGGTGGTTACTCGTCAAAGCAGATCGCTTTGAATTTCGCATCTGTAAGTGCGTTCAGTCGCACCGTGTGAACGTGACGGAACTGGAAGCGGACGGCCGGGGTGCGTATAATCGACCTTCGGGGTCAATCCCGCCAAACAAGGCCGTCGGCTGTTCCGTGTTCCCGATTTCATAGGATCGCGATGCAGAGAGAAGTTGTGACTGCGGAGGCCACTTCATCATTGAATGGCAGGATGGAGCAGGGCAGCGTACGCAGAAACAAGACGTTGGGCCTGCTGAGCGGTACGGCCGCGGCGGTGGCGCTTGACCTGATGCATCCCGAGCTGATCCTGGCAGGCTGGATATACACCCTTACGTCGTCACCTTTTCTCGTCGCGCTGGTGAGCATAGTTAACAAGGTGGGAATGCTGGGGCCACAGTTGCTGGTAGGCACGCGAACGGAACACCAGCCTCGCAAGCGCCCGTACTTCATCGCGGCGACCATGATCCGAGGGATGGCGCTTGCGGCGATGACCTGGATCATGTGGCGGATGACGTTCGGGGTGGACGGAATGCTCTTGGGCTCCTTCTTTGTCTGCTACCTTGTCGCGCGAGGATGCGGGGGAGTCGGGCATGTGCTGTTCATGGACATGGCGGGGAGGATGATACCGGACGACTGGATCGGAACGTTTTTGGGCATGCGGCAGTTTCTCGGCGGCGCGTTGTCGGTCGTGGTTGGGATCGCCATGATACAGCCGATTCTCGATCGAGTGCCTCCCACGCTCAATTACGTATTGCTTGCGGCCATAGGCACCGCCATGGCGATGATCGATATGACACTTTTCAGCATGTGCAAGGAGGAAGACGGCCCTCGGGCGAGAAAGCGAGCGACGGTGAAGGAATCAATACGGCGAGGATCGCGATGGGTGAAGGGGGACCGGAACTACCGCGCGTATCTGTGGTTGCGAGTGGCGTACCGGTTCAACTACCTCGGGCTTGCGTTCTTCATACCGTACGGGAGCGAGAGGCTCAGTAAAGGGGGAAGTGTGGCCGGGGTTGCGATCCTTGGGGGCATAATGGTGGCGACGATGAAGCTGAGCCGGGTGGTATCGAGCGCGGTGTGGGGGAGGACTTCGGACCGGCGGGGCTACCGGACTGCATTGGTAGGAGCAGGCATCTGTTTTCTGATTTCTCCGATCATGGCCCTGACAGCGCCATTGCTTCCGCAGGGATTCGTCTTTGCCGTACCGTGGACGGAGGTGGCGCTTGATTTGCCCCTGTGCGTATTTCTGGTCGCGTTGGCGGTGATGGGGATAGGGATGCAGGGGAACATCATCGGCGGGAGCCACTTCCTTATAAGGAACGCACCTCCGCACAGGCGCGTTTCATACGTGGGATTCTTGAATACGGCAACAAGCCCGCTGGCGCTCCTGCCGTTGCTGGGGGCCTGGGTGGCGCAGAGCGTCGGCGTGACGTGGGTATTCGCCGCTACTGTAGTGGCGGGAGCATTCTCGCTCTTGGGGGCGCTTCGGATGACGCCCGGCGGCGGCAGAGAGATGGACGGAATGGCGTTCGCGGATGCGACTCGCGAGCGGCCCGAAGTCTGATGAGGAGGCGGCATGAAAGCCAAGGAAATAGAGGCGCATTTGTTCTCGGTCGCGGACTGGGTCGACCGGGAACGGACGGTAGACGGAATATTGCTGGGCGATCCGGAGAAGGATATCCGGAAGGTGTTGATCACTTGGATGCCGAGTTTCGACGTGTTGAGAACGGCTGTTGAACGGGGCTTCGACATGGTGATGCCCCACGAGCCCACTTTCTTTGCGCACGTCGAACGGGACAAAATGGAGGAGCTGGAGCTGGGGAAAAAGAAGAAGCAGTTCGTGGAAGACAACGGTCTGGTGATCCTGCGAAACCACGACGTGTGGGACCGGATGCCTGAAATCGGGATACCGTGGGCGTGGGCAAGATTCTTGGGCTTTGGAGAGAAGCCTGCGGAGACGGGGGGCAATGGATACCTGCACCGGTACGACATTGAACCTGTAGCGCTGGATGAACTCGCTCAACAGATCGCAACGAAGACGAGCGGCATCGGAGAACTGGCTGTGCAGGTTTCCGGTGACGGGTCGCGGATGGTATCGAAGGTCGGCATAGGGACGGGCTGCGCGTGCAATATCGAGAGGTATCTCGAGATGGGCTGCGACGTGTCGGTGGTCTCGGATGACGGGTCAATCTACTGGAGGACCATCCAGTGGGCGAAAGACAAGGACCACCCCGTGATCAGGGTGAACCATGGGACATCGGAAGAGCCGGGGATGGTGACGCTCACCAAATACGTCAACGACACTTTCCCAGGCGTCAATGCGGAGCACCTGCCGCACGGCTGCTGCTATCGGCTGGTCGGCGCGCGATAGACAAGCAGCAGCGCAACGGAACCGCAGTCAAAGAGGCATTGACACTCGAGCTAGGAGAAGATGGCGGATGAACATTCTGATGCTGATGTCGGACACGTTTCGCCGCGACAATCTCGGCTGCTACGGCGACAATCACGTTCACACCGAGAACCTGGACAGATTCGCAGTAGAGTCGCTTGTTTTCGAAAGAGCTTACGTCGGGTCATTCCCGACGATTCCAAACAGGGCGGATTGCTTCACGGGGAAGTTCACGTTTCCCTTCTATCCTTGGGGACCGTTACGGCGGGATGAGACGGTGCTGTCGCAGCTCCTGACCGAGGCGGGGTACGTGACGCAACTGATATGCGATACGCCGCATTTGATCAACGGCGGGGCGCATTTCTCGCGAGGTTTTCGCGCCTGGCAGTTCATACGAGGGCAGGAAGGAGACCCGTACCGCACTGGAGCGAGCTTGGACATCGAGCTTCCATGCCCCAGGGAGAAGCTGCGCGGGAACGGCAGGGGTCTGCTTCAGCACATGCGGAACAACTACTATCGCGAGAGAGAACAAGACTACATAGCGGCGCAGTCGGTAAAAGCGGCGATGCAGTGGCTGGACGAGAACTGGAAGGCGGAAAAGTGGTTTTTGTGGCTGGATATGTTCGATCCGCACGAGCCGTGGGACCCGCCGGAAGAGCTGGTCGAGCTATACCTGAAGGGCTACAAGGGGGTGCGGGTGCCTCACCCCAAGTACACGAGCACGTCGGAGTATCAGCCGGAAGAGGTGGACTACATGCGGGCCGCATACAGGGGCGAGGCGACGCTGGTGGACCGGTGGGTCGGGAAGCTATTGGACAAGGTGCGAGAGATGGGGCTGATGGAAAACACGACAATCATCTTCACGACGGATCACGGGTTCTACATTGGGGAGCACGAGGCAGTGGGTAAGCTGGGATGGGACGCTCCCCCGTGGGGACTGTACGAGGAGATAGCGCACATCCCGTTGCTGATGCACTCGTCGGTTGCACCGGGACCGGGGCGCAGCAATGCAATCGTCCAGCCACCCGACCTGATGCCGACGATACTGGAACTGTGCGGCGTTGAACAGCCACAGGGGATGCACGGTCGATCAATTGTTCCGGTCATCACCGGGCAGGAGAGCGAACACAGGGAGCACGCCTTCTCGTCCGGAGCGCTAACAGGGGGATCGAGTCACCTCGTTTCCAAGGCAACGGTGACGAGCGGCAATTGGACGCTCATCTTCGGCGGACAGGATGCGGCGGAGCTTTACGATATCGAAAAGGATCCAAGCCAGACGAGGAACATAATCAGCGGGAACGAAGGGAAGGCGCGGGAATTGCACTCGGCTTTCGTCGACTTCCTGAGGAAAGTGAGGGCTCCGGAGGAGGTAATAGAGGCGCAGAGTGCGGTGTCGATCCTCTGAGGGATCGAGGGTCTGAGCGAGCAAGCCGCAGAGCCGGTGTGCTTCGGCTTCGATTTACAGGTGTTCGAGGAACCAGTCGCGAGCGAGGCGAGCCACTTCTTCCAGCGCGCCCGGCTCTTCGAAGAGATGGGTTGCGCCTGGGACGACCTCGAGTTTCTTGTGGACCTGCAGGATATCCAGCGCGCGCGAATTCAACTCGAGCACCGTCGCGTCATTCCCGCCGACAATCAGAAGGGTAGCCGCTCTTACGTTGGGAAGAGCGGCCGCGGCGAGGTCGGGGCGTCCTCCCCGAGAGACCACGGCCGCGACTAGGTTCGGCCTTTCGGTAGCTGCTTGGAGCGCCGCGGCCGCGCCTGTGCTGGCTCCGAAATAGCCAAGATTCAGACCTTCAGCATATGGCTGACGGGTAATCCAGTCCGTGGCGGCAACTAATCTCGACGCAAGGAGCCCGATGTCGAAGCGGAGATGCCTGGTGCGGCTGTCGACGATTTCCTCTTGCTCGATGAGGAGGTCGAAAAGGAGTGTGGCGAGGCCGCCCCGGCAAAGAGCGTCGGCCACGAAGCGATTCCTGCGGCTAAGGCGGCTGCTGCCGCTGCCGTGGGCGAATAGGACTATGCCTTTGGGCTCTTTCGGGATAGCCAGGTCGCCATCCAGGGCGATGGAATCAACGGGGATGACGACTTCCCTCTTTTCGCCGCCGGCTCTTGGCGCATCATTCATATGTTGCCTTTCCTTCTGCCGGCGGGTTCACTCGGAGGGTGACGGGCGGGTCGCATCGTCAAGGAGTCGGCGAACCTCTTCATCGCTGATCTCCGAGAAATCTTCGTACGAGCCGCCGACGGCAAAGAAGGGGTACGGCTGCACGAGGCAAACGGTTTCGTCGGCCTCGCTTTCGAAAGCCTCGCAAGCTCCCGGCGGGGCAGTCGGCACGGCGACAACGATGCGGGAAGGCTGCTTTGCGCGGAGGGCGGTCACGGCGGCGCGCATGCTGGCGCCCGTCGCCACGCCGTCGTCCACCAGGACGGCAACTCGCCCCGCAGGCTCAGTTATGGGACGCTCCCCTCTGTAGGCGCGTTCGCCGCGCTCTAACTCCTTCTGCTCTCTGAGGGCCACCCGCTCGATCACCGTGTCGCTGATCCCTGCCGAGAGGATCACGTCGTCGTTGAGGACGCGAATGCCGCCGGAGGCGATGGCACCCATAGCCAACTCCTCGTGCCCGGGGACGCCGAGCTTGCGCACGAGAAAGACGTCGAGAGGGGCTTTCAGCTCTCGGGCTATTTCAAAAGCGACGGGGACGCCCCCACGCGGCAAAGCCAGAAGAAGAACATCTTTCCTCCCGGAATAATGAGAAAGCGCCTTGGCGAGTTTTCTGCCGGCGTCGGTACGGTTGAGAAATGGCGCAACCATCGGACGAGATGTCCCGTATTCACGGCGAACGATTTGGCGTTGTCTTCACAACGGGTTCCCCAGGCTCAACTCGGTGATCGCGGCAAGGCATTCCGCACACCTTTCCTACCCTCATTAGAGATCGTGTGTTGATAAAATCAAGTGTGTATGTAGATGTGAAATTCGTGTGTCCGAGGGCCCAACGTGGCGGCGGAAGACGCCAGTGAAGCCGACCCAATGGCGCGAGGTATAGAAGGCATTTTCTTGATGGCGACAACGCTCGACACTCGGGGGGGGGCGTGAAATTCACCGAATGCCCTGCTCCTGCGTGGGAATACCAGGGCGTCCAGGGTTGACATTGATTCTCGAAATGGGGAAAATAGACTTTTCCGAAATCGACATGCGGCCCAAGTCGCATCTATGAGCCAGCGCGTGCCGAGCCGGTCCTCGAAAGAGGACTGGAAGGAATTCGTCGAGGGCCGTCAGGAAGGAATAAGGTTGGGTGTGCGGCGTTGCCGTCGGCGAATGGTGCGCTGTCTGCCAGGTTGTTCCCGATGTCTTCCATGTGGAAAGGAGTACGCAGCAGATGTCTGGTCAGAAAGAAGTGGGCGGCGGGGGAATTGATTCTTTGATGAGCGAGAAGAGGACCTTTCCTCCTTCCGCGGAGGCATCGGCCAGAGCGCACATCAAGTCGTTCGAGCGATACCAGGAAATGTATGATCGGTCGGTCAACGATCCTGACGGATTCTGGCTCGAGCAAGCCGAGCTGCTTACGTGGTCCAAGAAGCCGACGAAAGCGCGGGAGTTCACCTGGGACACCGAGAGGCGGAGGATAGAGAACACGTGGTTCGCGGACGGCGAGCTTAACGTCGCGTACAACTGTCTGGACAGGCACCTCGGGACGCCGACGGCGAGGAAAGCGGCACTGGTGTGGCAGGGAGAGCCAGAAGAAGATTCCATAACGCTGACGTACGAAGAGCTGCATCGCGAGGTGTGCAAGTTCGCGAACGTGCTTAAGTCTTTCGGGATCAAAAAGGGAGATCGCGTGTGCATTTACCTCCCGATGATCCTGGAGCTGCCCGTCGTTATGCTGGGTTGTGCGAGGATAGGGGCGATCCACTCGGTTGTTTTCGGGGGATTCAGCGCGGACTCGCTGAGGGACCGGATCAACGATTCCGACTGCAAGCTGCTAATCACGAGCAACGTCTCGCTGCGTTCGGGTAAGCACATCAAGCTGAAGGAAATCGCGGACGAGGCGGTTAAGGCGACGCCGAGCATCGAGAAAGTAATTGTCGTGAAGCGCAACGATGAGCCGTGTCATTTCGATGAGTCGCGCGATGTGTGGTACCAAGACGTGATGGGCTCTGCGAGCGCTCAGTGCGAGGCGGCGGCGATGAATGCGGAAGACCCCCTTTTCATTCTCTACACGTCGGGGTCAACGGGGAAGCCGAAGGGCGTGGTGCATACCACCGCGGGGTACCTCCTGCACACCATGCTGTCGCACAAGGTCATCTTCGACATTCACGAGGACGACATATACTGGTGCACGGCGGATATCGGATGGGTCACGGGACACAGCTACATCGTCTACGGGCCGCTGGCGGGAGGGGCGACGTCGCTCATGTTCGAGGGAGTCCCGACATATCCGGACCCGGGAAGGTTCTGGCAGATCGTGGACAAGTACAAAGTGACGGTCTTTTATACGGCTCCGACGGCGATCCGGGCGTTGATTCGCCAGGGCGAGGAATGGCCGGGGAAATATAAGCTCGATTCGCTTCGGGTTCTGGGGACGGTTGGCGAGCCGATCAACCCTGAAGCGTGGATATGGTATTACGAACAGATAGGCAGAGGCCGCTGCCCGATCGTGGATACGTGGTGGCAGACGGAGACGGGAGGGATTCTGATCACGCCGCTCCCAGGGGCACACACGCTTAAGCCGGGAAGCGCATCGCGTCCGTTCTTTGGTGTCGAGCCGGTGGTGCTGCGTGATGACGGGACGGAGTGCGAGCGCAACGAGGGCGGCAAGCTTTGCATCACCAAGCCCTGGCCGGGGATGATGCGCACGATGTGGGGGGACCACGACAGGTTCGTCGATACGTATTTCACCATGTTCAAGGACATGTACTTTACGGGTGACGGATGCCGAATCGACAGCGACGGGGATTACTGGCTGATGGGCCGCATCGACGATGTCGTGAACGTGTCGGGTCACCGCATCGGGACGGCCGAGGTGGAAAGCGCGCTCGTGAGTCACGACAAGGTGGCCGAGGCGGCTGTGGCCCCGATGCCGCACGACATCAAAGGGCAAGCGTTGTATGCGTACGTAACGCTTGTGGACGGCGTGCAGGAGAGCGACGAGCTGAAGAAAGAACTGGTCCTCCACGTGCGGAAGGAGATCGGGGCGATAGCCGCCCCGGAGAGAATCCAATTCGCGCCCGCGCTGCCGAAGACGCGGTCGGGAAAGATCATGAGGCGCATTCTGCGAAAGATCGCCGAAGGCGTAGTGGACAAGGAGTCGCTGGGCGACACGACCACGCTGGCGGATCCCAGTATCGTGGAAGCGCTTGTCCGCGGACGGCAGAACTGACTGCGTCAGATTGCAGTAGAACCCCTTAGATCTAACGGAGTAGTCGATGGGCGTGGTTGCAGAAACACTCGAAGCGCCCGCGAGGAATCGCGGCTGGTCAGTCACATTCGCAGGCACGGGGATTAACCTTGCGCTGGGCGTTCTGTATACCTGGAGCGTGATAAGCAAAGGGGTTCCCGCGTCGTGGAATTGGTCGGAATCGGACAAGTCGCTGCCATACGCGGTGGCGTGTCTGATATTCTCGGTGATGATGGTCCCCGCCGGGCGGATGCAGGACAAACTGGGGCCGCGGATCGTGGCGACGATTGGCGGAATCCTGGTTGGTGCCGGGCTGATCTTCGCAAGCCGGACGACGTCGCCGATCGGGTACGTGCTCGGTTTCGGGGTGCTCGCCGGCACGGGAATCGGGTTCGGTTACGCGTCGGCTACCCCGCCCGCGGTGAAATGGTTTCCGGCGGCGAAGACAGGATTGATCGCGGGGCTGGTGGTTTCCGGCTTCGGGCTCGCGAGCGTATACGCAGCGCCGCTGGCGAGATGGCTGACGAACGTTGCGGGGCTTCCGAACATGGTGCTGATCTTTGGGATCGGATTCCTCGTGGCCGTCGTCGGCCTGGCGCAACTTCTCAAGCCGCCCCCGGCCGGGTACGTACCGGCGGGGACTCCGGCAGTCAGAGCGGCGAACGGGTTGAAGGAGAACTTCGAGCCGCGAGAAATGCTGAAGACATGGCAATTTTACCTCCTTTGGCTGATGTACGTCTGCGGGGCCGGCGCGGGGCTGATGGTGATCGCCAAGCTGGCATCGATCGTCAAGATTCAAGCAGGGGTGGAATTGGGCTTTGTGCTGGTCGCCGTGTTGGCGCTCGGCAACGGTGGAGGAAGAATTGGGGCGGGAGTCCTGTCGGACAGGATAGGGCGCAAGCTTACGTTCTTCATATGCTTCGTTGTGCAGGCGATTCTTGTGATCCTCCTCTCGCAGGCCAGAACCGGAAGTCCGCTTGCGAGCGTCCCGATGCTGGTCGTGGTTTCGGCGCTGATAGGTGCAAACTACGGCGCGAACCTTTCCCTTTTCCCTTCCGTGACGAAGGATTACTACGGGCTTGAGCATTTCGGGGTGAACTACGGGTTGGTCTTTACGGCGTGGGGTGTGGGCGGGTTCAGCCTGGCCCTGCTTGCGGGGAAGGTGTATGACGCTTACAGCACGTTCAGCTTCGCGTATTATTGCTCGTCGGCGCTTCTGGTGCTGGCGGCAATAGTGACGTTTGCGCTGCGACCGCCGCATCACGTGGTCGCGGACACAGGTGAACGCCGCCCGGGCTGACGCGAGGCGGCACAGGGGGGCGGCGTGGGGGAGGAGCGAAGGCCGGCGGTCTTGCTCGTGGGCCCGACGGGGTCCGGAAAGACGCCGCTGGGCGCGTTGATGGAGAAGGACGGCCTGTGGGGCAAGACCTGCCGCCATTTCGATTTCGGGCACCACCTGCGTCGAATATCCAAGATGAGTGAGCCACCGCCATGGCTAGAGGAACAGGAGAGGGAATTCATCAGGTCGGTGCTCGCCGCGGGAGCGCTGCTGGAGGATAATCAGTTCGTATTGGCGGAGAAGATCCTGCGTGCGTTTATGGCCGAATGCGGAATTGAGAGGGGAGAGCTGATCGCGCTTAACGGACTCCCCCGACACGTTGGCCAGGCGGAGGCGGTGGCGTCGATTGTTGAGGTGGTTGCAGTTATTGAGCTGTTGTGTACGCCGGAAGTCGCGATAGAAAGGGTTCGGGCCAATGCGGGCGGAGACCGGGATGAACGGGCGGACGACGGACCGAAGTCAGTTCTCAAGAAGCTTGGCACGTTTGCCCGGCGTACTATTCCGCTTGTCGAGTATTACCGAGAACGTGGCGTCCCGATTTACAGGGTCGAAGTCGGTGCTCATTGCAGTCCAGAGCGGATGCTCACGACCATTGAGTCGGGGCGGAAGCAGGGATTTGGCAAGGGGCCTTGACACGTCTTGTGCGACCCGGTTAGAAGATCATGCGAAGCGACTATTATAGGGGTGATATGCCCGTATGAGCCTCGAGAACTTCTTTAAGCCGAACTCCATAGCAGTCGTAGGGGCTTCGCGCGAAAAGGGCAAGGTGGGACACGAGATACTCCTCAACGTGATGCAGGGCGGCTTCGAGGGGAAGGTATTTCCCGTGAATCCCAAGGCCGATGAAATCGAAGGGCTGAAGTGCTACCCGGATCTCAAAGCCATCGGCGAGGCCCCGGACCTTGCAGTGATTGTGGTGCCGGCGAAGCTGGTGCCGGGCGTGATGCAGGAGTGTGCGCGGTTGCGGGTCGGAGCTGCGATCGTCATCTCCGCCGGGTTTAAGGAAGTGGGACCGGAAGGGAGGGCTCTGGAGGAAGAAGTAGTGCGAATCGCACGGACGGCGGGGATACGGGTGATAGGACCGAACTGCCTGGGCGTGATGGCGCCGGGGAACAAAGTGAACGCATGCTTCGGCGGCCGCCTTCCAAGTCCCGGAGGCATAGGATACGTGTCCCAGTCGGGGGCTCTGCTGGCGGCGATCCTGGACATTGCGCTGGCGAACGAAATTGGCTTCAGCAAACTCGTGTCAATCGGCAACAAGGCCGACGTGGACGAATTAGACGTCATCGCGGCGCTCAGGGACGATCCAGAGACGAAGGTGATAGCAGGCTATTTGGAGAGCATCAGCGACGGGAGCGCATTTGTGCGGGAGGCGGAGCACATTTCCCGCGACAAGCCCATATTGCTGATGAAGTCAGGCGGAACGGAGGCGGGAGCGGCGGCGGCGTCGAGCCACACGGGCTCACTCGCGGGCAGCGAGACGGCATACGAAGCCGTGTTCGCTCGCGCGGGAATAGTGCGATGCGACACCATCCTCTCGCAGTTCGATCTGGCGCAGGCATTCGCCAACCAGCCGCTTCCAAAAGGTCCGCGGGTGGTCGTAGTGACGAATGCGGGGGGGCCGGGGATAATGACCGCTGACGCGGTTGAACAATCCGGTCTCACGTTTGCCAAACTCTCGGACGAAACAATGCATACGCTCGGGTCGAAGCTGCCGCCGGCGGCGAACATCCACAATCCGGTCGATGTCCTGGGAGACGCGCTGGCAGATCGCTACGAGCTTGCCTTGGACGCCGTTCTCGACGATCCCGGGGTGGACGCCGTTGTTGTGGTGCTGACTCCACAGGCGATGACCGAATGCGAAGCCACGGCGGAGGCGGTGGTTCGGGTGACGAAAGCTAAGCCGGAGAAGCCGGTGGTAGCAAGCTTTCTCGGGGCAGGGAAAGTCGCAAAGGCAGGCAGACACCTGCGGCTGGGGGGAGTTCCGCAGTATGGGTCACCGGTGAGCGCGGTGTGGGCTCTAAAGGCCATGCACGAGTACGTGAGATGGCTGTCACGGCCGAAGCGCGTGGTGAAGCTGTTCCCGGTAAACCGGCGGAAAGTGGAGCGCATCATCGAACGACACCTGCGAAGGGGCCTTAACCAGATCGGCGAGATGGAGTCGAAGGAAATCCTGGAGGCGTACGGATTTGTGACGCCGGACGGTTCGCTGGCGACCAGCGCTGAACAGGCGGCGAACATCGCTGACCGCCTGGGGTACCCCGTCGTGCTGAAGATATGGTCCCCGGATATAATTCACAAGTCGGATGTCGGAGGGGTCAGGCTCGGGCTTTCGAGCCGTCAGGAAGTAATGGACGCTTTCGACCTGATGGTGTACCGCATTCCGAAAAAGCTTCCGGATGCGGACATCCTAGGCGTGCTGGTGCAGGAGATGTGCGGGAGCGGGCGAGAGGTGATTTTAGGAATGAACCGGAGCCAACGATTCGGGCCGTTGATGATGTTCGGGATGGGCGGGATCATGGTGGAAGTGCTCAAGGATGTCTCATTCTACCTCGCGCCGCTGACGGCCGACGAGGCGAGGCAGATGCTCATGAGCACCAAGACATACCAAATGCTCAAGGGGGCTCGCGGGCAGGAAGGCGTGGACATCGACGCCATTGCGGAAGGGTTGCAGCGGCTTTCGCAACT
>CAZBND010000013.1:0-3035 GCA_964493415.1 uncultured Planctomycetota bacterium | reverse complement strand
AAGGGGATCGGAGATTACACGCCTATTTTCCTGTCGGACATACCGAGGGAGTTCGAGTCGGGGCGGATACCAATAGACGTGGCTATGATCTCGGTAACGCCTCCGGACCAGAACGGCGTGTGCAGCTTGGGGGTCTCAGTTGACATCGTGAAGTCGGCGGCGGCGAACGCAAAGTACGTCATCGCGCAGGTCAATTCGAGGATGCCGAGGACGCTGGGAGACAGCTTTATTCACGTGAACGCGATTGACGTGCTGGTCCCTCACGATGAGCCCATCATCGAGGTGCCGGTAAATGAGCCGGACGATACGCTCAGGCGCATCGGTCAAAATCTGGCTCGACTGGTGGAGGACGGAAGCACGATCGAGTGCGGAATCGGGCGGATTCCGCAAGCCCTGACGGGGTTTCTGCACGACAGGAAGGAACTGGGCGCCCACACGGAGATGTTCAGCGACTGGATAATAGAGTTGATCGAAGAGGGAGTGATTACCTGCTCGAAGAAGACCATCAACCGAGGGAAGGTGATCGCGAGCTTCTGCATGGGGAGCCAGCGGCTTTACGATTACATAGACAACAACCCGTTCTTCGAGTTCCATCCGACCGAGTACGTGAACGATCCGTACGTTATAGGGCAACATGAGAAGATGGTGGCAATCAACGTAGGCCTGGAGATAGACCTCACGGGGCAGGTGTGCTCGGATTCGCTGGGGTACAGGTTTTACAGCGGAATAGGCGGGCAGGTAGACTTCATCCGAGGTGCGGCGAGAAGCCGCGGGGGCAAGGCGATAATTACTATGCCTTCGACGGCAGCGAACGGGGAGGTCTCGCGGATAGTCCCACATCTGACGGAGGGGGCGGGGGTAGTTACGACGCGGGGTGACGTGCATTACGTGGTCACGGAGTTCGGAATAGCGTACCTGCACGGCAAGAGCATTCGGGAACGGGTGCTGTCGCTGATCAACATCGCGCATCCCAAGTTCAGGAATGAACTGATCGAGGCCGCGAAATCGCAGCAGTACTTGCCGCAAGACCAGATAAAGATGGCGTGGGAGAAAGTGAGGTACCCCGAGGAACTGGAGAGGTACGAGACGCTGAAGGACGGGACACAAATCTTCTTCCGACCGGTGAAGCCTGCGGACGAGCCGGCGCTGGCGGAAATGTTCTATTCGCTAAGCGCCGATTCGGTGCGAACGCGTTTTTTCACTCACACCATGACGTTTCCGCACAAGGACGTGCAACGGGTCACGAATATCGATTACGAGCAGGAATTGGCGATAGTGGGGGTGGTGCCCGGACCCGGGGGGGAGGAGATCGTGGCGATAGCGCAGTACTTCGTCGACCCAAAGACGCGGGCCGCTGAAGTGGCTTTCGTGGTGCAGGACGAATGGCAACAGAAAGGGATGGGAGCGTTCCTGCTGGAGTACCTGACGCAGATTGCGAAGAAGCGAGGGATGCGGCGATTCCATGCCAAGGTGTTGCCGGGCAACAAGCCTATGCTCGCGTTGTTCCAGAACAGCGGGTACGAGATCTCTATGAAGTTCGACGGGGAGGCGTACAGCATTGCCTACGATTTGGCGTAGAGGCCGTGTCGGACGCTAGTCGAGATATAGGCGCTGACTGAAGTACGCGACGAAGCCAGCGGGGCCCGGCCAGCCGTCCCAGAAGCGACACTCCTCGGGGAAGTCTTTCTCGCCCTCGTTGCGCAGCCAAGACATTAGTGCGGGGTCAGCACCTCTGCGCTCGAATTCCTTGATGCCCGCGTCGCGCAATGCTTGCACGATGGCGGGATTGGAGCGAGACTCGTCCACCAGGGAGCCAAGCCTCGTGAGGATGCTGTTCTCGGGCTTAGCGGCGACCTCGAGGCACCATTCCTGGTCGAACACGGTGAAGAGGGTTTCGTCGAGATTACGTCGCCACCTATCCGTTCTGTGGCCGGCGATGGCGATGTGGCGGGGGCCAGCTCTGCCTTCGCGGGCGATGGCGAGCACGTCGTGGGATTCGATGCCTTGGGGGACATCGAGCCCGACCATTGACATGACGGTGGCGAAGACGTCCTGGGGCTGCACGATGATGCTGCTGCGGCCGGAGTCGCCCTCCGGAACGCGCACCATGAATGGCGTATGGCCCTCCTGCTCGCGGACGGGATAGCCCTTGCCGAATTTCCCTCGCTCGTAGAGATTCGTGCCGTGATCAGAAGTGAAGATCACGGCCGTGTTCTTGGTCAGACCTGCTTCGTCGAGGGTGTCGAGAAGCACGCCGAGCCATCGGTCGACCCAGCTAACCTTTCCGGCGTAGTGGGCCTTGATGCGGCGCTGGGCCTCTTCGGGCATGTTCTGGTGCCTCTTGCCTGCGATTTCCCGCGGGTCGATGCGTCCGTCGTATCCGGGCGAATCGACATACATTCTTGCGAACTCGGGAGGGACGTCCCAGGGCTCGTGGGGGTCAAAGCAGTCGACCCAGAGGAAGAATTTGTCGCGGGACGCGTTTTGCCTGAGCCATTGCGAGGCGGTCAAGAAGACTCTGGCGGCGTTCCACTCTTCGTCTTTTTTGCGCTTTCGGTTGGACCGGGCGTAAGTGGCCACCATGCGATGCTTGCGGGGGTCATCTTCGATGAAGTCGAAGACAGGATCGGGTTTCCAGTTCTCGGGCCATTCGGTGGTGGAATCGATCCACGGGCGGTCGACTTCGGCACCGCGGATGAAGGTCCACGCATTGAAGGGCCAGTCGAAGTTGTGGCCGCCGTTTATAAGGTGAGGGGTGTCGTTGATAAGCTGGGCGCAGTAACCGGCGTCGGTGAGGGTGCGGGGGAGAGTGATCACGTCATAACGGAGAGGCATCCAGGCGTGAAATGGTCCCCCGTACCTGCCGGTCATGACGTCGGTCCTGTGGGGGATGGTGGCATAGCTTGCGGTGAAGTTGCGATCGAAGACCCAGGATTGCTCGGCCAACCTGTCCACGTTGGGAGTCTTGACCCAATTATTACCGTGCGCCCCGATATGGTCGTATCTGAGAGTGTCGGATATGACAAGTATTACAT
>CAZBND010000012.1:59004-83371 GCA_964493415.1 uncultured Planctomycetota bacterium | reverse complement strand
CGCTTCACTTCCGCGACGCGAACGGCATGGTGATGTACGACCGCATCGCCTTCGGGTTGAAGTACGACAAGGTCTGAAGGGGCGGCCATCGGGATGCGCGTTGGGGGCCATCTGAGCCAATAACGCGAGATGATCAAGGCGTGCGGCGGAGTCGCCCAAGGGGCCTCAAGCGCCGAAGAACTCAGGAGGTAGCGATGTCAAAACGTCGGATGCTGTCGGTTCTGCTTCTCGTGTCTTTGCTTCTCTCCCTCGGCTTTTCGGGCGTTGCCGTCGCCCAGAAGGCGTGGGAGGAAACGGTGGCCATGCGTGACGGCGTCGTCCTCGCGGCCAACGTCTTCCTTCCGGAGGGCGAGGGGCCGTTCCCCGTCGTGCTCGTCCGCACGCCCTACTGCAAGGACCGGGGAAACTTCGAGCCCGACCTTACGAAAAAAATCGAACCTAGGCTCCACCCGAACCAGGCCAATCTGCTCGAGGCGGGCTACGCGGTCGTCGTTCAGGATTGCCGGGGCCGCTATCGCAGCCGCGGTGAGTACCAGCCCTTCATGACCGACCACGTTGACGGATACGACACGGTCGAGTGGGCCGCCGCGCAGCCGTGGTGCACCGGCAAGGTCGGCATGATGGGCGGCTCGGCCCCCGGCATCACCGCCAATCTCGCCACCCTTCTCTCCCCGCCGCATCTCGCATGCGTCGTCACGACCAATTCCTTCGGGAGCCACTACCATTTCATGGCCTACCACGGCGGGGTATTTCGCAAGAGCATGACCGAAGGATGGCTCAAAGGGCAGAACGCTCTGGACTTCGCGCAAATCATCAAGCAGCACGAGACCTACGATGACTTCTGGGCATCTGTCGACATGGCCAATTACTACGACCAAATAGATGTGCCGATGTTCGTCCACACCGGCTGGTACGACATATTCACCCAGTCCAACCTCGACATGTTTGTCAATATCCAGTCGCGCGGAGAGGGCGTCGCCCGCGGGAATCAGAAGCTTACGATCGGCCCGACCGGGCACGGCAAGATAAGCGGCGACCTCGAGTATCGCAACCCCGGCGCGCCCGAGCCCAACTGGCAGTTGCGCTGGTTCGACTACTGGCTCAAGGGCATCGACAACGGCATCGCCGCCGAGCCCCCGGTCAGGTACTATCTCATGGGCGATACCATGGACCCCGACGCCCCCGGGAACGAATGGCGCACCGCCCAGGGCTGGCCTCCCGCCTCGCGTCCCACGCCGTACTATCTCCACGAAGGCCTCTCGCTCTCGACCGCTCTTCCAGCCGAGGCCGACAGTCGCTCCTCATACGCTTACGACCCGGGCAACCCCGTCCCCACCGTCGGCGGCGGCAATCTGTACCTCGAGAAGGGCCCCATGGATCAGCGCGCCGTCGGAGAGCGCGACGACATTCTCAAGTTCCAGACGGAGCCGTTGGAGAACGCCGTCGAAGTGGTCGGGAAGATCGACATGGAGGTATGGGCCGCCTCCGACGCGCCCGACACCGACTGGGTGGTGAAGCTCATAGACGTTTACCCCAACGGCTACGAGGCCCTCGTCACCCAGGGGGCCCTGCGCGCCCGGTTCCGCGAGGGGTTTGATCGCGAGGTGCCAATGAAGGCGGGGGAGGTCTACAAGTTCAACTTGGACCTCTGGTCAACCGCTCTCGTTTTCAACGAGGGCCACCGCATCGCGGTGCACATCGCCGGCAGCAACTCGCCACGCTTCGAACCCAACCCCAACACCGGGGAGCCATATCTGAGCGACGCCGAGCCCCGCATCGCCCACAACACCGTCTATCACGACAAGGCCCGCCCTTCGCGCATCATCCTTCCCGTGACCACCCTCTACAGATGACTGCTGAGCGCCGGTTCAGCAATTGCCCCGGCGTTTCGTGTTGACAGGGTTCGCCGGGCTGATACCTTGGAGGTGTGAGGGCACTTTATGGTCTGAGCGGCATTCCGGTGCTGCACCTGAATGCGCATTCGGTGGAGGTCTTTATCATGGCCGGCGACAAAAAAGAATCCGCGTTCCGCATCCTCGCTTTGCTTGGGCTTGCAGCGTTGCTTGTCGCAGTGCTCTGGGCGGGAAGGAGAGCCTCCATTCAACAGCCGCCTTCCGGTGCCCCTCAGCCGCAGGGCGGGTCGAGCTCTGTGCAGCGCGACGCCGACCCGCACCCGGCCGCAACGGGCGCTGCCCGGTACGAAGAGCTTCTGCCCAGCGGGGAGTTCCTCGACGGCTTCCGCGTGGTGGATTTCGAAGCCTTCCGCTACGGGTTTGCCCCTGACCCTCTGGTGGTCAAAGCGGGCGAGCGGGTTCGGCTCAAAATGACCAGCCTCGACGTCGCCCACGGGGCGGCAATCCCGGCCGTCGGATTCTCTACAGTCGTGCCGGCAGATGGAACTGCGGAGGCGGAGTTCGACGCTCCTTACGAGCCCGGCGAGTACTCGATCTACTGCACCGTTTACTGCGGCCCGGGACACGGCGACATGAAGGGAACCTTGCTCGTCCTCCCCGACGAGCCGGAAGTCCGGCCCGATGAAAAGCCTTAGAAGAATTCTTGAAGCCCCCAAGGTGCAGTTGCTGCTGCTATTGTCGGTTCTCGCCCTTGTCGAGGTGGTCGAGCATCCCGGAGCTAATCAGCGGCTCCTCCAGCCGGCGGTGGCCGTCGCGGCGGCCGTAATGGCCGAGTGGGCCTTTTTCGGCCCTGTTTCATCCACATACCTTCACAGCGCCGCCGTCAGCGGAATGCTCGTCGGGATGATATCGGCCCCCGGGGTGAGCCCCAAGATAGTCTGGCTTGCGGCGGTCGCAGCCATAGCCTCGAAGAAGCTTCTCGTGTCCCGCCCGGGTCGGCACATCTTCAATCCCGCCGCGTTCGGGCTCGTGCTGGCCATGCTCCTCTTCGGCAACCAACTGAACTGGTGGGGCGACTCCTCGTCGGTGATCCTGATTCTCGGTGCCGGGTTCATACTCTTCCGCTTGCGTCGAACGTCGCTCGTCTTCTCCTATTTCATCGTTCGTTCCTTGAGCGTATTCCTGCTCGACGGCCCCATGAGCTTGTCTGATATGCTGCTCGCGCCCAATCTCTTCTTCGCCTTTGTGATGGTGGTCGAACCCAAAACCTCTCCGTCAGCTCGCCTCGACCAGTGGCTTTTCGGAGGCCTTTGCGGCGTCCTGGCCACTCTCTCATATCATCGGCTTCCTTCCCTCGACGGCGACCTCCTCGCCCTCCTCGTCGCGAATCTCGCTCGACCAATACTGGTGCGTACCCGCACGCGCTGAAGGGTACTTTGCTCATATCCCCATCTGCATCCGCAGGCCGACCACGACCGCGTCGTCCACGTCCTCATCCCCTCCCGGATTGTGGATGTGTTGAACGCTTGGAGTGAGATTCATCCAGCCGGTGACTTGGGCGCTGTAGTAGACCTCGACGACTCTCTCGTGCGACGCAGAGAAGCCCGCATCATCGCTCAAACACGCCTGGGCGCACCCGATTCCCAGAACGTCGCCATCGCGTCCAGGAAAGAGACCCTGATACTGCCCGCCCACGCTCCAAAAATTCGTGATCTCGTTGACGTCCTCGTCGGCGTGTCCGAAGCGGGCGAAAACCCCGGCCTTTTCCTTCCATACCATCTGATCGAGGCTCAGGTAGAACCCGGCGTCGCCGTGCGTGGTGTCGTCCCCCGCCAAGTGCTCCTTGGGCCGATTGTCCAGCCAGACGCCTACTCTGTACGCCCCTTGCAGCGCCCCTCGCTCCGACGCGATCTGAGGGGTGATGCCCGTCTCGTAGATGTAGAAGAAGTCGCCGTCGCCGTCGAAGGTCGTGTTGAACCCGCTCTCCCGCGCGTCCGCTTCGGCGTCCGCCACGCCGAGTCCGTGGTACCACCATTCAGTCGGTTGGGTGTACAGGATTACTCCCAGTCCGTTGTCCGGGAACGGGATCGCGGGGTTGTTGACCAGCGAGTCGTTGAGGAATTGCCCCGTTTCGTCGTTCGCGAATGTGTTTCCGTCAAATGTCACGGGGCATCCGCGACATTCGAATCCCCCCGTCAGGTTCAACTTGCCCGCCCGGACTCCCACCCTTCCTTCGCTGAACCACTGCTCGTACCGTAGCTCTGTCACGTCCGCCGTTCGATTGCCGCCGGCGTCGGCGTTTACCCCCAGCAGGCTCCCCACCGCGGATTCGTCTATACCCTTGTTCCAGCTTCCCTCCGTGAGAACGTACAGTGAGGCCCCGTCGATGCCGAGAAGTTTTTCGAGGTCCGCCTCTATCTCCAAGTCGTAGCTTCCCGAATAGTTCTGCTGGCCGCTCGTGTCGAGCCCTCCGCACACGTTCTTCTGGAAGATGTGCGTGAGCCCCAGGCTCATTGTGAAGCCCTGTGCGGCGAGACGTTCGCCTCCGCCGAACCAACCGGCGGTGAGAGTATCTCGCTCGCGCCATGAGCTTTGTTCCCTCATTTCCTCATCCGCCGCCGCCCACAGCGGCCCTGACAGCAGCACTCCAATGATAAGCGCAAAGAACGACAGCTTGCGGCCAACAGACATGCGAAGCTCCTTTCCTCAAGGGCGCTGCGCGCGACGCAGCACCCCAACCGAAACGGCTCGGGCGTAGCACGAACCACAATATCGTAGCACGCCAGTCCGCCATGTCAACCCCCTTTTTCAGCCTCCGCCCGCGCGCGTGCGACAGCCTCGAGTCGCCCGGCGTGGAGGTTTTCCCGCGTCCTGGTCGCGTGCGTTGCGCCTGCAGCCGCGTTATCGTCGCCGCCAGGGGCACAAAAGGGCTTGATTTTTCTTCGAGCGCGATGTAACTTCTCCGCTGCGGGTAGAGCGTTCGGCCCGCCGGGGGAGCCGATGGACGAAACGAAGGCGGCGGACGAGCAGTTCATGCAGAAGGTTCTGCGCGACGAGCTGATGACGCGCGAGGACCTCGACCAGTGTCTTAGCACCCAGACCGAGCTGCAGCAGCAGGGCAAGACGCTACCCCTCCGCGACATCGCCGTCGAGAAGGGGCTCCTCCAACCAGATCAGGTCCCCACCGAGCCGGCACCTCAGGAGCCCTCCGTTACCCAGCGCATAGGCGACTTCGAGCTCGTCGAGAAGATCGGCCAGGGCGGCATGGGCAGCGTGTACAAGGCCCGCCAGATCAGCATGGACCGTCCCGTGGCACTGAAACTGCTCCCCGAGAACCTGGCCCGCGACCCCCAGTTCGTCAGCCGATTCTATCGCGAGGCGCGCGCCTCCGCGCGGCTTGACCACCCCAACGTCATCCGCGGCATCGCCGTAGGCGAAGTCGAAGGCTCCCACTACTTCGCCATGGAATATGTCCAGGGCAAAAGTCTTTCCCAGATCCTCAAAGAGCAGCCGCAACTGCCTATGGACAAGGTGCTGGACATCATGCTTCAGGTTACCCGCGCGCTCGGTCACGCTCACGCTCGAGACATAATCCATCGCGACTTGAAGCCGGGCAACATTCTGATCACCGACGACGGCGTCGCGAAGCTCGCCGACCTCGGCCTGGCGAAAAGGCTGGACTCCGCCGTTTCCGCCCTCACCCAATCCGGTTCGGGCATGGGAACGCCTTACTACATGCCCCCGGAACAGGCGCGGGACGCAAAAAGAGCCGACAAGGCGAGCGACGTCTACGCGCTCGGCGCTACCTTCTATCACATCGCCACCGGTCAGGTCCCCTTCTCCGGCGACACCCCCGCACACGTCCTTATGGCTCATTTGAAGGAGACCGCCGCCCCGGCCCACAAAGTCCGCCAAGAAATCCCCGAGCGCCTCTCTCTTGTAATCGGCAAGATGATGGCCAAGGACCCGCTGAACCGCTTCCCGGATGCCGGCGCGGTGCTCGAAGCGCTCGAAAAGGTGACCCTTCCCAAGGCGAAGCCCGCGAAGGCCCCACCCGCAGAGACGCCCAAGCCGAAAGCCGCTCCCGAGGTATGGTATTTCAAGAAGCGCGACGCCCAGGGCAGGCTCAAACTCTACAAGACCAATCTCGAAACCTTAAGGGAGCACATCTCCACTGGGAAACTCTCTCTTGACGTCCAGGCCGGCCCAGGCAAGGCCGGCCCCTTTGCACCCATCAGAACGTACGCTCAGTTCGGAGGTAAGGCCGCGGTCAGGCGCGCTCCCAGCACCGCCGGCGGGCGCATCGATGTCGGCTCCTTCAATAATGTCTATGGCGAAATCGCAAAGAAAGAGAAGCGCGACAAGAACGTCCGGATCACGAAACGCGTCCTCAAGATAACCCTCACCGTGGGCCTCCTTCTCGCCGCGGTGATCCTTCTTCTCGTTTACGGTTCCCGCCTTTGGGGCCTGATACGCGGCCTTTTCTGAAAGCCGCACGTCCCGCGACCAAGGGCTCCCGCCTCGTCGCGGGGAGATACTCCTTGACAGGAAGCTCCTCGGTAGGAAAATCTTCATTTGGAGGCGGCGATGGCGGTTCTTCTCAGATTCCTCAGCGGTCAGCGCAAGGGGCAGGAAGCCCGGCTCCCTGAAGGCGGACGCTTTCTCGTCGGCCGCGGCCTCCAGGCCGACCTCGTCGTCGACGACCCCATGGTCTCGCGCCTCCATTTCGAGGTCTCGTGCAGCCCCGAAGGCTTCTTCGTCGAAGACCAGGACAGCCGCAACGGCACCTACCTCAACGGCGAGCGCATAAAGCGCGTCCGCCTCAGCCCCGGCGACGTCATCCAGATCGGCGGCACGAGCCTCAGGTTCACACCCGAGGAGGAAGAGACCAGCGACAACCTCGGCGCTACTCTCGTCAGCCGAATGCCCGCCGACGGCCTCTCGGTCATCTCCGCCGACGAAGACAACCACCGCGCCGCCAAGGACCTCGCCATAATCTACCGCGTCGGAAACATCATCGGCAGCGAGCGCGACATGAGCGTCCTCTGCCCTCTCATCCTCGACAGCGTACTCGAAGTCCTTGGCGCGGACAGCGGCGTCTTGCTGCTTCAGGATGAAGAGACCGGAGAGCTTCAGGAGGCCGCCGTGCGCGGAACGGCGAAGCGCTCCCTCGCCTATAGCCACACCATCGTGGACGAGTGCTTCCGGACCGGCATCTGCGTGGCTACCCAGGACGCTCTCGCCGACGAGCGCTTCAGCAACGCCCAGAGCGTCTTTCGCGCCGGCATTCACGCCGCTCTCTGCGCGCCCGTCCAGACCAACGACAGGATCATCGGCGTCATCTATGTCGATGCCAGGGGTTCCTCGACGGGCTTCAAGCGCCGCGACCTCGAACTCCTGGGAGCCATCGCGCGCCAGGCCGGCATCGCGATACATAACGCCCGCCTCCGCCAGAAGGACATTCAGCACGAGCGCCTCGAACGCGAAATCGAGATCGCCGGAAACGTCCAGCGCCGCTTCCTCCCCCAGATGGCTCCCGAAATTCCCGGATACCGCATCTCCGCCGCCAGCGTCCCCTCGATGAAGGTCGGAGGCGATTACTACGACTTCATATGCCACGACGGCTCCGAGGTCGTCATGGTCGTCGCTGATGTCTCGGGCCACGGGCTGGCCCCCGCCCTGCTCATGGCCGAGCTTCGCGCCACCCTGCGCGCCAGGCTCGCCGGCGACCGGGCCCTTTCGGATGTGCTTGGCGAGCTCAACACAACCCTCATCGAAGACATGCCCTCGGGGGAATTCGTGACCTTCCTGGCCGCCTCTCTCGACGTCGCGCGGGGAGAGTTGCGCTACGTCAGCGCCGGACACGACCCCGCCGTCATCATGCGCCGCGGCAAGGAAGGCTTCGAGTTCCTCGAAAGCACCGCCCCTCCCCTCGGCGTGCTCGACGACATCGAGTTCCCGGCCGCCGACGGCATAAGGCTCTACTCCGGCGACGTCCTCCTGCTCTACACCGACGGCCTATGGGAAGCCGGCAGCGACGAGGGCCGTCCGCTGGGCAAGGAGCGGATTTTCCGGCTCGCTCGCGAACTCGCCGACCGCGATGTCGATGAAATGCTTCAAGGCCTCATCGGCGCAGCCATCGACCAGTCCGGCGGAGCCCCTCACGACGACATAACCGCCATCATCGTCAAGAAAACCTGACCCCTCCGCGTCCTTGCTCCCGTAAGGGGCCGTCACAATGCCCGATAGCGACAACCGCGAACAATTTTTGAGGGAATTCGCGAAGGGCCAGGTCCTTCTCGACTTCGATCAAAAGGGCGTCGGCCACTTCTTCGTTCTGAAAGAAGGCGTGCTCTCCGCCGAGCTGCGTGACGGCGAGACCAGGGAGATAAAGAACCCCGACACCTACTTCGGCGCCATCTTCGGCTTTCTCGGCGACCCCAGCTTTGCAAGGATCACGGCAGCAGAGCCCAGCCGCGTCTACGTCTTTCCCGCCGACATGGCCACGCTCGTCCAAATCTCCCCCGAAGTCGCCGACACCCTCGTCAAACGACTCCTCATCCTCATCAAAAAGCGCGAAAAGCAGCTCGAAGAAGCCCAGTCCTCCACGTCTCAGCCCGACTGACCGCTCGTCGACCCCTCACTCAGCCGCAGGCTTGACTTCCTTCTTCTCGAAGAACTTCGTCAGGAATTTCATCTCTTCCGGCACGGCCATGGCCGGCCTCATGTTACTCGTCCTTCGGCTTCGCCTCGGGGAAATCCGCGTAGTATCGCTTCAGGAAATCCTCCAGGCTTCCCTTCCCGAAATACAGCCGCGCCGTGACCTTCTTCTCCTCCCCGGGCCCGATGTCCCCAAACGTCGGCGCCGAGTGGATACAGCACCTGTCGAGGTTGTTGAAAAGAAACACCGACTTCGGGCTCGTCGCCCCCATGTACGAGCCGCCGTCCTCCGACATAGTCACGATGTACGAGCCGTCGGTCTTGTCGGGGCTCGTCGACCTGAATCCCTCGACGAATTTGGACACCGGGTCGTAATCCTCGTGCACGTAGAACTGGAGCGTCTTCATAAACGGCTGCGGCCCCTCGTTTATCCTCGTCGTCCCGTCCATCCGGAACGGCCTGCCGTCTTTCGACATGTACGTCCGTTCCAGCTTCCAGTCCTTGAACGCCGGAGCCGCCGTCGGGTTCAGGCAATTGAAAAAGAATACCTCTCGCCAGCCCTTTTCGCTGACGTTCTTCACCCGCATCTCGACGTCGACGAAGTCCGCGTCCGGAACCAGCCTGACCGAGTAATCGACGTTCCCTTCCGCCACATAGCGATAGCTTACCGCGCCCGACTCCTCCGGCGGGTTCCAGTGAATCTCGACCCCGGGGAAATTCAGGATCATCCCGCGCCGCTCTCCGATCGTCTCCGGTATCCCCAGCGAGAACCGCTGGTTGCCGAAGATGGGAACCTGCGCGGTGGTGTTCATCTTTCCCTCTTGCGGGGAGAGTCTGATCTTTTCCATCCTGGGAGCGTCCCCTTTCTCGGCTCTTGTCGCTTCGGCGCTGCGCACCTCCCTCTGCGCGAACGTCAATGTGCAGAGCGCCAAGGCCGCAATCCATACTGCCAGAAGATGCTTCCGGTTCACTTCAGTCTCCCTTCGTCGTACGCAATGTCCTCTTGCCGGCCGCAATGGCGCATGCGCAGCCAAAGTCTGAAAGCCCTTGCCAGGGAGAGTCGCATTCTACCAGAAGCGCCGCACCGAAAACAGCGTACGGGCCTGCGTCGCCCTATCCGTTGCCGACTGCGATTCCCTTCAGGTACAGGTCCCCCGTGGGAGACACGTACGCCACCGGCTCGCCCGCATCATTCCGCACGACGAACGAGCCTTCCGGCGGCGCAAGGAGGGTCTGCTCTTCGTGAAGCGAACCCGCCAGCGCCAGGTTCCCCGCGCTGTCCATCGCCGCCACAACTGCGCCTTCGGAATCTCTCACCAGAAAATCGCTCCCTCCCGTCTCAGACGGCGTGCCATTCTCCGAGACGGCGCCCGCTACGATCAGCGTTCCCGCATCGTTGATGATGCCGATCATCTCGCCCGCCACGTTCTTGATCCGAAAACCTCGCACGTCCGTCGGGAAGTCGTTGAAGTACCGAAGCAGGAAATCCGCGAGCGTCCCCTGCGCCATGTAGTAGCGCACCATCAGGGTCTTTTCGCTCCCTGGAGGCATGTCGCCGAAATTCGGCGCGGAGTGGATGCAACACCTGTCCAGGTTGTCGAAAAGAAACGCCGCCTTCGGACTGGTCCCCGCCATGTAGGATTGCCCGTCCGCCGCCATCGTGACGATGTACGAGCAGTCCGTCTTGTCCGGGCTCGTCGCCTGCCAGCCCGTCACAAAGCGGGAGACGTGCTCGTAGTCCTCGTGCACGTAGAACTGCACCGTCTTGTTCGGTCCGTCGTTCACGCGCGTCGTCCCGTCCATTCGGAAGGGCGCGCCGTCTTTCGACATCCACGTCCTCTCCAGCGCCCAGTCCAGAAACTCCGGCGCGGCGACCGGGTTCAGGCAGTTGAACGTGAATACGTCCAGCCACGTGTTGCCGCTCAAGTTTCTTATCGTCATCAGGATGTCCACGTAGTCCTCGTACGGCACGACCCAGAGGTCGTAGGAGATTCTGCCCGCCGTCGTCCAGGTGCAGTAGACGGCGCCGTGTTCGTTCGGCGGCTCCCAATGGATGTCCACCTCGGGGAAATTCAGGATGAGCCCGCTCGCCTCCCCGATGCTTTCGGGAAGCCCCATCGCGAACCTCTGGTCGCCCAGCCCGGGCACGCGCGCGACGCACACCATCTTGCCCTCTTGCGGGATCAGGATGATCTTCTGCGCCAGCGGCGATTCCGGCAACGTCGGCCCCTCCGCTTCAGCCGAGCCTGATCCCCATAGAAGAGAAGCACACAGCAGTAGCGCAAAGCTCCCCGCCGCGAATTGTACGCATCTCATTCCTGGCCCCCTCGACGCATATAGGCTGTTTGTAGGGCGTCCGGGCTCGTCACGCGCCGGTCGTGACGCTCCCTTTCAGGTACATGTCCCCCGCAGAGGTTATGCACCCTATCGCCTCGCCCGAAGAGTTCTTCATGACGAGAGACCCCGCAGACGGCGTAATGGAACTCTGGTTGTCGTACACCGAGCCCGCAAGCGCCATGCTTCCGTCGCTCGTGATCACGGCAACAGCCGCGCCCGCGTTGTTCTTGATTACAAAATCAGCTCCGCTCGTCCTTCTGGGAGTCGTGTTCTCCGTCAGCGAGCCCTTCAACGTCAGGTTGCCATCAGTGTCCCATTCGGCAACGGTCTCGCCTGAAAGGTCCTTCACCGTCACGCCGAAGGCATTCAGGGGAAGGCTCTGGTAGTCGAACGGCCATCCCAGCATGTCCGCTCGCCAACGGAGATATTCCCTCGACGTGCGGGGCGACGGCCGGAGATTGGGGTTCGCCAGGGGCGCGGTGTTATAGAAAACGTTTATGTGCGTGGGCGTCAGCGCGATGGCCTCCTCGCGGTAATCCCTCCCCAAGTCAAACGCCGTCGGGAACCACCGTCCGTGGCCCGGCCAGGCCTCCCCCATCTTCTCGAAGTAATGCGAGTAACGGCCCGGGCCTCCGTACTGGTTGATCATGTCGATGCCCCACTGCTGCACTCGATCCCCGTTGTAGCCCTGGTAGAACTCCCACCACAGCGTGTAGCCGTTCTCCAGCCACGACTGCTGAACCTGCGTCGCGTTCGGCATCCCTGCGGGAGGCGGCCCCGGCAGCCAATCCCCCTTTTCTCCCATCCGCCAGATGATGAACACTTCCCAGCAGTAGTTGAAAATCTCGTCGGATGAGTAGTCGCCGTCCCAGTCAATCTGCCCCATCCGGAAAGCGGGCCCCGTCGCACGCAGGATCGGAAGCGTCCCCTCGGGATTCTTCTTCACGGTCTTCCAGTACGCGCCGTCTACCGTCAGCTCCTCCTGCTGCGCGTCGACCGAGTAATGCCCTGCCAGCCACGTCTCGCCGCCGCGGATCGTCGGGTTGCTCCAGCTTTTCGGCACGTGAATGGTCTCCAGGCCGGGACGGCTCGCGCTCCAGTTACCGGAATTTAGACTCTGAGGATGGCTGAACGGACAGTCGGCGTTTTCCCGCAGCACGTGCCCGTCCGTCGTCCACAGGGTGTCTTTCCCCTGCCGTGGAATCCCGTCCGGGTCGGTGTAGGCCACCTCGTGAGCGCTGTTTATCTCCAATCCCGGATGGCTCGGATCGTAGTCGGCGCAGAACATCTGGTCTGTGTGGTCGTACGGAACGTGGCCCGTGTGCCACCGCTGCACGCCCGTCAGTCCGTTCGTCGGCGTCGGCACACCGCCCACCCTGTCCACAAAGTCGAGCACGCCGTCCCAGAAGAACTCGTCGTATCCGTCTCCGTCGACGTCGACGTAGTTGTACTCGTGGGTGGTGTACGCCCGCCAGGTGATGCTGTATTCCCTGGAAAGCGAGTAGGAACCGGCATTGTTAACGAGCCTCCATATCGAGAGGCTCTGCCCGCTGTGCCCGTGACACACGATGTCCTGCGGATAGGATGTGTTGCGAACCGTACATATGCCGAGGCGGTCTTGGATTTCCGACGCCTCACTTGTCCCGGCGGCGGGGGTGCTTGCCAGTATCTTGGGCGGAGGCACGCTGAAGTCCCACGGCGGCGCCGGTGGATTGGGGTCCGTCTGCACCACGTATATCGCCCGGCCCCACGCCGAGCCGGTCCACTTCGGTGCTACCACCGCCACCTCGTTCTTTCCGTCCCCGTCGAAATCCCATATCAGCGCGTTGCGCGCGGGCTTGCCCGAATGGTTCCCGGGCGGCGACGCCGGCGCGTTCGGTACCTTCCAGCACCAAAGCGGCGTCATCGTTCCCGTCCCGCCTCCCCAGTTGATGTTGAGGCGAACGGCCAGGAGAATCTCGTCCGACATGTAGATGACCGCATCGCGATCGTCGTTGTTTATGCCTTCCACGTCCCCGAAGTACACCGAGCCGGGAAACTCATTCCATCCCCCCACGTCGTGACTGTGGTTCAGCCACGCGCTGAATTCGGCGGGGATGGAGATGGCCATCTTCCCCATCTGAAGCCCCGGGCCGGGCGGTATCGAAGCATTGATCGGATCCGGCGCAGGCGGCCATTCGCTGTCGTACCCGAGCGCGCCAAGCAGAATTACGAGACCGGCGACCGACGCACTGATTGCGAACACGAGTCTTCGACGCATGTTCCACCCTCCTACTCGGCAAAACGTTTCTGATGCCGCTTCAACCCCCCGTGTTGAGGCTTCCCGCGAGGTACATGTCCCCGTCCGTGGTAATGCACCCCACGGCTTCTCCGAGAGAGTTCTTTATGATGAAAGACCCGATAGGTGGCGTCACCGACACCTGGTTCTCATAAACGGAACCTGCGAGCGCTAGGTCCCCCGTGTTCGCCAGCGCAGCAACGACCACGCCGGCCTCGTTCTTCACCAGAAAGTCGGCCCCTGCCGTCCCGCGCGGCGTCGTGCTCTCTGTCACCGAGCCCGCCAGAACAAGGTTCCCGGCCTCGTCCCATTCCGCCAGCGTCTCTCCTGCATTGCCTGTGATGCGAAGGTCCGCCGTGTTCGTCGGCAGGTCGGCGTACATGAAGGGATACCTTATCATGTCCATCCGCCAGCGCAAGTAATCCAGCGACTCACGCGGCGAAGGATGCAGGTTTGGGTTGGCCAGCGGCGTGGTATTGTAGAAGATGTTTACGTGCAGCGGCGTCACCGCAATCGCCTCTTCGCGGTAGTCCCTGCCTACGTCGAACCCCATCGGGAACCACCTCCCATGCCCGGGATACGCCTCGCCCAGCTTCTCGTAGTAATGCGACCAGCGCCCCGGCCCCCCGTATTGGTTGATCATGTCCACCCCCCACTGCTGCACCCTGTCCCCGTAGTAGCCTTGGTAGTATTCCCACCAGAGTGTGTATCCGTCTTCCTGCCAGGATTGCGTCACTTGTGTCGCGTTCGGCATCCCCGCCGGCGGAGGCCCCGGAAGCCAATCGCCTTTCTCCCCCATCCGCCAGATCACCAGCGTATGCCAGAAATAGTCGATGATCTCGTCGGATGAGTAGTCACCGTCCCAGTCGATTTGCTCCATCTCGTAAGCCGGCCCCGTCGCCCGTTGGATCGGGATCGTGTTTTCCCCGTCCAGCTTCACCGTCACCCAGTACGCCCCGTCCACGGCAAGCTCGTCCTGCTGGGCGTCCACGGCGTAGTGTCCCGCCAGCCACGTCTCCCCTCCCCGGACCGTCGGATAGCTCCAGCTCTTGGGAACGTGAATCGTCTCCAACCCCGGCCTCGATTTGCTCCAGTTCCCCGAGTATAGCGTCTGCGGATGGCTGAACGGGCAGTCGGCGTTCTCGCGCAGCACGTGCCCGTCCACAGTCCACAGCGTGTCTTTCCCGTTCCTCACTATCCCGTCAGGGTCCGTGTACTGCCCCTCGGGCGCGCTGTTTATCTCCAGCCCCGGATGTGCAGGGTCGTAATCGGCGCAGATCATCTGGTCCATGTGATCGTACGGAACGTGCCCCGTATTCCACACCCAAACGCCCGTCAGCGGATCGCCGGGATTCGTCGGCGTCGCGACCCCGCCCACTCTATCGACGAAGTCCAGCACCCCGTCCCAGAAGAACTCGTCATAACCGTCCCCGTCAATGTCCGCGTAATTGAACTCATGTGTCACCGGCGCACGCCAAGGAATGCTGTACTCCCGATCCAGAGAATACGTGCCTCCGTTATTCGTCAGCTTCCAGATCGATACGCTCGAGCCGTCGTGCGAGTGGGACACTATGTCCTGCGGGTACGCCGTGTCTCGGACCTTGCAAATCCCCAGCCTCTCCTTGATCTCGAGCTGGTTCGTGGACTGCGCCTCCGAGGTGGCAAGTATCTTCGGCGGCGGCACGCTGAAGTCCCACGGTCCGGGAGGAGGATTCGGATCGGTCTGCACCACGTAGATCGCATTGCCCGACGACTGCTTCGGCGCCATTACGGCGACTTCGTTCTTCCCGTCCCCGTCGAAATCCCAAATAAGGCAGTTCCGCGCCCCAGGCCCCGGATGGTTCTCCGAAGGAGGATCGGCAGGCGCTCTTGGGACTTTCCAGCACCACAGCGGCGTCATCCACCCCGTGCTGTTGGACCAGTTGATGTTCAGCCGCGCCGCGAAGACGATCTCCGCCGCCATCACGATGACAATGTCGAGATCCCCGTCATTCTCTCCCTCAACGTCCCCTATCGTCGCCGACAGCGGGAAAGTCATCCATCCAACGTCATGGCTGTGATTAAACCACGCGGAGAACTCCGCCGGGATGGCGATCGACACCTTCCCCATTTGCAGGCCGGGCCCCGGGGACATTCGAGAGTTGACCGGATCGGCCGCCGGCGGCCATTCGCTGTCGTACCCCAATGCTGACGAAGACGCGAAGAGAATCAGAAGAAGCGAAGAGGCGAAAGGGAGGAACGCACCCCGCATATGTAGCCCTCCTTGGGCTGACACGCTGCCAGTCGCGTTGACGACCTATGCCCCTGCCGGCCGAGCAGTCCCCCCGGATGAATAAATAATACCACAAAATCCCCCCTCTTGCACAAGATAAACCCTCTGAGAAGGCGGGCACAAAGCGCACTTGCCGCAGTCTTCATCCGCAACCGACCGGATCACTCACCTGCCCTCCGCCGCCTGCATTATCCGCGCAACCCTCTACGGCTCCCCTGCAACCTGGCTCTCACCCCACAATTTACGGATACGCGCCCAGTTCCCGCCGAGTGTCGTTCTTTTCTGACGGCTTCTTCAGCCCCCCGAGTCCGAAGTGGGCCGCCACCCCATACAGCGTCATGTACAGTGTCGGCACCACCACCAGCGTCAGCACCGTCGCGAACGCGAGCCCGAAGATCACCGTCGTCGCCATGTTACCCCACCACTGGCTCGACTCGCCCCGCAGCACCCATCTGAATTCGAGGAAATCGAAGCTCACCCCGGTCGCCATCGGCGTTAGTCCGAGGATCGTCGTCGTTGCCGTAAGCAGCACCGGCCTCAGCCTCGTCACCCCCGCCTCAACCACCGCCTTCAATAAATCCGCTCCCGCCTGTTGCAGTTGCCGCGTGTACGCCAGCAGCACGATCGCGTTGTTCACGACGACTCCAGCAAGACTGATGATCCCAATGCCCGTCATTATGATGCCGAATGGATACCCGCGTACCATCAACCCCGTCATCACGCCGATGAGCGAAAGGATCACCGTGGTCATTATTATCAGCGGGACAACAAGCGAGTTGAATTGCGCCACCAGGATCATCACTATCAGCAGCAGCGCAATGATAAACGCCTTCCTCAAGAAGCCCGTCGCCTCCCCCATCTGTTCCTGCTCCCCCGCGTATTCGATCCGATATCCCGGCGGAAGCTCCAGTTCCTCCAGCCTCTTCGCCGCATCCGCCAGCACAGCCTGACCCAGCCTCCCCTCCGCATCCGCCGTCAGCGTCACTACCCGCTTCTGATCCACGCGGGTTATCGTGCCGAACCCGCCCCTATAGTCGAATTCGCCCACCGAACTCAGCGGCACAGGCTCTCCCATGTTGTTCGGCACCTGCAAGCGCATGAGGTCGTCTATTCTCACCCGCTGCGAAAGCGGCAGCCTGATCGTGATGTCGTACTCGTCGTTGAACTCCCGATATGTCCCCACGGGCGTGCCGAAGATGGCCGTCTTCAGAAACCTCCCTATCGTCGCCGTATCCACCCCCAGCAACATCGCCCGCCGCCGGTCAACCTTGAATGACAACTCCGGCTTCGTCGCCTCCAGGTCGCTTTGGAGGTTCACCAGCCCCGGCACGTCCGAAATCATCCGCTTCGCCTTCTCGCTCAATTCGCCCAGCACGGCGAAGTCCTTCCCAATTATTCGAGCCGTCACGGGCGCTCCCGTCGGCGGTCCTTCCTCTTGCTGCTGGATTCTGATCTCCGCACCCGCTATGTCCGCCACGTCCTTGCGGATATTCGCTATGACCTCCTTCGACGGGCGCTTCCTGTCCTCATAGTCGTAAAAAGTGAGCGTTACGCGCGCATTGTGCGGCCCTCCGCCGCCCCCTCCGAACATCCCTCCCCCCGCGCCGCCAACGTCCGTCACCACGTACTCAAGATACTCCTCGTACGGCGGAAGCCGACCCTCCACGAGACGCGCGCGTCGGTCCGACTCGCGTATGTTCGTTCCCTGCGGGCTCCTTATGTCGATATAGGCCTGCTCGGGGTCGACGTCGGGGAAAAGTTCAGTACCCGCCCCGACAATCCGATACACTTGCATCGTGCCGACGAACAACAGTACCGCCAGAGCCAGCGTCTCGAAGCGGTACTCCAGCGCCGTTTCAAGCAGCCGCTTGTATCCCCGGATGAACCAGTGTTCCCTTGATCGCCTCTTCGCCGTCTTGCTCACGAAGACTGAGGAAATCGTGGGGCTTATCACCAGCGCGACGAAGAGCGAGCTGCTCAGCGTGATGATGAGCGTTATCGGCAGATACTTCATGAAGTCGCCCATCATCCCGGGCCAGAACAAAAGAGGCGAGAAAGCCGCCACCGTCGTCGCCGTCGATGTAGCCACCGGCCACGCCACTTCCTTCGTGCCCGATATCGCCGCCTGGATCCGGCTCTGACCAAGCTGCACGTGCCTGTAAATGTTCTCGACGATCACTATGGCGTTATCCACCAGCATCCCAAGCGCCAGGATCAGGCCGAAGAGCACTATCATGTTCAGCGTGTACCCCAATGCCTGTATCAGCGCGAAGCTCATCAGCATGCTCAGCGGAATCGCCGTCGCCACTATCGCGCTCGTCCGAAAACCCAGGAACAGGAAAAGCACCCCCACCACCAGCACCAGCCCCGTCAGAATGTTGTTCTCCAAGTCTTTCACCGTGCTGCGAACGAAGTCGGAGTAATCAAGCGTGACTTTGAACTTCAATCCCGCCGGCGCTTCCTCGCGGAACTCCTCCAGCACCATCTTCACCGCGTCGGCGACGAACACGATGTTCGCTCCCACGCGCTTCTGTACGCTTATCGTTACGCTGTCCGCGCCGTTCATGCGCGAATAGCTCGTCCTGTCCTTGAAGGTGTCGTTGATCTTCGCCACGTCGGAAAGGTAGATGGGGTTGCCGTTTCGCACCGCCAGCAGCAGATAGTCTATCTCGCCCGGATCCTCGAACTCCGCCGGAATCCGCACGTTGAACTTCACCCCTTCGGTTTCCAGGCTGCCTGCGGAGATGTTCACGTTTTCGGAGGGGATCAGGGCGATCAGTTCCGGTATCGTCAAGTCGTACGCAGCAAGCCTATCCGCATCAACTTCCACACGGATCTCCCGCTCGAGCGCCCCGCTCACGTCCGCCTTCAGGACTCCCGGAATCGACTCGATCGCATCCGAAAGCTCGTCCGCAACCGCCTTCAGCCGCACAGGCGAGATGTCGCCCGAGACGGACATCATCATGATCGGGAATTCCGCCACGTTGACCTCTTTCAAGAAAGGCTCGTCCGCGTCCGCGGGCAGTTCCGGCTTCGCCAAATCCACCCTGTCTCTGACATCCCTCAGAGCATCGTCGATGTCCACGTCCGGGTCGAACTCGAGCGTGACCAGCGACACGCCCTCCGAGCTCGTAGAGGTCATCTCCTTCAGCCCGTCCAGACCCTTCAGCTCCTTCTCCAGCTTGATCGTCACCGACGATTCGATATCCTCGGGTGATACACCCTCGAGGGTCGTCGTGACGAGAACGTAAGGGATCGGCACGTCGGGCGCCGCCTCCCGCGGCAGCGTGAGGTAGCTGTACGCGCCCGCGAACACGATCAGCACAACCAGCACGCCCACGGTCGTCCGGTTCTTGATTGCGGCGTCGGAAATAATCATCTTCGACCCTTAACGTTCGCCAACTACTTCTACCCGCTGACCCGGCGCGACGAATCGGTGCCCCGCCACGATCAGGCGGTCTCCCGGTTCGAGCCCGCTCACGATCTGCACCTCCTCCCCCTTGATCACGCCCAGTTTCACGTCGCGCCTCTGCGCAGTCATCTCTTCCGACCCTTCTTCGACAACGTACACCGCCTTGCCCTCCTCCAGAGGGATCACCGCATACAGCGGGATCATGATAACGTCCTTCAGCACCCGCCGGAGCAGCCGCACTCGCACGATCTGTCCGCTCCGCAGCTCCCTCTGCCGGTTGTCCACCGAGATCTCCGCGCGCGTCGAGCGCGTCCCCTCATCGGCGAGTTCGCTTATGTACGAAATGGGCCCCTGGAATTCCCGCTCTTCCCCCTTCACGGCGGCCAGCACTTCCGCCTTGTCTCCCGTCGCGAGAAACGGCACGTCGCTTTCCGGCACCCGGACCGCCACCTTGGCCGTGTCCATGTCAACGATCTCAGCCACCACCATCCCAGGCGAAACGTACTCGCCCTCCTCCACCGGCAGCCTATTCAGAATGCCGGCGGCCGGAGCCGCGATCTTCGCCCGCTCCAACATCGCCTTTGCCGTTGCCAACGTTGCGCCGCTCAGCTCCATTCGCGAGATCGCCTGTTCCAGCTCGCTCTCCGTCACGTCCCCTCCCTGCTCGTAGAGGAACTTCGTCCTGTCGTACTCACGCTCGTCATATCTCGCCTGCGCCCGGGCTCGCTCGTACTCCGCCTGGAGCAAGTCAGTGTTTATCTCGATAACGAGTTCACCCTTCTCGCAGGGAGAGCCCTCTTTCACGTGTATCCGCTCGACCCTCCCCGCGACCTCCGCCGCGACCTTCACTATCCGGTTCGGCTCCACCACTGCCGGCAGCAGCAGCGTGTCCGCCATTTCCGGCAGCGCCTTCACCACCTGCACCTCCACGTTCGTCGGCGGGGGTTCCGCGGCCTCAAGCTTGCGCTCGCTCCTCGCCTTCGTGATCGAGCGAGCCGCCAGGCAAACCGCGACCACTAACACCAACACCCCCGCCACTATCAGCAGCGAAACAACCCTTCGTGAAGCTTTCTTGGGCACCGTTTCCTCCTCGGTTGGCCTTTTCCGCCTGTCGTTCCCGGAACGCGGTCCGCTCCCCTTGCTGTGCCAGCGCTCCATTTTAGCGCTCGCGATCCACCCCCATGGCCGCGTGCCTCGTCATGTGGTTGAATAGCCGAATTCTATCCCTCGCGGCCGTTATGCGCAATCCCGCGCCTCACGCGGCGCTACTCCTCCTCTCTCTCGCCGACTGCACCCGTCACTCATCTGTGCTATAATCAGCGACATCTGTCTCATAGGGAGCCGAACCGGCACTATGGCTGCGGCCGAACGCGAGAACCCAACCAGAGACCAGCGAGAGAAGGAACGCGAGCGCCGCCGCGCTTCCATAAATAGGCGCAGGAATGAGAAGATCCTCTTCGACTTCGGTCCTCCTCCCGCGCATAAGCTCCAGTGCCCCATCGTGGACGCCCACTCCCATCCCAATACCCCCGAGCGCACCGAGACCCTCGTCCGCGTGGCGCAAAGCTACGGCGTCACCGGGATGCTCGGTATAACCTCTCTCGACCGCGCCTCCGAGCTTCGCCGCGCCTTCCCCGGATTCTTCGAGTTCGCGGTCAGCTTCTCTTACAATCATCTCGACGACATTCACCGGTTCCACCGGGACAATCTCGCTCTGCTCGAACGCGCCCGTCAGGAGAGCTTTTCGGTAGTCAAGTTTTGGTTCAAACCCGAATTCAACGAGGCCCAGGG
Source organism: uncultured Planctomycetota bacterium (assembly GCA_964493415.1). Taxonomy (GTDB): domain Bacteria; phylum Planctomycetota; class DG-23; order CAZBND01; family CAZBND01; genus CAZBND01. The sequence goes on along the minus strand of CAZBND010000012.1, from coordinate 62,768 downwards.
CCTGAAACTCGACGACCCCCGCATGGACCCGCTCTTCGACAAGATGGCCGATCTGGGGTTCGCCGGCCTCGCCCATATCGCTGATCCCGACATCTGGTTCACGACCCGGTACCGGGACTCGGCAAGGTTCGGCACCAAGGAAGAGGCATTCGTTCAGCTCGAAAGAAGGCTCGAATCGCATCCCGACGTCAGCATCGTCGGCGCCCATCTCGGCGGCGACCCCGAGAATCTTTCCCACGTCAGCGGCCTCCTCGACTCCCACCCCAACTTCGCAGTCGACTGCAGCGCCACCAAGTGGGTCGTCCGCGAGCTCAGTCAAAAGCGCGACGAGTCGCGCCGCTTCTTCTTCCAACACCAGGACCGCATCATCTTCGGAACTGACCTCGTCGCCTGGCAGGGCGCTCCCGTCAGGCACTACGCATCCCGCTATTGGACGCTGCAAAAGCTGCTCGAAACCGACTACGACGGCCTCTCGCCCATATACGACAATGACGGGCGAGGCGAGGTGAACCTCAAGGGCTTGGACCTTCCCAAAGAGATACTCGAAAAGCTCTACTACCGCAACGCCGGCAAATGGCTCAAGATACACGTCGCCTGCCGGCCCTCAAAGTGCCGGAGAGAAAAATGAACTTCATAGTATTCATGTTCGACACGATGCGGCCCGACCACCTGGGCTGCTACGGGAACAACTGGATCAAGACGCCCAACTTCGACAGGTTCTCCCAAGAGGCCACTGTCTTCGAGCGCGCCTACGCCGCCTCCTTCCCCACCATCCCAAACCGCACCGACCTCTTCACCGGCCGCTACGGCGAGCCCCTTCACCCGTGGGTGCCTCTCGCTCACAAGCAACGCACCCTTCCCTGGGTCATGGGCGAGAAGGGCTACGTGACTCAACTCATCAACGACACACCACACCTGATCAACCGTGGGACCGGATTCGACGCCCCCTTCCACGCCTGGTGGATGATCCGGGGGAACGAGGTCGACCGCTATCGCACCGACTGCGCAAAGCTCGAGCTGGACTTCCCTCGCGAAAAGATGATGGGGGACTTGGCCGAGCTCGCCTACTCGCAATACCTCCGCAATACCCTGGGCCGCCGCCTCGAACGCGAGCATTTCGCCCCACAGGTCCTCCGGGCCGCGACTGACTGGCTCGAGCAGAACTACTGCCACAAGAACTTCTTCCTGTGGGTGGACAGCTTCGATCCGCACGAACCTTGGGACCCGCCCAAGCACTACCTCGACCTCTACGACCCCGGCTTCAAGCGAGGCGTCCCGCCCAACTTCTTCAACAATCCCGCCATCACCCCCCGCGAGCGCCGGCACCTCCGCGCCCGCTACGCCGCCATGATAACCATGATCGATACGTGGTTCGGCCGCGTTCTCGAGCGTATCGACACTCTCGGCCTTGCCGACAACACCGCCGTCATCGTCACCTCCGACCACGGCACGGGCCTCGCCGACCACGGTCGCCTCAGCAAGTTTTCCCCCACCTACGAGGAGGTGGGACGAATAGTCTGGCTCATGCGAATTCCCAAGCTTGCGCAAGGCAAGCGAATCCGCGCTCTCGTTCAGCCGCCCGATCTCATGCCCACCATTCTCAACCTCGCAGGCGCTCCCATCCCCGACTATGTCCAGGGCAAGTCCCTCGTCCCGCTGCTCAAGGGTTCCAAGACAAAGCTCCGCGACTTCGCCGTCACCGGCCCTGCGCCCACCACCAGCGCGCCCGTTCCCATCACCGTCACCACCTCCCGCTGGTCCCTCCTGCTGGCTCCCGGGCGCAAGGAACTCTACGATCTCACCAAGGACCCCGGGCAGAAGCGCAACGTATTCCGCGGCCACCCGCGCGTAGCTCAAAGGCTCCACGCGAAAATGGTGAAGCTCCTGGAAGAGCTCGACGCCCCCGAATGGGCTGTCGAAGCCTACCGCACGGGCGAGAAGAGGGAGGCTCCCGGTGCCCAGTCCTTAGCCCGCGCGAGGAAGGGCAAGTCGAAGGAGCTTGAGATGCGCCGCGTGGTCTTTTCCGGATGGGGCGGCCCCCACGCGAGGTAACACGCGCCCCCTTTGGAGGTGCACATGGATTCGAGAACCGTGATCCGCAAGGTGCTCGATTTCGACGACGCCCCTCGCATCGGCTTCAATCTCCCCTCCCCCTGGCCCTCCGACCTCGTCCACGCCGGCATCGACGCCGCTCCCGACTTCGACGAATGCCGCCGAACCGAAGGCGACATCGAGTACTGGCTCGACGAGTGGGGCTGCACTTGGCGCCGTCTCGGCAGGATATCCAAAGGAGAGGTGTGCCGGGGCGCTATCGGGGACTGGCGCTCGCTCAGGGACTACACCCCGCCGGACTACGGCCTCGCCTCGCGCTACGACCAGGCGCGCCGCATCTTCGACCGGGCCGACGGCCTCTACCGCATCGGCATGTTGCCCGGTTGCGCTTTCAATGTGAGCCGGAAAATACGCCGCCTCGACAATTTTCTCTCCGACTGCCTCCTCTGCCCCTCTTGCGTCAGCGACCTTAATGACATCGTCATGGAGCAGATCGAAAAAGCCGCTCGCAAGTTCGCCACGATCGGCGCCGACGGCGTCATGTTTCCCGAGGATTGGGGCACGCAGCAGTCGCTTCTCATGGCCCCCCAGACCTTTCGATCCCTCTTTCTCCCCACGTTCCAACGCTTGGGCCGCGTCGCCGCCGATTGCGGCATCGATGTCTGGACGCATTCGTGCGGAAACATATGGGAGATCATCGACGACCTCATCCGCGCTGGGATAAAGGTCCTCCAGTTCGACCAGCCCAGCCTTTACGGCATCGGCCGCCTTGCGCAGGCCTTCGGCGGCCGCGTTACATTCGAGTGCCCCGTCGACATCCAGCGCACCCTCCAGTCGCGCAATGCCGACCTGATCAGGGACGAGGCCCGCCACCTCATCGATGCCCTCGGCTCCGGCGGAGGCTTCATCGCCACTCGTTATCCCGACGAGCCTGCCATCGGTCTCGAACCCCAATGGCAGGACATCGCCTGCAACGCCTTCGTCGAGTTCGGCTCCCATAAAGGCCCGCTCGGGTAGGTGCACGGAACCAGCTATCCTGCCGAGTCTCTCGCCGCCATGACGGCTCCGGCTACGGCTGCTTCTGCCAGTCGTTCCCCCAGAAGCCCCAATCCAGCACCTGCCCGCCCGAATACACGAGGTAATCGGGCAGCAGCCCGAGATCGATGTGGCTGCCGTAGGTTATCGCGTCATCCGTCACGCCGCCGTGCACGGCAACGTACCGGTCCGGATTCTCCGGATGAGGAAGCACGCAGAAGATTGTCGTCTTGTCCCCGGCGTACGTCCTTCCTCCCACGCGGATCACATTCCCGTCGAACTCGATCGGCAACTTCCCCTCGTACATCTTCATAATCGAGTTGCTCTCGAACGTCCCGTAGAGGATCAGGTTGCTGCCCTTGCGCTCTTCTTCCGTGAGTTCGCTGTCATTGACGACCAGAAGATCGACGATGTTGTCTCCCATGATCCCGCCGCGGTGGACTCCGCCGTTCCGCTCTTTGTAGCGGGACGCCTGGTGGCCCGCCACCGATCTGTTGTACCTAGCCTCCGCCTCGGAACCTGAAGCGCCCGCGACCAATATCGTATTGTCGAAGAAGAGATCCGCTATCGGTCCCGAGCAGCTATGCCGCTTCTCGTTCGAGAGATCGAAATCCCCCGCCTCCCACTTCCCGCCTTCGCCCCGGCGGAACATCGCCTTCGAACTCAGATTCACATCT
>CAZBND010000012.1:57647-58904 GCA_964493415.1 uncultured Planctomycetota bacterium | reverse complement strand
CCACTTCCCGCCTTCGCCCCGGCGGAACATCGCCTTCGAACTCAGATTCACATCTCCCATCTCCTGCCCCTCGACGTTCAACTTCACCGCGGTACGACCCGAGGCGGGGCCGAGCGAAAACGTCCTGACATTCTGCACTCTGACGATCAGCCGCTCCGGGCTCAAGAACTCCGCGTCCACCATTCCCCGCTCCCCGTATCGCTCGAGTTGTTCGAGCGTGACCCAGTACGACTTGTTGTGGCGCAGCGTGTACGCCGCCAGCTTCACGTGCTCCGGCGACCTCTCCCTTTTCTGATCGATGAGCCACAGCAGCGAATTCTTGGTAATCTCCGGCCCCTTATCGAGGAAATGGTGCCCGTAGCCCGGGACCTCCGTGTACCTGTACGGGCAGCCGTGCATGTCGAGCAGCTTGGTCATCCGACGCGAGTGTTCCACCGGAACCCCGCCGCCGATCGACCGGTCCAGCTCGCCGTGAATCACCCACATCGGCGTATGCATGAAGTTCTCCGGAACGAACACCGCTGACCGCGCGATCCACGACGGCTCCTCCCATTCCTGCATGTGGAACGTGTATCCCCCCGGCTTCTCCCAGAGCCTGTAATCGCAGTAGCCCGCCGACGGGTTCCCCGCCGAGAAGAGGTCCGGGTAGTGCGAGGTCAGATACCACGTGGCCGCTCCGCCCATCGAATGGCCCATCACCGAGATGCGATCCGGGTCGATGGCGTACTTGCTCATCGCATCTCTCAACGCCTCCAGGAGGTCCACCTCCCCGTAATTCATGTAGAGGCTCCCGCCTCCGCGCCCCGTCGGCCGCAAGATAACCGCCGACTTGCCCGCATCCCGGATCGTGGTCGCAAACTGCCCCGTCAGGTACTGTGCGCCCTGGAGTCCCGTCCCGCCGGGACTTACCACGAGCACCGCGGGCTTCGGCGTATCGCTCTCGTCCGTCGCGCATATGACGTACGGGCGTTCTTCCCCGTCTACCTGCGACGTGTAGTACGCGATCTTGCCCATAAGGTCGTTGGGCCCCGGCTCCTGCCTCCTTCTCTGCGGGGGCTCCTCTCGCGTCCGCTGGGCCGCCGCAGCGCAACAAATCACCAGCACCAATAAAGCGGCCGGCGTGGCTCTGACATAAACCTTCATGCTCTCGTGTCCTTTCTCACTCACTCAGGTCTCACGGCCGGGGGCCGGCCTTCGTCTCGGCCGCCCGAATTCCGCCTTATCTTATGGGTGGAGCTTTCCCTTCCGCCATCTCGT
>CAZBND010000012.1:38116-57547 GCA_964493415.1 uncultured Planctomycetota bacterium | reverse complement strand
TCCGGATGCGTGCTGCTCGACTCGCCGTACATCCGTCCCGCTATCCAGCAGCTCTTCTCGAAGGTCAGCGTCGTCTCGTATTCCAGCGTCGCGTCGCCCCGCGTTTCCGGCTTCACCGTCTCGATCACCTTCCCGTGTTTGACTATCTCCGTCCTTGCCGGCGCGTCGATGTCCGGGTTCAGCGCCGCCCTCAGCGACACCTTCACCGGCTCGCCCGCCTTGACCTCTATGATCGAGTTGGGAAGTTGTCCGTTCACTCGCACGTCGATGATGCCCCCGCCGTGGCTCGCAAACGTGTTCCCGGCGCGCAGCGCCTCCAGATACTTCTCCACCGTCAAATCACCCTCGACGTACGCGTAGAACCTCCGTCCCCCCGGCAACTGCCCGTACGGGAAATCGGCCCCGCTGAATACCGGCAGCCTGAAGCCCATGTTCCAGAAATGGTACACCGCGTCGGTGTGCAGCGGATCCGAGCCTTCCAACTCGATGAAGTCCACGAGCCCCAGCGGAATCGACACGGTCGCCCCGCGCTCGGCCTCAAACCTCACCGCGTCGTGCGCGTAGCCCGTGATCCCTCCCTGCCTCCGCGCCTCCTTGAACGCGTCCTCGTACAAGTAATAGGTGTTCCGATCGTGAATGGTGTTCTGAATGTCGTACATCAGCGTGTGGCCACGCCACATCGTTCGCGGATCCTCCTGCCCCGCCATCATCACCCTTCCCGCGTACCGGTAACGCGACATGTCGCCCCACGTGGACTGGAGAAAATACAGGCCGTCCTGGTCGCCCATCTGCACGATGTTCGTCGCGTAAAGGTCAACCGCCGAAAGCAGCTTCACTATGTCCTCGTCCTTTGTCGGGTCCCGCCCGATGTGGCAGTGATCGTCGCCCGAATACCATCCCCACCTCCGCAAGTCCATGAAACGTTTCATGCCGAAAGTCTTCGACACGTACCCTCCCGACGGCACGTCGAACGTCTCGTCAAGCGTTCTGTACTCCGGCCCCTTCACCGCAACCACCCTGCAAGGCCCCGGATACACAGGCATCTCGAACTCCCCGTCCACGATGCACGCCCTTGTGTCCTTTGCCGGCCACCCTCCGCCGAGCGCCATCCGTATGTAGGTGGGCCCGCTCTCCAGGTGGTACGGCACTCTCCTCTCCGGCAGGTCTCGCCCGTTCGACGGGAAAAGCCCCATCAGCACTTCCGTCGGCTCGCCGGTGTCTTCGGCGATTACGCGGACCTTGATGCGTCCCGGCTTCACGCCTTTGAGCTCGAACCGCCCCTTGTACAGCGTCTCGCCGTCAGGCGTCTCCAGCGTCAGCGAATGGTCGTGAAGCCCCTCCTCGATCCCGGATATGAACAGCTTGAACAGCGTCGGGTACCCCGGGTCCACCACGAGCCTGATTCCCCCCCATCCGTAGAGGTCCGCTTGCTGGGTCTTCAACACGTACATCTTCCTGGAGTCCTTCACCCTGAAATTGAAGATGAACGGCTGGTTCTCCAGCCCTGAGAGGAAACGCTCTCCGCCGGGCCCCGCGAAGCTCGTCACGTTCTCGCCGTCGTACTCCGCCACGAATGCGTTGTCCCACTTGCTGATATACTCGATTAGCCCCACCACGTAATCGCACCACTGGTTGAACGCCGAGTCCCTCGCCTGCTTCTTCGCGGTGAAATACTGACCAAGCCTTGAACCGATCCTGATGAGGTCCGTCTCGTCCTCCATCGTGATCTGCCGCGGATACTCCACTTTCATATCCTGGAAGAACTCCGTGTATCTCTTGATGTCGAAGCCCGGCACGTCCACGTCATATCCCGCGACCTGCACCTGTGCCCCTCTTCCCGCCCGCGGATCGGCCTGGGGAGCTTCGCTCGAAGCCCTCCTGCCCTCCCTGCCCGTGCCGCGCACCTGCGCCGCCGCCAGGGCCCCTACGACGACGATCACCACCATCACTCCCGCAAGAATCCTGCTCCATTTGTTCACGATGCCTGCCTCCTTCGCTTCAGCACATTAGTACGACGACTCCCCCCGCCTTGCGTCTCGCGATCGTTTTCGCAGGAATCAACTTCATCCCCAGCTTGATGATCGTGGGGCGCTTCTCGGGGCGCATCGCTCCCATTCCGCCTATCATTATCCCCAGGGAGCCGAAGTTGGCAAATCCGCACAAGGCCTATCGTAGTATTTCCGGCCCCGTTCCGAAAGACTTTCCCCAGAAACTTCGCCCACTTCCCACCGTGCGACGAGCTCACCAAACCCGTGCCCATGAACACCCGCGGCCTCCTCGTTCCATTCCGAAAGTCTTGCGTTTCAGACCGCGGGCTATGGGGGGAGTAGACAAGCAAGTCGATAAGTCACCGAGTAGGACTTGCAGGGCGATCTCCGCCCTTCACACACGGAAAGCTCGACCCGCGATATCAGCCGATCTCGGACATGCTCTGCGGCCACCCGAGCTTCCTCTAGTGGTCCTTTATCCAGTCGGCAATGTCGCCGACGACCTCTTCGGCAACATGGCCTGGGCGTTCGTATTCCCGCGGCGTGGACTTTCCCTTTCCCGCAACGAAGAGATGATTCAGGGATGGATAGACCTTGAACACGACGTCATCGCGCGACGAGAGCGCCCCTTTCCAAAGACCGAAATCCTCCATTGTCACCTGGTAATCTCTTCCCCCTTGGATCACCAGCATCGGCTGTTTCAGTGTCTTTGCCTCGCTTGGCGCATCGTAGCCGCGTAAATCCAGCCAATACGACGCGGGCGCACCGAAAGGCAGGGACGACGAAGGAGTCTGCGTGGACAGCTCCGGCTCCTTAACCTTCGCTACCTTGCCGGCCATCTCCTCCAGCGCCGCCTTCTCTTCATCCGAAATGCCCCCATCAAGAGCGAATATGTAGTTCATCTGCTCGAGAATTACATCCTCCAGCGGCCTTGCCGACCCCGCCATGAGAATGAATCCCGCTATCTCCGGATCGCGCTTACCAATTCTCGGGATCAACATACCCCCGAGACTGTGGCCCAATACAAAAATCCGCTTCGCACTTATCTCTCCGCGCTTTCGCAGAAGGTCTACAGCCGCCACCGCATCTTCGACCGTCTCCTCGTTCACCGTTATCTGCGCCGAGGCGAGCTCCCCCGCGTGCACCCGCGTTCGCTTGTCATATCTCAGCACGGCAATCCCGCGCGACGCCACGCCCCAGGCAAGGTCGCGGAACGGCTTATTGGGGCCAACCGTCTCGTCGCGGTCATGTGGGCCCGACCCATGCACCAGCGCCACCGCCGGAAACGGCCCGGCCCCTTTTGGCAAGGATAGCGTACCCGGCAGCGCCCACTCCTCCGAGCCTGCCGTGACCTCTTCCTCTTTGAAAGCGTCTTGGTCTATGTACGGTGGAGGTTCGTCCTCGAGCTTCGCATGGCTCGGAAGAAACCATAGACCCGCGATCTGTCCGTTCTGATTGAAGACTATCTTGACATCCACCATCGCCTTTTCAAACTCGCACGCGACGTAACGAGCTTCGAATCCCCCCTCTTTCTCTGTGCGTACGCCCGTCTGCCTCTTGAACTCCCCATTCTGTGAGACGAGTGCAGCCCACGCTTCCTGCAGCTTCCGCGAAGGAAGAGCCCTTCGCAAAGTCCCATCGAAAGCCCGTGCCGCCTTCACGAACTCCTTCTTCGAAAGCTGGTCCACGAACATCGCCGCCTTATCGTTCATCTCGTCAGCGCCTAGCGCTCTGCCCTCCACGATCGGCAGCAATACAACGCTTACTACCAGCACTCCGGCCAGCAGTGTGGGTCTCGCCATCATTTGACCTCCGGGATCCATCGCCAGATTGAGAACGGTCTTCTCCCCGATTCCACTGGATACATACGCCGCCCGCCGCACCAATATTCGCCCTTCTCTATCTCACACCACTAAGCCGCTTCCCTTCGCACCCCGCTTGGCCGGGAATGGATCGAAGCCGGCTCCAGTGATCATCTGCCGCCACAGGCCAGCCTTCGGGCATGCTTTGCAAAGGCCGCCGCCATGGCGTAAGATGAAGTCTGACGTAATTTGTTCCCGAGATGCGACAAGAAAGCGGCGCTGTAAGTGAAAGAAGATGCCTCGTGTTCCAGTGATAAGTCTTGTTGCGGCCAGGCGAGCGCAAAGGTCTCCCCAAAGCCCTGCTGTCCGCCTCCTCACTGGCAGCTCAAATCGATCCTGACTCCCGCCGGCCTGGTGCCTCGCGCCCGCACCGACCTCCAATTCGCCGACCGCCTCGGCACGCTCAAGGCCCGTCTCGGCATCAGCCGCATCCGCTACTCCGTGCGCCCGGGCCTCTACGCCGTCGGGAATCCCACCAAGGACTCCCCCGTTCTCGTCTCCGCAAACCACAAGATGAGCTTCGACCATCTCCGCAGCTCCATGAACGGCACGGACGCCTGGATAATGGTGCTCGACACCAAGGGCATCAACGTCTGGTGCGCCGCGGGCAAGGGCACCTTCGGCACCGACGAGATCGTCAACAGGATTTCGACCACGAATCTCGACAAAGTCGTCGCCCACAGGGCGCTCATCCTTCCCCAGCTTGGCGCGCCCGGCGTCGCCGCGCACAAGGTCAAAGCCCGCAGCGGCTTCCGCGTGGTCTACGGCCCGGTTCGCGCTCAGGACCTCCCCGCCTTTCTCGACGCAGGCATGAAAGCCGCCCCCGAAATGCGCCGGATCAAATTCACATTCCGCGACAGGCTGGTTCTTGTCCCAATGGAATTGGTTATCGGGCCGAAATACCTCGCCGTTCTTCTCGCAGCGCTGTTCTTCCTTGGAGGAATGGGGCGCGAGGGCTATTCACTCCACAACGCAACCATTGCGGGCTCCGCCGCTGTGGCGCTAACCGTCCTCGGTTTTCTTGCCGGCGCGGCCGTCGCTCCAATGCTGCTCCCCTGGCTTCCCGGACGCGCTTTCTCCATCAAAGGTGCTGTCGTCGGCCTGGTTCCGGCCATTGCTTACGCTGCCTATCGCATTCCCGGCCCCGAAGGCACCGCGCGTGTGCTGGAAATCGTTCCCTGGTTCCTGATTCTCCCAGCGCTCGCCGCCTTCTTCGCCATGAACTTCACCGGCGCGTCCACCTACACCTCGCTCTCCGGCGTGAAAAAAGAGATGCGCTTCGCCCTCCCTGCTGAGATCGCCGCCGCCCTGCTCGGCATCGGCTTGTGGATCGCGGGGCGTTTCGTATAATTCAGGAAGAGGAGATACGCGATGCCTCAACTGAGATACATGGAAAGCGTGGCCACTCTGGTTCTCGACCGCGAGAAATGCGTCGGCTGCGGCATGTGCGCCGAAGTGTGCCCTCACGCCGTCTTCGTCGTCGAAGACAGGAAGGCGAAGATAGTCGATCGCGACGCATGCATGGAGTGCGGCGCTTGCGCCGGCAACTGTCCCGTGGATGCGATCTCCGTCAGGTCCGGCGTGGGCTGCGCCACCGGCATCATCATCGGCGCGCTTCGCGGCACCGACCCCACCTGCGACTGCTCCGGCGACTCCTCGTGCTGCGGATAGCCGGATAACCCGCTCCAGCAGCCTTCTCCACCCCGCATCCTAGCCCCTTCGCCTGCACGAAAGCAGCAGCACGTCGTCCGAAAAGCGCACGTCTCCCGAGAAATCACGCAGCCCGCGGTGCAGCGAACGCATAGCTCCTGCGCCTTTTCCCCAGTCAATGGCGCCCGCCTTCTCTGCCAGGCCCTCAGACCCCAGCATGCGCCCGTCCTTATCCCGAACGTCAGTCGCGCCGTCCGTATAGAGAAGCATGGTTTCGCTCGTTCCCAGCGAGGCGTCCAGCGATTCGTAGGTTTCCCCTTCCGTCAATCCCAGCGGCATCCCGCCTCCCTCCAATGTCGCCGCTCCCTTTCCTGGCGCGATCTTGAGCGGCCTCGGGTGCCCCGCATTCGCATATTGCACGACGCCGCTCTTACCTTCCACCACCGCATACACTGCCGTCGCGAATACTTCATCCAGCGCGATTGCCGACAGCGCCTTATTCGCGGCCCCCATGAATTCCCCCGGCCTCGTCGCCGACGCGCGCAGGTTGTCCGAAACCGACCGCAGAACCATCGTATACAGCGCCGCGCTGACCCCGTGCCCCTGTACGTCCGCAACCAGAACGCCCGCAGTCTCCGCACCCACCTCGCGCACCTCGTAGAAGTCCCCGCCGACCAACCCGAGCGAATCGTACTGCACCTGCATCTCCAGCGTCTTCAGCTTCGGAAGCTCAGGCGTCTGAATGTGCTGCTGAATCCTCCGCGCCAGCTCCAGGTCCGCCAGCGCCTCGCTCTCGTCGCGGAAAATCTCCACTCCTCCGATCACCTTACCCGCGTCATCGTGCAGCGGCGCGGTCGAGACGCTCACTGGGATTCGCCCCCGGTCCTTCGTCCTGGCGTAGATCACGGCCGGCATTCGCGTCGGCGAATTCTTCTCCATCGTCCGGTACAGCGGACAAAGCTCCGTGCTGCAAAGAGGCCGCCCCTCTTTGTCCACGTGGCTTAAGATGTTGTCCCTGCACCGGTGCCCCACGACGTCCTCGCGCGAGTGCCCCGTGATCTCCTCCGCCCGCCGGTTCCACAGTACTATGCACCTGTCGCGGTCCGTTATGTAAACCGCGTCGTTCAGGTAATCGAGCACCCGCTGAAGCACTTTCAGATCGAGAGGGAACTCGCCCATCAGCGCTCTGGCCTCCTTCACCCCTTCAACACTCAGTCTACCCATGGAAAGCGGGCTCCCGCAAGCTCGCCGCGGCTCCTTTCCCCCCAATCGTGATGTCCTCTCCCGCCCATGCGCATTCCCCGTCTTGCCAGTCTCCCGTTGTGCCGGTTCCCGGATTCCCGCCGTGCGGGCTGCCGCAAGGCCTTCCATGTGCGCTGAGGCACCGAATAAGGGGCAAACGGATAAGAAGAAAATGGTAACCTTCTGCGCCGGGCGCGGTCATAATTATGGAGGACCGGGCGGGACTCTTGCGTGTGCGCGCTTGCATGGCAGCGGGACCGTCGTATGAAGCCGACTACTCGACCGAAAGTTGCCGCAGGTGGCCTATGAGCCGGCGACCAAGGCATAAGCCGGCGCAATCCTGGGTGGGTTTGGCTCTTGCCGCGCTCTTTGTCCTCCAGAGCCCCTTCTCCTCGGCCGCGACGGTGACCGTCGACCCGTCCGTCGAGTACCAGCAGATGGACGGCTTCGGCGCGTCCGTGGCGTTCATGGAGAATTCCCTCGTCGCGCTGCCTGAACCCAAACGCTCCGAAGCGCTCAACCTTCTTTTCGGCGATCTCGGCGCTACTATCCTCCGCCTTCGCATCAACGCCGACTTCGAACGTGTCAACGACAACGCCGACCCGTTCGCCACCGACCTCTATTCCTACAACTGGACCTCGAACGCCGACGCCCGCTGGGTCGCCCAGCAAGCCCTTTCCCTCGGGAACATCGACACCGTCTGGGCCGCCTGCTGGAGCCCGCCCGGCTGGATGAAAGACAACGGCGACAACGCCAACGGCGGACATGTACTCTCCTCCATCTACGACGAGCTCGCCGAGTACTATTACGCTTATGCCCGCGGCATGCGCACGCTCCACGGCATCCCCATACACATGATCAGCCTCTTCAACGAGCCCGGCTTCGAGACGACTTACGAATCGACCGAGACCACCCCCGCCGAGTACAGGGACATTCTCAAGGTGGTGGGGCGGCGCTTCCTCGACGAGGGTCTCCTGGATGTCGGGTTCCTCGGCCCCGACACGATCAATCCCAATCATCCCACCTCCGGGGCCAATTCCTTCCTCGACGCGATAATCGGCGACCCCGTCGCCGCCGCGTTTCTCTCCGTCGGAGCCACCCACCAGTACGGCGAAAGCGGTTCCTTCAACTGGGCCGGATTCGCTGCCCGCTGCCAATCACTCAACGTGCACGCCTGGCAGAGCGAAATGGCCAAGCTCAACGGGGCTAACGACGGCATCTCGGGCGCTCTAGAGATGAATTGGTGGATGTGGATTGCCCTCACTCAGGCAAACTGCTCGTCCTGGCACCACTGGTCTTATTATTGGGCCTACGAAGCGACTAAGGGACAAGCGCTCATTTCGATAACCGGCAGGCCCGCCACCGACTTCATAATCCCCAAGCGTTATTACGCCTTCAAGCACTTCTCCCGCCTTGTCCTTCCCGGCAGCGTCCGCATCTATGCCGCCAGTGACAACCCCAACCTCTACGTCCTCGCGTTCGAGCGCCCCGACGAGCTCATCGCCATCGCTTTCAACCGCACCGCCGCGCCAATCCCCGCGACCTTCTACGTCCCCGGTGCCATAGGCGACGCGATTCACGTCAGGTCTTCCGCCACAGAGGACTATGCTAGGCAGCCCGACCTCCCTGTCGTCGGGCGGACCTTCAACCTCAACATCAATGCCGAAAGCATAAGCACCTTCGTCGTCCCCACGTCACCCTCCCTTGCCGGCACCTTCTCCATCCTGGGCCCCGGCGGGACGAGGCTGGCCGCCTTCACCGACAGCGGCAACCTGTATCTCAAAGCCGGTCTCGCGCAGCAGACCTCGCCTCTCGACACTTCCGCCTCGGAGTTCCTGGTCCGGGATTCCTCCGCCACTCCGATACTCGCAATCGACCGTTTCGGAAACATGACCATCGCCGGCTCTCTTCATACCGGCCGGTTGCCGCTCCTGCCGAGTTCATCCGCCGAGCTCGTCTTGAAAGACCGCGCGGGCAAAGTCGCCGCCGTCATCACTTCATCCGGCGACGTCTATCTTCGGGGTTACGCTTGGACCGGCATAACTTTTTAGGCGTCCGCGTGTCTGCCCGCCTCCTCCCATCTCGACGGCTCCGTCATATCCTCTCGCCGGCTTGGCGTTCCAACGTTCCCCAAAATCCGGTAAAATGGAGAGCGTGTTCCGAAATAGATGCCCACGGGAGCGTTCCATTGCCTGAAGAGCACCCCAAAGGACGCGGATTTCTGAGGCTCCTCGGCTTTACCCGTCCGCACATCGGGAAGCTGGCCGAAGCCGTCGTCTGCATGGTCATCATCAGCTTCATCCTCCTCACTATCCCCTGGGGCTTCAAGATCATCATCGATACCGGCATCCCCGATCACAACCTCTGGCTCATGACCTGGATCCTCGTCGCCATCCTTCTCCTTCACGCCTTTCGCATGGTATTCTACTCCGTTGGGCGCTATCTGGTCGTCTACGTGGGCCAGCGAGTGATCTTCGACCTTCGCCAGCAAATCTTCGGCCACGTCCAACGCCTCTCGATGCGCTTCTACGACGAGCGCAGCACCGGAGAGATCGTCTCCCGCGTCATGAGCGACGTCGGCACCCTCGAAAGCCTTCTCGAAATGGGCGTCGTAAGGCTCGTGACCAGCGTCCTCACCCTCACCGTCGTCCTCGTAGTGCTGTTCCTCATGAACTGGCAGTTGACTCTCGTCGCCCTCGCCATTTTGCCGTTCTTGGGGCTGGTAATCGCCTTCTTCCGAAGCAGGTACAAAAAAGCCAGTCTCGATGTGCGCGAGAACGTCGCCCGCATGCACGAAAAGCTCATGGAAGTCATCCCCGGAGCCAAGGTCGTCAAGGCCTTCGTCGCCGAATACCGCGAAAAGAAGGTGTTCGACCAGATCCTTCAGCGCGGCGTGGACCTCAACATCACTCGCGGCGTCCTCGGCATTCACTACATGATATGGAGCCAGTACATCGTTGCCGCCGGAACCGCCTTCGTTCTCTGGTTCGGCGGCAGGACGGTCGTCACCAACCCCCAAGCCATGTCCATAGGCGAGCTGGTAGCCTTCTACGCCATGGTCAATATGCTCTACACTCCCGTTCACGAACTTGCCATGATCATTCAACAGATAATGCCCGCCCGGGCCGCCACCGAAAGGATATTCGAAATCCTCGACCTCCAGCCCGACATCGTCGACACGGCCGACTCCATCGCGGTCGACGACCTCCAAGGCGAAGTCGAATTCCGTCATGTCAGCTTCTCTTATCGCGATAAGAGCCCCGTGCTCAGAGACGTCAGCTTCAAAGTCGAAGCGGGGCAGAAGGTCGCTCTCGTCGGACGCAGCGGCTGCGGGAAAACCACGATCACCAACCTCCTCCTGCGCCTCTACGACCCCGACGGCGGACAGATTCTCGTGGACGGGAGGGACATCAAGAACTTCCGCATCCGGTCTTATAGAAAAAAGCTGGGCCTCGTGATGCAGGAGGCCATCCTCCTCGGAGGAACAATCGAGGACAACATACGCTACGGGAACCCCAGCGCGACCCCTCAAGAGGTCCTCAAAGCTGCGGAGGACGCCAACGTGCTCGAATTCGCCGGCGAACTCCCCAAGGGCATGAAGACGCCCGTCGGCGAATTCGGCGCCCAACTCTCCGCCGGCCAGAAACAGCGCGTCGCCATCGCCAGGGCTCTCCTCATCAACCCCAGCATCCTTATCCTCGACGAAATGACTTCCGCTCTGGACACCGTTACCGAAATGAAGGTCCAGCAGGCTCTCGACCGCCTGATGGCCAATCGCACCGTCTTCGTCATCGCCCACCGTCTCTCCACGATACACGGCGCCGACCTCATAGTTGCCCTAAAGGGCGGCCGCATCACGCAGATCGGTCCTCCCGATGAGCTCATGCGGCGGCCCGGCCTGTTTAGAGAGCTTCTGGAAGCCGGCCCCGAATCCTGGAAGCTGCCCGAACTCGACGAGGAAGCCGCCTCGCAACCAAGGACGGCATAGAGGATCACGCATGGACTCGTTGCTCAAAATGCGTTTCATCGCCCTGGTTCTCGCCGTCTTGCTCGCCAGCCTCGCCGGCGTCCTCGCACTGATCCGAGTCGACGAAGAGGTCGCCTGCCAAGGCGTGACCGAGCCCGTTGACTACGACGAAGTCCGTGCCAGGGAATCCCACGTCATCGAGGAGATTCTCGTCGACGAGGGCGACGAGGTGACCCGAGGCCGGCTCATTGCCCGGTTCGACGCGCGCGACCTCCGCGAAGCTCTCGCCCAGCAGGAGGAAGCCATAGGGGTGCTCGAGTCACAGCGCGACGTCGCAGTCGCGTCGCTCGATAAGGTGGCGGCCATACCTTTCGAGAAGCAACTCGAGCTGGCACGGCTCAACGTCGAGAGGGCCAAAGAGCGCCACAAGACCGCCGTCGACCAGACCGAGAAAACAGCCGAATTGGTGGAGAAGAACTTCGCCTCCAAGCGCGAGCTCGACCTCGCCCGCTCCGCCGAGAAGCTCGCCGCCCTCGAACTCGAAGCCGCACAGCGGCAGCTCGAGATAACGGAACACGACCCCGACCGCAAGGACCTCGAAAGGGCGAAGAGCCAGGTCGCGCAGGTAGATGCTCAGCTCGCCTCCGCACGCGAAGAAAAGGAGCGACTCCTCAAGCGCCTGAAGGAACGCGATGTGCTTGCCCCGCGCGACGGCCGCATCATCAGCATCCCTTTCGAAGAGGGAGAGAAGCCCGCCGTCGGCGACGTTCTCTTCGGCATCGACGGCGGCGGCGGGTGGATCGCCAAAATCCGCATCCCCGAAGACTCCGTCGGCAAGGTGGAAGTCGGACAGAGGGTCAGAATCTCCAGTCCCGCTTACCCCTACCGCCTGTACGGTTATGCCGACGGCAAGCTCGTCTTCCTCGGCGAGAGCGTCATCCGCGAACCTGCCTCTGCGTATTCCCTCGGCATCGTTCAGGTCGAAGAGTCCCCATTTCCTTTAAAGAACGGCGCGACCGTTCGCGCCGAGATCATCACCGACCGCCTTTCGCCTTTCCAGCTCATGTTTGGCAAGAAGACCGGCCGCCGCTAGACCGCGCGCCGAACCCACGCTTCCACATCCGTCTCTGATGGGAGGTTGGTCATGAAAGCCAAGGATGTCGCAGAAGTCTTTGAGCAAATCGCTCCCGTTTCCATTGGCCTCCCCGGCGACCGCGAAGGACGCGTGCTCGGCTTTCGCTTCGGCGACCCAAACGTCGAAGTCACCGGCGTCGGTGTTGCCTGGTTGCCGTCCATCGAGGTGATCCGCCAAGCGGTCGGCGAGGGCCTGAACTTCATCATCGCTCACGAGCCCGGCGTCTTCATTCACAATCCCCCTTCCCCCTGGCACTCGGCCCTCCTGCCCGACATCAATCCCGCCAACCTCAAGCGCAAGAAGCTCCTTCTCGACCACAACATCTGTGTCTACACCGCCCACTCCAACTGGGACCTCCAGCCTGAGGTCGGAATGCAACCCACCATCGCAAAATCCTTCGGGCTCACCGACGAGGTCACCCGGGATGTCTCCGTCGGCATCTACAGTGTGCCCGAGATGACCTTCGGCGACCTCATTGCCCGTGTCAAACAAGCCACCCGCCTCGGACTCCTCCGCGTCTGGGGTGACAGGAAGCGCCCGGTCCGCAAGGTCGGACTCGGGTTCGGCGGCATGGTCAACGTGGTCGACTCGCTCATCATCCACGGCGCCGACGCCGGCATCCTCGGCGTCGTCAACGAGTTCGAGTTCATTCATGCCCGCGAAAACGACGTCCCCATTATCGAAGCCACACACCTCGTCACGGAAAGCATCGGCTTTCGGTCCGTCGTTACCGAGCTCCAAGACAGGCTCCCCGCCCTCCGCATTCGCTTCCTCGAAGTCCCATTCAGCTACGAGTTCGCGTGACCGTTCCTCGGCGCAATTGCAGCAATTGTACTTCTCGTGTTGACAGGGAACTCGTCCCGCGTAATATAGGAAATCTCTCTGCCGTCATGGGGGACAGCGGGAATTGCATTCGCTCATTCAAAAGATCCACCGACCGAAATCCTCCCAACTCCTTGCCCTCCTCCTTCTCGCACTCGCCCCCATCTTCTCTGCGGTCGCTTCCCCTTCGGAGACGCCCATGGAAACAACAGTCGTTTGCACCGACCTCTACGCGCTCAAAATCGACGGCGCCGCCCGGCGCGTGACTTGCCGCTCCCTCCCCTTCCTCGCCTCCGCTCCCGAGAAGAGGGGCGAAACCCGCCGCGAGATCGAACCTGCCCGCGAAACTATCCCCGTCGGTGCGAAGGCCGAAGCCCTCTACCTCCTCGGCATGTACAACCACGGATGGGACCACGCCCTCGCCCATTGGGGCGAGCATCCCGAGTTCAAAGACGAGCGCCCCGACCGAATCCTCATCGGAGACCGGCTCGGCGCACTCGAAATCAACTACGCCGACGGCTCGAGCGACATCATCCCTCTCGTCATGGGCACGACTATCTGGTCCGTCGACCATTGGGCCTTCGGTCCCTCCAACAGCGTCATGAAGCCCGTCAAGGAGCCCTTCGCGTCCCGTCCGGATTACGCCAAGACACTTCATCAGTGCATCCTGCTGCATGAGGACGACGCGATACCCACGGGCGGAACCGGATACGCGCACTTCTACCTCGCTCTCAAACCCCGTCCCAAGAAGATTCAGGAAATCGTGATCCACAACAACCAATCCGTCAGGGGACGACCGCTCATCTCGGGCGTCACCCTCGCCTCCCCCGAACCTGCGGACGGCCTGGAACATCTCGGCTCCTGCGCCGTCCAGGAATCCGACTTGGAGACAAGGCTCGACTCCGCCGAAGAATTCGACTGGTCGGGGAAACTGGAAGCCCTCCGCCGCTTGATGTACACCCGCGAGGAGGATCTCCCCGATCACGTACCCCTCCTGGACTTCCCCGACGGCCTCGATGCCGTGCGTATTCGCTTTCTCGGCGGCGGGCGCTGGGGCGACATGCTCTCCAATGTCTGGACGGCCAACCTCATCCAGATGGAACGCAAGTTTATCAGCGACACCGGGTTCTTCGGCGAGACCGGCACCGATACCCCCTGGTACGGCGGATATCAGGGCATCGGCACCTGGGCACCAAATACCGGCGTCTACTCGCGCTGGTGCTACGGCAGATCGTCCGACCATCTCGCCACCGTGGTCCTCCGATGCGTGCACGACCCCCGGCGCTGGACGAGCTTTGTCGATTACGTCGACGGCTGGCTCTATTACTACCGCACCAATCACGATCCCGACAAAGGTCCCCCAAACGAGACCTTCGACATCGAAAGCTACCCCGGGGATGCGCCACCGCACTGGGGTTTTGTGATGAACCGCCCCGGAAGTTGGCCCAAATGGCCCATCAACGAACTCCCCGGCGACGAAGAGATGGACGGCCACGGGGCCACCGCCGTCGCCCGCTACCTCTCCTGGCGCATGATGGGCTGCCCGCGCGGCGAGTGGCTCACTGCTCCCAGAGACGAGGTCTATGATAAAAGCCGATGGGATTCCACCCGCGCCGCCGCCGAGTTCATCTGCTGGCTCATGGACTACACCGGCCGGGACGTAATCTGGAGCGAAGGCGAATCCACCGGCTGGGGCGGCGGCCCACAGCTCCTCCGCGTCCCCGAGAATATGCCGGACAAGACCGACCCCGCAACCAGAATCAAGAAATATGCCGAAGCAAATATGTACGAAGTCTATCCCACATACGTCTGCATGGTAGCCCTCCGGTGCTCGGCAGAGATCGCCGACGCGCTCGGCGATGATAAGCTCGCCGCGAAGTGGCGTTCCTATGCCGATCGGATCCGCAACGCCATGGTCAGCGAACTCACCGTCGGCGACGGCCTCGACGCCTCCTGGCGCTGCACTCTTTCCGTTTTCCCCAGCGGGGAGGAAGCTCTCGCGCCCGCGTGGTTCGCCGGCTACTTCGACGGGTACGACCCGCAACGCTGGGACGAGCAAATGGTCGCCATCACCAGGAACTATCTACGCAAGCAGCTAAGCTCCAAGCCCGGCACCGCCGTCCCGCTCGCCATGGGCTACGGACAGGGGTGGCTTACCCACGCCGCCCTTCTTCTCGACGAGATGGACGCCGCCGGCGAATGCCTTACCAACATCGCCAGGTACACCTACGACAAGAACATGGATTACGTCGGCGAAGAGCGCGGTATCGATTGGCGCAAATGGCTCTGGATAGTCCCCGAAGGCGCCCACGTTCTACCCGACGGAAGCTGGTATCGCGTGGGCGACCTCAGCAACGGTGCCAATCAGGGCCCCGCAATTCACGCCCTCGAAGCCTGCGCAGGAGTCGACGACACCGATGCCTCTATGTTGAGAATCCTCCCCCGTGTTCCCGAACCCCTCACTGGCATCGAGGTCTCCAACTTCCTTGCTATCGTGGAGCAAGTGGGCAAAGTCCGCATCGCCCGAATCTCGTTCAACTATGTCAGGAATGAGCGATTCACTCTTTCCAGCGACCGCAATCTCCCTGCGCTGGCTATCCGGCTCGGTCCCTTCGACAGCGAATCCGCCGCCCGCGCCGGAGCCCGAAACGGCGCTTTTCCCGCCGGCTCGACCCGGCGCGTCGAAGTCTCCGGCCGCTTTAAACGGTCCCGCGCGTACTGGCTTTGGGTGGAGGACGTACGCGACGCTTCCTCCGTGAACATATCTCTGAAGGCGGAGTGAATCACCGACTCGCACACTTGTCAGGTTCCCAACGCAACGGCACTCATCCCTTGGCAGGAAAGGAAACGTGAATGTCACTCGATTCGGGACTCGTCGGCTTGTGGAAATTCAACGGCGACTGCAACGACTCCTCCGGCAAAGGTAACCACGGGCGACCCTTCGGCGTCGACTTCTCCGCCGTCGGCAGAAGCGGAAAATCCAACACCGCCGCCGCTTTCGACGGCGTGGACGACTGCGTCGAAGTCCGCAGCAACGAATCCCTCGCTCTCGGCACCGGCGACTTCACCCTCGCCGCCTGGATTCGACTCGAAGAGGACCTGACCGACATCATCGGCGACGTCGCGAGCAAGTTCGACGAGGTCTCCCGCCGCGGCTTCAACCTCTACGTGAAGGGTAGCTCCGCCGCCTACAATTCCTACGGCGACGCGAAAAACGTCCACTTCGGCATCGACAACGCCATGGACGCCCCGTGGGAAGACTGCGGAAGGCCCTGGCCCACCAACACTTACGTCAGCTCGCTCACCGTTTTCAAGGGAGACCTCTACGCCGGCATCGCCGATGCCATCGGGGACGGCACCGACGCTTGCCACGTCTTCCGCTATGCGGGCGGCACCGAGTGGATCGATTGCGGACGCGTCGGCGACAGCCTTCGCACCCGCTCCGCCTACTCCATGATCGTCCACAAGGACCATCTCTACTGCGGCACCGGGCGCTACGACTGGGTTACCGTCACGCCCGAGAATTGCGATTATGTTCGCGTCTATCGCTACGAAGGCGGCACCAAGTGGATCGATTGCGGCCGGCCCGGCGAAAACTACCGCATCCTCTCCCTTTGCTCCTTCAAGGGTGACCTCTACTGCGGCACCGACGACAACCAGCGCGAATGCGGACCCGAAGCCGGCAAGGTCTTTCGCTATGCCGGCGGCACCGAATGGGTCGACTGCGGACGCCTCGGAGACAAAATCCGCTCCTTCTGCGTCTTCCCCCACAACGGCGTCCTCTACGGCAGCACCGACGGCGACATCTTCCGCTACGAGGGCGGCACCGATTGGACCTACATCGGCAACCCCTTCCACAATACCCAGGTCCACTGCCTCCAGATATGCAAGGGGAAGCTCTACGCCGGAACGTGGCCCCAGGGATATGTGTGCAGCTACGAGGGCGGGATGCAGTGGTCCCTCTGCGGCCGACTCGGCGTCACCACCGGCGAGCATCAGCGTATGAACGAAATCAACGACCTCACCGTCTACAACGGCAAGCTCTACGCCGGAGTGATTCCGAAGGGCGAGGTCTATCGCTACGAGGGCGGCACCTCGTGGACCCTCCTCCGCCGGTTGGTCTCAAACCCCGACTGGAAGCCCAAAGGCACCGCCACCTGGGCGCGCGTTCCCTCCCTGACCGTCTTCGACGGCAAGCTCTACACCGCCACCGCCGCCTGCCGCGGATACGCCGAGGAGAACCCCCACTACGAAGTCGGCCGCGTCTACTCCACCACGGCGGGGCAGAATGTCTCCTACGACCAGGACCTCGGCTCCGGATGGAGTCACGTCGTCGCCGTCAGAGAAGGCGGCACCTTGAAGCTCTACATCGATGGAAGGCTCGTCTCCTCTTCCCAGCCCTTCGCCGCCGACTCCTACGACCTCACTAACAACGAGCCCCTCTACATCGGCTTCGGCGCTGTGGACTACTTCTCAGGCGTGATGGACGAGATGAGGCTCTACAGCAGAGCGCTCAGCAGATCGGAGGTGGCGGAGCTTTACAAGCAGCCCGCCGAGTAAGGGGTTCGGAATTCGCGCGACCAACGTCTCTATCCCGCACGGAGGCCTGTCATGGCTCAGCACAAGGTGACCGTCTTTCGCCCCTACCCGTTTGAGGTCGGCCAGAAGATACGCATTGACGGAGGTTCGCGCTCCGGCGACTGGGAGGTCATCGGCACGACCCGCGGCAAGGTCAAGCTCCGCTGCCCTCTCTCCGGCCGCGAATTCGAATGGGCGCAGTTCTGCTACTTCGTCGAAGAGCGCGAAAACGAACCCTGGCCCCAGGAAAGCTAAAACCCGCTGCTTTGCGCAGCGCTGGCCTTCGCGAGTTGACGGGTGACTTCCCTGAGGAAGAAGTGGCCCATGCCGGAGTAGAGCAGCAACACGCCGGCGATCGGCACCCCGTATGGGAGAACATTCACGAAACCCAGCAGGTCTGCTAGGAAGAACACTCCCACGGCGCATCCCACCACGGGCCAGACTATCGCAGCCAGTTCCCGGTATTCTCTTGCTCGGGCCAGGCGAAGCACTATGGCCGCTTCTCCCAGCGCAAGCATCACCAGGACTATGGCCGCCCGCGTCGGCGCACTATCGCTCAGAGCGAGCGACACGACTCCCATCCATAGTACCCACCCCAACGCTCTTACTGACCATCTGTGTGCTCTTGTGAAACGGCCCTTCAATTCCTCTGGCCGCGGTTCCTCGGGAACCCGGAGTTCCCACGCGAGCGTGAGCTGAAAAATGTGTACGTAGGCCAAGGCGGTGACCAACCCGACCGACCATAGAAGCTCGGCTCGCTCAAACAGAAAGAGCTCGGGCCATCCGAATAGCGCGAACCAGCCAGTCACTATGGCGACGGCGGCACCAAGCCAAACAGGTCTCCACCAGTAAGGGTTGCGAGGCCACCACCTGGAGTGCCTGAGGTCGGCTGTACAACGCGCCCCTTCGTCACTCAAGGCCAGCAAGAGCAGATATCCCGCGACCACCGCGTTCACCAGCCCTCTTCCTACCACCTCCGCAGGCCTCTGCGGGAGGAGAAACGAAGCCAACGCGCCACACGCCACGAAGAACACCGCCATCCCATACCTGATCTGTGCAGGCAGCTCAATCCGCTCCGGCTTGTACTCCGTGATGCCCCGGGGGCCGACAACCGCGTACAGCCATGAGCAGACGATAACCCAGGCCATGACTACGTACGCGATCCCCTCGGGAAACAAGAACCAAAAGGGTATGCTTCCGCACATCGCCAACCCGAGAAGCCCGAGCGACATCGTCAGCTTGCCGAAGATGGGCCGCTCTTCCTTGCCCGCGTCAGACTCTGTCCCGCCCATACACATTCCTCCGCGGATTCAAGCAGACCGGCTGGTCAGCCCATTCCCGTGCATCCACAATACATATTCTTCCGGCGAATTCGCTTATGTCAAGTGGCCAAGCCTCTGACTCTACCGTAATTGGCATTGGAGCCAGCGCTGAAGAGTCGGCTCGGCATGATGCGAGTCAGGAGGTAACGAGGTCCTCTGAAGGCACGCGCGGCTTTTCCCATTCGTCGTAGAACGCGATGACGTTCTCGATCGGGTCCCTCAATCCCCAGCAGAGCCCCGCGACCACGCCGCCCTTGCCGTGGTCCAGCGCCCTTCGCCAGCGCCTCACTCCCTCGCGTACTTCCTCCGTGGTCCCGAACGGAAGCAGATACTGGCGGTCCATCCCTCCGTAAAAGAGTATCTTCCCCCCGTATTCCCGCCCCAGCTTCTCTATGTCCATGCAGAAAAGCTGCGCGTTCACCGCGTGGACCCCGATCTCAATCATGTCCGGAATGATCGGCTCGATGAACCCGTCCGAATGGAACATCGTGTACTTGCCCTTCTCTCGCAGGATGTCCACGTAATCCCTGTACAGCGGCTTGAAGATGTCTCGCCACATGTCCGGCGAGATCAGCAGGGCGCTCTGCGCCCCCCAGTCGTCCATCCAGCTCACCATGTCCACGTCGCTGCCCGCCCACATTCTCATCGCACGGCAGGAATAATCGTGGATCATCTCGAGCAGCTTGAATATCTCCTTCGTCCCGTAGGCCAGGTCGACGTACGTCGCCTCCGGTCCGCGCAGGAACTGCAAGCGCTCGAACGGATTCACCCCCGAGCCGGCGTCGATGAACTTCGTCGTCTCCGCGGCGAACCGGTTCGTCTCGCTCAAATCCGCCCCGTCGATCAGCTCGTAGGGCGGCTTGTA
>CAZBND010000012.1:29855-38016 GCA_964493415.1 uncultured Planctomycetota bacterium | reverse complement strand
AAAAGCACCCTTGGCGGGGCTCGAACCCACAACCTCTGGCTCCGGAGGCCAGCGCTCTGTCCATTTGAGCTACAAGGGCGTCCAAATCCCGATTATAAGCCCTCGCCCACCCCTGTCAATCGCCCCCCGCACGCGCCCTCTTGTGTTGACACCACCCCACCCTGCGTTAGAATACCCATCCTGAACGGATTCCGTACCCTTTATCGAGCGGCACATGGCAAGACACCTCATCGCGCTGCTTCTTCTGCTTTCCCCCGCCGCTCTTCTCGCCGCCGACCCCGAAACTCTCCAAATCCCCGGTGAAGGCGAGCTGGTGGTCCATCGCTTCGAGCAGATGGAGCTCCGCGAGGAAGACGACGGCGAGGTAGTCATCGCCTACGGCAACATATACGTTACTTACGTCGATTTCTCTCTTTACGCCGACGGCATCGTTTACTGGCCGCGGCGGCGGCGAATCTACGCCGAGGGCCACGTCCGCGCACAAATGCCCGACCGCAAGCTCTCCGCCGACCGCGCCTACTTCGACCTCGTCCAGGACTTCTCCCTCCTCGACTCCGCCCTCTTGAGAACCTACTCCCCCGCGGGCGAGTTCCCCGTCATCATATACGGCCAGACCGTCAGGCAAACCGGCCCCCGCAGCTACCAGGTCCGCAACGGCTACATGACCACCTGTCCTTTCGGAGACCCCCACTATCGCCTCGCCGTGGGAAGCGCGGACGCCGAAATCGTCGAAGATGACCGCGTTCGCTGGTCAGCAGAGTCCTTCAGCTTCCGCTTGGGCCGTGTACCCGTCCTCAAGTTCCCCCGCCTATCCGGCGAAACCTCCGTCGAAGGCGGTTACGAGGGCCTTCCCATCCGCTCCCTCCAGGTCGGCAATTCCACCAGGTTCGGCACTTTCGTTCTCACTAGGTGGCTCTTCAGATTCGGCGACCGCCTCCAGATCATCCCCCGCCTCGACTACCGCCACGACCGAGGGCCCGGCGGCGGCTTCGACCTCAGCTATCAGTCCGACGATCTCTACATCGACGGCATCAACTACTACATCAGCGACGACGGCATCGACAAGGACGGCACCGCGCCGGAGAGCCGTGACCGCGGCCGCGCAAAGGAGCGCCTCCGCCGGCAGATTCACCCACAGTGGCGGCTCGACGCCGAGGTCAACTACCTCTCCGACGCCAATTTCCTCAACGAGTACTACGAGGACGAATTCAAGGAAGACAAAGACCCCGAAACCTACGTCCAGATCAGAAAGTTCGGCGACCACCACGCCCTCACCGGCCTCTACCGCTACCGCATCAACGACTTCCAGGACCAGACCGAGTACATGCCGTCGGCGGGATTCCACTTCATCGGCCGGCCTCTCCTCGGCAATCGTCTCTATCTCACCTCCACGTCGGAACTTGCCAACCTCCGCCGCCGCTCCTTCGACGGCGGGATGACCCCGACGATCGACTCCCTGAGGGCGCACAACGAGGCCGAACTCTCCGCCCCACTCTCTCTCGGGCCTCTCGCGCTGCGTCCTTACCTACGCGCCTCCGCCACGCAGTACTCCGACTCGCCACTCGACGAATCCCAAACCCGCGAGACCGCCGCCTACGGCGCTACACTCTCCACCCGCCTCGGCAGGTCCTTCGGCTCCGGCTCGCTCTGGCACTACGTCATCCCCGAGGTTACCTTCGCCGATAACTTCCAGGTCTCCTCTCCGTCCTCCGACATCTTCCAGTTCGACGAGATCGACACCGCCGCCGAGGGACGCTTCCTCGATCTGCGCCTCCGCAACGTCGTCTATTCCCGCCACAACGGCGTCGCCCGCGAGCTCCTTCGCTTAATCGTACGAACCGATTACTTCCCCGAGCCCGGCGACTTCGGCATGGAACGTCCGTGGGGCAACGTCCGCGCCGACCTTTGGTACTACCCCACAAACGACCTCACCATAAAGGGCGATTGGGAACTGAACTCCCATAACGGCGAGACCGAGATCGCCGAGGGCAGCGTCGCATTCCACCCCCGCGAAAGGTGGAACGCCGAAGTCGGCTTCCGCCACATCGAGACCGTCGCATCCGCCCTCCAGACTTCCGCCGCCTACCGCTTCTCCCCGCGCTACGCCATGCGCGTCTCCGCCGAGTACGACTTCAAAGCCAACGATCCCATCAGCACCGAGATCACCATCATCCGAAGCCTTCACATGTGGAACCTCGAATTCGGCGTGGGACGCGACTCCGGCGAAGACGAAACCACCTTCTTCATCAACTTCTACCCCTTGGAACTTATCTCAGGGAGGAAAACGCTATGACCACCGCGGTCTATCCCGGAACCTTCGACCCCGTCACCTTCGGCCACCTCGACGTGGTGGCTCGCGGCGCCGTGCTCTTCGACAAGCTCATCGTCGGCGTCGCCGACAATCCCCCTAAAGGCCCCACCTTCTCAATCGAAGAGCGCGTCAAAATGCTCAAAACCCACACCGCCTCCATCCCCAACGTCGAGGTCAAGGGCTTCACCACCACCACCGTCGAGTTCGTCCGCTCCTGCGGCTCCCGCGTCATCCTCCGGGGCATCAGAACCGTCTCCGACTTCGAAAGCGAATTCCAGATGGCCCTCACCAACCGCGTCCTCAACCCCGAAATCGAGACCATCTTCGTCATGCCCAGCGAGCAGTACTCCTTCGTCCGCGCCAGCATCATCAAGGGAATAATCCTCGCCGGCGGCGACGCCTCCGAGTTCATCCCGCCCGATGTTCAGGAACAATTGCGCCTCAAAATCCTCAACAAGGGTGGCTGAAATTGAATCTCTCCCCGCGACGAGTTCTCATCGTCCGCCTCACCTCTCTCGGGGACGTTATCCTCACCCTTCCCGCCCTCTCCGCTCTCAGGGGACTATTCCCCCAAGCCATAATCTCCTGGGCCGTCGAGCCCCCCTCTCACGAGCTGCTCGAAAATCACCCCCACCTCGACGACGTCGTCATCGCCGACCGCCGAAACTGGCAGCGCCGCATGTCCCGCCCCTGGTCCCTCCCCTCCGCCGTTCGACACGCCCTCCGCTCCGCCCGCGCGCTCTCCGGCATGAACTTCGACCTCGCCGTCGACTTCCAGGGGAACCTCCGCTCCGGCATAGTCACCCTCGCCTCGGGCGCCCCCTTCCGCCTCGGCTTCGACCGTCCTTACACCAGGGAATGGGGCCACCGCTTCACCAACGCCCGCTTGACACCCTCCTCCGACCGCCTCCACCGCGTCGACCTCGCCCTCGCTCTCCTTCGCGTTCTCGGCGACGTGCCTCCCTCCGTCCCGCCTGTGATTCCAGAATTCCGCCAGGCCGCCGTCGAGCTCGAAACCCAATTCATCGAGCAGGACCTCCCCCGCGACTTCATCCTCCTTCATCCCGGCACCAGCCCCTTCGGAGCCTTCAAGCGCTGGCCCCCCGCCAACTTCGGCATCCTCGCCCTCAGGCGCAGGGCAGACCTCCAGACCGAATTCCTCGTAAGCTGGGGACCCGGGGAAAAGGAAATCGCCGAAAGAGTCGGCCGCGCCTCGCGCGGAGCCGCTCGCCTCGCCCCCGAGCTTCCCACCCTTCGCCACATGGCCGAGCTCATCCGCCGCAGCAAAGCCTTCGTCGCCGCCGACACCGGCCCCCTTCAGCTAGCCTGGGCATTGGGGAAGCCGCTCGTCGGACTATTCGGACCCAAAGACACAGAACTCCACGCCCCCCGCGGCGCTCACTGCAAAATCCTCACCGCCGACGTCCCCTGCCGCCCATGTGACAAACGCCGCTGCAAAGACCCCATCTGCGTGACTCACATCACCATCGACTCCGTCTTCCACTCCCTCACCGAATTGGTTGGCTAGAAGCAGTCACGCAGTTGCGATTCTTTCTCATAATCATGCCTGGGCACGCAGTTGGACGGTCCCCACTGCGAATAACCGGTTGGTCCCCAGCAACCTGTTACGGGTACTTCACAAGTCGGTGCTCGTCCGAGTGCTCTTTGAATTCGGGATGTATGCCGCGCCCCACGTCAATGACAACAACCTGGAGACCTTCCCGACGCGCGAACTTCATGGCGGGAAGGAAGTCTCGGTCTGCCGTTACGAGTATCACCTTGTCCACGATTCGCTTGGAGGCGAGCCATGCTATGTCCAAACCGATCTTCATGTCTATCGCCTTCTGTGTCAACTCGGGCCTAACGTGGTCTTGAGTGAGTGTTGTTCTGCCCCTCAGCAGGTCTTCCCAGGCGCTCTCTTTGACGCAGTAACCTCTGAGGGCAACCTGGCCATACCTAAAAGCCACGTTTGGGAGCAAGGATATCTCCCGCAGCATGCGGTTCATGCGCTTCGCAGTCTGTGTGGCTGAAAAATCCACTGTCCTTCCGTCTACGGGGTTCTTCCACACGCCAGTGAACGGATATGCGTCGTAATAGTAAATGCGGAACAGCGTCTCCTCAGCATCCACACACCTCAGAGCGAAGGAGCGTATCTCAGACCCATTGGGGTGTCGGCGCCCAAGAAGCGAGTAGAGACTGTGGCGCACATACCCGCCGTCGAGAAGCACAGCGACAGATGTCATGGCTACCTCCAAAAAAAAGCTCCCCCCGCGCGGCATAGACGATGGCGAAGGGAGCGATATAGCTTCCGATATATTTATCTACCACATTGCCTCAGTAAGTCAAGTCCCATCCGACAATTTTCTCGAACGGATCAGGTAGATATCCCCCTTCTACATCTGCACGCAAACTTTGTTCTTCGTCGGGCTGCGATGCCGCATACGGGCCCACCTTCCCACTTTGCGCGGCCCGGGCGATTCCTCCTGTCACCGCTGCGTGCGATACCCAGCCCTTCCTATCTCCTCACATCCTTTTCCTTATCCCCTCCAGCACTTCTCTCGCCTGCGGGGCGTACTCGATGAACCCCGACAGCTTCTCGCACATGTAATCCTCGCAGTGCGCGCAGTTCGCCGCTCCCCGCCCCAGCGCGCACTTCCTTATCTCGCACTCCTCGCAGTAGCCTACGTGTCTCCCCTCCAGAGTCGTGCACCCGTCGCAGTTGATGTCCTCGGGTTCGAACCGGTGGTTGTATCGCACCGACCAATCTCTCGCCACCTTCTTTCGTTCCTCGTCGTTGTCATCCTGAGTCGCCTGGAACGCCCTGCAATCGTTGCACACCAGCCCGCAGCAGCCTACTATTCGCTCCATCCGCCTACCTCCTCCCCGAAGGGGTCAGGCCTTCAGCGCCTTTCTCGCCGCTTCGATCACATCCTCCGCAGTGATGAGTTCCATGCACCGGTGGTCGAGCGGGCACGTCTTCTTCTGGCACGGGCCGCATTCCACCTTTTTTTGAACCACGACCGCGTCGTCGAGGAAGCTCCGCGTCCGCTCCACTTCCGTCGGGCCGAACAGCACCACCGAAGGCACGCCGAACGCCGCCGCAAAATGCCTCGGCCCCGTGTCCGTCGTCAGAACCAGCGCGCTTCGCTTCACCAGAGCCTTCACAACTCCGAGCCTCACTCCTTCCGAAGCCGAGTCGATCGCTCGGGTCTTCATCTTCGCCGCGATCTCCCGCGTGATGTGACTCTCCGCCGGAGACCCGCAGAGGACAACCCGCGCCCCCGTCTCTTCCGAAAGCGCGTCCGCCGCCTCCGCCCACCTGTCGTTCCGCCAGAGCTTCGCCGGACCGTACGTCGCCCCCGGAACCATCGCGATGATCCTACTCCCCTCCGCCTGATGTCTTCTCAGAAAATCCTCCGCATCCCTCTCCTGCTCCTCCGTGACGAAAAGCTCCAGGTTCGGCTCTCCCGGATCGCTGTCCAGACTTCTGACCAGATCGAGGTAGCTCCCCACCGTGTCCTTCGTCGTTCGTCGCAGCCTGTCGGTCAGCAGCAGTCCCCTCGCTCGTCCGCCGTATCCCACCCTTCGCTTCACCCGCCCCAGAAAGACCTCCAGCGCCGAGCGCAGCGAATTCGGAAACAGGATCCCCAGGTCGAAATCGCCGCCCCTGATCTTTCGCCCCATTTCCCACACGGATTTGTCCCTCTGCACTCCCCACAGCTCGTCGAACCACGGCCCGCCCCACAGCACCTCGTCCACCGGCTTTCTCGCAACGAAGGTCACGTGCGCGTCCGCGAATCCCTCCCGGATCGCTCTGAACGCCGGCGTCGCCATGACGGCGTCCCCTATCGGGTTCGGGCATCTCACCAGGATTCTCATTTTTCCTCCCGAAGTTCGCACAACCGAATTCTATCCACGTCCCCCGGAACCGTCAACGCGCTCCTTCTCCCCGCTCGCATTGACCCTTCTCGCTCTCCCCCGTATAATTGCGTTCACGGAAGGAGAGACCCCTTGGACGTAACCTTTTTCGGCGGCATCATCGTTCTCATAGCCGCCCTTTACCTCGTTTTCTGGCTGTTCGACAAGCTCCGCAAGGAGAAGCCCTCGCGCGAGAGCCGCGGAACCATTGACACGCTCTGCTCCTTCCGGTGCGGGCTGGTCTCGGGAGCGCTGATGCTCGGCCTGGGGCTTCTATCCGTGCTGCTCCCCGGTGCCGATCTCGTGCACCAGGGCGTCGCCCTTCTCGTCACGGGGTCCGTTCTGATCCTTGTCAGCGCCTTGGGCCGCTGCGGCTCACGACGACCCGCCGCGCCAGAGGAATGATTCATGGCCATTCTCGTTACGGGCGGCGCCGGATTCATCGGTTCCAACCTTCTCCGCCGCCTCGCCGGCCGCGGTGAAGACCTCGTCTGCCTCGACAACTTCGATGACTTCTACGACCCCGCACGCAAGCGCAAGAACATCCAGTCCCTGGTGGCTTCCGGCGAGGTGACGCTCCGCGAAGGAGATGTTCGCGACGCCGGCCTCTGCCTCTCCATCCTCGAGGACCATTCCGTCAGCGTCATCTACCACCTTGCGGCGCGGCCTGGACCTCGGCCTTCCATTCAAAACGCCCCTCTCTACCAGGACGTCAATTGCGGCGGCACCGTGTCGATTCTCGAAGCCGCCGTCAAAGCCGGCGTCGAGAGATTCATCTTCGCCTCCTCATCCTCCGTCTACGCCGGCGGTGCTCAGGTGCCCTTCCGCGAGGATTCCCCCGCCGACCGGCCCTTCTCGCCCTACGGCGCGACCAAGCGCGCCTGCGAGCTCCTCTGCTACGCCTATCACCACGTCCACGGACTCCCCGTCGTCTGCACCCGCCTTTTCAGCGTCTACGGCCCTGGCCTGCGGCCCGACCTCGCCGTCTACAAGTTCACCGACCTCATGCTCCAGGGGAAACCCGTCCCAGTTTACGGCGACGGCGGCTCCGGCCGCGACTACACCTACGTTTCCGACATACTCGACGGCCTTGTGGCCTGTCTCGACGCCGGGTTCGGATACGAAATAGTAAACCTCGGCAACTCCCACACCGTCGGCCTGCTCGAGATGATCGATCTCATCGCCCGGACCCTCGGCGTAGAGCCGGCGCTGGAGCACCTTCCGCCCAATCCCGCCGATCCGCCGGTTACCTGCGCCGACCTCTCCAAGGCTTCACGGGTGCTCGGTTTCCAGCCCAAGGTTTCCATACAAGAGGGGATCGCCCGCTTCGTCGAGTGGTTCAAGGCCGAGGCACGTTCTTGAGGGCACCTTGCGTATCCTTCATCTCATAACAAGGCTCATTCTCGGCGGCGCGCAGGAAAACACCCTCCTCACCGTCGAGGGCCTTCACACCCGCGGCCACGAAGTCCATCTCGCCGCCGGTCCCGCCATCGGGCCCGAAGGCGAACTCGTCGAGCGCGCCCGCCGCGGCGGCTTCCCCCTCCACATCATCGACAGCCTCCGCCGCGAGATAAACCCCGTCCGCGACGCCGCCGCGTATTTCCACATCCGTCGCCTCATCCGCCGCATCCGGCCCGAAGTCGTCCACACGCACAGCTCAAAGGCCGGCATCCTCGGCAGGCTCGCCGCTCACCGAGCCCGCGTTCCCGTCGTCGT
This sequence comes from uncultured Planctomycetota bacterium, assembly GCA_964493415.1. Classification (GTDB taxonomy): domain Bacteria; phylum Planctomycetota; class DG-23; order CAZBND01; family CAZBND01; genus CAZBND01. Next base: position 30,071 of record CAZBND010000012.1, on the reverse strand, counting down.
TCACACCATCCACGGCCTCCCTTTTCATCCCTACCAAGGCCCTCTACCCAACTTCGCGTATGTGAACCTCGAGCGCCTCGCCGCTCGATGGGCCGACGGAATAATCACCGTGGCCGACGCGATGATCGAAAAGGCCGTCGCCGCGTGCGTCGCTCCCCGCGAGAAGTTCTTCACAATTTACAGCGGGATGGAGGTCGAGCCCTTTCTCGCCTCACC
>CAZBND010000012.1:0-29755 GCA_964493415.1 uncultured Planctomycetota bacterium | reverse complement strand
AGAAGTTCTTCACAATTTACAGCGGGATGGAGGTCGAGCCCTTTCTCGCCTCACCACCTTCCCCCGAGGAAGTCCGAAGCGAGCTTGCCATTTCCCCCGAAGACGTCGTTATCGGCAAGATCGCCCGCCTCTTCGAACTCAAAGGCCACGACGACGTCCTCGCCGTCGCCCCCTCGGTGCTGCAGCGCTTTCCCCGCGTCCGGTTCCTGTTCGTCGGCGACGGCTCGTTGCGAGAACCCCTCCAGCGGCGCGCCCGCGAACTCGGCGTCGCGGAAAGAGTGACTTTCCGCGGCCTCGTCCCTCCCGACCATATCCCCAGGCTTCTGAAGGCCTTCGACCTTCTCGTCCACTGCTCTCTTCGCGAGGGCCTCGCCCGCGTCCTCCCCCAGGCCCTCATATCGGGCGTTCCCGTCGTCTCGTACGATGTGGACGGCGCATGCGAAGTCGTCATACCGGGAGAGACCGGCCACCTAGTCCCCCCTGGTGATTTGGCCGCTCTCGAGGCCGCCCTTCTCGACGCGCTCTCGCAACTCGATGCCACCGCCCAAATGGCCGCCAGGGGACGCGAGCTCTTCACCGAGAGGTTCCGCGACGAGACCATGGTGAACGAGATCGAGCGATACTACCTTAGGCTGGCACGCGCTAAAGGGCTTTCACTGCAACCGGTTTCCCCGTCTTCATCGACTCGTCCGCCGCAAGGCTGAGCTCCAGCGTCCGAACCGCGTCCTCGTAGCTCGACCGGATGGCAGACCCGTCGCCGCTTCGCACCGCGTCGATGAACACCCTGTCCTGGACATAATGCGCCCGTTCCCGATGTGTCCGCTCCGTCACCACGTCCGGCTCCGCCGCCTTCACACCCCTCAGGTCCAGTTCCATCACCAACTGGTCCGCAAACACGTGCAGCCCCACCTTGCCCTGGGTCCGCACGAAGTCCGCCGACGTGAAGTTCCCCACCGTCCCGTTGCGGAAACCCACCGTCACCGTCGTCGTGTCCTCGATGTCGTGATCCTCGTAGCTCTCCTGCATCATCCCCCTGTGCCCCAACGCGAACACCACCGACGCCTCTCCCAGAATGTACCTCGCGAGATCGAATATGTGCGTCGTCTGCTCAACGTGCTGGCCCCCCGACTTCGACTTCACCCGCCACCACGGCGTTGGAGGCATGCCCCCCAGCCAGTATCCCAACACCAGCGGAATCTCCATTTCCCTCAGCCGCGCCCGCGCTTCCTCTATCAGGCTGAAGTATCTCCAATGATATCCAACCGAGCAGATCACCCCCGCGTCCTTTATGGCGTCCCGTATCCTCAGTGCCCTTTCCATCGACAGGCTCACAGGCTTTTCCACGAAAAGGTGCACGCCCCGCTTCGCCGCCTCCAGTTCCACGTCCGAGTGCGCAAACGGCGGCACGCACACGAACAGCGCATCCGGCTTCTCCTTGTCCAGCATCTCACGGTAGTCGACGTACACCCTTCCCCCGTGCGCGGCGGCGGCGCTCTCCGCCCTCGCCGGATCGACGTCGCACAGCCCCGCTACCTCCGCATCGTCGATCTGCGCCAGCGCCCCGAAGTGCGCGAAGTTCGCTATGCCCCCTGTCCCCAAAAACGCCACTCTCACGCTCATATCTGACGTTCCTTTCGCACCCACCGGATGCTCTTGCAGTTGACCTACTCGAAGAGAGACCTCTCTACAGGAACGACCTCGGCTCCGCGCTCCTCCAGAAACTTGATCGCCCTTCCGACCTCGCGCGCTCCGCCCGACAGCTCCACCGCCGCCTCCCTCCCGTCTCTCATCAGCGATACCCTTCTCACGTTCCACACTACGCCGCACCGCTTCCCCGCTTCCCACAAAAGCGGCCTCCGCGATGCCCCTTTCCGCGCCCTTATCAGCAACCTTCTTCTCATTCTATCCTCTTACCGTTGCCGCGATCATTCCCAAAACGTATACCTTCCCTCTCACAGCCCGCATTCCTTCCGCAGAAACTCAGCCTTGTCCGTCTTCTCCCACGTGAAATTGCGCCCGTTTCTCCCGAAGTGCCCGAAGCACGCAGTCTTCGCGTAGATCGGACGGATCAAATCCAGGTACTCGATTATCTTTCTCGGCCTCAGATCAAATACGTCCGGATCCTGAACCAGCTTGTCTATCTTCTCCGGCTCGCATCGCGCCGTCCGCTGCGTGTCGATCAAAATCGAAACCGGGCGCGCGACGCCGATTGCATACGCTATCTGCACCTCGCACCTCTTCGCCAGGCCCGCAGCCACTATGTTCTTCGCGATGTACCGCGCCATGTAGCTCGCGCTTCGGTCAACCTTGCTCGGGTCCTTCCCCGAAAAACACCCGCCCCCGTGCGAGCCCACTCCTCCGTAGGTGTCCACGATTATCTTCCGCCCCGTCAGACCGCAGTCGCCGTGCGGTCCGCCCTTCACGAACCTTCCCGTCGGATTTATCTTGTACTCGGTCGTCTTATCCAGGTACTTCGCCGGGATGACCTTCTTTATCACCATTTCCCGAAGGTCCTCCTCCAGCCGGTCCTGGCTTATCCCGTCCTTGTGATGCGCCGAAAGCACCACCGTTGTCACTCGTATGGGCTTCCGCTGGTTGTACTCAACCGTCACCTGGCACTTCCCGTCCGGCCTTAAGTAATCGATCTCCTCTTCTTCCCGCACCTGTTTCAGACGCATCATCATCTTGTGCGCCATCATGATCGGTAGCGGCATCAGCTCCGGCGTCTCGTCGCACGCATATCCGAACATCAACCCCTGGTCCCCCGCCCCCTGCTCGTCCCGGTCCTCTCTGTTCACCCCCATCGCGATGTCCGGCGACTGCTCCTTTATCGAAGTGATCACTCCGCACGCCCTGTAATCGAATCCCGCCGCGGGGTCGTCATAACCTATGTCCCTCACCGTATCCCGCACGATCTGCGGGATGTCCGCGTACGCCTGCGTCGTGATCTCTCCCGCCACCATCACCAGGCCCGTCGTCACCATCGTCTCGCACGCGCACCTCGCCCTTTCCGGCTCCGGGTCGTCGCGAAGGATCGAATCCAGCACCGAATCCGATATCTGGTCACATATCTTGTCGGGGTGTCCCGCGGCCACCGATTCCGACGTGAAAAGATGCCTCTTATCTCTCATCTCGCGCTCCTCACTGCACCACGCCTCGCGTTTACACTTCCGCTTTCTAACGGAATCCGTTTCGCATCAACCTGTCGAAATCCTTCAGCCTCGGGCGTATCCTCGTAAAAGACCTCCGGCTGCTCCTTCCCCTCTCCTCCGCCCGGTCCGTCGCGGCGATGACCGTAATTCCACCCGCACTCAGCTTTCCCTCTCGGGCCAGCTTCCCGGTCGCCCAAACCGCCGCACCGGTGCGCACACCTCTCAATAGCCCCTCCGTCTCCGCCAGCAGTGCCCGCCCCTTTTCCCCCTCTTCCTTCGTTGCGGTCTCGCACGAGCCCTTCGACTCCCTTATCGCATCGACGGCCGCCTTGCCCCACGCCGGGTCCGACGGCGCAGCAGTCGACGGCCTTTCCCATGGCTTGACGTCCGCTTCGCCGTCGGAAAAAGCCCTCGCGATTGGCGCGCAGCTCTTCATCTGCACCCCGTGAATCCCCATCTGAGTTCCCTCCACGGTACCCCCGCCGGCAAGCTCCCTCGCGGCCTCCGCCGATTCCTCTACTAAAACCCCGCTCCCGACGTACGTTACAAGCCGAGCCGGCAGCTCCCACCCCAGTTGCTCCGAAACCTCGAAGACCATCGTCTTCAACCCCTCCGCCCAGTAAGGCTTAAGGTGAAGGTTCAGAAAACCCCAGCCGTACTCCTCTCCCGCCTCGCGGCAGAAAAGCTCCGCCGCCGTTTCCTTCCCGTCCAGAAGGATCACCTTCGCCCCCATCTCCCTTGCGGCGCAAAGCGGCTCCGGCTCGCCCCCCGGCGGCGCGAATATGTAGCATCTCATATCTGCTCTCGCGCACGCCGCCGCCACCGGGCGCGCGCCGGCTCCCAGCGTCGCGTACGCTACTGACTCAAATCCGAATTCCCGCGACTTCGCCACCGCCACCGCCGCCCCCCTATCCTCCACGCACCCCGTCGGCGACCCCGTCCCTTCGTCCTTGACGTAAAGCCTTTCCACCCCCAGCTCCTTCCCCAGCCTCCTCGCCTCCACCAGCTTCGTCCATCCCACCTCGCTGTCACCCGAAGAATCCGCCGGCAGTCTCTCCCGGTATCGCCACAGGTTCCTCGCGCGATTCGCGACCTCCTGCCGATTCAGCCGTCCCGTATCTTTCTCGTATCGTACGCGCAGAAGCTCAAAGCACCTTTCGCACAGCCACCTCGGCCCCTCGGCGTACTCTGCTCCGCAATTATCGCAAGACAGCCATCGCGCCAAGCCGCCCACCTTTCACCGAAAAAAAGCCCCTTCAGAAGATCGGAAGAGGCTTATCTAGCCTGCGTCGCATCTTCCAAAGCGTCGAGCTTTGTCTGGACTTAGCACCAGCACAGGAGCAATTTCTACTCCTGCCGGTTGCTGTGGCTTCTCGGGGCCAGTCCCTCAGCCACTCTCGATAAGACTTCGGCTACCCGCTATGCTATCAGGTCTTGCTGCCGCGTCAAGCGGAAAACCCCGCTTTCCTCCCCGCCTTACCCTTTCCTCCCCGCCGCCGAACCGGCACCCCCACCGCAACCATCCCCAGCAAACCCAGCACCGACGCCCCCAGCCCCAGCTTGAACGACCACGGCTCGTACCGGAACTCCACCTCGTGCTCCCCCGCCGGCACCTGCGCCGCCGTAAGCAGGTAGTCCGCCTCCAGCAGTTTCGTTCGCTTCCCGTCCACGTATGCCTTCCACCCTGGGTAGTAGATCTGCGAGAGCACCACGTACCCGCTTCTCGCCGTCCGGACTCTGACCGCGGTCGAATCCCAATCCCACCGCACCGTCTCGCACTCGGGATTCTCCACGTTCGCGGTCACCGGCGACACGTCTCCCGGCTCCTCTCCGAGAAGGACCTCTCGTCTGAAATCCATCCATCCCGCCAAAAGCCCGGCGAACGCCGCCTCCGTGTCCTCCGCCACTATCGAATTCTCCACGAAGAACGTCCGCGGCAGCGCGTTCCTGTTGAGGTAAACATATGCCTCATCCGCGTAGGCCAACTCGTACTTGGCGAACTCCTCCGCGTAGTGGAAGTGCATTCCGAACAACGCCGTCTTCGCCGGCATCGTCCCCGCAATCGGCCTCGTCGAGAATATCAGCGCGAGCTCATTCCCGCCTCCCTCCAGTTCCACCGAAACCGTCCGCCAACCTTCCCCGGCGCGGGCCCTTTCCGAGAAAATGACCTCCTCCCTATCTTCCATCCTCACCGCCGCGTCCACGATCGCCCCGGCATCACTTATCCCGCCCGCAGACAGAACCCCGTAACTGAATTCCAGCTTCGTCCCCCTCGGCGGCGTCGGGAACGGGCACTCGAGCCGGGCAGGCGGCTGGAAAGCCAATCCCTCCATCTGCTTGCGTTCTCCCGCCTCCACCGCAACTGGCTCTATCTCTCCCGTCACCCTCCCCGAAACCACAAGCTGCTTCATGAACGTCACCGAGTCCAGCTCCTCCAGCGGCCTTGCAGTTATCAGGTACTTCACGTTGAAAAGGTCCAGCACCGGCGAATAGTGTCTTACGTCCTCCACCCCGTCGAAGCGGTCTATCATCACCGGCGCTACGTACCTCTTCAACACCTCGAAATACTTCGGCGGATACAGCGCGTCGTTCGCTCGGATGTCGTCGATGCCGAACCCCGCGCTGAGATTTGGGTAGAGTATCCCCTCGCCCATCGTCCGGAACGGCCCTTGTTGCTCTTTCAAATAGGATATAAACGGGGGCTCCGCAAAGGGATCGTACCTCTTCGGATGGGGTCCCGGCACGGCCGACGCCAGGCTCCCCACGAGGATCACCAGCAGCGCCGCCCCCGCTATTTTCGAACTGATCGCCTTCACACTCGCTGCGACTGCCGCACCCAGCGCCAGGGCGATCCCCCAGTACGTACCCACCTGCACGAGCAAGTGGTAAGCCGGCACGCCCTCTCCCAGCGCGACGACATAGCCCGCCGCACCTATCGCAACGATCACCCCAAGGCACCCCATCGCTGCGCGCGCGGGCACCTCGCGCCTTATAACCGCATCGAAACCGGCTCCGCACAAAAACGCCGCCGAAAAGCAGATGACGTTCATCCCGTATTTGTAAAACTGCATCCGGTCGAAACCCGGCAGCTTCCCCATCACGGAGACCCCCGGCACTCCCACGGCCTTCGCCGCGCTCACCAGCGCCGCTCCCGCAAAGAAGTATTTCACGTGTTTCGGAAGCCGCTTCCCCCATAAGCTCAACCCCGCAAGAAACAGCGCCGCTACCCCTACGTAAGCCGGAAGAAAAAACTGGTCTTCTTCGATCAGCAGGTCGTTCAGCCTCCCGTACAGCCTAGGAATCGGCAGTTCGAGGATCAGCTTCGCCGGCATCGCGTTCCCTCCCGTGCCGGGCGGGTGGAAGTTGACCGAGTTCGCCATGTACTCGAAAGCCGGAACCAGCAGCACCCCCGCCGAAAGTAACCCCAATCCCGAGGCGAGCGCGAACGCTCCCACGACCTTGGCGCGTCGGCCGCCGGCCGCGGCGATCACCCGCACCACGAAATAGCACCCCGCGACCGTCAGCGCCAGAAACGCCGACTCAGGCGCGCCTCCAAGAACCGCCACCAGCACCGCCACGGCCGCGATCAGAATATTGCCGCGCGACGGCCCCCTCACCAGTCGCTCGAAGGCGTACAAGTACAGCGGCAGCAGCACTTCGACGTTCAGGTGAAACATGTTCACGTGGCGCGCAAAGTAGCCGTTCAGCATGTAGGCTATCCCCGCCGCCAGCGCCCCACCGCGCCCAAGCCCCCAGCACCTGCAGAACAAGTAAGTGAAGAGCCCGGCCAGGAACAGCCGCAAGAGGTACGTCGCGTCGAACACCCACGCTCTTGGCAGCAGCCATAGCCCCAGGTTCAACGGGTAATAGACTGCCGACTGCATGTTCGCCGCCAGCGGCATCCCCAGCCCGACGTGGGGATTCCACAGCGGAAACTTTCCCGCTCGCCACAGCCTCGAAGTCAATACCGCCAGCGGTTCGCTTATCCCACCCGCCGACCTGGCGTCGATGCACGTGCTCTTCGCCCCGGGGTGCGCTTCCTCGTACCCATAGGGACCGGACTGGAATACCCCCGCCTCCCTCGCCGACCCCAGCAGCGTCTTCCCCCCGAACACCACGTCCCCGTACGTCAGCAGCAGCGCCGCAGCCAGACCAGCAATCACAAGAAACCCTTTGGCCTTGAGCTTCCACCTCGGGGTCTCTGTCATCCTCACCTTCCAGTCCTCAGCCGGAAACTCACCCCTTCGCCCGTCGCCGCCGCTCTTCCCGGCCGCCTACTCCTGCCCCATCAGCCTCACGAACTCCCGATACAGCCCCACGTCAAACGCTCCCGGCATCTTCCCCATCATGTCGAGCGCATCGAAGCTTCTTATCGCCCCTTTGTACGGGCGCCGCGTCGTCAGGGCGTCGAACACGTCCGCTATCCCCGACAGCCGCGCGTACTCGTGCAGATCCCCCCCGCTCACATGATCCGGGTAACCGCTTCCGTCAACCCGCTCGTGGTGATGGAGCACCAGTTCGTACGAGATCTCCGGGATCACCGACGTCTCCCTCAGTAGGTTCACACCCCACACGGGGTGGTGTTTCATCACGTCGTACTCCTCCGGCGTCAGCGGCCCCCCCTTGTTCAGGATCGTCGTGTCTATCTTGCTCTTGCCGATGTCGTGCAGCAGCGCCCCGATCCCTATATCGTTCAAGTCCGACTGGTCCTGGTAGCCGAGCGCCTCCGCCAGCGCTACAGTGTACAGGCATACGTTCACCGAGTGCGTGTACGTGCGATAGTCATACGACGTCATCGCCACCAGGTGCCGGAAGGACTCCCTCCCCCTCAGCACGAACGACACCGTGTTGCTCGCCGCCGCCGTTGCCCGTTTTATGTTCTCCGTCGACGTCGGGTTCTCCAGCACCTCCTGCAGCAGGTTCGTCGACGTGTCGTACACGAGCTGCGCCTTGCGTTCCTCCGTCAGGCTCGGATCCCTCAAGATGCTTGTCAGGTGCTTTTCCACGTACCTCAGGTAGTGGGGCCGCGCTTCCTTCTTCAGGTAAAGCGTGTGCACCTTGTTCGAGAGCAGCTCGCTCCGCGTCTGTTCCGAAAACTGCAAATGCTCCGCTCGGAAAAGCACGTACTGGTTCCGCACCTTCAGGTACAGCGCAAAATCCAGCAGGCTGTCCAGCCTTAGGCTGTCCAGTTGGACGGGGAAGTATTCCTCCTCAGTCTTTGTGAGCTTTCGCTCCTCCATCCCCTTCCTCCTTGGCCATGTCTCTCAGTTCCTTTAGCTTAAGAAAAGCCTCCAACGGCGACAGCTTGTCCGTATCCAGCTTTCTCAATTCCTCCAACGCCGGGTGCGTCTCCAGCCTGAACAGCGTCAACTGCGCCAGCTTCGCCCTCGGCTTCCCTTTTCCCGGCACCCCGGCCTTGCGATGACCCGCCTCCAGGCTTTGCTTCTCAAGATTCTCCAATATTTCGGCTGCCCTTTCCACAACATCTTTTGGAACTCCCGCAAGTTTCGCCACATGTATCCCATAGCTGCGGTCCGCCGAACCCCGTAGAATCTTCCTTATGAAAACTATCTCCTCTCCCCATTCGCGCACCGCCACGTTATAGTTCACCGCCCCTTCCAGCACCGACGCCAGCTCCGTAAGTTCGTGATAATGCGTCGCAAACAGCGTTTTTGCGCCCACCCTCTCATGGATGTATTCCGCCACCGCCCATGCTATGCTTATCCCGTCGAACGTGCTCGTGCCTCGCCCGATCTCGTCCAGCACGACGAGGCTCTTCGGCGAAGCGTTGTTCAGTATGTTCGCCGCCTCGATCATCTCGACCATGAACGTCGACTGCCCCTTCGATATTTCGTCGGAGGCTCCCACCCTGGCGAATATCCTGTCCGCCACCCCTATTCTCGCGCTCTTGGCCGGAATGAAACTCCCCGTCTGCGCCATCAGAACCAGCAGCGCCACCTGCCTCACATACGTCGACTTCCCCGCCATGTTCGGCCCCGTGATTATCAGCAGCCTGTTCTCCTTCCCGTCCAGCAGCGTGTCGTTCGGCACGAATGCCTCGTCCGTCAAAGTCTTCTCCAGCACCGGATGCCGCCCGTCCCGTATCTCGATCGCCTCCTCGTCCGTCACCTCCGGCTTCGTGTACGAATTTTCCGCCGCCGCCGCCGCCAGTCCCGCGATCACGTCCACCCTCGCCACCTTCTCACCCGCCTTCATGATCTTCTCAGCGGCCCCCGCCACCCGGTTCCGGACCTCCACGAACAACTTGTACTCCAGCTCCTTCCCCCGCTCGTCCGCCGTCAGCACCCTGTTCTCGTACTCCTTTAGCTCGGGCGTAATGTAGCGCTCCGCGTTCTTCAGCGTCTGTTTCCTCACGTAATCCCCGGGCACCTTCTCCGAATGTGTGTTAGTCACCTCGATGTAATAGCCGAACACCCTGTTGAACCCCACCTTCAGCGACGGTATCCCGCTGCGCTTGGCCTCCTCTTCCTGGAACCGCGTTATCCAGCTACGCCCGTCCCTTGTGATGCTTCGGATCTCGCCCAGCTCCTCCGAGTATCCGTCCCGGATGATCCCCCCATCACGGAGAGTCGGAGGCGCTTCGGGCGAAATCGCCTCATCTATCAACTCCCTCACGTCCTCCAGCATCTCCATTCCATCGGACAGGTCCGCCAGGAATTCCGACGTGCAGCCATCCAGCGCGCGCTTCATCTCCGGCAGAAGTGACAGGGATCGCCCCAGCCACAGAAGGTCTCGTCCGTTCGCCCGTTCCGACGCTATCTTCGCCGCGATCCTCTCCATGTCCGCCATCTCCCCCAGCACCTCCCTCAATTCTTCCCTCCTTGCCGGGTCGTCGAAAAGGTCCTCTACCGCCTGCTGCCGTCTTCTTATCTCCTCGACCCTTCTCAAAGGCAGCATCAGCCACTTCCTCAGCATCCGTCCGCCCATCGGCGTCAGGGTCTTGTCCATCACCCAAAGCAGGCTCCCCCGTCGCTCGCGCCCCACTGCCGTCTCCACAAGCTCCAGCGCCCGCTTGGTGGCATCGTCCATCGCCAGGTATTCTGACCCGTAGAAGGGCGATATCCCTCTTACATGCCCCAGCGGCGCTTTGTGCGTCTCCTCCAGGTAATCCACTATCGCCCCCGCGGCGCGCACTCCCGCCTCCATCCCTTCCACCCCGAATCCCTCCAGCCCCCGTGTCCCCAAAAGAGACGTCAGCTTCGTCCGAGCGTTTCTCCGTTCGAACGTCCAGTCCGGCCGCAGCGTCACCGCCGTCCCCGCCAATCGCCCCACCCTCTCCGCCAGCTCCTCGTCCTCCTCCGAAACCAGGCACTCCGCCGGCGACAGCCTCCCCAGCTCGTTCAAAACCTCCGAATCCCTCAACTCCTCCACTTCAAAATCACCCGTCGAAATCTCCACCCACGCAAGCCCCGCCTCCGCCCCGTTGTGCCACACCGCCGCCAGGTAATTGTTCTCCTTGGCCTCCAGGAACTCCTCGTCCGTCAGCGTTCCCGGCGTGATGACCCGCGTTACCGCTCGATCTACCACCCCCTTGGCATCCTTCGGGTCCTGCACTTGTTCGCAAATGGCCACCTTGTATCCCGCCCGCAGCAGCCGACCGATGTACGTATCCGCAGCGTGATAAGGCACCCCCGCCATCGGCGTCGCGTCCGGCCCCTTGTTTCGAGACGTCAGCGCCAGCCCCAGCACGCGCGAAGCCACCTCCGCATCCTCGTAGAACATCTCGTAGAAGTCCCCCATGCGGAAGAAAAGGATAGCATCCTCGCACTCCGACTTCATCCGGTGGTACTGCTGCATTGCAGGCGTCATTCGCTGCACGGGGCTTCCTCGCGATGCCATGCCGGCCAGGGGGCAATATGAATCTATCACCCGCGAATGCACGTTGCAACCACGTCCCGCATGACTTCTCCATGCGGCAGCCGCGTGACTTCGCTTTCTTGACACCCCATCGCCCCCTTGCTAGTATTGCACTTGCGTGCCAGCGCTCTCCGAACCGTGGCCACCTTCTTAAGGGGTGATATGAGAGTCATCAAGGCGCAGCGCGTCGGCGTTTGCGTGGACGTTCAGAACATGTATTACGCCGCGCGCAACATCTTCAACGGGCGGCTTAACTTCCAACTCCTTCTCGACACCATCGTCAAGGGCCGCCAGCTCGTGCGTGCCATCGCCTACGTCATCGAGGACGGCGTTCGAGACCAGTCCAGCTTCTTCACCGTGCTCCAAAGCTGCGGCTTCGACGTGAAGAAAAAGCCCCTCCGCATCCGCGCCGACGGCACCAGCAAGGGCGACTGGGACATGGGCATCGCTCTCGACGCCCTCGCCCTCAGCGAAAAGGTCGACGTCATCGCCCTCGTCACCGGAGACGGCGATTTCACCGACCTCGTCTACTTCCTCCGTTCCAGGGGCGTCCGCGTCGAAGTCTATTCCTTCCCCAGAAGCACCGCCGATTCCCTCGTCAAGGCAACCGACCAGTTCACTCCTCTCGACGATGAGCTCGTCATACCCATGAACAGAACCCGCCGGGACCAGACCAGCGGCGACTCGAACGAAGATGAACCGCTCAGCCCTACCCCCCAGCCTGCCCGGGAACGCGACGAATTCTCTTTCGGAATTTTTGACGAATAAGGAGGTGCCCTCATGAAGGTGACTGCTCGCAACTTGGCCAAACTTAACAAGCGATACAACGGCTACCTCACGGGCAAGCGCCTCAACGACTTCTTCAACGACTTCTCCATACCCTTCGCCGCCGGGCACTGGTGCGCCGGCGAATTCGCCGACCGCTTCAACCCCTCAGGATACAGCAAGGACGACCCCTCCTTCGACCCCACCATCATCGCTCAAATCCAGCGCGTCTCCCAGGCCGGCATCGAAGGCATAGAGTTCCACGATCAGGTCCTTCTTAACGAAAAGGACAAACCCAGCGACGTGGCGATCAAAGAAGTCAAGGCCGCCTTGCGAAAGCACGCCGTCAAAGCTACCAACATGAATATCGACCTCTGGGGCAACGCCAAGTGGAAGCTCGGCGGCGTCACAAATCCCAGCGCCTCCCTCAGGCGCAAAGCTCTGGCGAAGGCCCTCCAGGCCGTTGACCTTGCCGTCGAAGTCGGCTGCTCCTCCGTCGCTCTCTGGCCCGGTTCCGACGGCTGGGACTACAACTTCGAGGTGAATTACGGAAAGCAGCTCGATTGGTTCATCAACGCCTGCATCGCCATCAACAAGAAGGCCAAAAAGGCCGGACTGCGATTCGGCACCGAGGCCAAGCTCCACGAGCCCCGCGAGGGCAACATGGTCGTCGCCACCACCCACCAGGCCATGCTCGTCGCCTCGAAGGTCAACGCCGCCTGCGGCGGAAAGAACATGGGCGTCGCCATCGATTACGGTCACGAACAGATGTACGCCGCCGAACCCGCCGCCATGCTTTACACCGCCAAGGCAGCCGGAGTCCCCGTCACAAACTTCCACATCAACACCGCAAAGCTCCACTCCAACGATGAAGACCGCGTCACCGGAACCGGCGACCTCTGGCGCTTCGTCGATTTCTGCTACGCCGCCGTCGACACGGGATACAACGGCTGGTTCGGCGAAGACCAGTTCACCTACAGGATGGACCAGGTCAAGGCCATGAGCCTCTCCAGGGAACTCTTCGGAAACCTCATGAAGAAGGCTCTAAAGATCTACGCCGTCCGTGACGAACTAAGAAAAGCTCAGGGCACCGGCGATGCCGGAAAGACCATCGACGTGGTCAAGAAAATCATGCTGACGGGGTGAGCCGTGGCTGACATATCGGACATAAGCGCCTACGTCCGCGACCTCTGCGTCCAAGCCAAGCGTGCCGCCGACTCGCTCGCAAACGCCCCCTCCCACGCTAAAAACCGCGCTCTCCAACTCATGGCCGAAGCCATCCGCGGGCAGGCTGACTCCCTTGCCGAAAAAAACCGGCTCGACCTCGACGCCGCACGCCAAGCCGGCCTTCCTTCCGCGATGATCGACCGACTCACCCTCACTCCCAAGCGCATCGAGTCGATGGCCTCCGGTATTGACGTCGTACGGGCCCTTCCCGATCCCGTCGGCGAGGTGATCTGGGGAACCACTCGTCCAAACGGCCTCCGCATTCTCAAAGTACGCGTTCCCCTCGGCGTGATAGGCTTCATCTACGAATCCCGCCCCAACGTCACCGCCGACGCCGCCGCCCTCTGCCTAAAGGCCGGAAACGCCATCATCCTCCGTGGCGGCAAGGAGGCCATCCACTCCAACATCGCCATCGCCTCACTTCTCGCCCAGGCCGTCGAGAAAGCCGGCCTCGACCCCGGCTCCGTCCTCCTCGTCGAGACCACCGACCGCGCCGCCGTCGGGTACATGCTCAAAGCCGACGAGTTCATCGACGTCATAATCCCTCGCGGCGGCGAAAGCCTCATCCGACGAATTGCCGAAGAGTCTTCCATCCCCGTCATCAAGCATTACGCCGGCATCTGTCACACCTTCGTTCATGCCGACGCCGACCTCGACATGGCTCTCGACATCTGCCTCAACGCAAAGCTCCAGCGGCCCGGCGTCTGCAACGCCATGGAAACGCTCCTCGTCGACGAAGCCGCCGCCGCCGCCTTCCTTCCCATGGTCCTCCCTCGGCTGCGTGAAGGCGGTTGCGAAATCCGCGGCGACGAGAAAATATGCGCCTTCTTCCCCGAAGCCGTCCCCGCCAGAGAACAAGACTGGTGCACCGAATACCTCGACCTCGTCCTCTCCGTCAGGATCGTCCCCTCACTCGACGAGGCCATCATGCACATCAACACTTACGGCTCCAGCCATTCCGACGCGATCGTCACACAGAACTACGCCGCCGCCATGCGCTTCGTGCGCGAGGTCGACTCCGCCACCGTCTACGTCAATGCCTCCACCCGCTTCACCGACGGAGGCGAGTTCGGAATGGGTGCCGAGGTCGGCATCAGCACCGACAAGCTTCACGCTCGCGGCCCGATGGGCCTGCCGGAGCTCACGACATACAAGTTCATCATTTTCGGAGACGGCCAGGTACGCACCTAGCCGCACAGGGGTACGCAAGATGCCCGAAATACTCGACCAACAGGAGGTCGAAGCCCTTCTCGCCGCCATCGACGAGGGGGAGATAAAGGAAGAAGGCCCGGCAGCCGAAAAGGACTTCGCATCCTACGACTTCAGCCGTCCCGAGCGCATCTCCAAGGACGACGCACGCTCCATCGAGGCGCTGCACATGGACGTCGCCCGCAGCTACAGCGCCATCCTCTCCGGCTATCTCAGAACCATCGTCGAGGTCAAGCTCAGCTCCGTCGAGGAGATCAACTACTCCGAGTTCATTCTCTCCGTTCCCAATCCCACTTATCTCAATGTCCTCAGGGCCAGCCCCCTCGAAGGCGAAATGGTCCTCGAAATGAACCCTTCCATCGTCTTCCCCATCCTCGACAAGCTTCTCGGCGGCGCCAGCGAAGAGGTCACCATCCCCAACAGGCCTCTCACCGAGATAGAGCTCCGCATCATGGATAAGATAATTCAGCGCGCCATCAGCGCCCTCAACACGGAGTGGTCCAAAATCCGCCCCGTCACCTTCGAAGTGATCGATACCGAGTACAACCCACAGCTCCTCCAGATAATCCCTCCCACCGAGACCGTCATCCTCATAGACTTCGAAATCACCCTTGGCAACTTCAGCGGCATGCTCAACCTTTGCATACCCTTCGTCAGCCTCGACCCCATCATCGGACACCTCTCCGAACACCGATGGAGAGCCTACTCGCGAGGCAAAGACCAGGAACAGATACTCCCAGGGATCGAGCAGGCGCTCAGGGCCACTTACCTGGATGTGAGCGCCTGCCTCGCCGAAACCACCATCGCCCTCAAAGACCTGCTCGAACTTCGTCCCGGAGACCTCATCCAAACCGGAAGATCCACCTCCGAACCCGCCGTAGTCTCCGTCAGAGGACGCCCCAAGTTCCTCGCCAAGCCCGGCCAGTTCCGCAAGAAAAAGGCCGTCCTCATCATTGGGAAGTCCCCCGCCGCCCGGACTCCTTCCGACTGACCTCGTAAATGCTCACCGGAGTCTCCTTCCCCTTCAGCCGCGCCGGACGCAGCTTCGCGTACTCCAGCGATTTGTCCCCCTTCACCCTCTCGTACGTCGACTCCGATATCAGTATCTGAAAGTACTTCGCGATCCCGCACAGCCTCGCCGCAAGGTTGACGTTGTCACCTATCGCAGTGTAAGTCATCCTCCTCGACGTCCCGATGTCCCCCAACACCACCGTGCCCGTATTGATCCCTATCCCCACCCTTATGCTCTCTTTCATGTCCTTGCTCTCTATCTCCTTCAAACCCTCCACTATCTCCACGGCGCAGTGGACCGCCCGTCTCGCCATGTAACGTCCCTGGAAGAACGCCATCACTTCGTCCCCGGAGTACTTGTCCACCACCCCCTTGTGCCTATAGACGGTCTCGGCCTGTCTGGCAAGGTGAACGTTGAGAATGTCGAACACCCGCGTCGGCGCCATCTTCTCCGAAAAGCTGGTGAAACCTCGGATGTCCGAGAACATGACCGTAACGTTCTTCCTCACCCTGCGACTCGGATCGCGAAGCCCCGCAATATCCCTCGTCTGCTCCCCTCCTCTTCCAGCCCGTTCCGCCAGCGCCTTCATCTTCGCAAACATCCTCAGGCGCGCCAGCAGCTCCACGTCGTCTATAGGCTTCGCCAGAAAATCGTCCGCTCCACTTGTCAGCGCCACCAGCTTCTTTCGGCTGGGCACCTTCCCTCCCATCAGCACCACCACCCCGCTTCCCTCGCTCATCACACCTCTTGCTTTCCTCACAAGCTCTCCCACTCCGCCCTCGCGCAGCCCCTCGTCGACGATCAGCAGATCGAACTCCTCCCCAACCATCTTCGCGGCTTCGCGGGCGGTGCAGGCCGACCTCGCCGCTGCCGCCTCCTCGCTCAGCACACCTTCGATCCGCCTTCTGATCTCGCTCGAATCCGATACCACCAGCACCCGTATCACTTCTTCCCCCATCCGCTTGCTTCAGTTGCCGGGAAGGCATCTTATCCTAACCGATTTGCGCGTCAAGCGAAACATAAGCCCCTTCCCCTACCCCTTTTTGCGATGGACACGCCTCCGGCATGATGTTACTATTCTAGCGGACGCGCTTTCGTGATTGTGAAGGACCCGACTCCGTGCTTTGGATAATAGTCTCCGCTTGCCTGGTGCTGGGCGGAGCACTGGTCATAGTGCATGTGAGACTCCTGAACGGCGGGCTTGATTCAGGTCCCAACCCCGCTCATCGGGTCGAAAAATGCCCCTGGTGCGCCTTCCCGGTGCGCCGGTTCCGAAGCTCGCAGATGATGAAATTCAATAAGCAGCTATGTCCTAACTGCGGCCGCCTTATGTCGGAGGAATAGAATCCTTCAGGAGCCGCGTCTTGCGCTACGCTACCGTCATATACAATCCCATCTCCGGCATGGGCTCCGCCAGAAGAAAAGTCGCCGCCCTCAAGTCCGGGCTCGAACATTGCGGTTACCACGTTGAGCTCGCGGGAACCGCGCATCGCGGCGACGCAATGGCGCTTGCTTCCTCCCTCAAGCCTCGCACCTCTCTGCTCGTCGTCGTGGGCGGCGACGGCACCCTCAACGAGGTCATCAACGGCCTCGGACCCGATTCCCCCGATGTCGCCGTTCTTCCCACCGGCACAGGCAACGTCATGGCTAAGGAACTCGTCCTTCCAAAAAAAATCGACGGCATATGCCGAATGGTCTCCAGCAAGCGCTCCCGAAAGCTCGACGTCGCCACCGTGGGCTCCCGGCGCTTCCTCCTCATGGCCAGCATCGGTTTCGACGCGCAGGTCGCCCTCATCATGTCTTCCGAGCGCAAGGGCTGCATTGGCCTTCACTCCTACACCGGCCCCGTCATTCGCACCCTTCTCCGCTACCGCCCCCCTCGCCTCCACGTCGAAATTGACGGCGGCCGCACCTCTCGCGTCGGCAGCCTCGTCATAATCTCCAACGTCTCCACCTACGGAGGCCCCCTACGCATCGCCCCTCATGCCGTCCCCGACGACGCCCTCCTCGACGTCTGTGTCTTCAAAGGCAACACCCGCAGCGGCATACTCCGTTACTTCTGGGGGGCCTGGTGGGGCAGGGTGGGAATGCTCGATGACGTCGAGTACCTCCGCGCGCGAGGAATCACCGTCACCTCCGACCGCAAAGTCCCCGTCCAGGTCGACGGAGACCCCGCCGGCTTCACCCCCGTCACCTTCCGCCTCGAAAAATGGCGCATCCCCTTCCTCGTCCCCGCCGGCGAACCCCCGGATGAACGATCTGATGCTTGAGGCAACATTGGCTCCGCGCTCACGTCCGAATGTCCTCCGCGTCCCGTCCCCGACCGCGCAGTTGGAATCACAGAAACATGCCCCATAACGCCCGCCTTTCCGCCTACGGCTTCGCCCGCGTGGCGGTCAATGTCCCCGCGCGCAAGGAGTTCGACTACTCCATCCCGCCCGCCCTCCGCGGCGCAGTCCTGCCCGGCTCCAGGGTCTGGGTCCCCTTCGGCCACAGGAACCTCGAAGGCTTCTGCGTCGCTCTCCTCATGACTTCCGACGTCCCTTCACTCAAACCCATACACAAGCTCATCGACCTCTCTCCCGCCCTTTCGCCCTCGATGCTCAGGCTCACACGCTGGATCGCGGACCATTACTTCTGCTCGTGGGGCCAGGTGCTCCACGCCGCGCTCCCCACAGGCGTTCGCAAGGGCACCGGCACGCGCACCACCTCTACCGTCACCCCCGCCGCCTCTCCCCGGGAGCTCGCTTCCCAGGCGGACGCCATCGAAAAGCGCGCCCCAAGACAGGCCCGCGTGCTTCGGCTTCTCATCGAGCAGACCCCGCCCCTCACCCGCACCGAACTTGCCCGCCTCGCCCACTCTTCCCCTTCCGTCGTCGATTCCCTCCGCAAAAAGGGGCTCGTACGCTTCTCCTCACAGCAGATGGACAGCGTCTGGTTCGAGGACGTCCAGCCTACGTCCCCTCCTCAACTGACTTGCGAACAGCAGGCCGCCCTCGCGCCCGTCCTCGACAGTATCGAGCGCGGCGGCTTCGAGGTCTTTCTCCTACAGGGAGTCACCGGCAGCGGCAAGACCGAAATATACCTCCGCGCCATCGACAGAGTCGTCTCACGTGGCGCGCAGGCAATCGTCCTCGTACCGGAGATATCACTAACCCCCCAGACCGTCCGCAGGTTCAGGGAGCGATTCGCCCGCGTTGCCGTTCTTCACAGCTCGCTCACCGAGGGCCACCGCAGGGAGCAGTGGACAGCCATGGCTTCCCACCGCGCCGACGTGGTCGTCGGCGCGCGCTCCGCCATCTTCGCACCCGCCCCGCGTCTGGGGCTCATCGTCGTCGACGAAGAGCACGAGAACACCTTCAAACAGGACGAAACTCCCCGCTATCACGCCCGCGACGTCGCGGTACGCCGCGCGCATCTCGAAAACCTCCCCGTCATTCTCGGCACCGCCACACCTTCCCTCGAATCTTACTACCACGCCGCCAACGGAGAATATACGCGCCTGCTCCTTTCCGAGCGCGTCGAAAAACGCCCCCTTCCCCCCGTGGACGTCGTGGACATGTCAACGGAATCCCTACCCCGCCGTCGCCGCCCCATCCTCTCGCAACGCCTCAAGCGCATGATGGAACACGCACTCTCTCGCGGAGAGCAGGTGATCCTCTTCCTCAACAGGCGGGGATTCTCCACCTACATCTTCTGCCCCCGATGCGGCTTCGTCCTTCGCTGCAAGAAGTGCGACATATCCCTCACCTTCCATCGCCGCCTCAACAAGGCCATCTGCCACTATTGCAGCTTCGAGGCCGACCCTCCCGAGAGCTGCCCCGAGTGCCTCTTCCCCGGCATCCGCGCCTTCGGCCTCGGCACCGAGCGCGTCGAGCAGGAGGTCAAAGACCTGTTCCCTGACTTCCACGTCGCCCGGATGGACAGCGACGTCACCCAGGGACGCGGCTCCCACCACCGCATACTCTCCGACTTCGTCAACGGGAAAATCCGCATCCTTCTCGGCACCCAGATGATCGCCAAGGGCCTCGACTTCCCCAACGTCACCCTCGTCGGCGTCATCGTCGCCGACACCGCCTTAAACCTCCCCGACTACCGCGCCACCGAAAGGACCTTCCAGCTCCTCTCCCAGGTCGCCGGCAGGACGGGCCGAGGCCCCAAGGGCGGACGCGTCATCGTCCAGACCTACAGGCCGCGCCACTATGCCGTCCTCGCCGCCGCCAAGCACGATTACGAGACCTTCGCCCGCAAAGAGCTTCAATTCCGTCGCGACCTCAACTATCCGCCCTTCAGCCGCCTCGTAAGACTCGTGGTCGAGGGCCCCGAAGAAAAGCGCGTCTCCGACCGCGCCCACCGCGTCGCTCTTGCGCTGAGGGAATCCGCACCCAACACCCAGATTCTCGGCCCCGCCCCCGCGCCCATCACCAGAATCCGCGGCAAATACCGCTGGCACATAATCGCCAAGTCCCCCTCAGACGGAGTCACCGCCTCAATGCTCGCCGCCGCAGAGCCCCTTCTATCCCTCTCCGGCAAGCTGCAAGTCACCGTAGACGTCGACCCGCTCGACCTACTCTAGCTACTTCCATCCCAGCATCGGATGTATCTGCGGGATCACCCGGACGTGCCCCACCACCTCCCCCAGCTCATCCGCCATCTCGATCAGCCGCCTGCCGTCCGGCGGCTCCGCGCCGCCCACCGGCTTCACCGGCTGGATCACCATCGGGATATCTTCCGACACTCCGCGGACCACCCGCCCCGCCTCCTGCAGTTCCTCCCCGGTGGTCTCCTTCACCACCACCACCTTCACGAAGACGTCCTT
Organism: uncultured Planctomycetota bacterium; assembly: GCA_964493415.1. Lineage (GTDB taxonomy): Bacteria > Planctomycetota > DG-23 > CAZBND01 > CAZBND01 > CAZBND01. The sequence goes on along the minus strand of CAZBND010000012.1, from coordinate 9,693 downwards.
GTGAACCGCGACCTCCAGAGACCTTCGGTTCTCGTCGAACATCGTCGGATTCCCCGTCGCGCTTTCCAGCTTGATGTCCGCCGACACCCAATCGACCCATTCGATCACCTTCTCCATCTCCTCCGGCAGCGTCGCGTTCGTCTCCAGATACACCTCCTCGCCCCGGCTCTTCAGAATCGGCAGGAACTTCGCCAGGAAATCACCCTGCAGCAGCGGCTCGCCTCCCGTTATCGAAACCGAATGGCGCGGATCGCGCAGCAGCGAAAACACCTCGGCCAAACCCTCCGGCGTCACCGGGTTCGCGTGAACCCTCAACTTCTCCCCTTTGACCTTGAATTTCGAAGGCCTCTCTTTCGCCTCCTGCGTGTCGCAGAAGCGGCAGTCCAGGTTGCATTCCGAGAATCTTATGAATGCCTGCCTCACTCCCACGAACATCCCCTCTCCCTGGATCGACGAGAACAGCTCGCACACGTGTCCTTCGTTCACTTCACGAATCTCACTTTCTTCGTTGCCTTCTCTACCTCGTCCGTTTCTCTCGCATATCTCTCCAGCAGCGCCCGGGCGAACGTCACCGCATCCACCCCGATGTCGCCGAGCGACGCCGCCTTCACAGGCACTCCCGACGTAGTTACGTTCACGCCGAAATGTATCAATCCCGATACCGGCGATACCGTCGCGATAGACACCGACAGCTTCCCCTCGCCGACGAAAAGATCGTCGCCTCGCCGCCTCACTTCCTCCCCGCCGCGCATCTCGTTCAGCAGCTCCGCCGCCAGGCACGCCAGCATCCGCTGCCTCAACACCGTCTTTCGTATATCGACGTCGAAATGCTCCACGATGAAGTGAACCATCCTCTCCGCCCGTATCTCGCTTCCATCCGCAAGGTCCTCCAGGTCCACCATCCACTCGCGCTCCACGTCGCATCGCCCCAGAAAAGCCGCCGCCGCGTCCCCTTCGACCCCGAATCTCTCCTCTATCCAGCGCGAGCGAAGCTGCTCCCCGCTGTACGCGATCTCCTCCTCCGCAAAAATCGTCTTCATCTCTTCAGCCTCGTCGCCAACCCCCCGGGCCCCTCGCCGTACTCCTCGCACAGCGCCCTCACCAGCCTCCGGCACGAAAGGCATTCCCCGCACATCTCCTCGCCTCCGTAGTAGCAGCTCCACACGTGTTCCAGCGGCGCTCCTATCTCCCTTCCCAGCCGCAGTATCTCCCTCTTGTTCATCCCCGCCGTATAGCTCACCAGCCTCGGCTTGCTCAAGGTCGAGACTTCCAACGCCGCGTTCGCCGCGTCGATGTATTCCTCGGAGTTGTCCGGAAACGACGCGCCCTCTTCGGCATTGAATCCCGCCACGATCTGCTCGCAGCCCAACGCCTCTGCAAACGCCGCCGCTACGTTCACAAACACCCCGTTACGGTTGGGAACCCACACCGCCTTCGCCGCTTCCGCCTCTGCCTGCTTGTCTCCAAGCTCCGGCCCCGGCCTTTCTTCTTTCAGCCCTTCCGGCAGCAGCTCCACCAGCCATTGCAGCTGGATCGTCCTCTGCCGTACCCCCAGCCTCGCGCAGACTTTCCCCGACGCCTCCGCCTCCCTCTCCGCCGCCGGCTGACCGTAGTCGAAGGTCAGCGCCAGCTCCACTTCCGTCTCGTCCACAGCGCGCTTCAGACAGACTACCGAATCAAGCCCGCCTGACAACAACACGATCGATCTCACCTCGCTCCTCCTTGCTCGGCGGCCATTCTAGGTCTCCCCCTCCCCACGATCAAGCTCCTTGCCCCGGCCCCCTTCCCGGCTGTAGAATCCGTCCAGCGGCTGCAACGCGAGCCGCGTTGAGAACAGGGAGGATGGTATGAGCCTGGATGTTCTGGCCGTCGGCGCTCACCCCGACGACGTCGAGATCGCCGTCGGCGGAACTCTCATCAAAATGGTCGCACGGGGCCGTTCCGTCACAATATGCGACCTCACCGACGGCGAGCCCACGCCTCTCGGCGACCATGACACCCGCCTGCGCGAAGCCGCCGCCTCCGCCGCGGTAATCGGCGTTGAGCGCATCACCCTCAACTTGCCCAATCGCTACCTCGAAGACACACCCGAAGCTCGCCGCGAACTCGCCCTCGTCATCAGGCAGCTTCAGCCCGCTCTCATGCTCGCTCCCTACCCCGGCGGCGAGCATCCCGACCACCTCGCCGCCTCTTCCATTGTCGACGGTGCCCGCTTCTACGCAAAGCTCACCAAGACCGACATGCATGGAAAACCCTGGCCCGCCGACCCCTGGTGGACCCCCCGCCTCCTCTACTACCTGGGGCTCGGGGCCTGCGAGAACTATGTCCGCCCGTCTGTGATCGTGGATGTCTCCGACCAGCACGCGAAGAAAATGCGGGCGCTTTCCTGCTATAAGACTCAGAAGGCGGTGGTCGAGCGCCTCGCCCGATCCTCCCAGCACTACGGGCCCGTCATCGGCGTCCCCTACGCAGAAGCATTCTTCTCCCGCGCGCCATTGACCGTTGAAGACCTCTTCGACCTGCGCTGATACGGTTGACCCGGGCCTGGAGGAGAGCGGCCTCCTTCCCGCCATCAAGCGTCGAAAAAGCTCAGCGACCGCCCTTCAAATCTCTCCCGCCGTCCTCAGCATCTCAAACGTCTCTTGGTATTTCTCGACGGCCTTCTCCGGCGTATCCGCCCCGTACCCCACGCATGCGCACGTCATGCACGGCGTCGCCGCTTCCATCTCCGGGTTCTCGCCGTCCGCTATCTTGACGACGTACTCCCGTAGGTCTTCCGCGACTCCCGTGCTCAGAATCTTGTCCCGCACGTCCGGCGGCGCCATGCGCAGCAACAATCCCATTTCCGCCACCGTCATCTCCCGATCCATTCGCTCGATTGCCCCATCGTCCAGTTCTCTTACTATGTCGAACACCGTCATCCTGGTTTTCCTCCAGCAACAAGCTTACTTCCGCGTGCCGCTTCCAGTCGGAATTAGCTGCAAACCCCACGTGGCCGCAACCAGCAGCGCAACTGCGCCAATCACGCCTATGTGCCTCCTGAGTCCCCGCGCCACCATCTTCACCTTCCCCCCGGGCTGCTCTTCCTTCCTCGCCAGTGCCTGCGACTTCTTCACCCTGCCGGGATACACGTACACCTCACCGGGCTTCCTGTACCCGTAACTCTCCCGCGCCACCTTCTCAACGTAGAACGGATCCGTCTCCATCGCGTACAGCCGCACCTCCAGCCCCTCGTTAAGGTCCTGGATTTTCGCGATACGCGATTGGATTGCGTCCCGCTGCGCCAGCGCTCTTGTGTACTCGCGATACGACGGCAGCAGCGCGTACACGATCAGAGGCAGGATCGGCAGCACCAGCCAAAGCGCAAACCGATCCCTCTTCGCCGTGCCTACCCCTTCTTCCATGTCTCCTTCCCGTAGATCGCGCTCGCCCCTAGCTCCTCTTCAATTCTCAAAAGCTCGTTGTACTTGCATACCCGCTCACTTCTGCAAGCCGAGCCCGTCTTTATCTGCCCCGTGTTCATCCCCACTGCTATCTCCGATATCGTCGTGTCCTCGGTCTCCCCCGACCGATGCGACACCACCGCCGTCCACCCGTTCTTCTGCGCCATCTCGATCGCGTCGAACGTCTCCGTCAGCGTTCCTATCTGATTGATCTTTATCAGAATGCTGTTCGCCGCCCCACGCTCTATCCCTTCCGCCAGTCTCTTCGTGTTCGTGACGAAAAGGTCATCCCCCACTATCTGAATTCTCTCCCCCAGCCTCGCCGTCAGCTTTACCCATCCCTCCCAGTCGTCTTCCGCCAGCCCGTCCTCAATCGACCTGATCGGGAATCGGTTCACCCAGTCCTCGTAAAAATCCACCATCTCCTCGCTCGATTTCTCCGGCTTCTTCTCCGCCGCCAGCGCGTACTTCCCGTCCTTGTAGAACTCGCTCGCCGCCGGATCCAGCGCCAGGAAGACGTCCATCCCCGGCTCGTATCCCGCCTTCGATATCGCCTCCAGAATTACTTCCACCGCCTCTTGGTTCCTCTGCAAATTCGGCGCGAACCCTCCCTCGTCTCCCACTCCGGTGCCGTATCCCTTCCCGGTCAGCACCTTCTTCAGCGCGTGGAAGACCTCCGCCCCCATCCGCAGCGACTCGCCGAAGTTCTCACCGAACGGCATGATCATGAACTCCTGCAAGTCCACGTTGTTGTCCGCGTGCTTCCCGCCGTTGAGGATGTTCATCAGCGGCACCGGCAGCGCCTTCGCGTTCGCTCCGCCTATGTAGCGGTACAAGGGCATGCCCAGCGCGTTCGCCGCCGCCTTCGCCACCGCCACCGACACGCTCAGTATCGCGTTCGCCCCAAGCTTCGCCTTGTTCTCCGTCCCGTCCAGCTCCAGCATCGCCCTGTCTATTCCCACCTGGTCCAGCGCATCCATCCCCTCTATCTCGGGAGCTATCACGTCGTTCACGTTCTCAACCGCCTTCAGCACCCCCTTGCCCGCGTAGCGCCGCTTGTCCCCGTCCCGCAGCTCCAGCGCCTCGTGCACCCCCGTCGATGCCCCCGACGGCACCGCCGCCCTGCCAAAACCCCCCGATTCCAGCCCGACCTCAGCCTCCACCGTCGGATTGCCCCTCGAATCCAATATCTCGCGCGCTCGCACGTCCAGTATCGCCGTCATCCGTCCAATCCTCCTGCTTCGTTACTTTTCGGCAGATCGCCTCACTTTGTTTAGCTCCAGGGGAAGCCCGGCGTCTCGGCCTCCTTTCGCCGGACCTGAAAATGCTACACCCTCCCCAAAGCCCCGTCAATCCTTCCCTCCCGCTGACTCCCTGGTTTGCTCCCAGCCCGCTCTGTGATATACTGGATGCCGCTTTAGAGGGCGCACTTTCCAAGCGGAACCGTCCCGAGTCTTTTTTCCGACTTTCTGGCGTTAAATTGCCCATGGGCGGGGGGTGTCATGCTTAAGCGCACGCGCAATTGCGGCCGGCTCAGGGCCTCCGACGTCGGGGCCTCCGTCGTTATCGCCGGCTGGGTCGATTCCAACAGGGACCACGGCGGGCTCGTCTTTCTCGACCTCCGCGACCGCTACGGCAGAACGCAGATCGTCTTCGACTCCGAGTCCCACGCCGACCTCCACGACCGCGCCCAAAAGCTCCACGCCGAAGACGTCGTCGCCGTAAGAGGCACCGTCCGACGCCGCCCCGAAGGCACCGTGAACCCCAGCCTCCCAACCGGCGAAATCGAAGTCGTCGCCGAGGAACTCGAACTCCTCAACTCCGCCGACACTCCCCCCTTCGAAATCTCCGACTGGTCCGAATCCTCCACCGAGGTCCGCCTCAAGCACCGCTACCTGGACCTCCGAAGGCCCAAAATGCAGCACAGCCTCATCACCCGCCACCACATCTGCCAGGCCATGCGCAGGTTCCTCACCGACGAGGACTTCATCGAGATCGAGACCCCCTTCATGACGACCAGCACTCCCGAGGGCGCTCGCGACTACCTCGTCCCGTCGCGGCTCCATCACGGCAGCTTCTACGCCCTTCCTCAGTCGCCCCAACTCTTCAAACAACTGCTCATGGTCGCCGGATTCGACAAGTACTTTCAGATCGCCCGTTGCTTCCGCGACGAGGACTCCCGCGCGGACCGCCAGCCCGAGTTCACACAGCTCGACGTCGAAATGTCCTTCGTCGACGAGGAGGACATAATCTCCATCGTCGAGCGCATGCTCGCCTACGTCTTGCGCGAGGCTCTCGACACCGAGATCGCCGCCCCTCTGCCGCGCATTTCATACGCCGACGCCCTCGACCGCTATGGCACGGATAAGCCCGACACCCGCTACGCGCTCGAACTCAAGGACGTCTCCGACGTCGCATCGAAGTCAGAATTCGGCGTATTCAAGTCCGCCGTCTCCTCAGGCGGCGTCGTGAAGGGCCTCCGCGTTCCCGCCGCTTCCCCCTCCTTCTCCCGCAAAGACCTCGACACCCTCACCTCCTTCGCGCAGGAGCAGGGAGCCAAAGGGCTCGCCTGGTTCCGCGTTCAGGACGCCGCCCTCTCTTCGCCCATAGCGAAGTTCTTCCCCGAAAATCTCCAACGCGAACTCATCTCCCTCATGGAGGCCCAGTCCGACGACCTCCTCCTCTTCGTTGCCGACAGCCGTACCCTCGCAAATAACGTCTGCTGCCTCCTCAGGGAGCACCTCGCCCAAAAGCTCGACCTCATCCCCGAGGGGACCTTCAACTTCCTCTGGGTCGTTGATTTTCCGATGTTCGAGCTGAACGAAGAGTCGGGACAAATAGAGCCCGCCCAGCATCCGTTCGCCTCGCCCGTTCCCGAGGATCTCCCCAAGCTCGAGGAAGCCCCTCTCGATGTCCGCGCAAGGGCTTACGATCTCGTCTTGAACGGCACCGAGATCGCCAGCGGCAACATCCGCATCCACAAGCCCGACATCCAGCGCCGCATCTTCCGCGCTCTCGGCATCACTGACGAGCAGGCCGAGCAGCGCTTCGGATTCCTCCTTCGCGGCCTCTCCTACGGCGCTCCTCCCCACGGCGGAATCGCTTTCGGACTCGACCGCTTCGTCATGCTTCTTCTCGGCTTCGACACGATCCGCGACGTCATCGCCTTCCCCAAAACCCAGCGCGGCATCTGCCCACTCACCGGCGCTCCCGCTCCCGCGGGCGAGGACCAGTTGCGCGAACTCGGCATCCAAATCCGCGACCAGGAGGCCACCTGAATGTGAACGATCACCTTACCCCTGCCGACAGAAGGCTCTTCCTCGACCTCCTGGCCAGGAGGACGGGCCTCCGCGTCCCCCAAGACGACTACGAGCGCTTCGACGCCGCCATCGCCCAAAGAGCCCACGCCCTCAACTGCGCCACCGTTCTCGGCTACTACAACATGCTCGAAGCCGATTCCCGTCGCGCCGACGAGTTCAAAGAGCTTGCCAAACTCTTCACCGTCGGCGAAACTTACTTCTTTCGCTCCACCGTCTTCTTCAAAGCCCTCAAGTCCTTCATCCTTCCAGCCATCATCGAAGGCCGCCGTAAGAGCGGCGCTAATGGCGTCGCTCCGCGCACCGACGTGGCACACCTCGCCCTCTCCATGAATCTCTGGAGCGCCGGCTGCGCCTCCGGCGAAGAGCCCTACTCCATCGCCATCACCCTTAAGGAAATACTTCCCGACTATCCTTACTGGAAAATCAAGATCGTCGGCACCGACATAAACGAAGACGCCCTCCAAACCGCCGGAAAGGGCGTCTACGGCCCTCACTCTCTCCGCGGGGTTCCCGACTACCATCTCGACAACTACTTCTCGCGCACCGACGGCGACTTCCAGCTCCGCCGAGAGATCAAAGACATGGTCAAGTTCGCTTACGGCAACCTCGCCGAGCCCTACTTCCCTTCTCCCTTCGGCGCGGACGCCCCCGCCGACCTCATCGTCTGCCGCAACGTTCTCATGTACTTCGAGCGTCCCATCGCCGAGGAAATCCTCTTCCGCTTCTACGAGATTCTTCGACCCGGCGGATACCTCGTGCTCGGCACCACCGAGTCCGTCACGGACGACACCATCGGCTTCGAGAGGATCTCACGCCACGACGCCTACTTCTACAGGAAGCCCGAGACCCCTCCCCCGCCGCAGAAGGCCGAAGAGAAAACCCGCCCCTTCTCCCTCGCCGATCACATCCCCGGCGCTACGCCCATAACAGAGGAAATCACCACCACCGAGGCGCGCGAAACCACCCGCGTCCGCGGCGCTTTCAGAATGCTCAAAGCCCTGCTCGAAAAAAACCCCGACGACCCCGCCGCTCACTTCCAGCTTGCAAAGCTCTACGCCAACCGCGGCAGCTTCCAGATGGCCATGCAGGAGTGCGAAGACGCCCTCGAAATCGACCCCCTCTTCCCGCTTCCCTATCTCCTTCTCGGCATCATGCACTTCCGCAACGCCGAGCACGAAATGGCCGTCGAAAACCTCCGCCGCGCTCTCTACAACGACAAAACCCTCATCCTCGCCCGCTTCTACCTCGCACGCGCATTCAAAGCCGTCGGCGAAACCAAACGCGCCCTCGCCGAATTCAAAGCCGCCATCGCCGACCTCCAAGCCAAACCCCCGACCGATATCGTCTACCAATCCGACGGCTTCACCTGCCAGACACTCCTAAAAGTCGCCCGCTCCGAATGCTCCGCCCTCCAGGAGCAGATCCGGGAATCTTAATCCCGCCCCGCGGGGACCTAATCCCGCGCATCTCCGCCGCCCTTCTCATCCCTCCAGTCATACCAGTCAACATAGTCCCCACCCTCTTCCATCCTCCTCAGCATCTCCATCTGCCACTCCATCCGTTCCTGAAAGCTTTCTTCACCAATCCATGAGACGTGCCCGTCCACGAAAAGCACATTCCGCCCTTTCCCCCCCGACAGCGTAATTCCAAGAAGTCTTGTCCAGTGGTTGTCTGGGCTCTTGTCGAAGCAGACCATGAATCGCAGATCCGAGTCTGGCTTTAGTCCTCCCACCCACTCGTAGCTGCACGTCTCTTCGGTCAGCTTTCCGGTTCTCTTCCATTCCTTGACCTCTTGCTTCGCCCCCGGGCAGACGTACACGGGGTACCTGTGATACTTCCCCATAGGTCCGTCCTTCAGGTACCCGGCCTCGATCAGTTCCGTAAACACTTGAGCCGCCGTCTCGCCCGGCGGGAACTCCCCTTCGTGATCCCCCACATACATGAGCAGGGCCAACACTATCTGCTTAAGGTTGTTCTTACACGTTGCCCTGTCGCTGCTGTCGCTTGCTACGATCAGCCCCCTTGCAAAGAAGAGCGCCACTACCAGCCCGAAGAATCCGAGAATCGCCCACTTCACTACGCGCCGCTTCGACTTCCTCTTGCCATCGCTTTCAAGGGCCATCTTCATTCCTCCGACTGAGCTTCTCGCCAGTCTCCGAACGGGACGTACTCTCCACGCTCTTCCATCCTCCTCCTCATCTCCCGCTGCCACTCCATCCGCTCTTGAAAGCCTTCTTCAGTACTCCAGCTCACGAGCCCATCCGCGTGCAGCACATTTCTCCCTTTCCCATGGTTGGCAGCCTTATCGAACACCAACGCGAAATCAGGTGGCGATTCCGTGTTCAGCCCTGACACCCACTCATAGCCGCACATATATGTCGGCACCCTCCCATTCCTCACCCACCTCCAGACGCCACCCATCGCACTCGGACATACGTAGACCGGAATCTGCAAGGGATACGAACTCTTATCGCTCAAGAGCCCTTCCTCGATCAGCTCGCCGAACATCTCCGCAGCCGTCTCTCCCGGCGGGAACTCACCATCATGCTTCGAGGCGTATGTGTGCAGCGCCCGAGCGATGTCCTCCAGATGGTTTTTGCACCGCACCCTGTTCCTGCCCTCTTCAAACCCCAGATATTCCCCACCCTCCTCTATCGTCTTCCCCATCTCCCGCTGCCAGGCCATCCGTTCCTGAAAGCCTTCTTCAGTACTCCAACTCACGTGCCCGTCCACGAACAGCACAAACCTCCCTTTTCCCCCAGCCAGCAGCGGAATTCCAGCGACCCTCGGCCAGTGGTGCTCGGCTGATCGATCAAACATCACGAGGAAATCAGATGGCGATTTTGCGCTGAGTCCCGCCACGAAGTCATAGCTACACGTCTCATCCGTGAGCTTCCGAGTCCTTTTCCACGCCTTCAGGTCCGCCCTCG
>CAZBND010000011.1:75771-83453 GCA_964493415.1 uncultured Planctomycetota bacterium | reverse complement strand
GGGGTGAGGGCGGTGCGGACGTCGTCGAGTTGGGATTGGAGGAGGCGGATGCGGTTGGGAAGGCCGCGTTCCCAGGGCTTCTCGCTGCCGAGGTGGCGGTCGAAGTCGATGATGTCCGGCGGGTAATCAAAGATGGCTTCGAGCTGCATTTCGACCGCTTTGACGGCCTGCTCAAGGTTGTCGATGCACCTGCGGGCAAGCTGCTTGCGGACCGTGTGGGAGGAGACGCCGGTGGCCCCGGCGAAGTAGAGTCGGGCTTTGAAGAGGATGAACCACTGGCCGACGATTCCGGCTGCAAGCTGGGTGGCGGCGCGGAGGATTTTGAAGTCCATGCGGTGTTCGTCGGGGACGCGGTCGGCAACTTCGTCGAGGATTCGGCGGGCCTCGTCGGCGGCGTCGTGGAGTTCGCCGAGAAACGTGAAGGGGTCCTTGCGGGCCGCCGAGACTTTCTGAATGACTTCGTCTTCCCAGGGATTTTCCTGGAGGTGCTCGACCATTTGCGCCAGGGTGGACAAATCGCCGCGAGCCCATTCGGGCGGCTCGGTGCCGCCAGGGCCTGAGAGGCCGAGAGCGCCGGGCCAGCCCTGCTTTTCCATGAAGTGATAGCCGAACATCCACATGTATCCTTCGCCGGGATGGAAGAGTACTTTGTCGATGCCAAGAACGACTTTGCCGAGAAGCTCGAGGGCCTTTAGGAATGTTTCGCCCAGGGAGCCGAAGCGGTCGTTGAATTTCTCAACCCAGCGCTCGTGGTCGTAGTCGCCGGTGTGCGAAGCGTAGTAGGCGAAGGCTTCCATATTCGTCCACTGGATGGGGTACTTGTTGGAGATGCACCCCCAGATGGAGATATCCCAGCCGATGACGCCGGGGACGCCCAATGCGCGGCAGTTGCGGTGGACGTCGTAGAAGTAGAGCGGGCTGGTCCATACGGTGGGGCCGCCGTTAGCGCCGCCGGAGATTTCCTTCGAGACCCAGACTTCGTGGCCCGAGTTGATCCAGTCGGAGATGATGGGGTCGGGCCCGGCGTCGATGCAGTCGGCGACGGAGTACTTGAAGACGTAGGGTACGCCTTTGGGAAGCTTCTCCTGCCATTCGGGGCCGTGTCCGGTGCTCCAGGCGCGGACGATGGGAAACTTGTCGATGGCTCGGAGGGTAGAGGTGAAGGAGTCGATGAAGGAGGTTATGGTCTCGGCGGTGGGGTCGCGTTCGGAGCGGGAGCCTGCTCCGGAGCACTGATCGCAGGAGCAGTGATGGCACTCGCCGGGGGTGACCATGATGCCGGCGGCGGCGGGAAGCTTTTGGAAGAATTCCTTCCAGCACTCGACCATGAATTCCTGGTAGATGGGTTCGCTCCAGCAGACGTTGCCGTTGACGAATCCGAGGCGGTCCTGGATGTTGTTCCTGCCGTCCTGGTGTCGGTCGAGCTTGGCGTGAAGTTCGGGATGGGCGCGAACGAAGTTGACGGGAGCGCAGAAGTTGTAGTGATGGGTGAAGGGCTGTACGCCCTTGTCGGCGGCATAAGTGAATATCTCGTTGAGAACGGCGCGATTGCCGCGGGTGAAGCGGGCGCTGAAGACGCGGGCTTCGGGAAAGGCGTCGAAGTCGATGCAGTAATGATAGCCCCAGCCCATGTAGATGCGGTCTTTCCAGAAAGGGGGTACGTCGGCGATGACCATGTTGATGCCGTTGTCGGCCATCCAGTCGACGGCAAGCTTCCACGAGGGGATGGGGGCGTCGGTAAACTGAGAGGGAGGGATCCACGGGCCGGGGGCTCCCTCGAGATACGCGGGGTGAAGCCACCAGAGCGCGCGATAGGGAGGCTGGTCGCCTGTCATTCCTTTCCCCCCGGGGTTAGAGATGTCGGGCATCGCGACAGCAAATTGCACGAGCAATGCTAAGAGCGGATGATGATAACGTCAAGTGGGATGTTGAGCAGGGATGGAAGTGGGGCTAAGATGAAGGACCCGCGCGGATCGTCATAGGAGGAAGAGATGGAGGAGAAGGTCGGCGTTGTGCTGAGAGAGCTTGAGGAATACAAGAAGTCCCATCCGAACATGTGGAACGTGCCGCCGGACGCGGGGATGTTCCTGATGATCGTGGCGAAGTCGATGGGAGCGAAGAACATTCTCGAAGTGGGAATGTCCAACGGCTATTCGACCATCTACCTGGCGACGGCGGCGCGGGAGACGGGGGGCCGGGTGACGAGCATAGAGATGGACGCGAAGAGGATAGAGATGGCGAAAGACAACTTCGCGCGGGCGGGGGTTTCGGACCTTATCGAGATCAGGGAGGGGAAGGCGCTGGAGGTGATCCCGAGCATTGAAGGGCCGCTGGATTTCGTCTTTCTGGACGCGGCGAAGGACGAATACATCGACTGCTTCAACGCGCTGTGGGACAAGGTGAGGCCGGGCGGGGTGTTCGTCGCGGACAACGTCGTGAACCTCGCCGGAGCGCTAAGGGATTACATCGAGATGACGGAGAAGCACGAGGGGCTGGACACGGTGCTGGTTCCTGTGGGCAACGGGGAGATGGTGAGCTACAAGCGGCGGCAGTAGAGGGAACAAGAGACCATCGGGCTGAATGAGGATGCCTTTGGGGGGGGGTAAGGCGGCGCGAGCTAACCCGTTCCGCTCATTTCCCTGGAAAGACGCTGATTGAGAAACGGGGAGAAGCCTGTTAACATCAGGCCTCCTGGGGACACTATTCCGGCGCGAATGGATTGAGGAGTACGTCGATGAGGCCTACCCAAATCGTGTTTGCTTTGCTCGCCGTGTGGCTGGGCGTCGCGCACGCGGACGCCGCCAGGGACAAGGCGCTGTATTCGTGGGACTTCAGCAGTGCGTTCGACACGCTGGGGTGGAAGGGATCGGAAGAGATCGAATTGGACGTTGATCTGAGGGACGGTGCGCTATGGATGACGACGAAGGGGCAGAGAAGCTGGATCGAGAGTCCGGAGATCGAGCTTAGGTCCAATTCGAGGCAGTATTTTCGGGCGACGGTGGTAAATTCGCGAGGGAGGCGTGCGAGCGTCTACTGGGGCGTTGAGGGAGAGGACGGGAAGGTCGCGTTCGAGCAGGGTCGGTCGGCTGCGCTGTCACCCGGGCGGACGGAGGGAGAGCATACCACCTGTGCGGTGCCTGAATGGGGGGACGGGCTGCTGGTGAAGCGATTGAGGATAAGGTCGCCTTTCCGTTCGAGCACGCTTGGGGTAGTCAGACTGGAGGTTATGGAACGGGCGGAAGGCGCGAATCCGTGGCTGCCGGATGCGGACGTATCGGAGAGCTGGATAGAAAACGAGGAATTGGTGGCGGAGGCAAGCGGGTCGTCACCGAGGTTGGTCTCCCCTCCCCTGGATAAGGATGCGTCGGAGATTGCGAGAGTTGCGTTCAAGCTGGCAGCAAAAGGAGGCGAACTCGCGCAGGTGCTGTTCAAGTCTGCGGGGGAAGGATTCGATGTGGAAAGAGCGGCGTGGCTGGAGCTCGTGGGAGACGACAGGCTGCACGCGTACGTGCTGGACCTGAAGGGGTTGCCGGGATACAGAGGGAAGATAGATCGGCTTGCGCTGGAACTGGGAACGATGGACAAGGGTGAGGAGATACGACTCGAGTATTTTGACACGGGGCTGGAAGAAGGACCACTGGGGCCTGCGGACGTGTGGATAGAGAAGTTCTCGACAGACCCTGTAGTCGCAACAAAGGGGGACGAAGTCCTGGCACGGATGTGGATAAGGAATTCGGGAGGGTCGGAGAGCAAGCGATTGTACGCCCGGCTGCTGCCGGCAGAAGGTATGCAGGCGAAAAACGTGCAGCAGCAGTTGCCCAAGCTGGACGCCGGTGCGCGGGTGGAGGTGAGGTGGGTGGTGAAGGTGGGAGAGGAAGGGAGAGCAGTCGCGCCAGCCGCCGAGCTTCAGGAAGGCAAGGAGGTCCGGGACCGGCGGGAGGCGAAATGCGTGGTGACGGGGCCGATGAATCTCGCTCATCTTGACAATCTTCGCGAAGCAGGAACGAAGGCGCGAGTGACTGAGGCGGGGATGGCCTTCGCCGGGAATGGCAAGGTAGCGGCGTATTTGCCTCCGTCTGAATATGGGTACGGGCCTGGGTTCTTGATGTTCTACAGGGACGAAGAGTGGAAGCCGGTAGCGGCGTGGAAGTCGCTGGGAGAACTGGTGGTCGAGACCGAAAGCGGGGAGACGGAAACCCACGAGTTCATTGCGGAGCAAGATGGCGCGGAAGCATTCATCTCGGGTTACTATGGAGATCTGGAACTTAGAAGTGCGTGGGAGGACTCGGACGGGAAGAAGTGGCGCGCGATCCACACCTTTTCGGCGGAGGGGGATAAGCAGATAGTGGAGGTAAACGCTGTCCTCGAATGCGACGGAGAGGGGAAGGTGCTGGCGTTCCGGCCGCTTGAGATGCTGGCGCTGGGAGAGGAAAGGGAGTTGGGGTTTTTCCCGGGGCTCGAATATCTGCTGGAGGGGGAAAGGTCGTCGGGGATGGAGTTCGTGAGGTATCCGCACAACGAGCGGCTGGTGCCGAACCCGTACAAGATCACGATCCCGTTGATGGCGGTGATAAGGGAAGGCGTTGCGGTGGGGATGATGTGGGACCCGCTGCAGAAGTGGGACGGAGAGAACTACCTGCCGAACGCCATGTTTGCGTCGCCGAACTTCTTGGACGGAGAGAGCGCCCACCTGATGTCGGTGTTCGTGCCGTCACAGGGCGAGTGGGTGGAGGAGAACTCGCCGTTAGCGAAAGAGCCCTACACTCTTGCGGCGGGGAAACGGCTGAGGGTGCGGATGAAGATGTTCGCGCGGGAGGGGAGGGATTTCGACGCGCCGCTGTCGGCGTACCTGGAAGAGACGCGCGGGCTGCCGGCGCTGCCGGAGCTTCCGTACGATTACCAAGAAGCCATCAGGGCGGCTATGTATGAGTACGCGCACGTCTCCTTCGAGAAGGAGCTGGTTCGGTGGCACAGGTATCTGCCCGATCCCAGGGAGCCGGCATACTTGCCGGAACGCGTGCTGCAAATCTTCTGGGAGCTGCAGAAAGGGATTGCCGGAGAGGTGGGAAAGGATGCGAGCGAGCTATTCGATTACGTTGTGGAGAAGCGCGAGGGCAAGCAGAACCTAGGCGGAGTGATGCCGTATTACTTCGGCCCTGCGCGGGAGCTGGTTCGCGGGACGAGCACATGGATACAGGGGCTGGTGGAGGAACAGAGGCCGGACGGGTCTTACCCGTACGTTCCTCGGGAGGAGAGAAACCTGCTGCTGGGCAAGCCTGGGGACTCCTCGTCGGGTTACACGGCGGAGAAGCTGCAGAACGTCTGGCGCTACGCCGCGCAGACGGGAGATGAGAGGGCAATTGAAGCGGGGCTGAAGGGGCTGGAGTATCTGGACAGGCAGATGCGGCCGGAAGGCGCGCAGACTTGGGAGCTGCAACTGCACGTGCCCGATATCCTGGCGTCGGCGAACGTCATCCCCTGCTACCTGAGGGCGTACGAGATAACGAGGGAGGAGAGATTCCTCCAAGAGGCGGTGAAGTGGGCATACCGCGGGATGCCGTTCGTGTACCTGTGGAGCCCGCCCGAACGCCCCGTGATGAGGTACGGCACGATACCGGTGTTCGGGGGAAGCTGGTACAAGGGAGGATGGTTCGGCAAGATAGTCCAGTGGAACGGGCTGCGGTACGCGACGGCATTGATGGCGTTGGCCGAGTACGACGACTCGCTGGACTGGGGGAAGGTGGCAAAGGGGATCGTGGATTCCGCGATAGGGCAGCAGCGGCCGCTTTCGCGAGAGGGATACAAGTTCGCGGATTACGTTCCAGACTGCGGCCATATCGGCATGTACCCGGACGCCTACAGCGCGGTGAAGGGAACGGACGAGTATCACTGGTGCCTCAGCGGGGAGCAGATACTGTCGACGCTGTACGAGGTGATGGGAGAAGACCCTTCGAGCAAGCTCGAGGTGATTTGGGACGAGGACGGCGAGAGGTGGGTGTCGGTCAGCTCGGTTGCTTACGTGGAGGAGCCGGTTCTCAGTGGTGACATGCTCGAGATGAACCTGCGGATGAGGCCGGGGCTCGCTCATTACGTGGTGATAAGGCGAGTGAGGAAGCCGGTGAAGGTGACAGTGGACGGGAAGGAATTGAAGGAGAACGAAGATCCCGACGCGACCGAGGGGGGCTTTACTTACGGGGAATCGGCTCAGGCAGTGGCAATAAGGGTGGTGCAGGAGTCGGAAAAGACATCGCTGAAAGTCGAATTCTGAAATCCCGGAGCGTGTGAAGGAGGGCTGAGGTGAGAATATCACTGGCGGCGATGGCGTTGGCGGGGTTGCTTTGCGGCTGCGCAATGACGGCGAAGAGCCCGGAGGCCGCCGTCGAGGATTCGGTCCGGCTGGACGAGCCGTTTGACGAGGCATGGGAGGCGATCATCGCGACATTGGAAGATGAGGGGCTTACGGTGAAGTCCGCCGAGAGGGATGAGGGGCTCGTACGTACCGGATTCATAAGGTTCGTGGCGTCGCAGAAGGTAATCGAGGAGACGGCGGAAGTGTCGGACGTGCTGTTCAGCTCGATGGGAGCAATGCCACGGATGGGGTACGCGTTGACGGTTCAGGCAAGACCCGCAGGCGGTGACGGGACCGAGGTGAGAGTTACGCCGCACATCGAAGTATACGACTATGGGGCGGGGCTGTGGAGAGTCGGGCGCACGAAGGGGGTGCTGGAGAGCCATTTCCTGAATTTGATGGAAGCGAAGGCGAAGAGTTCGGCTGCCGGCGCAGAGGAAGCGCTTCGAACAGCGGAGGCAACGGTGAAAGAAGCAACCCGCCCGTCCGAGGCCGCAAGACCCAGCACCCCACGCGCTGAGAAAGAACGGGAGAGGAGCGTCTTTGGCGGCGCGGCTTTGGCTGAGCTGGAGGGAAATTTCGATCAAATCTGGGATGCTGCCCTCGCGGCCCTGAGGGAGAGAGAGCTGCCGGTGAAGTCAGCGGACAGAGAGGGCGGAGTGATCACCACCAAAGTGGCAAGCTTTGCGGCCTCGCGGGAGGAAGTGTCGCGGGTGGCGGAAGTCAACAACGTGGTATATGACGACAGCGGCTGGACGCGGCTGGGATATGCGCTGGAAATTCGCCTCGCGCCGAGGGACAAGGAAGGAGCGGAGGTGCGAGTCGCGGCGACACGTGTGGAAGCGTACGATCACGCAACATACACCTGGCAGAGGGCTGTTTCGACCGGCGTCATTGAAAGACAGGTTCTGGATTCGATAAAGGCGAACATTCGCCCGGCCAAGCAGCCAGAGCGCCCGAGAAGTGAGCAGGCAGCAGAGACGAACAAAGGGGAGGCACGCGTACCGGGGAGAGAGGCGCGTCCCGGCACTGTCAAGATCGCTGTGAAGGCGGGAAAAGGGGCGACCTTCGACGCTCCTGGGGACCGGGTGTGGGAAGCCGTGACGGCAACCCTTGAGGAGGAGAAGGTGGGAGTAAGAAAAGCGGACAGCGAAGCCGGGACGATCGTAACGAAGTGGGCCACGTTCGCGGCCCCGCGCAGCCGGATCGAGCAAATGGCTGAAGCGGAGAACGTGATGTACGACAACACCGGGTGGACGCGCATCGGGTACGTCCTTTCGATCGAGGTGCGAGAGACGGGCACGGGCGAAACCGAGGTCACGGTGGAGGCGAC
>CAZBND010000011.1:1323-75671 GCA_964493415.1 uncultured Planctomycetota bacterium | reverse complement strand
GGCAAGCTGGGGCTGCGATTGGTTCTGAGGGAGTTCCACAAGCTGGGCGAGTTCCCGTTCGAGGTTGACGTTCTGGACTGGGGAGAGTTGGAATGCAAGGTGAGCGACTTGGGTACGCGGGAACCTACGGCGGCGAGGGTCTCGGTAAAGGGTTCGAACGGGAGGTATTACTTCCCGAAGGAGGTGCGTGGAAGGCCGACGCACGCCGACCAAGCTTTCGATTTCTTCTATACGGATGGAAGATTCGAGCTGGTCGTGCCGTCGGGGCTCACGGAGGTAAGAGTGCGGAAGGGCGTGGAGTACGTCGGGGCCAAGCGAAAAGTGGAGGTGCCGCCGAGAGGGAAGAAGGGATGCCGGATCGGGCTCAAGAGATGGGCGAACAGCAAGGAAGCGGGGTGGTACTCGGGTGATTCGCATCTGCAGTATGTGACGTGGAACTGGCGGGTAAACGCGGATTGGGACGAGATGGACGTGATGCGGCGAGCGGAGGACGTGGACGTGGCTCATGTGCTGCCGCTCAAGCATCACTGGCAGGGGGACGACGACCTGGTGGCAGTGAGGCCGAATTTGTACCCGCCGGGAGTGGTGAAGGAATACTCAGGAAAGGACTGGCTGACGGTCGTGGGCGAGGAGTACAGGAACGAGGAGTTCTACGGGCACATGGTTTTTTGGAACGTGAAGGAGCTCGTCCAGCCGGTAAGCACCGGTTGGATGGGCGGTCCGGAGGAGGCGGAGTATCCGCCGAATTCGACCGCTTGCGATGAGGTTCACGCACAGGGTGGATATGCAAGCCCGGCGCACGACATCGGGGGCGAGGCACCGGTCCTGGCGGCGTTGGGGAAGATCGATCTGGTGGACGCGCACGGGCCGGAGAGGTGGTATGACCTTTTGAACTGCGGGTTCCGGCTTCCGTTGGAGATAGGGAGCGACTATCCTGCGGCGGTGTTCGGCTTCGCGAGGGTGTACGTGCGCGTGGGGAAGAAGCTCGATTACGCGAGGTGGCTGAAGTCGCTTATGGCTGGAAAGACATTCGTCAGCTCCGGCGCGCTGGTCTTTCTCGAAGTGGAAGGAAAGGAGCCCGGGGGAACGGTGAAGCTTGGGGCGAATGCCAAAGGAAAGCTGAAGTTCCGCGCGACGGCTCAAGCGGCAGAGCCGTTGAAGAATCTGGAGATAGTGTATAACGGCCAGGTGATCATGCGCGAATCGGGACGCAAGCGGGAGTTGAGTCTGGAAGGTAGGCTCGAGGTGCCGCGGTCGGGGTGGCTGGCTGCGCGTTGCAGCCCGAGCGACGATCCCAGTTGGTGGGGCCAGCAGCACGTGGCGCACACGAGCGCGGTATACGTGGATTACGAAGGCAAGCCTTTCGCTTCCGCGAAGTCGGCGGAGCGGATGATGGCTATAATCGACTCGACCTCGGAGCACGTTAGAAAACACGCGATGTTTCTGAATGACGACCAAAGAAACGAGGTGCTGGATCTGTTCGCCAAAGGGAGGCGTGCATACGAGGGGATCAGAAGAAAGGCCCTGGACCTAGGGCTGGAATGAAGGGAAGGTGTCGCCGGTTTGACGGCGAGGAGCGATGGTGATAGGATTGCGCAGTTCTGCGCGTCTCGCGAAGAAGGAGGACAGTAATTGGGCAATAAACTGTGCGTACTTATGGTGATGGCGGGAGCGGCGGCCGTTGCGTTGATGACGCAGGCGGGGACAGGCGATGCTGTTTTGGACATGCGGTTCGACATGGGGACGCTCGAGTCTCCGGTGAAGGAAGGATTCGTGCAGGTTACGCCGGAGACGGTGTACTCGGCTGAACGCGGATACGGGTGGGAAAGGAAGCCTTCGAGGGGGACGGATTCGACGGATCACATGTTTGAATACTGGGGCCAGAAGCACCGGGCGGTGAATTTCGTCCTGGGCGTGGATGACGTGACGGTGGACTGCGTGAGCGATCCGGAATCGCTTGCGTTCAGGATAGACCTTCCCAACGGCGCGTACGACGTGGGTGTATGGGTAGGGAACCTGTCTGTGCCCCTGGCTCGCATAAGCGTACTTGCGAATGGGAAGCCGGTTAAGGAGGATTTCGACTCGCGCACCCTGTGGTGGCATACGATGGAGACGGAGTTTGGGGCGTATCGGCTGGTACGCTCGAGGGTGAAGGTCACCGATGGGAAGCTTGAGATCGAGGTCAATGGGGATCGGGAAGCCGAGACGGAACATGTGGAGAAGCCGGTGGGGAGCGCGGCACAGATGGTCAAGTTGGTCTCGCGGATGGCGTTCACTGAGGTGGCTGTGCAGGGGATAGAGGTCCACAGTGTGGTTGAGCCACGGCTGGCGCCGGCTGACGGGAAGCTGGCGACGCATCGCTCCGATGCGCCGGAGGAGGTCAGGGCTTTCGTCGAGGCGTTCAATGGCGGAGATTACAGAGGGGCGCTGGAGAAAGCGAGGTTGATTGACGGGGAGAGGTGGCCGCTTTTCAAAGCGGAGGCGCTGATGTGGATTGCGGGCAGGCCGGAGCTGGAGAAGGAGCGGGAGCTTCTGCCGGAGATCATCGGCATGCTAAAGGGGGAGGTGGGGGATGATGCAGATGGGTTGCTCGCGAGGAAACTGCTATGGGACGCGGAGCTGTTGTGGAGGTCGGTGAAGGCCTTTTACGACTACTCGTACACCTACACGGGGCTGGGTTTCAGACAGCAGATTGGCAGGACGGAGGCGCTGCTGACGCAATTGGACGATCCTGATGGTCCGATGTACTGGAAGGCGAAATTCTATCTTGCCCGTTCGACGTGTCTCTTCGACCCGATGCGCTGGGTGTGGTGGTACGAGCGTGGGCAGGAGATGTTCAGGGAGCTGGAGAAGGAGTTCCCGGACAATAAGTACGTGAGGCTGTACCTTGACGACGAATACCGGACGATCGACGCGTTAAAAGGGATCATACCGGAGCCGAGGACGTGGAAGGGGTGGGAGGTGCCGACCTACAGGGAAGGCACGGAGGGAGCACCTGAGTGGGCCGTCTATATGCGAGAGGAGTTTGCGCGGTCAATCGACCTGATCGACTGGTGGATAGACAACAGGCAGTTGGAGAACGGGGAGATAGGCGGGGGGTGGGGAGACGACGTGGAGTTCGTGCCGTATTGGGCGTTCGTGGGGATGATATCAGACGGCGCGAGTGGGAAGGTAATGAAGGGAACGCGGAAGCTGGTGGACGGGGTGTGGAATTCGGATGAAGTGAATCAGGATGAGGGCTTCGCAAGCTTGTTTACGTGGGTGAAGCCTGCTTCCGAGCTGGTGGCGTACAGCCAGCCGATGATGATAACGGCGGATTATGGGAACCCTCGCTATGTCGAGCGCGCGATGAAGACGACGAAATTCCTGCGGGACTTCGCGACGGGAATAAACGAGAGGGGGCACAGGCACTTCAAGTCGGCGTACCTGAACGCCACGAGGCTGGGGGACGAGGAGTGGATGGAGATTGACGCGCCGCTGTGCTTCAGGCCGGCGTTCGGCGGAGCGGCGCTTTGCTGGTACAACAACAGCCCTGAAGCTGTAGGTCTGATGACCGAATGGCTCGACTCGTGGTACGAGGACTCGCTGAGGACGGACAAGGGGAAGCCGAGAGGGATATTCCCGGCCGCGGTAGCGTTTGAGACGGATGAACTGGGTGGACCCGGGAAGGAGAACTGGTATGACGGCAGCAGGGAAGGTCTTGCGTTGGATTCTTTCACGTGGCCGGCGTACCAGGACTACCTGTACGACATGTTCACGCAGTGGTACCTGAGAACCGGCGAAGACAGATACACTGAGCCGATGGCGGCGCTCGTCGACATCGCGCAGCACTATTTCCCCGGTTCCGACGATCCACTTCCAGAAGGCACGTATCCGTGGTTCGAGCAAACGGTGCATCCGAGGTTCATGGAGTCTGCTCGATTCCAGGGTAGGGCGGTGCTGAACGCCAAGCTGATGCTGGGTACGGAGCGGTACGACGACTACCTGCGGGCACACGTACAGTCGGGAATTGGGATCGGTCCGGCGGGCGGTTACCCTCGTTTTCTCCTTGCCGGTGACAGGACAGAATTCGCCGAGATAATGGAGCGGAGCGGACGGGACCTGCGTTCGAGATGGCCGTTCCTGACGACCGAGGCGGGAATGACGGACAGGATGGGGATTCCTGGATTCTTCGACCTCTTCTTCGCGGCAACGGGCGGGGACGCCTCGGTGATCTTCAAAGGGCTTCCTTTTCATGCCGTCACATACGAAAACACCACGAAGAACTTCGCCGCCATGGTGCGCGAACACGGCAGGAAGGACCTACAGCTCTGGATATACAGCTTCCTCCCCGAGGATAGGGAGGTCGGGATAAGGCTGTGGAGGCTGGAGGTAGGCGGGGCGTATGAGCTAAAGGCCGGCCCGGACACGGACGAGAACTGGGAGATGGATGAAGTGGGGACGGCAAAGGAGTTCGTGCTGGAGCACCGTGGGGATTCGGTGCGGTTCAATCTCCCGTCGCGTCAGTTGCAGGTCGTCGAGGTCAAGCAGACGAAAGCGCCGGCGGCTCGAATCAAGAGCATGCCCGACCTGGGAATATCCGACGAGGACGTATTCTGGATGCACGAGGGAGAATTGGCGGTGAAGGTTCACAACATCGGGAACAAGGCGGCGCGGAATGTACTGGTGAAGCTGTGGGCTGGGGAGGGCGACGAGAAGGAGGAGGTCGGGGAGGCGATGGTCTCGTACCTGGAGAGCCCGCTGACGCTTGACCCGCAGACGAAGCTGGTATCTTTCCTGGTGGAGCCGGAGCAGCGAAACAAGAAGCTGACCGTGGCGATCGATCCGGACGACGAGATATATGAGATCACGGAGCGTAACAACACTTTCCGGCTCGAGGCCGAACCTGCGCCAGAGTAATCGCAGCCCCAGCACGGGGAGGCACACATCGAGTTCACAGGAGAAGCAGATGAATGTAGTGATGATAGTATCCGACACATTCCGCCGCGACCACATGGGCTGCTACGGGAACAGGTGGATCAGCACACCGGTGCTTGATGCGTTCGCGAAGGAGTCGAGTGTTTTCGAAAGGGCGTATGCCGCTTCCTTTCCGACAATACCGAACCGATATGACTGCTTCACGGGGAAGTACGGGTTTCCATTTCGGGGATGGGCGCCGCTGCCTGAGGAAGAGACGACGCTGGCTGAGCGCCTAACGCGGGCGGGCTATGTGACGCAGCTCATAGTCGATACTCCGCATATGATGAGCGGCGGCTTCAGATTCGAACGAGGCTTCCGAGGCTGGGATTGGACGCGGGGGCAAGAGGGAGATCGGTTCGTCACGGGGGCGAACTTCAGGATCGAGTTCGAGTGCAACCGGAAGAAGATGAGGGCGAACGGGGCGCTTACTCACCAGCACCGGCTGAACACCTACTACTGGAAGGAAGAGAGCGACCGTTTCGTGGCCCAGACGATGACGAAAGCGTGCAGGTGGCTGGAGCAGAACCACGAGGCGAAGAAGTTCTTCCTGTGGATCGATGCGTTCGACCCTCACGAGCCGTGGGACCCGCCGGAATACTTCACGAACATGTATGCGCCGCAGAATTACAGAGGCCAGAAGATATACCATCCGAACTACGATTTCACGGGGTACCTGACGAAGGGGGAGCTGGCTTACTCGCACGCCACGTACTGCGGCGAACTGACCCTTGTCGACAAGTGGGTTGGAACGGTGCTGCGCAAGATAGATGATCTGGGTTTGAGGGATACGACGGCGGTGTTTTTCACGACTGATCACGGGTTTTACCACGGAGAGCACGGCCGGATCGGCAAGCATACCATAGGCGGCGAGCCGTGGGCGCTATACGAGGAAGTGGCGCACATTCCGCTCATCGTGCGAATGCCCGGGCAGACAAGGGGGAAGGGAGTGAACACGGCGGTGCAGCCGCCGGACCTTATGCCGACGATTCTGGACCTTTGCGGCGTTCGCAAGCCGAAGGGGATGCACGGAATTTCGTTTGCCCCGGCCTTGCGAGGCAAGGCGATAGCTGGAAGGCGACAAACGTTCACTGCGGGCGGATTCAAGGACGCAAAGGGGCATCTTAACACACCCGTGACGGTCACCTCGGGCAGGTGGAGTCTGATCCTGGGCGTTAGGACGAAGTTCCTGGAGCTTTACGACATAAAGGCGGACCCGGGACAGAAGCGCAACGTCGTGAAGAAGCATCCGCAGGTCGTAAGGCGATTGTATCGGGCATTCATGGGTTTCCTTAACGACCTGAATGCCGATGCGCAGAAGTTCGAGGACTATCCGGGCATTTGAGCCGAGGGCATTTGCGAGTGCAGGGAGAAGGACGATGCTGGTGAAGATAGACCCCAAGAACACAGTAGGCGAATGGTCGGATTCATGGCGGCTCGTGGTCGGGTCGGGACATGGATACCTGGCGCTGAGGCAGGACTACCTTGATCACCTGCGGATCGTGAGGGAAGCGATAGGGTGCGAATACGTGCGATTCCACGGCATACTGCACGACGATGTGGCCATTTACCACGAGGGACCGAAGGGAGAGGCGGGCTACAATTTCCTGCAGATGGACGCGATCTACGACGCGCTGCTGGAAATGGGGGTTCGGCCGTTCGTGGAGCTGAGCTTCATGCCGAAGCTGCTGGCGAGCGGCCAGGAGACTGTTTTCTGGTGGAAGGGGAACATATCCCCGCCGAAGGACTGCGGCGAATGGGCGGAGCTGGTTCGCCAAGTTGCCAGCCATTGCAGGGAACGGTACGGAGCGGAGGAAGTGAGGAACTGGTACTTCGAGGTGTGGAACGAGCCCAACCTGAAGAACTTCTGGGCTGGGACGAAAGAAGAGTACTTCGAGCTTTACCGGAACGCGGCGCTGGCGATAAAGGAGGTGGATGAGGAGTTCGCCGTAGGCGGCCCGGCGACGGCGGGGAGGGTGTGGGTGGAGGAGTTCATAGACTTCTGCCGGAAGGAGAAGCTGCCGCTCGACTTCGCGTCGACGCACGCTTACTGTTGCAAAGGTGAGTTCGACCCGGACGGGGCGCGAAGATGGACGGTAAGACCGGCGCGGCAGATGGCGGAAGGGATGATACAGGACGGGAAGCTGTGCCACGACGCGGGACTGGAGCTGCACTACACGGAGTGGAACTCCACGCCGAGTCCGTTGGACCCAGTGCACGACACGGCATTCAACGCAGCTTTCGCATGTGAGGCCATCGCGAGGGCGGCGACGGAGCTGGACTCGATGTCCTACTGGACGTTCTCGGACGTTTTCGAGGAGGTGGGACCGCCGAAGAAGCTGTTCCACGGGGGGTTTGGGCTCCTGGGCTATCACGGGATAGCGAAGCCGACCTTTAATGCTTTCGCGATGCTGGCGAGAATGGGAGGGGAGATAGTCGCGCGGGAGGAGAAGCTGCTGGCGACGAAGGGGACGGATGCTTCGGTCTCGGTGCTTGCGTTCAACCCGTCGTACCCGGACGCGGAGGCCCAGGCCGAGACGGTTGAGCTGGAGATAGCGTCGGAAGCCGACGAGGTCGTGCTGGAGGAGCAGTGGATGGACGAGCGGGTGGGTAACGCGAGAGCGGCATGGGCGGAGACCGGCGAACCGGCGGCACCGAGCTTCGAGCAGGTCGAGTGGCTCCACAAGCAGGCGACACCGGAGTACGCGATCCGACGCGAGGCCGTGATCGACGGAAAGGTGAGAGTTAAGTTCAACCTGCCCCCCAACGGAGTCCGTCTAGTGGTGGTGAGATAGGAGGAGAGACTTGGAGAAAGTCCGATACGAGGAGATGCTGCCACACGAGATAGTCAGAAGGCGGAAGCGGGTCCCCGCGGCGTTCGTGCCGCTTGGCGGACTGGAATGGCACGGGGAGCACCTCGCTGTGGGCAATGACGCGTTGAAAGCGGAGAAACTATGCGAGATCGCCGCGGCGAAAAGCGGGGGGTTCGCCTTTCCCCCACTCTGGTACGGAGAACCCAGGGGATGGGGTCTGATGGAAACAAACCATGACGCAGACGGGATGATCAAGAAGAAGATGGGATTCAGGAAGGGGGATTTCAGGCCGGAGGCGCTAGGCGCGCCGGAGGAACAGCGCGAATCGTACCAGGCACTATTGCTGCACGTCCTGAAACAGATGCGCACGTTGCGATTCCGCGCGATATGCCTGCTGGCGGGACACTATCCGCTGGCGCGGCTGGCGGAGGAGCCGGTTGCGACTTTCAACAAGTCGTTTTCCGACGCGAAGGCGTTCGCGGGGACGGAAGTGCATTACGTTCCTCCGTCGAAAAGAAGGATCGAGGCCGGAGGCGACCACGCAGCGAAGTGGGAGACCTCGTACCTGATGGCGCTGAGGCCTGAATGTGTGGACATGACCGTTTATCTGGAGAGGGACGAAGAACCGCTGACAGGGGTCGGCGGCGAGGATCCGAGGAAGGCGGCGACGAGAGAAGTCGGGGAACGGGGCGTGGAGATAATAACCCAAGGGATGGTTAAGAAGGCCAGGGAGCTGCTTCGCCGCGCAAAATCGTAGGATGGGCAGGACGCGGGCATTCATCGTCGGCGTCGGTGTAGGTGAACATCATATGCTGGAGAGGGAGGGGCGAATGTCGTGCTACTTTCGGCACCTGAAGGACCTGTTCGCGGAAAGCGGCGTGAGCGTCACGAAAGAGAACAAGAAAGATGTGGATGCATTCTTGCACGAGCAGGTCGGTGTGGAGTACAAGCATTGCCCGGACGCCTGGCGAGCGATCAAGAAGGTTACGCAGGGGACCGAAAGAGCGAGGCTCGCAACGGCACTGCGAAAGAGGTTCGGAGTTGGTTGACAGCGCACGCCGAGCGAAAGCGGAGAGGGCGGGATTCGAACCCGCGGTACGTGTAACCGTACACACGCTTTCCAAGCGTGCCCCTTAAGCCTCTCGGGCACCTCTCCTGGGTAAACTAGATGATATATTGAGACCTGACATCTGTCAAATACGCCAACCGTCGCGATGAGGAGACCAACAACAGGTAGGAACAATCCGTGAGGGAGATACTCCAGAGCATAATTGAACAGGCAAAAGCGAAGGGCGCATCGTTCGCGGACGTTCGATACGTCGAGAAGGACAGCACAAGCATACGGCTGCAGAACGGCCGAACGGATCAATTGTCACAGTCGGTACAGAAGGCGGCCGGGGTGCGTTTACTGGTGGACGGGGCGTGGGGCTTTGCGTCGAGCGATAGGCTGACGAGGCGAGAATTGGAGGGATGTTTGGAAAGCGCAATCGCTATGGCGAAGGCCGCGGAGGGGAAGGTTGCGGAGCCGGGAGTGGTTTCGCTGGTCGAGCCGATGGTGGATGTGGTCAGGGCTTCGGTGAGACGCCCTCCCGGCGAAGTGCCGGTGGAGGAGAAGGTCGCATGTTTGCGACTTTTCCACGACGAGGCGGAGACGTCCGGCGAGGGGAAGCTGTCAAATATACTCGTGACTTACCTCGACTCGTATTTCAAGGAGATGGTCTGCAACACGGCGGGAGCGATGATCGACGACGAGCAGATACGGGTGATGGCGGGAGTAACGGTAACCGCGTCGGAGCGCGGTCTGCGGCAGAGGGGACACAAGCACGTGGGCGGAACGGCGGGGTACGAGATGATCGAGGAGACGGAGCCCGCGTCGATAGGAGGAGAGGCGGCGCGTTCGGCCGTTTCGCTGCTGTCGGCAAGGAGGGCGCCGTCGGGGCGATTCCCTGTGATATTCCACCCCTCGATAACGGGGCTGTTCGTTCACGAGGCAGTGGGGCATAACGCCGAAGCGGACCTGGTTTTCAGCGGGGCGTCGATAGTGGCCGGGCGGCTGGGGACGAAAGTGGCGTCGGAGCTGGTCACAATAGTGGATGACTCCACGATCGAAAAGCTGAATGGGTCGTACTCGTATGACTCTGAGTGCGTGGCGGGCAGAAAACGAGTGATCGTGGAGAGCGGGATGCTGAAAGGATACCTGCACTGTCTGGAGAGCGCCGCGAGGTTCGGCGCGGAGCCGACCGGGAGCGGGCGGGCGCAGGACGCGCACTCGATGCCCATAGTGCGGATGAGCAACACATTCATCGAGCCGGGAAAGAGAAGCCTGGATGAGATGGTGAGCGAGATGGGCGAGGGTATACTCCTAGAGGAAGGTGACTGGGGGTATGTGATGACAGAGCGGGGGCAATTCACCTGCCGCGCGCACAAGGGACGACTGATAAAGGACGGGAAGTTGGGAGACCCGACAAGGGAAGTATCGGTGTCGGGGATGACGCTGCAGGCATTAGAAGACATAGACGCCGTCAGCAGGGAATTCGCAACGGACATGCCGGGGACCTGCGGTAAGCAAATGCAGGGAGCGCCGGTACAGGGAGGCGGCCCGTACATCAGGGTGAAGGAGCTTGTGGTGGGAGGCCAGGAATGAGCAAAGGACCAGGCAGCAAAGCGCTGGAAGAACTGGGAATGTTGGCTTGCGAAGCGGCGACCAAATGCGGGGCGGATTTTGCCGATGCGGTCGCCGGCAATGGCCGGACCATCAGCGTGACGGTGGAGAAGAACGGCATCAAGGGGCTGACGGAACGTCACAGGGAAAACGTGTCGATAAGGTGCTTTGTCGGCGGCGGGCTGGGGACGGTATCAAGCCCCAGCCTGGAGGAGGATGAAGTGCGAGAGGCCGCCGAGAGGGCGGTCAGGCTCGCAGGAATGGCCGAGAAGGATCCGGATTTCGTTACCCTCCCCTCCCCCGGCAATCACAACGATGTGGCCGGGTTGTTCGACCCGGAACTGGCGGAAATCACCTCGGCCAGGTTGGTCGAGATGGTGGCTGACGAGATCGGCTCGGCGCGTGATGTCGATGACAGGATTGCCGTGGTGGAAGGCGATGCCGCACTGAACGCGCAATCCGCAGTCCTTGTCAACTCCCTCGGCGTAAGGGAGGATGTCTCGCGAACGTGGCTGAGCCTCTATTTGATGGCGATGGTACGCAAGGACGACGAGGCCGCCTCCGCCTACGAATTCGACTACGCGAGAAGGCTTGCCGACTTCGAGGCCGAGGGAGTGGGAGCCGGGGCGGCGAGGAAGACGATCAGGCAGCTCGGTGCGGCCAACGTCGTTACAGGCCGATACCCGGTGGTTCTGGGTCCGCTTGCGTCGGAAACGCTTTTCACTTCAATCGCCGAGTGCGCCAATGCAGAGGACGTTCAGAGGGAAAGATCCTTCCTTGCCGGAAAGAGGGGAAAGAGGATCGCATCGAAGCACGTGACGCTTTTGGACGACGGACTTATACCGGGCGGAGTTTCCTCGGGCGCGGTAGACGCGGAGGGGTCCGTAAGGAAGCAGGTGGAGGTCGTGAGAGAGGGGATCCTGACCGCATACCTGCATAGCCTTTATACGTCGCTAAAGGCAAAGGAGGAGAATACGGGGCACGGCAACAGGGCGGGCGGGGTGTCCCCGACGAACGTAATACCGAAGCTCGGCGACAAGACGGCGAAAGAGATCATATCGGAGGTCAAGTTGGGACTGTACGTCGAGAGCGGGGGATTCTGGCCCGATCTTCGGACCGGAGAGATTTCCGCCACCGTGGACTGGGGATTCTGGATAGAGGACGGGGAGTTCGCATTTCCGGTGAAGAGTACGATGGTGGGCGGCGGGGCGATCGAGCTGCTTACGAGAATCGATGCCATCTCGCGTGATTATCGCGAGGAGCCGGGCGCGGTGATGCCGACGGTGCGGATATCCGAAGCGGCTGTTGCGGGCTCGAAGTGAAGTCTCTCAACTGTAGCGGTTGACCGCAGGGGGGGCGCGGACAATGCTGGGGCTGCTGTCGGGCGTCTTTCTGATTTCGGCGGCGTCGCTTCTGTATCAACTTGCGCTTACGCGGATTTTCTCGATTGCGGAATGGTACCACTATGCATTCCTGGTGGTAAGCCTGGCGCTGCTGGGATACGGGGCAAGCGGCACGGTCGCGGCGAGGTTAGAGCCGGCGGGCAAGAGGCCGGGGGTGAGTTCGCTGTGGAAGCTGGCGGTGGGGTTTTCGGTGGGAACGGTGGGCAGCTACGCCGCTTCGAACTATCTGCCTTTCGATCCCTACCTGCTGGCGCTGGAGAAGCGCCAGATTGCATTTTTCGTCGCCAAGTACCTCGCCCTGTCGGTACCGTTCTTCTTCGCCGGGATGGTGCTGGCGGTGGTGTTCAGGGAGATGCCCCGGCGCGCGGGAACGATTTACTGCGCAAGTATGGTCGGGTCGGGGGTCGGGGCACTGGCGATGCCGGTTCTGACAGGACCAGTTCCAGCGGAAGGGCTGATCTTCGTTGCGGCGGGAATGGGGTTGGTGGCGGCATTCGGGTTCGGCAAGAAGCCTTTATCGTATGTTGCCGCAGGGGCGGCAGTGGCCGTGTTCCTGCTTTCAGCTCGAGTGCCCGAATGGCTGCAGGTGCGGGGGCTGCCCTACAAGTCCCTTCGTTCCGCGCTACGGTATCCGGGGGCCGAGGTGATCGAGCGGAATGAGACGCCGACGGGCCGAGTGGAGATAGTCCGGAGCGAGGGAATTCGCTCCGCGCCGGGCTTGAGTTACACGTACGAGGGAGAGATGCCGCCGCAGCTAGGCGTGGCAATCGATGGCGGCAATATAACAGGGGCGCCGAGGGGTGTCGACTTGGAGTTCGGCCGATACGTGACGGGTGCGGCGGCCTACGTCGTGGCGAAGCCCAATTCGGTGTTGGTGCTGCGCCCGCGGGGCGGGCTGGAAATCGCGACGGCGAAGGCCGCCTGCGATCAAGTGCAGCGTATCGTGGCAGTGGAAGACGAGGCCGGCGTTAGAGGAGCAACTTCGCTGAACGAGACGGTACTGAGAACCGAAGGGGTCGAATGGATTTACGGGGGCTTGAGATCCCATCTTGCGAGGTCGGAGGAGGATTTTGACGTGGTCTCGATGCCGCTTTCGGAAGAGATGGGCGCGGTAAAGCTCGGGGCCTTCAGCCTGACGCAGGACTATCGCTTGACGATTGAGGGGATGGAAGCGGCATTGGGGAGACTGCGCCCGGGGGGCGTTTTGGCCATAACGAGGTGGCTTCAGGTTCCCGCAAGTGAATCGATCAGGGCGCTGGACGCGGTTGCCGAGGCGCTCAGAAGGAAAGGAGCCGACGAACCGGGGGAGCATATTGCCGCTTTGAGATCATGGATGACGATGACGATCCTGGCGAAACGGGAGCGGTTCACCCCAGGGGAGATTCAGGCCCTGAGGGATTTCTGCTCCGAGATGAAATTTGATCTCGTGTGGTACCCAGGAATCTCGGAAGACGAGGTAAACAGATACGCCCAATTCGAGGAACCGTTCCACTTTCTTGCCGCCAGAGAGTTGCTGAGCGACGGGCGGGGCGATTTTCTGAAGGGATACGGATACGAAGTGGGCGCGGTGACGGACGACAGGCCGTTCTTCTTCCATTTCTTCAAGTGGGGGCAGGTTCCGGAGTTGCTCAAGGGCCTGGGCAGAGAGTGGCTGCCGTTCGGCGGAAGCGGATACCTGTTCCTGCTGCTTTCAATGTGTGCGGCGCTGACGGGTGCCGCTACATTGGTGGTGGTTCCAGCGCTCGGCCGCAGGCGGACGACGGGGCCGGGTTTCCTCGTATATTTCATCGCGCTGGGTGTGGGGTTCATATTCGTCGAGATATCGCTGATGCACCGGTTTGTCCTGCTGCTGGATCAACCGACGTACGCGTTCGCGGTGGTGCTCGCGGTGCTGCTGGGCGCATCGGGTTTGGGAAGCCTTCTGTCGGAAGGGGCGGAGAATCGTCATTGCAGAGCCGCGATCGGAGGGGCGGCCGGACTTGCGGCACTTCTGGGAATTCTCGGGGGGAGAGCGGCGGAGTGGGGGCTGGGGCTGAGCTTTGGCGCGAGGCTGGGCCTAACGCTTGCGCTGATCGCGCCGATGGGACTGCTGATGGGCGTGCCGTTTCCAGCCGGGGTAAGGCTGCTGGGTGTGAGCAGGCCCGGCGCGATCGCCTGGGCGTGGGCCGCAAATGGGGCCGCGTCGGTTGTCGGGTCTGTGGCGGCGGTGATGATATCTCTCGAGGCAGGCTACGGGTGGGTTCTGGGGACGGGCGCAGCGGCCTATGCGGGGGCCTTCTTCGCCTGGGTTACTCTGGTTGGCGGACGAGCGGCACAAAACGCACAGGGCCGCGGTTGATCCACTTGAGCTGCTCGCCCTGCTTCTTTATCAGCCAAAGGGTCTGGATAGCTCCCTGTGGACCCACAGGGATCACCAAGCGCCCGCCGTCCTTGAGTTGTCGTATGAGCGGCGGAGGGACGTGGTCGGCGGCAGCGGTGACAATTATGGCGTCGAAAGGGGCGTGCTCCTCCCAGCCATAGTAGCCATCGAGCCGAGCCGTTTTCACCTTGTCGTAACCGAGACGCTTGAGCCGCTCAGCGGCTTCCTTCTGGAGCTGGGGCACGACCTCGACCGTGTAGACCTGCTTTGTGACTTCCGCGAGGACCGCCGCCTGGTACCCGGAACCTGTGCCGATTTCAAGCACTCGTTCCTGCTCCTCGCCCTTCAATTCCAGCAACTGGGTCATCAGGGCGACGATGTAGGGCTGGGAAATCGTCTGGCCGAAGCCGATGGGGAGCGGATGATCGCCGTAAGCCTGATCGAGATACTTCTGGGGGACAAACTCGTGGCGGGGGACTTTGGACATCGCCTGAATGGTCTTGGGGTCGGAGATGTCGCGTCCCGGGCTCAGGAGCTGGGTTTCGACCATCGACTCTCTAGCCCGATCGTAGTCCGCAGCGAATGCCGGCATGATCAGCACCGCAAGGGCCGGGAGAACGACGCAAAGTTTCAAGGCGAACACCTCCCTTTGAATGGTAGAGCGAGATCGAGATGAAGTCAATCACCAACCAAGGGAGTTAAAGAGGTCGGAGAAGAGCGCGGCGAAGCGGGTCGGAAGCTAGCCGACAAGCGAGAGGACGTCTTGGGCTACCAGGAATGCGCTATTTGGTGAGCCGACCCGAACGGCGGCTTGTTTCATAGCCTGGAGGCGGCTCGGAACATCCGCCAGCAGATGGAGTTTGTAAGCGAGGCTTTCGGGGGCGCGTACGCGCAGCCCGGCACCAGCCTCGAGAAGGAAATCGCTGTTCCGCTCCTCCTGACCAGGGATAGCCGAGACTATGAGCACCGGGAGGCCCTTGGCCAGGCATTCGGCGGAGGTGAGCCCTCCGGCCTTTGTAACAGCGATGTCGGAGATGTCCATCAACTCGTGCATATTCTCCACGTAGCCGAAGGGGACGAGTTTCACGCCGTCGGGCGGCTGCATGCCGGCGAGTCGGCGTTCGAGGCGCTTATTGCGTCCGGCCACAACGAGCACCTGAAGGGGCTTGGCGGCGTGCATGATGGCATTGATGCCGTCCTCTATCGGTCCAACGCCGTAGCCGCCCGCGGTGACCAGCACCGTGAGCACGTCCGCGTCCAAGGAAAGAGCGGAGAGAAGCTTGTCGCAGTCTGACGTCTGGGCGAAGAGCGGATGAACAGGTATACCGGTAACGACAATCCTGTCCGCCGGAGTTCCCTTTTTGACGAGTATCCATTTGACCTCTTCGTTGGCGACATAGTAACGGTCGGTGTTCTCGTGAATCCAGAAGTTGTGGATGTCATAGTCGGTAACAACGGTGGAGAGGGAGGCATGGAAGGCGTGTCGCGCCTTCAGCTTGGATAGGACCTCGGCGGGAAGAAAATGAGTGCAGATGATGTGATCCGGGGCCTCGTTTCGGATGTAACGAATCATGGCGCGGGTATTGATCTTCTGAACGAATCGGCGGAACTTGGCCCCGCTCCCGTTGGGGCTCTGCCGGTCATACTTGGAATAGAGAAGGCCCCAGAGAAACGGAGCCCTCTTGGCCATGGAAATGTAGGACCCCGCGTAAAGCTTCCTGAAGGTGAAAGGGGTATAGCGAAGGCAGTCGATGGTGAGCGCCCGGATGTCTGAATCCAGGGACTCCAAGGCGGCCTTGACGGCGTCGGCTGCGCGAATGTGGCCGGCCCCTGCCGAAACCGATATCAGCAGAACCTTTTTCATCGCCAAGTTCTTCCGAGCAAAGAAACGCCGGAGCCGATGCAAGCGATCGTCAGTAGGCGAGCTCCAGCGTCATCTTCTCGTACATTACCAAACCGTCGGGTTCGACAAAACGAAGGGTAACGGCAGTCTCTTGGTCGAGAGCGTCGGGAGGTACTTCGATCCGCCAGTCACCTATGCCGAGATACGATTGGGGCTTCGTGGAGTCATCGTGGCCACCGGTGCCCCGGTTTATAACTCTCTCGCCCTTCCGCCACGGTGAGATCAACTTGCCAAGAGACCTGCCGTTGACGAGCACTTCCAGAACGTAATCCTCAGTGATCTCAGGCAAGTAGTCTTTAGCGCCGGTGATGGTGAGGGTCGCGGCCTTGAGGCCCTGACGGAAGTTCGCGGGCAGATGAAAGGTGTAGTCGGCTTCCTCCCTTTCGGAAAGCAGGTCACAGATGTTGGCGATGATGCGAACACCAACCCGGAGGCTCCCCCAGTCCCAACCACCATCCACCTCGGTGCCTGTGGGGCGCTTGATGATCAGGTGCCGTGAGCCCTCGCGGAACTCAACCTGGGGCGGATCAGAGATTCGCTGATCCAGGTCGGTGATGTCCCGAATTCTCTCGAGCCTCTGCTCCGTGATGCGTCCCCCGCTCCACGCAGACTCCGCGAAGACTGCTGGGAGGTAGAGCCGGCGGTTATGGTATTGCCTGGTCTCGATAAGGGCGTCGATCTCGTAAGCGCCGCGCCGGATGGCCTCGGCGATGGAAGCGTTCATCTCGTCCAGCATGTGCCGGCGGCATTCGCGCCAGCCCTTGACGAGGAAATCCTGCCCGTAGACTTTAGCGAGGAGGCCGTAGTGGCCGGGCACGGCCATATCCAGCCGGTCCATGTCGGAGGCGTTCGGGATGGGGTAGCGATTTTCCAATAGGGGGAGCGCGCGGCGGTCGATTTGGGCAAGTACCGGCAGGAATTCGTCGCCGGCGATCTGACGAGTGTTTATGCCGTATGTGACGCGGATGTCGGGGCGCTCGCGGGAGACAAGCGAGATGATCTGGTCGGCCTGCATTCGGAAGAGTTCGGAGGGCGACATGGACTTGCACTTCGGACAATTGCAGTCGGCGTAGTCGAAGACGCCCGTCTGGAAGTAGAAGCCGAAAAGGCCGTCGATCTTGTTGATCATCGACAAGACACTGTCGGCCATCCACTTCTGATTGCGCTCCTGTGAGGGGCAGATGACGTAGCCGTCGCCGGCGCGCGTGACCTCGGGCGGCGCCGGTTCCGGGAGAAGCGAGCGCATGTTGTGGACAGCCACTCCGGTTTCCTGCCAACTGTATATGCCCGCGGTTATGGTGAGGTCGATTCCGCGCTCTTTGGCGTAGGGGATAATGTCCTGCCGCTCGTAAAGGTATCGCCAGGTGCAGATGCCCAGGCCGTTGACCTTCCACTCGCTCAGGCGGTCAATGTAGGCGTAGGGGTCAACTATGTAGTAATCCCAGGACTGGAAGAGGCGGTACTGTGCAGCGGGACTCTCCTGTAGATCGAGTTGGGGGACGGAGGACCCGTCAAGCCAATGGTAGTGCTGGAGGTCGCGCACAGCGTAGAGGACGCCGCGGGGATCGCCGCCAAGAACGGCGAGTACGCCACCCTCCCCTTCCCAGGGTTTCGGGATAGTCCGAAGGACAAAGGCTTGCTCGGGAAGGTCGGAAGGAAGCGAGTCGGCACGAAGCGCCGGGTGGGTGGCCGAGGTACCCAGGAATGCCACGACGTTTTCGCGAACGGCCTTTTGGGATAGGTCTTTCCACCGGGCTACGCGTGAAGGAGCGCCCGTTATAAAGCGAAGGTGCTTCGTGAGTTCATCGGCCGCAAACAGCTCGGTAGCAGAAGGCGTTTCGCCTACAAGCACAATGGATTCAGGCACTTGGGTCATTAAGATTTTCTCCCTGGCGCTAAGACTTGCCCGATGGTTTCTTCCCGAGGGTTGCAGCAACTTCCTTGAGCTGCTTGATGATGGGAATGTTCTGAGGACACTTGGGCTCGCACTCGCCGCACTCGACACACTCGGAAGCCTTCTTGCCCATGCCGCTTGGCCTTTCGCTGTCGCCGAGGTGCGCGTACTGGTTGCGAGAGAAGGCCTCGAGCCCCCAAACGCGGTACTGATTCATGAGCATGAAGTTTCGGGGAATGTTGACCTCGTTCGGGCAAGGCATGCAGTAACCGCAACCCGTGCAGTAGAGGTCACTGAGCTTTTTTACCTCCTGAAGAGCGGCGGCGATGCGTTCCTTCTCTTCGGGAGAAAGCTGCTCGCTGCGCGAGGCGGTCGCCGCGTTCTCCTCGACCATGGCGATGGTGTTCATGCCGGAAATGGCCGCGGAGACGTTGGGGTTGGCGAGAACGAAGCGAAGAGCGGTCTCGGGGTTGCTCTTGGCATCGGGTACGAGGCTCTTGACCCTGTCGGAAGGAGCGGCGAGCCGACCGCCGCCCACCGGCCCCATGATGATGACTCCCATGCCCTTCTCCTTGGCGTAGGCGATCATCTCGGTGTTGACCTGATCGAGGATGTTATATTGAACCGTCATCGCGGTGAAGAGACCGGTGTCGATGAGTTTTTTCATGTTCTCGGGCTTGTCGTGGCAGGAGAAGCACAGGTACTTGAACAGCCCCTCTTCGCGCGCGGTGAGAGCGGCCTCCAGAGGGCCGTTGGGTACCTTCATGATGTTGGTGAAAGAGTCCCACCGCAGGCCGTGGAAGTTGAGGACGTCGATTTGCTCCAATCCAAGCCTCTTGTAGGAAAGGTCGAGCACCTTCCTCCACTCGTCGGCGGAAGGCTCGCGGCAGGGGTTCTTGGTCGAGACATAGATTCTGCCGTCCCAGGATCTCACCGCCTCTCCCACAACCACCTCGCTCTCGCCGCGATGGTAACCGTGGGCGGTGTCGATGTAGTTGACGCCCAGTTCGAAGGCGCGGTGGATCACCCTGATAGCGTCATCGACATCGACCTTGCCGTCCTCTTTGGTCGGCAGGCGCATTGCGCCAAATCCCAAAGCTGAGACTTTGATGCCCGTGGTGCCGTAATCGCGATACTGCATCAATCGCTCCTTTCTTGCTGACCGTCTTGGCTTTCGAGGTCGCCGCCATCGGGCTTTTTGTTCTTTTCGATGGCCGTCACCACCGCGGCAGCGAAGAGCTTTGCCGACTTGGGGCCATCAGCGGTGATGATCCTGCCATCCACCTGAACCGGTGCGGCGGTGTACATCGCGCCGGCTTTCTCGAGCTGGGGAGCCTCGGACTTCCACACGGTGGCTTTTCTTTCCTTAAGCAACCCGGCTCGGGCAAGCGTGACAGGCGCTACGCATATGGCGGCTACGATCCTCTTCTGCTCGAAAGCCTTCTTGGCGAGCGTATGGGCAACGCGAGAGTCCCAGTACTCTGCGGCACCCGCGCCGCCAACAAACACAATTGCGTCGAAGTCCTCGGGCTTCACGTCAGTTATCAGGACCTCGGGTTTGAATTTTGCGCCAAGCATACCCTCGGCCTCTTTCAAGCTGGATGAAGCGACCTTGACCAGCGCCCCTTGCTTGAGGAAGAGCTCCCTCGGGTGGATCAACTCCTCGTCGCGAAACCGGCGGCTGGCGATGACCATCAATATCTTGGCTCCGTCGATCCTGGGTATAGGCTGTTCCTGCTCGGCAAGAGAGGCGACACAGACCGCAAGCAGGGCCAATGCGACGATTGTCATTTTCGCCATAAGCACAACTCTATAGGAGCACTATCCGAGCTCGTGAAAAGAAACCCTTTGATTGTCCGTGTCCAACACTGCCATGCTGCCGTTCTTCAATGCCCCCGGGTTGACGACTAGCGAGGAGCCGATTCGGTCCTCTCCTCGAGCGCCGTGGGCATGTCCGCAGAAGACGAGCAGGGGCTGGAAGCGCTCGATAAGGGAGTTGACGACGGGGGAGCCCTTCTGGGTTCCGTTATCCAGGCCGACCGAGGACTCCGGCGGTGAGTGGACGATGAGGACTTTCTTGAGCGAGGCCGCGGAAAGGAATTCTATGGCGAGCTCCGCCTCCTTTCGAGAGTACTGGAGGACGAGCTCGCGGTTTGGGGAGCTTTCAACGAGTTCTCCGCCGATGCCCGCGAGGAGGTACGAGCCGAAGAAGTAGTGCGAGAGGTGAACGATGCGCAAGTTCGAGCAGGAGACGCACATCGGAAGCACGTAATGGGCGAAGCGCTTCTCCGGAGCATCCATGTTGCCCGGGATGGCGAAGAAGGGCACTCCCAACTCGCACATGGTGCTGTAAAAGAGGGTATAGTAAGAGATGTCCTGGGATGCCTCGGCCTTGATCTCGGCGGCGCTGGGATTGGGCGAGCGGCCGCCCGAGCGGGCGGCAAGCCATTCGTCTCCACGGGCGTGCCCCTTGACGGTGTCACCGCAGAAAAAAGCGGCATCCGCCATGCGCGGAAGAAAGTCCTTGATTGACGGCAGCAGTTCAGTGGCACCGTGAAAATCACTGAGTACCGCGAGCTTCATCCCGGGGGACCTCCTGCCGTCCATCTTACCAATTCGCCAATGCGTCTTCAACTGCAAGGGGCTTTTGACAGGGGCTTCGGCAGGCTGTAGTCTGCCCCTCGGGGGGACGAAAGGCGTGCCGGCCTGATCCGAACGTCATCTGAAAGGGAGAGTGCGGATGCCCGACGCAAGAATCGGGACAAGCGGGTGGCACTACAAGCACTGGGGGGGAGGGATATTCTACCCCGAGGGGGTGAAGACTTCAGACTGGCTCAGACGTTTCGCCGGATTCTTCGACACGGTGGAAATCAACAATACGTTCTATCACCTGCCGCAGGAGGAGACATTCGAGAAATGGCGGAACTCGGTGCCCGAAGGGTTCAAGTTCGCGGCGAAGGCAAGTCGCTTCATCACCCAGATGAAGCGTCTTAAGGAGCCGGAGAAGACGATTCCGAAGTTTCTGAACAGAGCAGCGCTGCTGGGGCCCCGCCTGGGGCCCGTGCTTTTTCAGCTTCCGCCTACGTTCGGGTTCGATAGAGAGCGATTGCGTGGGACGCTGGACTACCTGTCGTCGCAGGAGATCGTGCCGGAAGCGGAGATCTCGTTCGAGTTCCGGCACCCCAGTTGGCTGCGTGATGAGACGTACGAGATGCTGGAGCAGCACGGAGCGGCTCTCTGCCTGAGCGACATGGGGAGCTGCCCCGTCACGCAGCCGCTGGAATCGGGCTTCATTTACGCGAGGCGGCACGGCCCGGCAGAGAAATACTCCGGATGCTATTCGGAGGATCACTTGGCGAAAGACGCGGAGAGGGTCCACGGCTGGACGGCGGAAGGGCGAAGCGTCTACGTGTACTTCAACAACGATATCGAGGGATACGCGGTGAGAAATGCGCTGAGGTTGAAGGAGCTGGTTCGGGAACGAGAGGAACGTCACGGAGGCTGACGGCGCTATCGCGAACGGCTTGCCACCATCGCGGAACGGATGTCCCAGATCCATTTGACGTCGTGCACTATTCCCTTGATGCTGAATCCGCCTTCGAAGCGGTCCCGGATCATCTGAATTATCTGCCTGGGCTGGAGGTAGAAGCTTCTATAGGCTCTGAAGAGAAGCGATTCGAGCTCCTTGGCGGTTATGTGCTTTATGGGCATCACGCTGTGGGCGCCGTCGTAGCGGCCCCAGTCGGGAGTGAGCAGATGCTTGAGCTTTTCGTAGAGCCGACATCCGGGATACGGCGTAAGTATCGAGAACTGGACGAAACCAGGCCGGAGCTTCTTGGCAAAGTCTATCGTCTTGAGGATCATTTCCTTTGTCTCGTCAAGGCCCCCGATGATGAAGCTGCACCAAGGACGGATGTTGTGTTTCTTTAGTATGCTCACGGCTTGCCTGGCCGTATCCACATCGGCGTGCTTGCCGTAATTCTTCAGGACGATGTCGTCTCCGCTTTCCACGCCCAGAAAGACGGTTCTCACGCCCGAATCGGCCATAGCTTCGACCATGTCGGGATGCTTGACGATGCTGTCGGTGCGGGCCTGGAGCCAGCTCGTCACGTCGAGGTTGCGTGTCTGGATGCCCTCGCATATTTCGATCACACGCTTGTGATTTGCGGTGAAATTGTCATCGACGAACGCGACGGAATCGAAACCGTAGCGCTCATGGACCTCTTGGACCTCGTCAACTACGGCCAATGGGTCGCGCGAGCGCCAGCGACAGCCCGCGAGGCGGGAAGCGGAGCAGAACTCGCAATCGTAGGGGCAGCCGCGGCTGGTAACGACGGAGGTCATGCGCCGGCCGCGATGGGTCATCCTGTACTCGTCAAGAGGGATGAGGTCCCTGGAGGGGTAAGGGAAGGAATCGAGGTCCATCACAAAGGGACGGTCTGGATTCCGAACGATTTCCTCGCCTTCTCTGAAGGAGAGCCCCTGGAT
The DNA here is from genome assembly GCA_964493415.1 of uncultured Planctomycetota bacterium. Classification (GTDB taxonomy): domain Bacteria; phylum Planctomycetota; class DG-23; order CAZBND01; family CAZBND01; genus CAZBND01. Next base: position 53,193 of record CAZBND010000011.1, on the reverse strand, counting down.
ATCGCGGTAGCTCCGGGGGGCGTGAAGATTCTCAACGAGGTCGAGAAGCGATTCTTCCCCTTCTTTTCTGATGACGAAATCGGCGAGTCCCGAATCAAGAAAATCGCCGTCGCAGAAAGAGGCGTGGGCCCCCCCGACGACGACCGGGACGCCGGTCGACTTGGCCTCTCTGCAGACCTCGGCCGCTTCGAAGAACCTTGCCGTGTCGCAAGTGACGCCGACAAGTTCATACTTGCCGCAGTCGAGCGGCTCACCGGGCCGAACGCTATGGTCGACAATGCGAACCCGGTGCCCGTGCTGCCTCAACACTGATGCCATGTATGCAAGCCCCAATGGGGGGAGCTTGACGCCGGCTTGATGATACGCGCCGTGGAAGCCGGGATTAACAAGCAGGATTTCCGTCGCAGTTCTCCTTAGTGGGCTACGGTTTCTGAGCGTTCCGCCATCACCTGCTCCCAGGCCTCGCGGGCTTTCCCGGAAACCGGGTGGTACTCTTCGAGGAGCGCCCGGTCGGCGATATCACCGTATTCCTTCGCATACCGGTCGAGGAAGTCCTTCAGGTCGGTGATGATGGTCTCGGCACCCTCGTGCGTCGGTTTAGCGCCCGATTCGGCAATAACGTCGCGAAGAGCCTGCGGGCAGTCGACTATCATGCAGGGCCTGAGGAGGTTGCGGTCATAAGGCTGTTTAGAGCGTATTATCCTGAAGAAGTCGGCCGCAAGGGCGTCCTTCAGGCTCTTTTTCTTGATGTTATCGACGGCGAAATGAACGAAGACGCAGGGCTCGACGTCGCCGTTGGCGTTTATGTGGAAGTAGTACCTGCCCCCCGCTATGCAGCCTCCCGCGAGCAGGCCGTCATTCCAGAAATCTCCAACGATGATATCGTGCGAGGCGCGAATCTGGCGCACGCGGCGGCGCAAGTGATGCCGTTGCTCGGGGGTGGGCATCAGGCTGACGTCGGGCTTGCGGCCTATGGGGATGTAGGTGAAGTACCAGCCGAGGAGACACCCCTTCTTCCGGTAGAAATCAACGAACTCATCGCTGGACACGAGGTCCACATTTTGGCTGGTCGCGGTACAAGAGAAGCCGAAGGCGCATCCTTCTTCGCGCAGCCCGTCCATGACCTCGATGATGCGGCCGTAAGTGCCCTTGCCGCGTCGGGCGTCGGTTTCCTTCTCGAAGCCTTCCACGCTTATGGCGGGGAACACGTTCCCCAGCTTGGCCAGCCGGGCGGGATCTATCAGGGTGCCGTTAGTGTAAGTCTGGAAGAACATGTCGTCGTGCTTCTCAAAAAGGTCAAGCAGGTCGGGCCGGATGTAAGGCTCGCCCCCGGAAACCGTGATGAAGTGAATGCCCAACTCCTTGGCTTCGGTCAGGATGCGGTCGAACGTGGCCGTGTCCAAGCCCTGGTTCTGGTGGTACATTCCGGCGTAGCAGCCGTAGCACCGGAGGTTGCAGGCCATGGTGGGACTTATTACAAAGAAGAAGGGCACGTGGACGTCTTCTTCGCGCTCGATTGAGGCCCGTGTTGTGGTTCCGAGGATCATGGCGTTGGACACAAAGTTGTCGACGATCTTCCGCCGGTAGTTTTCGTTGAGTCTGGGGAAGGCATTGCGCGCGACACTGAGTGCGGAGCGCAGCCACAGCTCTGCTTCGTCGGAGCAGGTCTTGTTGAGTAGATTATGGGCCAAGCGAACCACGGCGGCCTCAGGCACCATTCGGAAGCCGCCCACCATCGCACGCACAAGCCCGCGGATCAGCGCCGCCCTCGGACCGGTTACTGATTCCATAGTCGGCTCCTTACCAAAGTCCAGTCAACCCGATTATGCCTTTAACACCCTCTGAACTATTGCAGAGCTCGATGCTTTGGGAACCCTTGTTCCAGTTATTATGTATACATGAGAGGGCACGCGTGTCAACTTCCCTTTTCCGATGAGATTGCGTCAACAAGTTGGAACGCCGGTGTCCGTTCGAGGGATCGGAGCCTGTGTAAAGCGCACGATTTCGGGGATGTCCCACTACCATTCGCCTGGCACCAGAGAGCCCGAATGGGTTCCGGAGACGGCCTCCTGAGTGTAGAAGCCAAGCCCGAATTCTACCATATGTGGGGAGTCGAAGCAAGACCTCCCTATTCTCAGTATGGATAAACCTCGTAGTCCTTGGGGGACCCTTAGGAGTCGCTCCGAAGCCGAAAACTTACAGAGAGGCTGAAGGAGACATCTGTACCACCATGTGGCAGCCCTCAAAGCCATGGCGGAGGAGACTCCCGCCGTCACGCAAAATAGTTCAGGTGATCAAGGCGTCGAGGCGGAGCTTCCGGGGAGCGATAAAGAAGAAGGCTTCTGAAAGGGCAAGCCGTAGAGGGAGGCATCAGTAACGTATCTGTTTTGATCGCAGGCCGGACGCTCGCGGTTTCGGAAAGGTCTTGCGCCCCACCGGGGGCATGGTCGTTTTCAAACCAGGGGCTTGCCGTCGACGTCGTCGGGGAGCGGCACGCCGAGAAGGCTGAGGGCCGTCGGTCCGACATCCATTATCGATGGGGATGCGCCGGCGACCTTCAGGTTCGTGAGGAGGACCCCCGCGCTGACCGAATGGTCCATCGAGCAGTGGTCCCCGCTCCAGATTTTGGTGTTCGGCGAGATGAGCTCCTTGGGAATGCCGCCCAGAGTGGACTGCCAGGACACCCGGTATCCGTCCTTGAAACCGATCTGTATATCGGGAGCCTGCTCGAAGAAGGGCCCGTGATAAATGCGGGCGCGAGGGTAGGCGTCGACGATGACGCGTTCTCCGGTTTCGGGGTCGACGGCCTCGCGGATTCCTTCGGTAATGGCCTTAACCGTGCGCTCGTAATCGTCACCGGGCTCGACGAAGCCTTGGCCTTCCCTGCCCTTGAGGTTGATGTAGATTTGGCCCAGGCCGAGCGCGTAGGCGCGCGTCTCGGCGAAGTCCACGTCGGGGAAGAAGTCGCCTCCGGAGAAGAGGTCGTCGAGGTTGTACAGCCGCCCCTCTTCCGCAGTCTGCCGCACCATGAAGCCATTATCGACGAGCCAGGTGTTGATGTTGAAACCCTTGCGGAAGGCGTGGAAGCCGTGGTCTGAAATAACGAATAAGGAAGTCCTGTCGTCGCAGAACTCCATCACCTCTCCGATTATCTGGTCGCAGCGGCGATAGAGTTTCTCTATCTCGCCCGCATACTGCTTGGCCAGTTTTTCGTCGTAGCGCGGGTGCGCGGGGTCGATGAATCGCCAGAAGGTGTGCTGCATTCTGTCGGTGGCCGAGAAGACAGCGCAGAAGAGATTGCCCGGGCAGGTTTTGAGCAAATAGAGAACGTTCTTCTCGCGCGCGTCGAGAGTGGAGTAAAGGTCGTGGAGGAAGACATCTTCGCCGATCCGTTGCTCGGTGAGCGCCCACGTGTCGATTGCCCAGCCGAGAGTCTTGTACAGGCCGTTCTCCTTGGCGAGCTTGGCCGCGAAGTCGGCGGGAGTCGAAATCGGGACGGCGGGCGAGCGGGGGTCCCAACTCAGCGGACCCAGGTACACCCTGAGAGCCGGGGACGTCTGAAGCACGTAGAACTTCCCGATTGAATGCACCTTCGCCAGCGGAGTGACGGGGAAGCTGATCTTGAACCAGTCTGACCAGGCGTGTTCTTTGACGGTCTGCTTCTGGCCGCAGGTCGAGATTGTCACAGTGCGGTCTGCCTGATCGAGCGTCAACGTAACGCGTGTGGAAATACGCTGGAACTCTTTCGACAGGGGGTCGGCGGGGCCTTCGATTTCCGACTGAGCAACGTCGTTGTCGAGCCGAAGGCGGACCAGCTTTCCGCCGAACTCGGTATTGACGGCCTCGGCGGCCGAGAGGTCCGATGCGAAGTAGAAAAAGGTGCCCTGCGTTCCCCTGACGTCGGGTATCCCCAGGCCGGAAAGCTGTCTGCCGTAGGTCAGCTCGTCGGGCGGAAAGGAAGCGGGAACCTGGAAGATCGTGGACTCGACCTTATGCTCGTCCGCGGTCTTCCAGAACGACGTGCCGCCTCGGGTCTCGATGAGCCTGGGACGCTTGACGGGTATGAGATTGAAAAGGAACTTAGGGGGCACGCGGTCAGGCGCGGCGATGTCGGGGTAGTAGGTCTGCGGGTCGCGGTTGAGGAAATCGAAGACCCCGTGTTTGCCGGGGTTCGAGCAAGTAACGAAGGAGGCCCACGCCACGGGAGATTCCGGGGGGTTGGTGGTGGCCAGCGTATGGAACCCGCCCTGTGCGGCCAGCCTCGCCATGTTGGGGAGCTTCCCCTCCCCCATCCACTTGCGGACGAAGTCCGGCTCCATGCCGTCGAAGCCCAGGATGACGACGCGCTCGGGAATTTGCGCGGCGGGCGGCCTTCGGCCACACCCGGCGAGGGAGCCCGCGTAAAGGCCCGCACCGGCGATGGCCGTGGCCTTAAGGAAATCCCTTCTGCTTAATCTCATGGAAGACATCTCGGAACTCAATAGCTTAGGCCGAAGGCTCGGGCGAGCATGATTCTCCAGGCGGGAGCAAGTGCCGTCTTGAGAAGAACGTCAGTGATCACGAGAACAACTCCCGGGATCAGGAGCTTGGCCACACTGCCCCAGTCTGGCCGGCTCTTGCCCCAGACTATCGTGCGGCCTAGGTCTGCCAGCCCCACACCTAGGAATATGTACCCCGCTACACGTAGGATAGCCCAAACGGGCCATCCGAGCAAGGCCGCGAACCAGGGATTCTGTGCTTCGGCGATCAGGGCTCCGTAGTAGAAGTTCATGTGGTTGAGGAGAATAGCGCCCATGACGAGGCCGAAAAAGCCAAAGCTCAGGAATGAGAGGGCGGCGAAAACAGCCAAGTGTAAGGCGTGCTGGGGAAGAAATTGGGCGGGGTCGCTCTCGGGGCCTATTCCCGTAACGATCCACGTGAACATCTCATTCTTGTAGCTGATGCCTTTGATCACGGCTGGACCGAAGCTATGCGAATGTAGAAAGGCGGCCGAGGCGACGGCGAGAGAAGACACGCCGGCCCAGACGAAGGTCACGGCCAGCGCACGCCTGCGTTGCCTGCTCCAGACAAGGCCAAGGAAAGCCGGATAAAAGAGAACGACATTCACCAGCGGGAGCGCCCAGCGGGAAGCGTCAGGTGGAAAGAGACTGGGCACGGAAGTGGAAACCAGCACGGCGAAGAGCGCCAGCGCGTACGGACGCCAGCCTCGGCAAACAAGTGAAAATGCGGGACGATGGTCGCCTATATCAGTCCTCGTGTCTTCATCCAATCGATTGTCCTCGCGATTCCCTCACGGAGAGGGGTCACGGCGTAGCCGAGCTCGGCGACGGCCTTTTCGGAGCTGTACGCCCAATTGTGCTTGTAGGCGCGGACGGCACCAAGAGCGACCGAGGGGGGCTTGCGAGTGAGGGCGGCTTTGACCTCCCCGAGGGCGGCGACCGCCTCCAGCAGCAGAAAGGGTACCTGCCTGGGAGGCGTTGTGGTCCCGGAAAGCTCCATGGCGATGTTGAAAAATTCTCGCAGTGGGGCATTTTCCCCCCCAAGAACGTACCTCTCGCCTGCTTTCCCTTTCTCCATGGCAAGACGGTGACCGGCAACGACGTCGTCGATGTAGGAGAAACACCAGCGCTGAGAGCCGTCGCCGGGAATGCCGGGGAGGTTGCCGGTAAGAAAATCTCTCAGGTGTCGAACCATGATGTTGCCTTCGGTGAGGTCGCCCGGGCCGTAGACGACCCCGGGACATATGGTCACGATAGGCGCACCTCCCTTCGCGAAACGCTGGGCGACAAGGCCGGCTTCGTACTTGGTTCTCTCGTAGAGATTGGAGAAGTGGTTCGGCGCATGCGTTGTAGACTCGTCGGCCTCGTCGAGCCCGTCGGAGGACCCTATGGCCATAAAGGAGGAGGTGTAGACCACGCGCTCGAGAGAGAACTCGACGGAGGCGCGAAGAAGCGTCTGGAGAGCTTCGACGTTTACTTCCCAGTAGAGCTGGTTACGGGGGACCCATTCCTTGACGAGCGCGGCGAGGTGGAAGGCGGCTTCCACGCCGTCCAGGGCGTCGCGCACGGCGGCGGGGTCCGTGATATCGCCCCAGCGCACGTCAACGGAATTGACCGGCAGGCCGGTGAGGTCGCTGGTGCGCCGCGCGAGAATCGCGACCTCGTAGTCGTGCCGCAGAAGCTCCCGAACGAGGTTCTTGCCGACGAATCCCGTAGCACCGGTTACCAGAACGCGCATTGTCGTCCCCGATTCAGAAGAGATACACGAGGGCGAGTCCGACCTGGGCTGCCATCATCAGGAGGTACATGTGCTTCCAGGAGCGCCGTTTCCCTGCGGCCTCCGGGTCAGAGGACTCAGCCAGGATGATCCGGGAAATGAGCAATCCGTAGGCAAAAAGGACGATGCCCAGAATGATGAGCCCCGGCCTCGACGCGGAAAGCAGGGGTTGACCGGAAGGCAGGGGGATGAAGGCGCCAACGATGCAGAGCGCCCACGGGAGATATAGAAACGGGCTGATGATGCGTGCGGCCTTGGCGGCACCATATTTGACGGGCAGAGTCATGCAACCGGCGGCCCGGTCGCCGGCAACGTCCGCGAAATCCTTCGTCGTTGCAGCCCCTATGGTGAAGACCATGAATATGAAGCCGAGAAACCAGGCTTCGGCATACCAGACCGGGGCAACGACGGCCCACCCGGCGAGCCGGAGGAGCAATCCCCGGGGAAGGGAGATGGTCAGGTTGGCCAAAATTCCGTGGCGCTTGGTTCTGGCCGGTGGGGCGGAATAGGCGAAGGTCGCCAACGCTCCCCCCAGGACGAGCCAAAAGAAATGGTGATACCCCCGAGGGGCGACCAGCCAGGCCAGGGTAAGGGCTGCGAAGAACAGGATGGCGGAGAAGACAGCGGCGTGCGTCATCGAAAGTCGCTTCGCCGGGAGAGGCCTGCTCGGCTGGTTGACGGCGTCGTTCTTTACGTCGCACATCTGATTGAGTCCGTTGGAGGCGGCGTTGAGCAGGGCGGCCACGAGGCTTCCAAGAAGCATGTAGCCAATGAGGATGCCGAGGGGGAAGTCGCCGGCGTACTGTGAGGGCGTTTCGCCGGCATATCGCGAGACGGCGCCGAGAGCCACGAGCGCGCCGGAGACTATGCCTATGGCCGGGGGAAGGAGCGTGAACGGCCTGCTGAATTCCCAGTAGACGGAGATCGGTTTCGTAGCTCTACCTGGCAAGAATAAGGCCCCCCAGCCCGGCGGCGACGAGCGCACCTACGGCAGTATTAAACAGGTTCGCGAGCTCGTTTCCCAGCCCCGTCGTGCGGATGATGCGGGCGAGATAGCTTTCGGCAGTCGAACCCACAATAGCCGCAACGGACACCGGCACCAGGGCCGCGTAAGCGTTGAGAAACCCGAGAAGCACGGCCAGAAGCGCAAGAGCCGCCGCCGCGGCGAGTCCAAGAAACGTGCCCTCTACGGAGACGGCACCCTCAGTCCCCACGGGGACTTTACGGAAGGATGTGAGAAGCACGGGGGTCTTCCCGAAGACCTGGCCCAGCTCGGAGGAAACTGTGTCTGCCAGCGCGGTGGCAAGCGCTCCAGCGTATGCCAGCTTCCACGCGTACGCGGGGGAGAGCCTCCAGGCAACAGCGCAGATGAGAGGGACCAGGCAGTTCGCGGCGGCGTGGACGGCTCCCCGTCTCCCCTGAGACTCTTGTGCCACCCCCAGGTGACTCTTACGGGCATATCCGAGCTTCGTCGCTCCAGAGGCCACGACGAAAAAGGCGACGAGCAGCGCGTACCCTGAAGGCCCCGCCGCGAGGAAGATGACAAGACCTATGACGAGACCCCCGATGGCTCCCGAGGGGCTGACCAAACCGAAAAGGAGGGCCGCTCCTGCCACGGTCAAGTTCACCGCAAGCGCCAGAAGGACATGGGTCGGCATCAGTGCACCGAGTCGCTAAGTGAGAGCCAAACGGGTAACGTACATGGCTAGTGAGCTTGAGAGGATAACGGCGGGATTATCGTTGATTGGAATCGGGAGACTCTCGAAAACCGTGCCGATAAAGGCCCCCGCCGTTGCCAAGGCGAGGTAATAGCCGGTCTGGAAATCGGGATGGGCAACCCACCATAGAAAGAAGAACGCAGCCGGGAGAGATAACATGAACATAGCGGCGGACCCGACAACGCTCTTGCGTGTGTTCCAAGGAAGCTTGACGCTGCCGAAGCGTCTGCCGAATGCGTTGGAAGCGGCATCTCCCACGGCAAGGACGGCCCACGAGCCGGCGGCAATATGAAGGAGCTGATCCTTGTGAAAGATGAGAATCACTACCAGCACCGAAGCCGGATACAGTATTACTCCGGAGACTCGCGGCTCGTCTTTGCGACGAACGGAGGCGTTGAGCACGGCGGCGGGGGCGACGGCCGCGAGGGCGAATAGAGCCGCCTGCCACCACGCCAAGACCCGGAGCAGCAGTGCAAAGGAAAGCATAAGTAGATGTATGACCTGTCTGATGGTTTCGGTGCCGGCCGGGCGAGCGGAGTCAGACCCCACCTACTTCTCCCTCTCAAGAACGTAGCGGAGCAAGGCGGCGAGCATAGAGGCCCGCCGGGCGAAGGGCCTTAGCGCTTCAAGCCCTTGGGCTACGAGGTTCTCCGCGCGAGAGCGAGCGCCATTTGCCCCAAAGAGAACAGCGTAATTCAACTCGGTGTCGATGCCCCGGCAAACCGCGGCTTCCGCGTCGAACAGGTCGTCGGTTATTTGGAAGGCCAGTCCGAGACAGGAACCGTACTGGACGAGTGCTTTCTCTTCCTGGTCCGATGCATGGGAAAAGATGGCCGCTATTCTGGCCGAGGCGGTAAACAGTGTTGCGGTTTTCATAAGAAGTATGGATTCGACGCGCTGTCTGTCAGGCGGGTCCGTTTTGCTGGACAGATCGAGATACTGGCCTGCGACCATGCCGGGATAGCCGGCGGCCTCGGCGGCGGCCTCGACGGCGGAGAGCGCGGCCGGGGAGTCAAGCCCAAGCCGCCGCGCATTGTCGCTGATGAGTGCGAAGGCCTGGAGCAGCAACCCCTCTGCGGCGAGTATGGCGGTGGCTTGATCGAAGGCAATGTGGAGAGCGGGCTTCCCTCGCCTGGTTTGGCTGTCATCCATACACGGAAGGTCGTCGAGGATGAGCGAGCAGGTATGGATGAACTCGACGGCGCATGCGGACTGCAGCAAGTGGGCATTGTCGCGCCCCATCATCTCACCGACGGTAAGAAGAAGGACCGGTCTGAGCCTCTTCCCGTCACTGAAAACGGCATAACGCATCGCCTCGCGGACCTTCTCGGCACCGGGCAGCGCGGGAGGCAGGCTTCCCACAAGAGTGGAGTCGATGAGGGATTTCTTCTCGTCGAGGAAATCCGCAATCGAGGTCATGTGTGGTTTTCCTTGAGGAATATGGCCTTGACGCAGGGCCCGGAGGAATCCGGTGGGCGGAGAAGTTCTACCTGCGCCTGAGGGGCGATTACCTGGCTCAGCGCCGTGATCATGGGGATACAGGCCTCGCTGCAGTTCAACCGGCGGCGAGAGAATTCCTCCCACAAGGGACATGCCGGATGTGCGAAAACCACTCGGTCGGCTTCCCTTGAAATTTTGTACCTGACCCCCGCCAAGTTGCAGACGGTGCGCCAGGCGGCGGCGAGATCGGAAAGAGTCGGGCGGACGCGAAAGCGCATCTTTAGGGTCTCCCCCATCGTCCTGCCGAAGTTCGAGAAGGCCTCTCGCAGCAAAGCGGCACCATGCTCGGGGTCAGAGCGAAGGAGAGTCGATGCAACGTCGGAGATGAGCATCGCCTGGACAGCTTGGAGTTCTCTAATCCCGGCGCGAGCGGGAATGAAACGAGCGGCGAGCCACAGTGCCAAGTTCGCCAAGAGGAAGCTCCTTTCGAGTTACCACAAGACTCTCATCGTAGCGGTTATTGGGGCTCAAATCAATCAACCTCCGCCAGGTAGCTGCGTCGGGGCGCAGGAAGGCACGACGGGGGTCAGGTATGAAGCGCGTGGCGGGGTCGGGTTGACGGAGAGCACGCTTCTGATATACTACGGTCATACGCGAACGGCTGGAAGGGGAGCGGGGAATCACAGGTTTGGACAGATATTCTGGGCTTCTACGCTTTGCGGGAAGGGCGCTTGCGGGGATTAGCCGTCCAGTTCGAATGCAGGAGCCCTGTAGGTAGGGAGGTGGGAGTGGCGAAATCGCGCGCGACCTCCAGATTTGCCAAGCTGCTGAGCGAAGTCGAGCCCGTCGAGGGATACACGTCGACACTCCTTTCGGACCTGATACTGATCAACCAGATTCCCGCCCCTACGTTTCAAGAGGCTCAGCGGGCGACGTTCGTGAAGCAACGCTTGGAGGAGTTCGGCCTGGAGAAGGTCTTCATGGACGAGGCCGGCAACGTTTGTGCCGAGATCAGCGCCGGCAAAGCGAACAGGGGCGCGGTCCTGATATGCGCGAACCTCGACACGGACCTGGGGCCGGAGGACAACATCTTCGTGTCCATCGACGAGGAGATGGCGCGCGGCGCTGGGGTGGCGAGGAACGGTTTGGGTCTTGCCGGGCTGCTGGCGCTGGGAGAGATGCTGGCGAATGGTGATGTTTCGATCGATCGGGAGGTGATTCTCGCCGCAACGGTAGCTCAGGAAGGTGAAGGAGGTTCCCGGGGGGCCCGGGAGGTAGCGGCGCGGTACGGCGATAGAACGGCGCTGGCGATATGCATGCAGGGACTCGGTCTTCGACGCATTGGGCACCGGTCGGATGCGAAGCTGGGATTTGAAGTCAGATGCACGGCGTTGCGTGACGACAGATGGCACGCCTCAGCCGAAAGCAGGGCGATAGGCTGCCTGTCGGAGGTGTTGCTGGAGCTATACTCCGTCCCGCTGCCGAAGCGAGCGGAGACGGCACTGAACATCTTCGAGATCAGCGGCGGAGCCCAGAGCGGCATCAAGGCGGACGCGGTGCTGCGCGGGGAACTGACGGCAAGCGACGACGCGATAGTAGACAGACTGGACAAGGTTGTGAAATCCAAAGTCAGCAAGGTAGCTGCTGCGACGCAGCAGAGCGTCTGTTTGCACCCGACGGGACGCTTCAGGCAGGGGGGGCTTCCAAAGAGCCATTCCGTGGTTCGAAGGGCCGTGGAGGTGCACGAGTTGTTGGGGCTGGAGGCCGTTCTAGGCGTGCATGGGGCAGACGGGAGCCTGCTGTCCGAAGAAGGAATCCCGACGCTCACGACGGGCTTGAGCAGGGGCGGATTCCTGGAAGATGGAACTGAATACGTCGAGATACCTCCCATCGCATTGGGGCTCAAGAAAGTGCTGCTGCTTGCAATGTCGGCGAGGGGGCGCGACGTAAAGAGGAAACGGAACGAACCGGATTCCGGGACGGGACGGAAAGAGTGAACGCTTCAGAATGGCTGAAAACGAATACGTATCACCATACGGCTTTCGCGGACAAGAGGAGGCTGGTGGAGATAAAGCGGGAGAAGAAGCTGAAGATAAGCCTGGCTTTGCCGACGCTTAATGAGGAGAAGACGATTGGCAAAGAGCTGGTGATATTAAAAGCGGAACTGCAAAAGCGATACCCGTTGCTTGACGAGATTGCGGTCGTGGACAGCGGCTCGACGGACCGAACCAGAGAGGTGGCGTCGAGGTACGGTGTGGCCGTGTACCTGGCGGAGGAATGCCTGCCGGAGTTGCACCCGTACCGAGGCAAGGGTGAGAACCTGTGGAAGAGCCTCTATCTACTGTCGGGCGACATAATCGTGTGGATAGACGCCGACATAAGCGACATACGCCCGAAGTTCGTGTACGGAGTGCTTGGGCCGCTGCTTCTTAGAGAGGAGATCAAGTACGTTAAAGCTTTCTACCAGCGGCCATTGGTGCTGGAGGGGGGGGTGAGGACTTCAGGTGGAGGCCGGGTGACGGAGATACTGGTGAGGCCGTTGCTGGCTGCATTCTACCCGGAGCTGGCTTGCTTCTTCCAGCCCTTGTCCGGAGAGTACGCGGGCAGAAGAGAGGTACTGGAGAGCCTGCCGTTCCAGGTCGGTTACGGGGTGGAGACGGGTCTGCTGATGGATATCTACGCCAAGTATGGGTTGGGTGCGCTTGCGCAGGTTGACTTGGACAGCAGGATTCATCGGAACAGAAGCCTGGCGGACCTCGGGAAGATGGCGTTCGGTATTCTGCACACGTTTCTTTCCAAGGCGGCGGAGCACGGGTTGCTGTCCATAGAAACGGAACTGGGCAAGGACTACATAATGGTGAGGCAGAAGGATCAAGAATACTTCGTCGAAGGAGAGGAACGGGCGCTGATCAACAGGCCTCCGATGATCACTGTCGAAGAATACAGAAGGAAGCGGGGGCTGCCCGTTGAAGGTATTCCTAGTGCGCCACGGTGAAACGGACTGGAATGCGGAGAACCGCATCCAGGGCGTATATGACATACCGCTCAACGAGCAGGGGTTAAGGCAGGCGGCGGAATTGTCAAGGAGGCTGCGGGGCGAACGCTTGAGGCGGGTGTTCTCCAGCAATCTTTCCCGCTCCTACGGAACCGCGCTGGAAATCGCCAAGCCCCACGGACTGGAGGTCGAGCGGGACAGCCGCCTTGCCGAGATAAGCCAAGGCATGTGGGAGGGGTTGCTGGTCGAGGATGCGAGAAGAATGTACGGAGAGAGGTACGCGAGGTTCGAGAAGGATCCTACTTCCTGCACCCCGCCCGGCGGCGAGCCGATGGAAAGCGGGTTCTCCCGGGTGAGGGAATTCTGGGCCGACAAAGGGGTCGGAGGGTCGGGGGACGACGTTGTCATAGTAGGCCACGCAGCCATAAACGCCGTGATAATGTGCTTGATGGAGAGGATGCGCGAGAACGATGGAGGCATACTGAAGATAGAGTTCGATCAGGCGATGCGCAGACGGCTGGCGGAGGTATGGAAGAGCCTGCCGCGAAACGCTGACATAACTACCCTGGAACTGAACGGGGAGCAAGCCGCATGACAAAGAACGTTGCCCTGGTTCACTATTCGTGCTACCCCGTGATCGGAGGCGTGGAATTCGTGATGGAGGGGCAGGCCAGGGTGATGGCGCAGAAGGGGCACCGCGTGCGTTTGCTGGTGGGAAGGGGCGAGAAATTCGCCGAGGCGGTGGAGGTGGAGGAGCTGGAGGAATTGAGCACTTCGCGAGGGTTGGGAGCGACGGTTAACGAGGAGCTGGCAAGGGGAGAGGTAACGGGGGATTTCGGCAAGCGGAAAGAACAGATCAAGGCCAGATTGGAGCAGGAATTGGCTCGAGAGGACGTGTGCATCGTCCACAATGTGATGACGATGCACTTCGACCTGGCGCTGACCGCGGCGCTCCGCGAACTGATGGAAGACCTGGGCGGGCGGGTGCGATTCGTTGTATGGTGCCACGACGCCACGCTCGCCGAGCCTCACTATGCAGTACCAAAGCCTAAGGCATACCCGTGGAGGCTGCTGTCCGAGCACGACGAGCAGGCGATTCACGTGGCTATATCAGAGGAGCGTCGGCGGGACATATCCAAGATAATCGGAATCGCGGAAAGAGATATGCGAGTAGTGCCGGACGGGCTGGACGGGAAGTCACTGCTGGGGATTTCAGACCACATCTGGGCGCTGGCGTCGGACTTGGGCTTGCTGGGCGAGACAAGGGCGCTGTTGTTTCCATCCAGGATCGTCAGGAGGAAGAACTTCGAGCTGGGGGTGAGGATAATATCGGAATTGACAAAGATGGGGGCGCGATGCCGACTGCTGATCACGGGCCCCGCGGACCCGCACAATCCGGCGACAGCAGAGTATTACGAGGAACTCCATAGCCTGCGAAGCGACCTGGGGGTGGATGAGGGAGTGATCTTCCTGCACGACGTCAAAGACAGATATCTTCCCGCAGGCACGGTGACGTTCGAGGATCTGCGGGACCTGTACGCGATCTCGGACATGCTGCTTATCACTTCGACGCGAGAAGGCTTCTGCCTGCCTCTGCTTGAGGCGGGTGCGATGAAATTACCGATCGCGTGCGCAAATGTGCCTCCGCTGCCGGAGGTGGCGGGAAGCGACGCGCTGCTCTTCGAACTTGACGAGGAGCCCAAGTCAATTGCCGAACGCATTCTGGCGTTCCTGGAGGGCAACAAGTCCGCGCGATTGTTCAGGCGAGTGCTGTCGAACTACTGCTGGGACGCGATCTACGAGAAGCACTTGAGCCCGTTGCTGGAGTAGGCGAGTGGCTATGGGATCGACAGGAAGAGTTCCGCAATTGTCGGTGTTGCTCTGAACGAGAAGTGCGTCCCGACCGGCGTTTGGGGGGGAGCGGAGGGTTCGAGGCGTCAAGGGAGCTTTCTGAGAAGTATCCAGACAGGCTTGGGAGCACCCCGATCCAGGTATATCTCGAAGGCGTCGCCGGAGGAGATGCGCACGTGATAGCGGTTCCTGTGGCGGCGAAAGCGGAAGTCTTTCGTCTTGGGCGCGGTGGGACCGAAGCCCCAGTCTTGCCAGGAGCGGATGACTTCTTGTATGCGATACGTTTCGCCGCGCCACTTGAAGGCTACCGGGCGCTTGGGCGTACCCTCAGATTCGACCTCGATCTCTTCGCAGTAGAAATCGACCATCTCCCCGCCCTCAATGATCCGAAGCAGATGCTATCGCGAAATCGACGGGCAGGCAACAGCCTTGGAGGGATTGACGGCGCAGGAGGCCCATAGTGGAAAAGGACAGCGGCACGGCCGCCATTTGGCCTGTTGTCTCAAAAGTCAACACGAGGCAGACGTACAAACTGACGTACACGGTCGGAGAGACGATCCCGAAGGGCGGGGGGATATTCGTGTGGCCCCCGTGGGGCGGAAGTTATCCGCAGGTTGACTCTCCAAATGCGGAAGGGCACGTCGCCGTTCGATCCGGGGCAAGCGCAAAGCTCGAGCCGACGATAATGGAGAAAGGCCATTGGTATTACACGACCACCGAAGGGGATCGACAGGTGAGGATGTTCGTGGCCGTCTTTGTGGAAGTGACCGGCGGGGAGTTGAAGCGGGGCGATACGGTGGAGGTGGTCTTCGAGAACATGCGGTCGCAGTTCGCTTTCGAGCGGGACAAATTGTGGGTTGCAAAGGCCATGCCCAAAGGCAAGGCGATGCACCTGTGGGACAAGAACGGCGCTGCGGTGACGTACCTTCCCGGCGAACCGGCAAGGCTGAGGCTGTTCGCGCCCAGCACCGTGGAGAGGGGGGAAGAATTCTCGCTGCTCATCGGGGTGTTCGACGAATTCGACAACCCAGTGCTGGAGCCTTTCCGCCCCAGGGTGCGACTTACGTCGAGCGCCAAGGTGTCGGGGCTTCCGGAAGAGGTCGATTTCTCCAAGCATCCGTGGAACCACATGAGACTCCGGGGGCTGCGGTGCGGCAGCGCCGGGGCGTGCTACATAGGCGCGGAGGCGGAGGGACTCTGCGGGAGAAGCAATCCGGTTTTCGTGGCGAACGACCCTTCGAGGCAACGGGTATTCTGGGGAGACACGCACATCCACACGGAGATATCGGACGGCATCGGGCCTCCCGAAGAAGTCTATCAAATGGCCCGGGACGTTTACGGGCTTGATTTTGCCGCGGTGTGCGACCATGAGACAACGGGCGAGGACTGGGAAAGGACGAAACGAGCGTCAGCGCTGTTCAACGCCCCGGGACGGTTCGTCACGATTCCGGCCTGGGAATGGACGAGCCATGCATACGGTCACCGGAACGTCTACTTTCTGTCGGAGGACAGAAGTGCCCCTGCGTTCGGACACGGGGATGAGTTCACGCTCAGCAACCTCTACCGGTCGCTGAAGAGCTGCGGAGGGCCGGCCATGGTGATCCCCCACCACCCGATTTGGCTCATGGATTTCTCGGTCCACGACCCCGAGTTGGAGAGAGTGGTGGAGATTTACTCGATCTGGGGGAGTTCGGAGTTCCAAGAGAACGAGCTTCAGTTCCTGGCCAAGGTGCAGCCTAATCAGAAGCTGAAGTACGATACTGTGAGAGGTGGCCTTGCCAAGGGCCGGAGGTTCGGATTCGTCGCATCCGGGGACTGTCATATCACCAGGGGCGGCCAGCCATATCCCGAGAACAAGGTCCGAGGGCCTGTGACTCCGGAGCTGGACGAACATTTCATAACCTACGGATCGGGTCTCACGGCGGTGCGTGCAGGAGAACTCACGCGGCCGGCGATATGGGATGCCGTCCGGTCCAGATACTGCTACGCGACGACAGGCTCGAGGATATATATGGACTTCGAGGTCAACGGCGCGCGGATGGGGGAAGAGACGGAGGCTTCGGGCGAGATGGAGATTTCGGTGCGCGCGGCGGGGACGGCCAGATTTGTGCGGGTGGAGGTGATTAAGGACGGCGAAATCCTGCATCGGGAAGAGCCGTATCAAGAAACCGTGTCGATGTCGTTCAGGGATAGCGCGCGGGAAGGCTCGTACTACTATGGCAAAGTCGTGCAGGAGGATGGGAATATGGCGTGGGCCTCGCCCGTCTGGGTCGGGTAGGCAGGCAGCGCGTAGCGACGTTGATGTTGCAAAACGGGCGAGAGGCCGTAGAATTGGCACGTGGGCGGCACGGTTGTAAGGGAGACTCGGCCGCTGATGAGTTCAAGTTAACGGGAAGCCGTCAGCGGTGCTGGGAGTGGCCCGGAGAATGGTCAGCAAGGACAACAGTGAAGTTCAAGGCTGATGGCTGCTGAATCCCCCGGCGGAGGGCGAAGAGTGGCTCGACTGGCAGAGCGGCTGGCTTCGAACAGGGAGGTAAGACGGAGTCTGACAAGGGGTGTGCCAGTTCTTCTTGTGATCGCCTTGGCTGCTGCGGCGTTCTTGTATTTCCGCTACCATGAGCGCCTTACGCCCGAGGAGTCGATTAGCCGATACCTGGAACTCATCCCCCGCTACGAGCAGGATTTCGCCGTAGCCCTCTCGAACGGGCTGGACCCAAGCGACGTCGAAGTGGTGGGGCGAATACTGTCCCGCCTCGACAAAGCCAAGGCGAAGATCCGATCGTTTTCCCCCACGGAGGGGCTGGAGAGCCTAGCCCAAGAGCACGCCCGAGCGGCCGTGGCGTTGGAAGTGGAGATCATGAAAGCAGTGAGACAAGGCCTTTCCGCCGGGATGAGGGAGATCGCCTGGGTTGAGGGCAAGTACGGCGAAGAGCTTGTACCGGAGAAGATCAAGGACTACTACGGCGAAGTGCGGAAGAACTACGAGCTTCTTCGCGCGTTCGGGGGCGGACGCCACGCAGCGGAGGCCAAGTCTCTGCTCAAGAGTCTCGCGTACCACTACCGTTTTGCGGCGATCCTGCTGGCGTACCGACATGAGGTCGAGACTCTCCTGGGAGAGGGGATAACGCGAGCCAGGGAGGTTGAGAGGGCAAAGCGGATACTCGATAAACTCGTGAACCTCAGGACGCGTTTCCTGAGGACGGGAGAGGAAATCAAGCCAAACCGGCGACAGGCGATAACGGCGCTGATAGAGGATGTGATAGATCAAATCGAACAGGTGAAACGAAACACGAGGGAGAGAGTGAAGCGCGTCTTTGCCGCGTACCCGCACGAGAACAACCTGGAGATCTTGTACGAGTACAGGGAGGAGCTGCCGGAACTCCGTTCGATGCTGCATTCTTTGGGCGCATCGGACGAGGCACGCGAGATCGAGCCTGCGCTGGAGAGCCTTGAAACGAGGATCGGCGAATACGAGGAGATCGAGAGCGCCGAGCAAGCGCTAGCGGCCATCCGCGACCAGATGGTCGCGTTTAAGCAGGAACTCTCCGTGATGCTGGCAGACGGTCTGCAGCCGAGGGACGCGAAGAAATGCGTGGAGATGCAGGCGATACTGGAGGAGAACTTCGTGGTTTTCCGTCAGGGCGAAAGAGAGTCTTTCAAGCAGGCACATCCCAATATACTGCTGATGCTGAGCCTGCATAATGACATAACAACCGAAATTGCGAACCGAACGTCGAGGATGAGCCAGGACATCATGTCAATACGACAAGGCTACTCAATGACCAAGGACATTGGGTTGCTGAGTGAGCAAGTCAGTCGCGTAAAGAACTACTTAAGGGTATTCAAGGCCGCCGCGAGAAGAAACGAGGTCTCCCAGGCGACGGCAGCGATCAAGGAACTGAACAACCGGATTGACTTCCTCAAGCACTACGACAAGCGAATGGCTATTTTGGAGGTCAAGATTGCCGAGATCGAGTCTCTACGGTTGGAGATAAATTCCATATTCGGGGATGGTCTGACGGTGAGTGAGGTGCCTAAGGTTCGCAAGATAAGGCGGGGCCTGGACCGATACAAGAAATACGATCCATGGGTCGAAGGGGGAGTTTTCAGGGAGCGAGTTGAACTGGTGGACCATATCGATCGTCTGGTGGAGAGCGTGGTGAACAATATTGCGACCCGCGTTCGCGCGATTGGAGGGGCTTTTTACAGGAGCAGCAACGAGAAGGTGCTTGAAAGCCAGCAGGAAGAGGTGAGGAACGCGACGGAACTGTTCGGGGCGCTCAGGCGGGATGACCTGGAACAGGAGGCCAAATCGCTCAGCAGGCAGATGGAGTATTACAAGGATGCCGTGTCGCTTCTGCAAGATTGGGAGAGGGAATTTACGAGGCTGCGGGACGACCCCTTCGATCCGATCGGGAGGCCGATAAGGGGGCTGCAGGCCGGGGACATAAAGAAGCTGCTGAAGATTGTGGAGTCGATCCACGACAAGCGCCGAGAGGCTGAAGACAGGCTGTCGAAGGAGGGTGCGCACGAGGAAATGCTGTCCGCGGTTAAGGCTGAATTTCTGAAAATGAGCACCAAGATCAACCAAGCCATTGACGACAGAATGAACGAGGCCGAGGCGCGTGTTCGCGAGATCAGCACGTCGCTGCCTGCGATTGGCAGCGTTGCGGCGCTGAAGGAGCGTATCGACGAGCTGGAGGAAGCCTTCGATCTTCTGAGGTTGAAGAGAGAGTCAGCGGCGGTATCCGCAAAGGCGGCCATCTCGCAGGCAAGAAAGCGGATCGACGAACTCGAGGCGATCCGAGACAGAAGATAGCCTGGCAATCGTCCCCGGGATGAGCGCAAGCAAGCTTGAATTCCCCAGAAGCGGTGATAGAATGCCTCTAAACGTTCTCGGCTTATCGACTTAGCATTATGGGAGACAGGTAATTGCGGTCCCCCCGTTACTCGCCTGCGCAGCTTGCCGAGCTATTGGGCGTCGAGAAGAGAAGACTGCTTGATTTGGAGCGCGAGGGGCTACTCCCCGAAGCCAAGCGAGATCCCGAGACGGACTTCAGATATTATCTGCCGGAAGAGGTCGCAGAATACAGGAATCGGCTGAATATGCCTCCGGTTGTGCCTTCGCACCGGAGGCAGTTGTTTCTCAACTTTAAAGGAGGGACGGGGAAATCGAGCATTTCAGCCTCTTACGGCTACAGGGCCGCCGAGCTGGGAGCGCGCACTCTCCTGATCGACCTCGACCCCCAAGGCCACCTGACGCGATGCCTGGGATTCAACGGCGCAGACTTCTCTCGCACTCTGTACGAAGTGCTGATAGACAAGCACGACGTCAGGGATGCCATAGTTGAGACGGGGATGAAGACCCTGCACCTGCTACCGGCGAACATACGGCTGTCGCCGATTGAGCTTTCGCTCATGTCGCAGAATGCGCGCGAATGGCGGCTGCGGAGAGCTTTGGAGCCTATCTCGGACGTCTACGATCTCGTGGTCTTGGATTCACCCCCAAATATAGGGCTGCTCAATCTCAACGCAATCCTGGCAACAGATGACCTTATAGTGCCGGTGCTGGCCGATTTTCTCTCGTATGACGGGCTCAGGCTGTTGTTCGACACGCTCGTCGATATCGAAGAGGACTTCGATTACCGATTGAAGGGAATTTTCATAGTGCTCAACCTGTTCAACCCGTCGAGGAACATATGCCTGCGCTCGCAGTCGGCGTTGCGGGAGCACTACCCCGACTACCTCCTTAAGTCCGTGATCCGGCAAAACACCACGATAGCGGATGCGACAAGCCTTGGGCTGCCGATATTCCAACACGCCCCTTCGTCAAGAGGGGCGCGAGATATCGATAGCCTGGTGAGAGAAGTGCTCTTGGACAGGGCCAAACGTGACCGGTCATAGGGTCAACGATGGACGGTTTTGACACTCCGAAGCAACAAGGCAGAGACAACGCCAAGCGAAGGCGGCCTTGGAACATCAACGCCGACTCGGCAGAGAAAGACGCCGACGGGGGGCAGGGGAAGCTGGTGGAGTTTCCGACGCGAGCGGAGCCGGCGCGGAGACGGTCGGCAACAAGCATGAAATCAGACGGACCGGAAGCGCTCCTGGCCAAGCTGGGCGAACAGCGCAGGCGACTCCTCGATGCCAGGGCCGAACTGGAAGCCACAGGTCGCCGCTACCTTGCGAAAAGGCAAGAAGTAGAGAGGGAAAGAGCGGAACTGGAAGCTGACATCGCGGAGATGCGTGCCGCATTGGCGAATGTGGATTCGCAGATTCGCGAGGTAGAGATGATCGAAGAGATGCTACGGGGACTCCAAGGAGACGAGTGAGTCAATGGGCGACAGTTTCGGCAACACACTCCCCAGAAGGATGCCCTCGACTGAAAGGCCTGGAAAGCCGTGGAAAGTGGAACAGGCTCCCCGCGAGGCAGAACAAGACGATGAGGATGCCTTGATAGAGGCAGAGCGCCAGGAGGTCCGGGAGCTTGAGAAGCTTGCCGATCGCCTTGAGCAGGTTAAGCAGCAACTTGCGAATGCTCCGGGCCCGGCAGACGATACCGCAGGGGCTTCCACGGAACTTCTGACCGCAAAGGTTCTGGGACTCCATCTGGAGGGAGATGGGGCCGTCATTTCCTACAGGAGCGGAGATGAACTCAAGGAAGAGATCCGTGAGACATGCTACATAGACGCGGACGGTAGTGAAGAGGAGCTGGCGAGGTTGGGCCTCGATCACCTGGAGCACGGCGGAAAGTTGCTGATCTACGGTGAGGAGGCGCGCGTGCTGGCCAGAGTGTTCGGACGGGAGCTTCGCCGCCCACTGAGACGAGGGTTGGTGGACGTTAAGCGGGATGAAGCGATGGCGGTGCTGGAGGAGGAACTGAGAATCCTGCGGGAGGCCAGAGCTGTTGTGGTGGCGGTTGTTGTCCCGGACGTCTCGGCCGAAGAGGCGTCATTGCTTAGATTCCACGAGGAACTGCTGCGGGGGATGCTGGAAGTCAAGGGGAGAAAGGCCGTGATGGTGCCGGCAACCGAGGCCGCAGCGCGGGAGTGCCCTGGCGATGCGCAGTCCGTCGCGGTTACGGTGCACGTAGGCGCCGACTGGACCGGGACGGGATTGTCCTTTGCGGGCATTACGGGCAAGAAATGGGGGTTAGCGTATGGGATTCAGGACGTATTGGATAAGGCGTCGGGTGTCACTTCGGTGCCGGGAGAGAAATTGAGGCGAGCCCTGTTGCAAGGCCGCGAGGGTGAAGGGACTGAAATGGCGGGAATGGCGGCTCGAGTGTTCCTGGGAGAGCTTTTCGGGATGGTAGCCGGGCGCTTGGCGGAGGAAGTGAAGAGCGGCTGGCCGGAGAAATCTCCAGGAATCGTGAGGATGTGCGGAGAAGGGGCAGGATTCGCGAGCGCGCGGGAACTCATGGAGGGATGCCTGGAGAAAGCGGGATTGCGCGAGACCTTCGGCAAGGTCGAAGTTCTGGCGGAACCTGAATTCGCCGCCGCGCGCGGAGCTGTTCTGCTGGGCGAGGCGGAGTTGAAGAAGAGGGCGGGCGGCTGATGCTGAGGTTGTTCCGCAGCGCGTTCCTGATCCCGGCGGCGGCCGTGGCCGTCATCGTCGTCGCATTGCTCGCCAAGCCCGAACGCCTGGCAGACACAAGCCGGCCCATCGTTGTCTATGCGCATCCCCCCTGCCCTCCCCAACTGATGAAGATCTACGAGTCTATATTCGATGATTTCCGCCAGAAGCGCCCCGAGATAGACTTCCGCGTCGAGCGGGTGACCTCGATGTATGAGCAGAACATCCTGACCAGGATCGCGGGAGGGGTGGCCCCGGACATAATATTCGTCTACCCGCAGAATTTCGCGCTTTGGGTGAGCAAGGGCGCGATAATCGAGCTGAACGACCTAATAGACCAGGACCCCGCCTTCAACATAGGGGACTACTACGAGAACATCGTGGACATTTTCAGCGTAGGCGAAAGCATCTATGGCATCCCGAAGGACGGCACCTCCTTCTACCTTACCTACAACAAGGGGATATTCGACAGAGAGGGGGTAGCGTATCCCGACGACACGTGGGATTGGGACAAGTTTCTGGAAGCGGCTAAGAAGCTGACAAAGGACTTTGACGGCGACGGGAAGATAGACCGGTTTGGTTGTGGAGCGCTCTCGTGGGAGGAGCTTGTGTGGCAGAACGGCGGGCGGGTTTTTAGCGAGGATGCCGGCGAATGTCTGCTGGATTCCCCGGAAGCCATCGAGGCGCTGGAATTCTACGCCGACCTCCAGATAAAGTACCACGTGTGCCCGAATCCCATAGAACGCTCCTTCCTGGGAGATATCACGAGGTTCTGGCAGGGCGAAATGGCTATGATGCGGTCGGCATACCCGCATTCGGCCGAATTGAGGAACAGATGCGAGTTCGAGTGGGACATAGCGTTGCTACCGAAGGGCAAGGCGGGGCACGCAAGCCGTGCGCTGCCCAGCGCTTACGCGATATCCACGCAGTCACGGCATCCGAAAGAAGCGTTCGAGTTCATCAAGTTCCTGACGGGCCAAGAGGGCATGATGCAGCTGATCATGGTCGAAAACGCCGCATTCAAGCCCGTAGCGACCTCGGAAGCGTTCCTGGAGGGGGATTTTCTGCCGGAGCATAAGAGCGTGGTGAGCGAGACCGTCCGGTACGCGAGGGCGTTTCCGCAGACCCCCTATTTCCAGGAGGCGTGGGATAGGATAACCCAACAACTAACGGGCGCGGACGGCTCGCTGGGACCCATCACCGACCCGAAGAATCCGGCATCGCCCGCGGAGCTGGCGCCGATAATCGTACCAGATATAAACAAGATACTTCGGCAGGGACCGCCAAAATGAAGCGACTGAGAGGAAGGGAGGCCCTAGAGGGTTACCTTTTCATCTCGCCTTGGGTCATCGGGTTCGTCGTGTTCGCCCTGGGCCCGCTGCTGGCGGCAGTGGTCATCAGTTTCACAAGCTGGGACTTGATAGGGCCGGCAAAGTCAGTCGGGGTAGAGAATTACAGAGAGCTGGCGCGGGACCCTCTGATCGCCAAATCCCTTTTCAACACGTTCTTCTACGCGGCCTTTGCCGTGCCCTTGGGAGTGGCATTCGCCTTGGTGCTGGCGGTGCTGCTGAACACAAAGACCCGCGGCATATCCATATACCGGACCATCGTATATTTGCCGGCCGTAACGTCGGGGGTAGCGATAGCGATCCTCTGGAAGCTGCTCTTCAACGCCGACTCGGGGCTGATCAACGAAGTCCTCCGGCTGTTCGGAAGTCTTTACGAGGCGGCGATTAATGGGATGGCCTCTGCGTTGGATTCGCGCTTCACTCCGGCGGCGGTCAGATTCATCCTGGAGAGCCTGCGGAGTCTCGGCGCACCCGAGCCGCCGGGGTGGCTTTCAGACCCCGCTTGGTCCAAGCCGGCCCTAGTCCTGATGAGTCTTTGGGGCGTGGGGGCTCCAACGATAATCTTCCTCGCGGGGCTGCAGGGCATCCCGCGCGAACTGTACGAGGCGGCCCAGATTGACGGGGCGGGAAAGTTCGGCAAATTCCGGCACGTCTCTCTGCCGATGCTCTCCCCTCTCATCTTCTTCAATCTGGTTATGGGGTTCATAGGGGCCATGCAGATTTTCGTACAGGTATTCATCATGACGGACGGGGGCCCGCAGGATTCAACGCTTTTCTACGTGCTGTACTTGTTCAAGCAGGCTTTCCAGTACCTGAAGTTCGGGTACGGGGCTGCGATGGCGTGGCTTCTGTTCTTCATCATCCTTGGAGCGACGCTCGTGCAGTTCGTCCTGAGCAAGCGATGGGTGCAATATGAGCGGTAACAGGCGAAGAATCCGAGAGACGGGCGATACGCTGGCGGCGTACGTAATTCTGACGCTCGTGGCGGTGGTGTTCCTTGCGCCGCTGGCATGGATGTTTGCCACGTCGCTGAAGCAGGAATCGCAGGTGTTCGACATGTCTGCGCTGAGTATGCCGAACCCGGTCGAATGGGGCAACTACCGCGAAGCGATATCGGTCATTCCGTTTATGAGATACCTTTTCAACACGACGCTCATAACGGGGCTCACGATAGTGGGGACGCTTCTGGCCTCGTCGGTTGCGGCGTACGGGTTCGCGCGGCTGCGGTTCCCGGGGAGAAACGTTCTGTTCATAATTGCGATTTCGACGATGATGGTGCCGGGGATCGTGCCGATGATACCGCGCTTTGCGATGTATAAATACCTCAAGTGGGTGGATACGATAAAGCCGCTGGTCGTGCCGTTTTTCTTCGGGGTGCCGTTCCACATTTTCCTGTTCCGACAGTTCTTTCTGACTCTTCCACGCGACCTCGAGGACGCAGCGAAGATAGACGGGGCGTCCACCTTTCAGATATACTGGAAGATAATGTTGCCCTTGACGAAGCCGGCATTGGCGACGGTGACGATATTCACCTTCATGGGGACGTGGAATGACTTCATGGGCCCGTGGGTTTATCTGAAATCTCAGGCGAAATGGACATTGTCTCTGGGGCTCGCGTCATTCCAGGGGCAGCAGGCGTTTCAGACGCCTTGGCATCTCCTGATGGCAGCGTCGCTGCTTGTGCTGTTGCCGGCGCTGATCATCTTCTTCGTCGCGCAGAAGTACTTCATACGGGGCATCGCGACGGGTGGGATAAAGGGGTAGGCTTCGCAACCCCAATGCCATGCGGATGTGAGCGGCCTGACGAGTCGAACGCGACGAGAAGCGGTTGCCGTGCAGAGGGACACGGAGCCAGCGTGGTCGAGCCCCATCGAGGCAGACCTGGCCGACGAAGATAGAAAGGCACCAGTGGGTTTATGTGACAGGAGGCGGTGATGAAGGCGGCGGTTTTCCTAGGACCCGGGCGGATGGAGGTGAAGGAGGTCGAGACTCCGACTGCGGGGCCGGGCGAGGTGAGGATTAGGGTCGAAGCGTGCGCCGTTTGCGGAACGGACCTCAGGATATTCACCTACGGCCAGAAGAACGTGGTTCCGCCGGCGATCATCGGACACGAGATTTGCGGCGTCGTCGACCAGGTGGGGGAAGGCGTCAGCGATATACGGGAGGGGCAACGCGTTACGCCCGTGACCTGCGTGGGGGAAGGAGAGTGCGAGTATTGCAGGAAGGGACTTCACAACCTGTGCCGGGACTTCAAGGCACTGGGGTACGACTTTCCAGGCGGGTACGCAGAGTACATGATTATCCCGAAGGAGGCCGTGAGCCAAGGTAACGTCATCGAAGCGCCGGACGCGCTCATGCCCGAAGAGGTGGCGCTGGTGGAGCCGCTGTCTTGCTGCATCAACGGGCAGGAGTACTTGGGTATCGGCAAAGGCGACGTGGTGGCGATATTCGGGTGCGGCCCGATCGGCCTCATGCATTCGGAGGTCGCCAGGGCGGACGGGGCGGAACGGGTGTTCATGGTGGACGCGGCTCCCGACAGACTTGAGGTCGTGAAGGATTTCGATGCGGGAGAGCCGATCGAGGCGGCCAACTCTACTCAGGAGATCATGAAGCGAACCGGCGGCAGTGGGGTGGACGTTGTCATTTGCGCTTGCGGAGTGCCGGAGGTGCAGGCGCAGGCTCTGGAGATCGTCAAGAAGAAAGGCCGAGTGAGTTTCTTCGCGGGGCTTCCTAAAGACCGGGGCAAGGTCGCCCTTGATACGAACAAGATTCACTACTCGGAGGTGTCGGTGTTCGGGGCTTTCGCGTCGCACAGGAGCCAATTTGTAAGGGCGCTGCAGATGGCCGCATCGAGCGAGGTGGATCTCGCGAAGTTCGTTACGCACAAGTTCAAGCTCGACGACATTTCCGAGGCCCTGGAAGTTGCAAGAGCGAAGAAGGGCGTGAAACTGGTCGTCACGCCGTGAGGAGGGACTGAGATGGAGCTTGAAGGGAGGGTCGGAATAGTGACCGGCTCCGGGCAGGGGCTCGGCGAAGCAATTGCGAAGGCGCTGGCGGGAGAAGGGGCGAAGACGGCCCTGCTCGACATAAACGAGGAGGCCGCGCGGCGGGTCGCACAGGAGATTACAGAGGACACCGGGCGGGAGTCGGTCGGCATGTTCGCGGATGTTACGGATCTTAAGACGCTCGAGCGAGCCCGAGACGAGACGGTCAAGCGGTTCGGTTCGATAGACGTGCTCGTGTCTAACGCGGGGATAGTCGAGGCGGGGGCGGTTGACGAGGTTGACGCCGAACGTTGGAAGAAAGTCATCGAAGTCAACCTCATGGGATACTTTCTGTGCGCGCGGGCGGTTGCGCCGGTGATGAAGAAACAACAGAGCGGGGTCATCATCCAGATAAACTCCAAGTCGGGTAAGAAGGGAAGCTACAAGAACTCCGCGTACGCGGCGTCGAAATTCGGGGGAATAGGGCTTACGCAGTCGCTGGCGCTTGAGCTGGCGGAGTACAACATCCGGGTGAACGCGATATGTCCGGGCAATCTCCTGGATTCGCCGCTATGGACAGGAAGTCTTTACGATCAGTACGCGAAGAAGCTGGGCATGAGCAAAGAGGCGGTGCGCAAGCACTACGAGGAGCAGGTGCCGCTGGGAAGGGGATGCCGCTACGAGGACGTCACGAACCTCGTCATTTTCCTCGCCTCGGAGAGGTCCTCGTACATGACGGGACAGGCAATCAACGTTACAGGCGGACAGGAGATGAGATGACGGAGTTTTTGCTGCTGGGCAACAACGGGTTTTCCGTGCAGGACAACCCCGAGCCCTCGAGGTGGGTTGGGCCGCTTGTGGAGGCGGGGTTTACCTACTTCGAGTACTTCACCGACCATCTTGACCCCGGGTTTTACTCGAACGTGCTCAGGCGCAAGTCGGAGTTCGTGCGCGAGACGCTGCGAGTGATCGAGAAGAACGGGCTGGAGACGGTCACCATTGCGACGGGGAGGCTGCCGTACCTGACTAATCTTCTCTCGCACCCCTTCGACGACATGGCTGAGGAAGGACTGCGGTGGTGCAGAGGGCTGGCGGACATGGCGGAGGTGTTCGGCGCCAAGTACATAACGGGGCATTACGACTACATAACTCAGCAGGATTTGAGTCGGCGACCAAAGCTGGCGGTCTCCCGGCTTCTTGATCGGCTTGTCCTGTTCACGGACTATGCGGCCAAGAAGGGAGTCGAGGCGGTTTTTCTTGAGCAGATGTACTCTCCTAACCTGAAGCCGTATACGATCGAGGAAAGCAAGAAGATGCTGCGAACGCTCAACCGGCGGTCGGCGATTCCGGTGATGCTTCACCTCGACTGCGGCCATGCGGCTCCCGTCCCGGAAAGCGACAAGGACCATACAGCGGCAGATAAGGACCCGTACAAATGGCTGGAACGACGATACCCTGGCGGAGATATGATCTTCCTGCACCTTCAGCAGACGGACAGGGCCGCAAGCCGCCACTGGGCTTTTACGCCGGAACGCAATCGCAAAGGTGTAATCCGAGCGGACAAGGTGATAAGGAGCATACTCAAGGGCGCTCCGCGGCGGGCTTTTCTTTCTTTCGAGATGCTTTATCCGCGGGGCACTCCGCTTGAGCTGATCGGAAAGGAGCTTCGAGAGTCGAGGGAATATTTCAGGACTGCATTCGAGAAGATGGGATTCGACGTGTCAACCGATCTAATAAGGAACCGCCAAGGCTGACAAAATGGACGTTCTTGACGAACTAATCGAGCTAGGAAAGAGAATGGTGGCCTGCCAACTGGTGGTGGGCCCGGGTGGAAACCTAAGCGCGCGCGACGGGCGCTTCGCGTATCTCTCTCCCAGCGGGTTCTCCTTGGGAGAGATCGCGCGCAATGACTACGTGAAGATCGACACAGAAACCGGAGAAGTGGTAAAGGGCCACTTGAAGCCGACAAGCGAGACGCCGCTGCACCTGGAGTGTTACCGAAGGCGCAGCGACGTGAACGCGGTCGTACACGCGCATCCGCCAATCGCCACGGGCCTGGTGACGGGGGGAGCGAAGATCAAAGCCATGACGCCGGACTTCGTAGCCTACGTCGGTCGAGTGATCACACTCCCCTACATCGTGCCTGCGGGGCGCGAGCTCGCCGAGGCCGTGGGGAACGCCGTCTCCACGTGCAATGCCATCATGATGGTGAACCACGGCGCGATCACAGTGGGGAGCAACTTAAAGGAAGCCTTCACGAAGATGGAGGTGCTGGAGGATTCGGCGAAGCTGGAGATGGCGGCGCTCATTGCCGGAAAGCCGAGGTTCTTCACCGATCAAGAAGTCGACACGATTGACAATCTATCGGTCGAAGCCTATAGGCGAAGGCTGCTGAAGGGAGAAGGCTAGGGAGGGGGGTGCTATGGTGGCCGCAGAATTCGAACTGGGCGCGTGGCTCCAACCTTACGTCGAGTTCCGCTCGCCGCAAGACGTGCACGAGACCATGTCGCGAGCGCGCGACGCGGGGCTCAGTCTTCTTCTCCCGTGCGTCAAGTCCGAGTCGCATTTCACAGACGGCAGAAGCATGGCGTACTACAATTCGGCGTTGCTGGAACAGGGCGTTGAGTGGGACATGCTTGACTGCCTATGCCGCGAGGCGGAAGCGGCCGAGATGGAACTCCACGCCTGGGTGTGCACGTTTCTTGAGGGCGGATCGAAGCTGCTCCGGGAAAGACCCGACCTGGAGTCGTTGAGGTTCAGCTTCACTCACAAGGAGGTTCCGACCGGAATGGCTTGCCCCGCCAGCGAGGAGGTCCGCGCCGCCGAAATAGCCTTCATAGAGGAAATCGCCCGCGGCTACCCGGTTTCGGGAATACATTTGGACTTCGTTCGCTACGCCGAATTGAGGGCGTGCTCGTGTGAACGCTGTCGTAACGGCTTTACGGATCGGACGGGCTTCGCGCCCGAAGAGATAATGCGGTCGGGAGCCGCGAGGAAGGCGTGGCTGGAAATGCGCGTCGAGACGATATCGAGTTTCGTCCGCGAGATCAAACGAATAGCGAGCAGCCATGGCAAGCGCCTCTCCGCGGCGGTGTTCCCTGAATACCCCGCGATAGCGGATATCTGCGGCCAAGATTGGGTGAAATGGCTGAAGGAGGGG
The DNA here is from genome assembly GCA_964493415.1 of uncultured Planctomycetota bacterium. Lineage (GTDB taxonomy): Bacteria > Planctomycetota > DG-23 > CAZBND01 > CAZBND01 > CAZBND01. Next base: position 23,845 of record CAZBND010000011.1, on the reverse strand, counting down.
TGGCTGGATCTGGCAATCACGATGAACTATACCAGCACCGCGTCCGAGTTCCTACGGAGAGCGGCCGAGCATAAGGCGCTAGGGCTGCCGGAGGGAGAACTCATGGAAGGAATCGGGAAGCGAACGGAGAAAGTGAGCCTGCGGTCTGATGAGTTAATGACGCAGGTGCAGATCGCGAGAGGAATGGGAGCTGCCGGGGCGGTCTTCTTCTCGATGGGTGCGTTGGACGACGAAGATCTGCGGCAGCTCGCGAAGGTGGGGACTAGAAAAGGAAGTTCATCCGGCGGTTGACAGCCGCTGTCGGAGCTTTGCAGCCCTTTCGTCGTCGGGTTTGTACGCCAGCGCGACGCTGACGTATTCTCTGACGACGTCGAGCGCGGTTTCCCGGTCGAGAAGCTCTTCGGCAAGCTCCAGATCCAATCCATCCCGCCAGAACGAGACGACGGGGACCGTAGGGATAGCCTCGCGCAGGTGCTTGGCGGCGGCATCCACGTCCCCGCTGCGGAGTTCCAGCGATCCTAGCTTGCAGTGCGCAACGTGCGAAACGGGCCCTACCCTGTTCAGCGACTTGGCCTCCGCTTCGACGGCGCGTCGATAGGCTTCAGAAGCTTCCGCCCTCTTCCCCAGCTCAGCAAGGACGTCGCCAAGCTGAAGAAGAACGGATGGCTGCGGCGAGGCGACCTTGGACAATTCGGCGGCAGCTTCTTCGCGTCGCCCCTGGTGCCGCAAGAGCATCGCGTGCGACCAGAGAACCTCGGTCGCTTCAGGTGAAGACTGGAGCAGGCGTGCAATCAGCGATTCAGCCTCCAGCATGATGGATTCACGCTCAGCGGGCAGCGCACGGGCAAGCCTTCCCAGCAGGAAATTGGCGTAACGCCGGACGAGTGCGAGATCATTGGGGGACCGGTTAATGGCGGCTTTGAAAACCTCACGGGCGTCGGCGAAGAAATCATCCTCACTGGCCAGCGCAACCGAGGTCGAGAATGCGAGGTCGTTCCGCGGATCGTGGCGGAGCATTTCCAGCGCGTGCTTTTTAAGCGGATCGACCATCGCCTCGGCGAGGTAAAGCTTAATCAGGCTCTCGCGAACCGCGGTCGCTTCGGGCTGGGCTCGTAGGATGTCCTCCAGGACGTGGGACTGCCTTAGGAGACTCTTCCGCTTTGCCTTGCGCCGGCGCTCGGCCCTTTCGAACGACTTGCGATACGCCGAGACCAAGAGCGCCTGCGGGGATCCGGCGCGATTGAGTCGCCTCGTGAGCACCTCGTAAAGGACGTAGACGGCGAGAAAAAGCGCCAAGGCCGCGAAGAAAAGCCAGCTCCAATCCATCCGTCGCTCACAAGAGTCTGGTAATTCCCATGACCGCGAACACGCCCGCAATAGCGATCAGAAACACGCCGCAGGCGGTGATTGCGAAACGGAAGTGCACGTCCTTAAGGAAGCGGCGCCCGCCGGTGACGGCCGCTGAGATGGCGGTATAGACGACATAGTCGCCGGAGATGTGTCCCAGGTAGAAGGGTATGACGGCGGCGACGCCGGACTCGCTCGCCATGGCCAGGTAGGAGAAGCCGACGGTGGGCCACCAGATCCACCACTGCGGATTGCCGGCGGTAGTAGCGACCCCTGCGATCACGGGGTTCGAGATGAACTTGGGCAGCGGCCGTTCGAGAGCGCCCTCGGCGGTCGCAGAGCGCGCGTAGGCGATCGCGGCTATTCCCATCCAGACCAGCACCATAGCGCCCAGAATCCCCAGGCCGCCGACAAATCTCTGATGCGTCAGGAGATGCCTGGCCCCCGCGAAGAGAATGAGAACCATGGCAAGCTCCAGAACGGCGTGTGCGGTGGAGATCAGAGGCCCGGCACGCAGGCCGTGTTTTCTTGAGGCGGTGACAGTCACGAGCATCATCGGTCCGGGCATCATCGCACCGGAGAGCGCGACCAAGAACGACATCGCCGCGACGCTAGCGTAGAGTTTCACTTCGCTTCCTGGGCTTGCGGACGGGTTGCATGCGCACCTTCCCACAGCGCCTGCACACCCACTTGCGTTGCTTGTGGTGACTGCCGCGCTGTTCCACCATCGACCCTCGACACTTGGGGCAGCGCACGCGTCAGATCTCCGGAGTGATCTTTTGCCTGCCGTGCATGTACGGGACGAGCACCTCCGGCACGGTGACGGTGCCGTCGGCGTTCTGGAAGGTCTCCAATATGGCCACGACGACTCTGGGCAACGCCACGCCGGAACCGTTCAGCGTGTGCACGTAGCGCATTTTGCCCTTTTTCGTCCGGTACCTGATGTTGGAGCGGCGAGCCTGGAAGTCGGTGGTGGTGCTGCACGAAGAGACCTCGAGGTATTTCTTCACGCCGGGAGCCCAGACTTCGATATCGTAGCACAACGCGGCGGCGAAGCTCAGGTCCCCCGCCGGCAGGCGCATTACCCGATATTCCAAACCAAGGAGCCGAAGGACATCCTCGGCATTGGCCAGAAGCGTTTCGAGCTCGTCGCGCCCCGTCTCGGGCGTGACGAACTTCACCATCTCGACCTTGTCGAACTGGTGTATTCGAAGCAACCCCCTGGTGTCCTTGCCATAGGAGCCGGCCTCGCGCCGGAAGCAAGGCGAATAGGCCGTGAGATAGATAGGAAGGTCGTCCTCGGAAAGGACGACGTCGCGGTAGATGTTTATGAGAGGCACTTCGGCGGTGGGGATGAGGAAGAAATCGTCGCGAGGCATGTGGTACATGTCGTCTTCGAGTTTCGGGAGCTGCCCGGTTCCCGCCATCACATCCCGGTTGACGATGAAAGGCGGGCACACCTCCTTGAACCCGTGCTTTGTCGTGTGCAGGTCCAGCATGAAGTTAAACAGGGCCCGCTCGAGGAGAGCCCCCTGCCCGATGAAAAGAGCGAAGAAGCTGCCGGCCAGCTTGGCGGCGGTCTCGAAATCCAGTATGCCGAGGTACTTGCCCAAGTCCCAATGGGCCTTCGCCTCGAATGCGAACTCTCTCCTGTCACCCCAGCGGCTGATCTCCACGGCGTTGTCGTCGCCGAACCCGGGCTGGACTTCGTCGGAGGGAATGTTGGGCACCCACATCATGAGGTCTTCTATCTGTCGCCTCAGGATCTCGAGTTCCGCTTCGAGCCCCTTAATCTTGTCGTTGATTTTTCGAACAGCATCGATTAGCCGTGAAGCGTCGCGCTTCTGCTTCCGGAGTTCACCGACCTCTTTCGATTTGGCGTTTCGCTCCTCGCGGAGTTTCTGCACGTCGGTGGTGATCTGGCGGTGCTGCTCGTCAAGTTCGAGCAGGTTGTCGATGTCAACCTTTTCGCCTTTGAGCTTAACCGCGCGCTTCGCGAGTTCCGGGTTGTCGCGCACAAATGCAATGTCGAGCAATATACTCCTCCGCTTCGAGCGCTGGACGCCGCCCGTCAGGAAGCCGACAGGGAATCCCGCTTAAGGTAAGGATTGTAATCGCTCCGGCAAACACGGTCAAAAGATATCACAAGAGGAGATGCTGCAAAAGGGAGCCGATTGGGCCGCTTTCGCAGATCGGCGGCGGCTCATCCTTGCCCTTTTCGAAAGTGTGGCCTTGGCCGAAAGAGGGACGCGAGCCTCACCCTGGGGGCCATGATCAGGTTGGAGGCCACGGCGCGGAAGTTGAATTTGCTGCGGCCATGCTTGCGGTCGTAAAAAGTAATGGGGACTTCCTTGATCCTCGCGCCCTTACATCTAAATAGCACCTCGCCGACGATAGAGGGCCCCCGGGAGCGCAGGGTTGAGGGCTCGACGACCTCCAACAACTCCCTCCTGAAACAACGGAATCCCGAGGTGCAGTCCTTGACGGACCAGAATCCCAGGGCGGCACGGAGGTAGAGATTGGCGAGCGCGCTTATCGCGATACGAGAGAAGCTTCGCCCCTTCTGCCTCCCTCCGCTGACGAAGCGGGAACCTATGACCAGATCGCAATCGCGGGATGCGGCGATCATCGCGGGAATGAAGCAGGGGTCATGGGACCAGTCGGCGTCCATTTCGACGATCAGGTCGTAGCCCATTTCGACAGCTAAGCGGAACCCCTCGGCACCCGCGTATCCTCGGCCCCTCGGGCCATTCCTGACTACCAGGTGCACGCGTGGGTCTTTTCCCGCCAGATCGAGAACTAAACCTGCCGTCCCGTCCGGGGAGCTGTCGTCAATGACGAGCACCTCCATGTCATCCCTCAGGGTGAGTATCCGCTTGATCAAGTCGGAAATGTTATCACGCTCGTTGTAGGTGGGCAGGACCGCAACGATTGCCATCGGAAGTCGTCCTCGAGTGAGGTCTGGATTCTAACCGCGAAGCCGAGAACGTTCAAGGAGGGGCGAGACGCCTGCGGCGGAAACGGTCGTACGCACTCGCGCACCTTGACAAAAAGGCCGACGACGGATAGGCTTCTGGAACGGCGGCAGAGCCGTGTTTACCTCTTGGTGGCCTTAAACGACAGGTTCACGGTTGGCCTATGGGAAGCTGTGCAATTGAGAAGCGCGTCCGTGGTTTTCCCTGGCCGAGTGCCGTGTGCCGAGAGCGGGACTCGAACCCGCATGAGCGATACCGCTCACTAGGCCCTCAACCTAGCGCGTCTGCCAATTCCGCCATCTCGGCACGGGTGATTGCAGCGCTTTCGGCGCAATGTGAAATGATACAGCAGCGGGAGTATGCAGTCAAGGAAGGGCGCTCTCAGAAGGCTTGAGTGGCGCCGAGGGGGGTCGTAGATGCACATAATCGGGCCTGCGGTACTGGGCCTGGCCTTCGTAATCTGCTTGATGATTATGCCTTTGGCAAAACGACTGGCGACCGCAGTCGGTATGGTGGATGTTCCCGGAGAGAGAAAAATCCACACCGAACCGACCCCGTACGGCGGGGGGATCGCGGTGCTGCTGGCTTGCGTGTTGACCGTGGGGATTGGCCTAGGGGGTGTGTGGGCGGTTGAGACACACGCCGCCGGGTGGCTCCCCGACAGCGTAAGGCGCATGATCGAGGAGCATGCGGAAGGGGCGCTGGGCCGGTCGAAGATGCTCGTGGCCATCTTCGCCGGAGGTCTGATGGTGGCGGCTCTTGGTCTCGCGGACGACATCAAGAGCATATCGTACCGGGTGAAGTTCGGGGTAGAAATCCTCGCGGCCTTGATCCTGGTCCTGTCAGGCGTAAAGCTCACAATCTTTATCGCCAACGAAGCCATCTCGATTGCGGTCACGGTGGTCTGGGTTGTCGCGATCACCAACGCGTTCAACCTTCTGGACAACATGGATGGCCTGTCCGCAGGCGTGGCAATTATTGCGGGAGCATTGTTGCTCGCGGTGGCCATGCAGACACATCAGATATTCGTAGCGTCTCTTGCTCTCGCGCTGATGGGCGCGCTGTTGGCCTTCCTGATTTTCAATTTCCCGCCGGCATCGGTGTTCATGGGGGACACGGGAAGCCTGTTTGTGGGATTCATGATGGCCTCGCTTACGACGGTTGCAAGCTACTACCAGTACCACGAGGGGCGGGGGGCCTTTTCGGTGGTCATGCCGGTTCTCATCCTCGGCGTTCCGATCTACGACACGGCGTCTGTGATGATAATCAGGCTGAGGAACGGGACTCCTCTTTTCCAAGGCGACACGAACCACTTTTCGCATCGATTGGTCGCCTTGGGGATGACGCGACGCCAGGCCGTGCTGACTATATACTTGACAAGCCTGGCGATCGGGCTGGCGGCGATACTCTTGCCCGCGCTGCCTCTTTGGGGCGCCGTCGTGGTGGGAATCCAGGCGGCGACCATAGTGGCCGTGATCGTGCTGCTCGAGATTGCGGGAAGAAAGAAGGTCGCTTGAGTGAGATGTCGATAAGCAGACCGCTTGCGGGCCTGAGGGATTTCGCGCTTGTCCTGATCTACTCGTCGGTCTTCCTTCCATCGTTTACGGCCGGGGTCTTGACCCGATTCGGCACGGCACAAGTTTCCTTGCTACTCCTTTGCGGCGGGATAGTCGTTGGGGCGGTCTATGCCGCCGCAGGAGGAGAACTGCGTCGCCTTCCGACAGGGCTGTCGATAGCGGCGGCGGCCTTTTCGCTCGCAGTCATCGTGGCGATGCTGAGGGCCGAACACAAGCTGAGCGCATACCTGACGGGGGCGCAGTGGCTTGGCCAAGCGGTGATGCTGCTGTTATTGGTGGCGCTGGCGGGCGAGAGCCGCATGCGGCGATTTCTGGTCGCCGGGCTGGGGGGAACGGTTTTTGTCGTAGCCGCATACTCTGTGCATCAGTACTACGTGGGTCTGCCCACGCTGCGAGAGCTGATTTCTTCACGGCCTGAACTGGGGCAGCAGTTTCCGGAGGCCCTGAGCCAGGCGTTCGAGCGGCGCGCGCTACTGACGCGGCGTGCTTTCGGTACCTTTATAACGCCGAACTCGCTCGGCGGGCTGATGTTGCTCGGACTCCCGCTGTCCGCTTGCGCCCTTTGGCATGCAATCAAGCGGCGGAGCAGAACTGCATTTGTCTTTTGCCTGGTCGTGACATTGGGGGTGCTCGCGGCGCTTTTGTTGAGCAAGTCGAAGGGGGCGTGGCTTTCAGCGCTCATCGCCGCTGCGATATTCGCGCCGGTCTTGCTATGGGGTAAGGCGCCCAAGGCGGTGAGAGCGTGGCTCTGCGCCGGGATTGGCGTTGTAGTGCCGGCGTTGGTTGCAGCGGCGTTTCTAGGGGCGGGCGGGATGCATCGAGCGTACGACTTCATGAAGTCATTCCTGGTGCGCCTGGACTACTGGCGCGGCGCGTGGGGGTTGATAACACGGTCTCCAATCGTCGGTAATGGCCTGGAGTCATTCGGCTCGATCTATCCTTCGGTCAAACTGGCGAGGGCTCACGAGACATTGAGCGCTCACAACGATTACCTCCAGATATGGGCTGATGCGGGGATCGTCGGGCTTGCGGGCTTTGTGGGGATATGGATTGCGGCTTTGGCCGCCCTCCGGTCGAGAGGTGAAGATGGAACCATATGCAGTTTCCCCCGGAATGCCTCGGTCGCGACGCTGGCAATCCTGGCATTGGGAGTGACGGTGGGGGCAAGGACCGACGTCTTGCCCTTCCTGGTGCTGTGGCTCCCGGTCGCGTATGTGCTCTGGGCGGCGCTGGAGCATGCCGGACCGCTGAGGATAGGACTGGGGATAGCAATCGTCGCGTATCTCGTCCACTCCAGTGTGGACCTTAACGCCTATGTGCCGGGAGTTGCCATGCCGGCGTGGGCTGCGGCGGCCGCAGCGTTCCTGCTCGGAGGCGGCGCAGGATCACGAAGAGAGGCGAGAAGGCTCTCCAGAGGAGCGCGAATCGCGATTGTGGCATCGGCGTGTGTGACGGCGGGGCTAATTGGATCGTTCGAGTTCAGGTCGCTGGTCGCCGGCAGGAGGCTCGAGGTCGCGGCCACGCGCTTCCAAGAAGCCGCTCAGCCGAATGAAAGAGGGCGGCGTGCGACTCACGAAACGGTCTATTATCTGCAAAAGGCAATCGACCACCTGCCCAATCACGATGGTGCATATGTGAGGCTCGGAGCGGCTTACTCGCTTTTGTATCAGCGAGGCGAGGAGTCCTTTGGACAACGTGTAACGTTCAATCTGGCGGTCGAAGCATACAGACAGGCCATCCGCCTGGATCCCAACTCGGCTTCCCACTACGCGGCCCTGGCGAGGCTCTATGTCGTGGGTGCCCAGGCGATCCCCTCGCGGTGGAAGGACGCTGTGGATGCGTGGGCCCAAGCAGTGGAACGCTATCCGACGAACCCGAGGTACCGGCTGAACCTGGGGAGAAGCCTGAGGCAAACGAGCGAGTTAGAAAGAGCGGCGGAAGAGTTGGCTAAGGCACTGGAACTGGAAAGGGAGGTCGAGCACGAGTGGCTGGTGCTGTCGGAGGAGGAACGACAGGAGGCCGCGTCGTTCCTCGCGGGTGCGCCTACCCGATAGCCACCATCTTCTCTATAGGCGCGCGGGCGCGTTCTATCAAGTCTGCGGCAAGTTCGACCTTGTTGGTCATGTCCTCCAGCGCCCACAATATCTTCGGGAGGTCATTGAGCTTCATGTTGGGGCAATCCGCCAGCCTCGATGCGGCGTAGAATTCCTTTCCAGGCGCTTCCTTCTTCAGCCTGTGGAGAATGCCGATCTCGGTGCCGATGATGAACTCACATGCATCGAGCTCCTTCGCCAACCGGACGATCCCGGATGTGCTGGCGACATGATCGGCCATATCCACCACTGGTCGCAGACATTCGGGATGAACGATGACAACGGCTTCGGGGTGCTCGCGCCTGCGCGCCTCGATGTCCTCGGGAAGGATTCTATGATGGGTGGGACAATACCCGTTCCACAGGATCAATTCCCGCCCTGACCGCCGCGAGACGTAGTCGCCAAGACTCTTATCGGGGACGAATATTATTTCGCTGTCCCTATCGATGGATTTCACCACCTGAACGGCATTGGCCGAAGTGCAGCAGATATCCGACAGAGCCTTGGTCTCGGCGGATGAATTCACATAGCAGACAACGACAGCGCCCGGATGGCGGTCCTTGACCTCCTGAAGCTGGCGGGGTGTCACCATGTTGGCAAGGGGGCAGCCGGCGTTGGGGTCCGGCACAATGACGGTTTTAGCGGGGGAGAGGATCTTGGCCGTCTCAGCCATGAAGTTGACCCCGCAAAAGACGATGACCTCGGCATCGGTCTGGGCGGCGATGCGGGAGAGCTCCAGCGAGTCACCAGTGAAATCGGCTACATCCTGGACTTCGGGGCGCTGGTAGTTGTGAGCCACAATCAGAGCCCTGCGGGCCGTCTTGAGGCGATTTATGTCTTCGGCAAGCTTCTTCGACGTCGTATCCATCCGCTGCTCCAAAGCGACTCAACCAGTCATTATAACTCGCAGGGACCGTGCGGCAAGCGTTGACAGCGCGCTCGGTGGGTGCGAGAATTGATTCGAGCACTAATGTGGAGGAGGAAAAGGTGAAGAGGAAGCGCTTAGGGCAGCTTTTGGGAGCGCTCGGTGCGCTCGTGCTACTGTCATCGGGAACGGGCTTCCCGTGGGGCGACGCGGCGCACATGGCCATAACTCGGGCGTCGTGCGATGCGCTCCCAGAAGAGCTGGGAAAGTTGTTCGCGGCGAACGAGGACTTCCTGGCCTACCACTCCCTCGATCCGGATATCCGCGCGAACGAGGAAAAAGAGCTGCCTCCCGAAAAGCGCACGGAGAGGTACGGCCACTTTATCGACATAGATCTGTACGGGCGGTTCCCGTTCTCAGCCGTGCCGCATTCTTACCGCGAGGCGGCGGACAAGTATGGAGAGGCCACGCTGAAGGCTTGGGGGACGCTGCCTTGGAGGATAGAAGAGTACTTCCTGAAGACTGTGTCTGCGATGAAGGCGGGCGACTGGGAAGAGGCAATGCTTGCGGCGGCCAATCTCTCGCACTACCTGGCGGATTCACACGTTCCTTTGCACTTGACCTACAACTACAACGGGCAGTACACAGGGAACTACGGGATTCACGCCAGGTTCGACACGGAGCTTGCCAAGAGGGTGCTGGCGCACAAGGAGCTTGCGCCCGCTGCGGCGAAGGTCAAACCCGAGATGGCACAGTCGGCCGGCTTCGTGTTCAGCATACTCCCTGACGCGTACGTTTGGATCGACAACATACTGCGGGCGGACAGTCTGGCGAGCAGAGGCAGGGACGATTACGATGAAGCATATTACGAGCGGTTTGAGAAGTTGACGGGCACTGTAGCCTACCAGCAGATGAATATCGCCGCCCACAACGTCGCTTGCATGTGGCTGACGGCATGGGAGGAGGCCGGACGACCCAAGCCCCCTTCAGGCCTCAAGCTCCAGGCTGAGTTGATCCCTTCCTATTCGGAGTAGGGCGCGTCGCGCCTCAGGTCCATTTCCTGGCCACGTACAGTCCCGCCTCGAACAGGATGATCATCGGGAACGCGAGGAATAGCTGGGTGACAACGTCCGGCGGGGTGAGAAAGGCGGCGAGGATGAACGCAATCAAGTAGGCGACGCGCCGCTGTCGAGCGATTTCGTCGGGTTCGACGATTCCGGCCTTGGCGAGGAAGACAATCACAAGAGGCAATTGGAACATCCCTCCCATCACCAGAGACATGGCCAGAAAGAAGGTGATGTACTCGTTGATTTTCATACGCGGGTCGATCATGTCAGACGGCCCGATCTTGAAGAGGAACACGAGGCCGTAGCGCGACACGAGGAAGTAAAAGAAACAGCTGCCCGCTATGAATAGTGCGGCACTGGCCGGACCGAATGCTTTGACATACCTGCGCTCGTGAGGGTAGAGACCGGAGGCGACGAACTTCCATATCTGGTATATGATGAAGGGTGAGGAAATGAAGACGGCAGCCACGAGGCAAACCTTCATATAGGTGATGAATCCCTCAGTGGGGGAAGTGATCTGGAAAGGGGGAGGCGTCGAGGTCTGGACGAGCTTCCGCAGGAGTTCCAGAACGCGCACGGATACTGATTCGTTGGTTTCAATTTCCTCCAGCAACTCCTCTGCGGAGAGGCGCCTTGCGCTCAGCCTGGCAATAGCGAGAGAGACGGCATCCTTCGCCTTCTGCGAAACAGTCCCATCCTGCTGAAGGCGAGCGGCAAACTCATCAAGAGAGATGCGGCCTTTGCGGGCTTGAGCTGATCTTTCAAGTAACTCGTCGTAGGCCCCCTCATCCAACAGGTTCATTGCCCTGAGCTCTTTCTGAAAACCTTTGAAATCAAGTGCGGCTTCTCGCTCCTGGGCCGCTTCGCGTCTCACTTCGAGGGCATGGACAAGCGGCGCTCCCGCGAACTCGACGACATATTTGCCCAGGAAGAATATCGAGAAAAGGAAAGCGACAACCACGGCCAGGAGCGCCTTTATCAGGCGGCTCCTAAGCTCTTCCAGATGCTCGCCGAACGTCAGCCGTGTTTCTTCCATGGATCAAGGCTCAAGACATGAGAGCGCCATCGCACGCGCCGTATCCAAGGGAAATTGGACGCTACCCGTCCTCGCGCGCCTTTTCGCTTCCCTTTTCGGATGCGGCTGAAACGAACTTCATCCTGAGATCGTATAGAACTGATTCAAGCATGCGCTTCTCGCCGATATCGAGGTTTCCGCCGGTTTTCTCCTCAAGCAACTGAAGGAGATCTATGAAGTGCCGGGCAAGTCCAAGGTTGCGCTCTTTCTTGCCGGTCAGCGGGTTCTCGACAACGCCAAGGCTGATCAGTGCGTCTGAGGCGATTCCGGTTACGAGCATGCTGAAAGTGGGACGCGGCGGAGGCCCGGGGGGAGCTTGGCCTTGGCGGCCGGCAGCAGCTTGTTTCTCGGCCCGCGCACGCTGTTTCCACTCCTCATCAACTCTTTTCTCCTGGCTGCCGAGGCTTTCCTGGTCAGGCATCTATTCCCTCCCGGGTGTGCGCATGGCCGCCGCCACGAAGTCTCTGAACAGCGGATGCGCGCTCACAGGCTTTGACCTGAATTCCGGGTGATACTGGACCGTCACAAACCAGGGGTGGTCCTTCAACTCCATGATCTCCGCAAGCTCTCCGTCTGGTGAAAGGCCGGAAAAGACAGCCCCGTGGCGCTCGAACAGCTCCCGGTAATCGTTGTTGAATTCGAGCCTGTGCCTGTGGCGCTCGGAGATTCTCTCCGTCCCGTAAGCTGCGCGCGCTTTGGTGCCGGGCTTCAGGACGCATGGATAAGCGCCCAGCCGCATCGTTCCGCCCTTCTGCTTCATGGTGCGCTGCTCGGGGAGATGGCATATTACGGGGTGCGGCGTATCGGGATCGAACTCCGTCGAGTTGGCGTCCTCGAGGCCGCAGACGTGTCGGGCGAGGTCTATCGAGGCGCAGTGCAATCCCAGGCAAATGCCAAATAACGGTATGCCGTTCTCGCGGGCGTACCTAACCGCAGCGACCTTGCCCTCTATTCCCCTGTACCCGAATCCGCCGGGCACGAGTATGCCCTGAACCCCGCGCAGGATCTCCGAAGGCGCACTCCGCTGGAGCTCTTCGGCTTCCGCCCTTCTGACGATGACCCTAGCCCTATTTGCGATGCCTGCATGGTCGAGCGCCTCGTAGATGGACTTGTAGGCATCCGGCAACTGAATGTACTTGCCGATAACGGCGATTTCGACCGTGCTTTCCGGGTTGCGAATGGTCTCCAGCATTTCGTTCCATTGGCGCATGTCACGCTGCTTGGGCTCCAGTCCGAGGGTGGTGATGATCAGGTCGTCGAGCCCCTGCTTTGCGAAAGCCACGGGCACCTCGTAGACGCTGTACTTGAAGTCCGTGCCTTCGATAACGGCTTCCTGATTGACGTTGCAGAATAGAGCTATCTTGTCCCTGGCCTCGTGTGGAAGCGGCTTTTCAGTCCGGCAGATGAGGATATCAGGCTGGATTCCGATTTCCCGAAGCCTCCCCACGCTGTGCTGGGTCGGCTTGGTCTTCACTTCACCTGCGGAAGTCATGTGAACTATGAGCGTCAAGTGAATGTAAAGCCGATTCTGACGACCGACGTCCTGCCCCAGCTGCCTTAGCGCTTCGAGGAAAGGAAGGCCCTCGATGTCTCCGACAGTACCGCCGACCTCGGTTATGACGACGTCGATATCGTCCTTGGCAAGGTTCGTAACGCAGCTTTTGATCTCGTCGGTTATGTGGGGAACGACCTGAACGGTCCCGCCCAGGTAATCTCCCCTCCTCTCTTTACTTATGACGGAGTAGTAGATCATCCCGGTCGTGAAGTTGCAGTCCTTATCGACGACGGCGTCCGTGAATCGCTCGTAGTGACCGATGTCGAGGTCGGTCTCGGCCCCGTCGTCCGTCACGTAGACCTCGCCGTGCTGGAAGGGGCTCATGGTGCCGGGGTCGACGTTGACGTATGGGTCCAGTTTGAGGAGACGTATTTTGAAACCCCTGCTTTCCAGCAGCCTACCGATGGAAGCGGATGCGACGCCTTTGCCCAGGGATGAGACCACGCCTCCTGTTATGAAGATGAACTTTGTCATGTCCGAAGTCGCTCCATTTTCGCGACGAAGCGTTCGTAGTCCTCAGGTGTGTCTACGCCAAGGCCGGGATTCTCGGTCAGCACCACCTTTATGCAAAGGCCGTGCTCCAGCGCCCGCAATTGTTCCAGTTCCTCGCGAGTCTCCAGATGCGACCGAGGGAGCCGCACAAAGCGAAGAAGTGCCCCAAGCGTGTAAGCGTAGATGCCCCGGTGGACGAGGAATTCGCCATCGGGAAAGCCTGTCCTGGTCCCTGGGAGGCCGGACCTGGAAAAGTACAAAGCAAAGCCTCGCCTGTCAAGGACAACCTTGACGGCGTTCGGATTAGCGTACGATGCGGGGTCGGCAGACGAGAATGCAAGAGTGGCCATATCGGCCGAGGGGTCCTCGGCAAGGGTTTGCACGAGAGCATCGAGCTCGCCTGGCTCCGTTTCGGGTTCGTCCCCTTGGACGTTGACGACGATGTCGGCACGCAGATGAGAGACGGCCTCCGCGACCCTTTCGGTTCCGCAACTGTGCTTTGGAGAGGTCATGAGCGCATTGCCGCCGAAGGCCTGCACTGCATCGAATATCCTACGATCGTCGGTGGCCACTATCACTTCGTCGAGCGCCGAGGCCGCGCGAACCTTTTCCCAAACGTGCTGAATGAGCGGCTTCCCGGTTCGATCCAAAAGCGGCTTCCCCGGGAGCCGAGTCGAGTCATATCTGGTAGGTATAACAGCGACCGCCCTGATCTTCAAGCGGCCCCTCCCGGCGAATCGCCGACTCCCGAAGGCGGCTCCTGATCCTCGAAGTCCCGCGAGTACAGGTTGCGGTAGACCGGGCTGCTGCGAACCAACTCCTCGTGCGTCCCTATCGACTCGACCCCGCCTTTGTGTAAGACGACGACCTTATCCGCAAGCTCTATGGTCGAAAGCCTGTGCGCGATGATGAATGTCACCCTGTTGCGGACTATGTTGGCGAGAGCCTTTTGTATGAGCGCCTCGCTTTCGGCATCGAGGGCGGAGGTGGCCTCGTCCAGTATCAGTATGGCCGGCTCGCGAACCACGGCACGAGCGAGAGCGATCCGTTGCTGCTCACCGCCGGAGAGGGTCTGGAGGCCGCCGGAGAGCCTTGTCTGGTATCGGTCAGGGAGCTTCATGATGAACTCATGCGCATTTGCCATCTTCGCCGCCCGCGTGACCTCTTCCTCTCGCGCGTTGCGCAAACCGTATGCGATGTTGTTGAACACGGTGTCGTCGAAAAGGATTGTCTCCTGGGTCACGATGCCGATTTGCCTGCGAAGCGAGGAGGCTGTCACTCGGCCTATGTCCACGCCGTCGATGGTTATCCGCCCGCCTGATGGAATATAGAAGCGCGGGATGAGGTTCACGAGGGAAGTCTTACCTGCGCCGCTGCCGCCCACGATGGCGATGACCTCGCCCTTTTTCGCGCAGAATGAGACATCACGGATCACCCTCGGAGATCCCTCATCGTAGCTGAAAGAGACGGAATCGAAACATATCTCGTTCTGGAGCGGAGGGGCATCGAGGGCACCGGGAACATCCGGGGATTCAGGAACGGCGTCCATGAACTCGAAGACGCGCGCTGCTCCCGCATCTGCGGCGGGAAAGACGCCGACCCCGCTCATAAGCTTCTTCGCGGAAGAATACGCGTTGTAGTAGAGCAAGCCCATCGCAAAGAGGACACCTTCCTTGAGGAGAGCTACGATGTTGGGTACGAACTTGGTCGCCGCAAAGAAAAGAACGACAAGCGAGGCGATTCCTATGACTTCGACCACGGGCCCGAGGGCATTCTCCGCGGCGATGACCTTGGCCACCTCTCTCATGAGCCTCTTTTGAAGGGCTCGCAGCCTCGTGGACTCGCCCTGCTCCATCTGCGACACCTTCACGACCTTGATGCCTGATATGGTATCCTCGAGCATTCCGACGATGTGGGCTCTGGTCTCGAGAGCGCGAGCGGAACTCCTGCGTATTCTTCGCGTGAGCCTTCTTATCGACCATGCGGCCAGCGGAACCGCGATCAGAGCCATAAGAGTGAGCTTTAGTTGCGAGAACCTCCAATCCAATAGTACCGCCGCCGCGAACGCTCCGAGCATGGCAGTGGGCTCCCTCACGAACCTGACAAAAGATACGGTGAATCCTCTGATCAGGGTCTGGAAGTCGTTTGTGAACCTGGAAAGCAGGTCCCCGATGGACGATTCGGTAAAGAACCTTAGCGGCAGGCGGACCACCTTGTCGTAAAGCCGGCTCCTCATATCAAGGACGGCCCTTTGAGCCGTGTAATGCACGGCGAAACGACCAACGAAATCGAAGAGATTCTTCAGCAGCGTGAGCGCACCAGCGCCCAGGACGATTACGGCAAGCGCCCCGGGCAAGTCGCTTTCCACTATCTCTTGAAGCCGCAAGATTGGGCCTTCAACGAATGTCACCCGCCGTGCGGCCGCCTCGAGCCACGACGAGAAGCCTTCCGGGTTGCTGAGAGCCTTCAAAAACGGCAAAACAGAGCCCATAGTGGCGACCTCCAAAACACTCGCCACAAGCGAGAGGAGGCCGCCGACGACGACGAGCCACTTGTATGGCCAGAGGTACTTCAGAGCCCGAAGGTAACTCTTCACCTGGAGAACCTCGTGTTGGTCATGTAGATGCCCAGATAGGCCAAGCAGGTTCGGACGAGCTTCATCTTTGAAGCGCCTTGCTTTAGGTCGTACCGAAGCTGAAGCGGAACCTCGGTCACCTTTGCGCCGACGGCCCCGAGCTTGAGGAGAATCTCAGTCGTGGCGGCGAAGGATGCGGTGCTGGGGAGATTCCCCCCTGCTCTCCTCCATGCCTTCTTCAATGTCGCGGCGCGGTAGGCGCGGTATCCGGACGAATAGTCACGGACGCCCGGTATTCCCGCAAGCGCTTTGCCTGTAAAAGCCGCGATGCGGCTGAGAAGCCTCCGCAGAGGCGACACGCCGGCAACCGTCCCGCCGGGGGCGAAGCGTGACGCTATGGCGACATCGTAGCCCTGGGAGATCGCCTTCAGCATGGACGGCGCAATCTTTGGGTCATGAGTTCCGTCGGCATCCATGATCACGATTACATCGTCGGGATTCGAGCTGGGGAGTATGTGGGCAAAACCGGTGCGGAGGGCGGCTCCCAGACCCATGTTGCGTTCGTGCCTTATCACCTCTACCTTGACGGAACCGCCCGCCGTCGAAGCCGCCTCGGCGGTACCGTCGGTGCTCCCATCGTCAACCACGACGATCTCGCTTCTGACGGGCAGCGTCCCCATGACTGTCTCGGCGGAGCGAATCAAAGACGGGAGGGCGTCTCTCTCGTTGAAGGCGGGAAGCAGCAAAAAAACCGTTGATTGATCTTCCAAGAGCTGCATCCAACGGCAAGAGAGCGACAAACACCAAAGAAATAGATTACCCGATGGCGTCAGAATCGTCAAGCGCGGGGAGCCGCCCGACGCAGCCTGAAAGAATCGAAGGGGGGAGATGGGATTCGCGCCCTTGAACGTAGGTTCCCTGGAGCCTTAGAATCGGGATATGAGCACCAGCACACCAAGCGACCCGGTCCCGTCGGTCAAGACGCTTCCCACGAAAACCGGCGTGTACCTCATGAAGGACTCGCGCGGCAAAGTCATCTACGTGGGCAAGGCGGTGAACCTCCGCAGCAGGGCGCTTTCGTATTTCCGCGATTCCGGGGATGACCGCCCGCTCGTCGGGCTGTTGCGACGTGAAGTGCGTAAGGTAGATTTCGTGCTGACCGAAACTGAGAAAGAAGCCCTTATTCTCGAAAACAACCTGATAAAGCAGTTCAAGCCGCGCTACAACATCAACCTCAAGGATGACAAGAACTTCGTGTGCCTGAAGTTCGATCTCTCCAAGCCGTTTCCGCGGCTGGAGATAGTCAGGCGCTTTGAAAGGGACGATGCGTTGTACTTCGGGCCCTATTCCTCGGCAAAGTCGGCGAGGATGACGTTCCGCCAGATCAATAGTTTCTTCCCGTTGAGGAAATGCCCCGACACCGTCTTCAGAAGAAGGCTTCGCCCGTGCCTGAACTACCAGATCGGGCAGTGCCTAGCGCCCTGCTGCGGGTACGTGGAGCAAGATGCCTACAGAGAGCTCGTTAACGAAGCGACGATGTTCCTTCGGGGAAAGAACAAGGAACTGATCGGAAGGCTGAAGGCGGGCATGAGCAAGGCGGCCTCGGAGATGGACTTCGAGAAAGCAGCCAAGCTCCGCGACCGCATCGCAGCCATCGAGACAACCATCGAAGGGCAGAAGATAACGGAGGCGAGGTTTATCGACCGCGACGTGTTCGGGTACGCCCAGGCGGGCGGACACGTGCAGATCGACGTGATGTTCGTCAGAAACGGCCGACTGGAGGACTTCGCCTCGTACGGTTTCCGGAGGCCGGAAATACCGCCGGACGAGGTCTTCTCGTCATTCCTCAGCCAGTTTTACGGCTCCAACAGATTTGTGCCGGACGAGCTGCTGCTGCCTAGGGAGATCGATGACATGGAAGTGCTGGCGGAATGGCTGAGCGAGATTCGGGGGAAGAAAGTGGCCGTCCGACAGCCGAAGCGGGGACAAGGGCTGAGGCTTGTGGAGATGGCGATGAACAATGCCGAGTTGAGCCTGAAGGCCGGAATAGCGTCAGCCGGCCCCGAGGTCCTCGCCGAGACGTTGCGGATTGAACTCCGCCTATCCGGCGCGCCCAGAACCGTGGAGTGTTTCGACATTTCCAATATCGGGGGGGACTATGCAACCGGGGCCTGCGTGCGGTTCAAGGACGGCCTTCCTGAGAAGGCTGGGTACAGGCACTACCGGGTCAAGACCGTAAGCGGCATCGACGACTACTCGATGTTGAGGGAAGTGCTCACGCGCAGGTTCACGCGGGGCAAGGAGGATCGAGACCTGCCGGATCTGGCCACGATTGACGGAGGGAAAGGGCACCTGGGCGTAGCCGAATCGGTGCTGAGGGAGCTGCAATTGGACGAGCCGGAGCTCTTGGCCATCGCCAAGGGGAGAGACGCAAAGGGAGCAGGGCGCAGGGGGACGGGGGAACGTTTCTTCCGTCCGGGGATGGCCACGGCCATCGTGTTGGAGCCGGGCGGACGCGCAAGCAAGTTCCTGCGGAGAGTTCGGGACGAGGCGCACCGGTTCGCAATTTCGTACCATCGCAAGCTGCGCAGCGAAGCATACAAACACGGCGAACTCGACGGCGTTCGGGGACTGGGGCCTGCGCGAAAGAAGGCGCTGTTCTCGCGTTTCGGAAGCGTCGAAGCGATGAGACAGGCGACGGTGGAGGAACTCGGTTCGGTCAAGGGAATATCCAGGACTCTCGCGGCCGCGGTCCGCGCCCGATTGGATTCCGATTAAGGCCTTCCGACTGCCATGATGACCGCCTTTCAGGGCTCCCTAAGAGCCGCTCAGACCTGGCCCCTGAACTGCTCCCATAGCCTCTGGAACCTGCTCTCGTAGATCATCGAGTAGAGTTCCATCCTATCCGGAAACGTCTCTTCGCAGAACACGCGGACTTTTTCCATTTCGATGCGGACGTCTATGTCGGGATATTCCGAGTTGAGGATCAGAACACACACTCTGTCCGCCATGCGCTGGAGCTCCGACATTTTGCGACGACCGATGTGTTCCCTCTGGGCATCCGCACGGGCGCGAGGAGATGGGGTCCTAGGCGCGCGCGAGTCAACGGTTGCCCCGCAATCACATTTCACTTTCCTCCCGAACTGAAACAGCGTAGCATCATACTCCTTTCCGCAGTTGGGACATGTGACCGCCACGCTTACTCCCCTTTCTGCTCCGAATCGGAAGCGCCCACGGGCGGCGTTGTCGGAAGTGAGATCGTGAAGGTCGTCCCCCTGCTGGGCTCACTCTCAACGGCAATTGTTCCCCCGTGGTCCTGGATAATCCCGTAGGATGCGGAAAGTCCAAGGCCTGTGCCGGGCGTGGAACTCGCGCTAAACGGACCCTTAGTAGTGAAGAATGGGTCAAATATGCGATCGACCAGTTCTTCGGGAATCCCTCGACCCGTGTCCGAAAGACTTATCGTCACGCAGTCGCCGCGACAACCAGTCCTCACGCGCAGGACACCTCCGTCCGGAACCATGGAATCGCGTGCGTTGGTTATCAGATTGATGAAGACCTGACCCAGCCTGTGCGCGTCAGCAAAGACATCAGGAACCCCTCCGTAATCCCGGACCACCGATATGCCCTTCTGCTCGAGCTCACGCTCGAACAGCACAAGGGCATTTTCCATCACATCAGCGAGATTAACCCACCTCCGCCGCATAGGCCTGTCGCCGGAGAATTCGAGCAGGCTTTGCACGATTCTCTTCACGCGGTCCACACCCGCAAGGACGACATTCAAGGCCTGGGACGAGGAGTCGAGGTCCGCCTTTTTCAGCGCCAACTGCGCGTAGAGCTGGATGCTGCCCATGATATTGTTACACTCATGCGCCACTCCCCCCGCAAGGGTCCCGAGGGCGGCCATTCTTTCGGCGCGGAGCAGCTCTTGCTGGAGTCTCCTGAACTCCGTCGCATCCCACATGTACCACACGCATCCGTGCGCTTTCCCGTCGTCGGCCAGGATGGGGATAAGCCACGTGACCTCTTCGGATTCCTGGCCCCGTTTGGGTCCCATGGAGCGGCGCGCGTGTTCTTCGAATTGGGCCATTTTTCTGCTGCGGAGCACCCCTTCGATCTCGGAAAGAAAACGCCGGCAGTGAGCGTCATCGGGAAGCAAATCGGCAAGCTTGCTGCCGACCGCGACGCTCTTGGGAATCCCTGTGTTTGCCTCGGTAGCACCGCCCCAAACAGTGACGACGCCGTCAGCGTCAACCGCACCAATGTCGAACGGCGCATGTTCAACGATGGTCTTGAGGCGATTCTCCCAAGCGATGAACTCCTCCCTCGCTTTCTGCTCTGCAGACACGTCGGTGAGGACTGCAATGGCCGCGACAGGCTGCCCGGAATCGTTCCGCATGAGGCTCACGTGGCAGCGCGCCCACACTCTCTTGTTCTCCTTGGACTTTAAAGGAACGGCCCCCTCCCACAGGCCGAGTTCCCTGATTCCTTTTGCAGGAGCGTGCCACGTGTAGCCGTCCTCGGGAGCGAGAAGCTTTCCGACGTTCTTACCGATGGCTTCGGCCGCGGAGTACCCGAACATCCTCTCCGCCCCTTGATTCCACGATAGAATCCTTCCGTCGAGGTCGACGGTTGCGACCCCTACACAAGCCTGTTCAAGGATGCGACGCCTATACTCGGCAAGCTCGCTCAGTAGCTCTTTGGACGACTTCAATTCCTGCTCAACGCGCTTCCTGGCGCTGACGTCGACCACGAGTTCAGCCACCGCGAGCACGGTGCCGTCCGTGCCGTTGATCGGCGACGTGGATAGAAGATACCAGTTATTGGGCTTGTCGACGTCGGGGTTGACCTCTGCAGCGTGGACTTCGCCGTCCCCGAAGGTCTTCAATGCGGGACAGTCAGGGCACGGCTGGGACCCCGGCGGGTTCCGGAAGAGAGTGTAGCAGAAGGGGGACGACTCGGAGCAGCGTTCCTCTACCTGCTCCCGGATCCACCGATTCATGTATGAGACACGGAGGTCTTGGCCGATGACCACAAGACCGCACGCGATGTTATCCAGGAGGCCAGGGATGTACTTTTCATCAAGGGAGCAGCTCCCGGTAACGAACATCGAGTCGTCGGTTGGCTGTCGAAGGCTCACGACCGTCCCCGCAACTTGTCCAAGGCGCTGTGTTTGGAGCGGGCCTTTGTTGTCTCGATTCGGCTGTTGCGGCAAGCACCTGCCCCTAATATGATAACTGGCGCGTGGCAAGTGTCAACGTCGCGGGGGGAGTAACACTTGACAAAAGCCCGCAAAGTGTTAAAGTGGTGAAAACATTAACCGTCCGATGCCTAGCCGGCGCTCTTAGAGAGGGGAGCAGGGAACCTGAAGGAGCGAAAGAATCTCACAACCAAAGCTATCGCCAGGTACTTTTCGGTCACGCCCGCGGCCGTCGCGAAGTGGATCCGCTCTGATCTGTTGAAAGCCTACCGCACTCCCGGGGGGCACTACCGGGTAAGCGTCGAGGAATTCAGGCGGTTCGTGCGAGAGCACGATTTGCCGGAGCACGAGAACATACCAGGCGTCGCGATGCCGAACAGAGTCCTGGTAGCCGACGATGAGAACACGATGCTGATGGCCGTTTCCGATGCGCTGAAGGCGGAAATACCGGAGCTTGAGATCGAAAGCGCCCAGGACGGGTACGAAGCATGCTTGAAAGCTGGAGCTTTCAACCCTCGTGTTGTGATACTGGATCTTCTCATGCCTAACATGAACGGTTTCGAGGCATGTCAGGCTCTGAAGAACGCGCACTCCCCGGTGCGGCCGAAGATAATCGCCATCACAGGGTACCCGGAGGACGGCAACGTCGAACGGATAGTCGAATGCGGCGCCGACTGCTGCCTTGTCAAGCCTTTCGACATGGACGAACTAGTGGACAAGGTGAAGCGGTTCCTCAACGCGCCCGAGGACGAACACCGTAGGGGCAGCCAAGACGAGTAGCGAGCCCAGTTTATGCCGGGATCCGATCAACACCCGCTGGAACAAATCTCCTTTGAAGCGAATGCGGCAATAGGGCTACAAGGGGAAGCTCCCACCTACCTCGGCATCCTTCGGAAGGGCCGCGTTGATATTCTGGTCAGTCCGGAGGCCTCCGAGCCATTGAGCCTCGATCAGGTGTCGAGGGAAGGCGTGCTGGTTGAGTCGCTGGAAGAGCCGGGACAGCTTGTGGGAGAGGCCGGGGCTCTTTTGAGACGAAACTACGCGACCCTGATCGCCCGCGAGCGAACGACGCTGGAGCGCATCCCGCTGTCCCACGGAAGCATCGACAAGAGCATTTTGAAGCTCCCTTCGCTGGGAATGACCATCTCGCGCAGTCTGGCGGCGCGCCTGACGAAGAAGAACGCGCAGCTCAAACAGCGCGGAGGGGTGCTCACGGAAATGCGAAGGACGGTCGATGAGTATTCGCTGAAGTTCTACAGGCTGTGCGAGCATCTCATGAGGACGTACGGCCTCCTTAGGCCTGTAGGCGACGCATGCCGGAGGGCAGTAGGCAGCGAGACGTTCGCACGGGGGAGAAGGCTTCAGCGGCAACAGCAGCAGAACATCAACTCGCTTGGAACTCTGGCTACAGCGCGTCGAGGCCGCTTTGTCTCCGTACAGGCCGGCGCAGACCTATACAACGAGGGAGCGGAGGCCAAAGAGCTCTACATATTGGCCAGAGGCGTTCTCGAGATACTGGCGGAGGGCCGGGTGATCGAGTACGTGAGGCCCGGCGAGGTGGTGGGAGAGACGGCGTTCCTGCTGGAAGGAGGCGGAAGACGGACGGAAACCGTCCGAGCACGCACCTTCTCGCAAGTCGCGGCCATTCCCGGGGACAAGCTGGATACGTTGGTTAAGACCCGCCCGGCGTTGATTCTTCAC